>JAPPGK010000083.1 GCA_028821405.1 Gammaproteobacteria bacterium | reverse complement strand
GGGGACATCTTAGAATTGGACAAAGGGGACATTACTGCTTTGGGCTAACACACGCTCGCGGTCGGTGGACAGGTTCGTGAGGTGGCCGGTCGGGCTCGACAGCAGGCTCATCACGGTCAGCGGCTGACCGGATTCCACGATGAGTTGCCACTTGCCAGTGCCGTCGCCGAGTGCGCCGTCGAGACCGTCGGCGCCGTCCTCCAGTTCCTGGGCCGTGAATGTCCGCGACGTGCCCGGTGAGACGGAGACGTTGACGGTGCCCGACGAACGTTCTCCTCGGTCGTCGACTCCCCAGATCGTCGCCTCGACGCTGCCTTCCCCCGCGTTGACGAGCCGTAGCCGGCTAACCTGGTTGGCATTCGAGCCGGGATTGAAGGTCGGCACTCGGTGACGGTTCGCGTCGCGCCGTACCGTGTCGTGCACCGCGGTCAGGAATCCGTCGTGCGTGGTACGAATATACGCCAGCACCTCGATGTCCAGTTCGCTCGCCAGAACGAGCCGCCAGTCTCCATCGCCGGCCCCCGTTCCACCGGACAACCCCTTGTCGTCATTTCCCATTTCGAGATCGTTCGAGTTGAAGTGCACGGTTTGATTGCCGTCCAGTGCCAGCGTCGACGTGGGGTAGGTTCCCCCCGCATCATCGACCGCATCGATCGACACTTCGCCTGCCGTGTCGGAATGGTTGATGACCCGCACGAAGCCTTGCCGACCCAGTGCGTCCGAAGCCGCGGAAAACAGTGGCACGGTGTGCCCGGTCGCATCGTCGTTTCCGGGTGCCGTCGACAGGTTCGTGAGGTGGCCTGTCTGGGCGAGCGCCATGAGGTTCAGGACTTGGATTGGCTGGTCCGATTCGACGTAGAGCTGCCACTTGCCCGTGCCGTCGCCCAGCGCGCCTTCAAGTCCGGCGCCGGACTCGAGCGCGTCGGCGTCGAGGGTCATCGTGGCGTTTGCGGGAATGGAGACCGTGACCTCGCCGCCTGGCGATGCGCCGGCGTCATCGATCCCGGTGATCGTGGCCTCGGCGGGTTCGTCACCGGGATTGATCAGCCGAAGTTGGCTCATCTGGTTGAGGTTGCTGCCGGGGTTGAAGATGGGCACGCGGTGCCGACCGTCTTCGCCGGCCGGGACGGCGTCGTGCATGGAGGTCAGGAATCCGTCGGCGGGTGTGCGGATATAGGCCAACACCTCGATGTCGAGATCGCTTGAGAACGCAAGCCGCCAGTTTCCGTTGCCCGGTCCGGTACCCGTCGGGAGACCCTTCGCCGCGTTGCCGTCTTCGAGGTCCGTCGAGTTGAAGTGGACCGTCTCGGCGGCGTCGATCATGAGAGTCACCGGGCCGTACGTCACGCCATCGTCGTCGATGGCCTCGATCTCGACCATGCCCGCGGTCGCGGCGTGGTTGATGACGCGGGCGAATCCCTGACGAGTCAAGTCCATGGCGGCAGGGAACATCCACACGTCGTGTGCCGCCATCTCCGTGCCGTCGGTCTCTTGGCTGCGGTTCGGATCCAGGGGGTAGGCGTCGGTCGCGTCCGGGACGCCGTCGTCGTCGTCGTCGCTGTCGCATTCGTCGCCTAGTCCGTCGAAGTCGGTGTCGGTCTGGCCGGCGTTCATGGCCGATGGGCAGTTGTCGTCGTCGTCCAAGACCCCGTCGCCGTCGCCGTCGGTGCCGACCGTGACGCCGGCCGTTCCCTCGGCCGTGCGGCCCATGGCGTCCGTTGCCGAGAAGGTCACGGTGGTGGTGCCGAGATCGAACGTCTCGCCGGCGTCGTTGGTCACATCGAGTTCATTGCCGTCCTGGTCGACGGCGGTGGCGCTCCCGAGGAAGTCCGCAATGACCATCAGATCGCTAGACACGGCGGACCCGTCGGGCGAAACCACGGTTATGTCGTCGGGGACGGTCAGATCCGGGCCGATCTTGGCAAGCACCATGACCGACTTGGTCGCGGTGTTGCCGGAGTCGTCGGTCGCCGTGAACGTCACTTCGATCATGGCATCGATGACCAGGCTGTTGGGTAGGTCGTTGCTCAAGTCGACGTCGGTGTCGACGATGTCGGTTGCGGTTACCGAATCGACGAACCCACGGACCTTGGCCGCCGTTGAAAGGGCCACGCCACCCGCCGGTGCTTCGGCAACGTCCGTCAATCGCAGGTCGAAGCTCAAATCCGAACTCGTGGTGCTGACCTGGTGGACTTCCACGGCGAGCAGGTTCTCGCCCTCTATGAGGTGAGTCGAGTCGAGCACGAATTCGTGGAACGAGTTGCCGTCGTCGTCTGCGTTGTCCGCGAGCGTAGTGGACGTGATTTCGCCTTCCGGCAGGTTGTCGCGCACGACCTCCGTGCCGTTCAAGTACACCACGGCGCCGTCGTCGCGCTTGAGATACAACCGCAACGAGTCGACACCGACGGGATCTGCCACGCTGAACGTGTGCCGGAAGTAGTACGTGATGTGCCCCGAGGTGAGCGCGGTGGCCTCGTCGTCTTCGCCGAACCCCAGCTCCGCCGGTCCGCTGGACCAGGCCGAGTCATCGAATTCCGCCGTTTGCCAATCGGTCCCCTGGTCGCTGCCGTCGTCGAGGTAACGCCAGGTGGCGCCGGCGGCGACGATGGGGGTATCGGCCAACGCCGTGTCGAGCCCGAGGTTGAAGCTCACGTCCGAACTCGTGCTCGAGCTCTGGTGGACCTCGACGGCAAGCACGTTTTCGCCGTCCCGGAGCGCGTCCCCGGCGAGTTTCGCGGGGAAGTAGGCCGACTCGTCATCGCCGCCCACGGGCGAAGACGCCCTCGTCTCGTAGTCGATCTCGCCGCTCGGCATGTTGTCGCGGTGGATCTCGGTGCCGTTGAGGTAGACCACGGCGCCGTCGTCGCGCAGCAACTCGATGGCGAGCGCCTCGACCGAGGCGACGTTCGTGGCCGTGAACGTGTGGCGGAAGTAGTAAGTGATGTGGCCGGCGGTGATGAGGGTCGCCTCGTCGCCTTCGTTGAAACCGAGTTGCGCCGGGCCGCTGGACCAAGCGGAGTCGTCGAATTCCGTTTCGCGCCAGGCCGTGCCCTGGTCGCTGCCGTCGTCGAGGTAGCGCCACGTCGAATCCTTGGCGATCAACGTGGCGGGTACGAAGACACCCTCGTCGGTGGTGAACAGGTTGATAGTCACGCTGTCCGGAGCGTGGATCATGGGTGCGGTCGAGTCCGTCACCGTGACGGTGGCCGTCGCCGTCGCGGTGTTGCCGGCCCGGTCGCGGGCGGTGAAGGTGACCGTGTGTTCGCCGAGCGCGAGCGGGCTCAAGGGCATCGTCGAGACGGTGATCTGATCCTGTGAATCGGCATCGTCGGATACCGTGATGTGATCGCGATACACCCGTGGCGTGAGATTGATGCCGGCTGGGAACTTGGCCTCGACCCCGAAGTCGGCCACGCTGATCTCGGGGGGTGTCGTGTCGACGCTCCGGGTCGGATCGAGCGGGTAGGCGTCGTTGTCGTCGGCAACGCCGTCACCATCGTCGTCGTCATCGCAGGCGTCGCCCTCGCCGTCGGCGTCGGTATCGGTCTGATCCTCGTTCGCGACCGCCGGGCAGTTGTCGTCGTCGTCCAGGATCCCGTCGCCATCGCTGTCGACGTTCTTGGTGAGTCGGTATTCGTCCCTCACCTCGCCGTCGTTCCTGATGAAGTAGGCATCCATCTGGGTGCCCTCGATGTCGACGACGACTGAACCCTCGATGTTCTCCCAGTAGATCATGATCGGATGCCGGAGCAGGCCGCCCTGGTTCTTCGACGAACTACCCACCACCGAATAGATTGAGCCCTGGTTCGCTCCCTCATCCTTCGTGTAGCCGCCGGATGCCGGAGCTCCTCTGGACGCGTCCTTGCCGTGCGTATCGCGGCGGTAGCTCGAGGACAAGCCGTAGTGCCCGTCGATCAGGACGGATCGCTCGTAGGAATGGCTGTGTCCGGTTAGGTTCAGGTCGGCGCCGTAGTGCTCGAGCGCCGGCACGAAACGCTCTCTCATGTCGTGCATGCGGCCCCCCGAGTCTTCCCGTAGGTCGGAATCGTGGGATCCCTTGGTGTAAGGCGGGTGGTGCCAGTAGCTGATGATGAAATCCTGGGTCGTGGCGGCCAGGTCCTCGCACATCCAGTTGTACATGTCGCCACCGGTGCCGTCTCCCGGGCAGATGTCGGACTGGGGATCGTCCGGTGCACTCCGGTCGGTGTCGTGGGAGTCCAACGCCACGAAGTGAACGTTGCCGTAGTCGTAGGAGTAGTACGCCTCGGTCCCGCTGGCCACGCCGCCGGCTTCGGCCGCCTTGGGCAGGGTGAAGGCTTCGTAGTACGGCCCCGACTGCGTCGGTGAGTCCGAGGCACCGAATTCATGGTTGCCGGGCACGGGCCAGAGGACGTGATTGCGCAGAACTTCCGCGAAAGGCTCGAACAAGCCGCGGGTTGTCTCGCTATCGGTGGCGTCGTTGTACGCGTTGTCGCCGAGCATCAGGATGATGTCTGCGTTCCTGCCGCCGTTCTCGGCTGCCCAGTCGAGGTATTCGTTCATGACGGCGGATGCCTCGTCGCAACCGTCCTGGTCGATGGCGCACTGTCCCGAGTCGCCGATGACCCAGATGCGCACCGGTTCGTTCGATCCCGTCGGCGGCGAGGTCTTGAAAAAGTGGTCCGCATCGCCGCCGGCGAACGTCCGATCCAAATTGCCGATTTCGTAGAAGTACTTGGTGTTGCTTTCGAGACCCGTGATCAGCACCTCGTGTTCGGACTTCGGTGTGGTCATCTCGATGGTCGTGTCGAGGTTGTCCGGCCCGGGACCATAGGACAGTTTCGTGTCGGTGAATCCGTCGGTCCGCCAGCGCACGATCATCGAAGACGGCGTACCCATTTGCAGGTAGGGTCCTCGCTCCAGCTCGGGGTCTTCCGCCACGAGGATCTTCGCAAGGCTCAGGTCGAAGCTCAGATCGGAACTGGCGGTGTTGACCTGGTGGACCTCGACGGCGAGCACGTTGTCGCCGTCGACGAGCGCATCAACGGACACGGTGTATTCGTGAAGACTCTGTCCGTCGTCGTCGGCATTGGGCGCAAAGGTGTCGTAGCCGACCTCGCCGTCGGGCATGTTCGAACGGACGATCTCGGTACCGTTGAGATAGACGATCGCGCCGTCGTCGCGCCGCAGAGTAACTTCGAGGCCGACGATTCCTGCGCTTTCGACGTTGAAGTCGTGCCGAAAGTAAAACGTAGTGGCGCCCCGGGTTATGACGGTTGCCTCGTCCCCCTCTCCGAAGCCGAGTTGGGCTGGTCCGGATTCCCAGTCGGCATCGTCGAAGTCCGGCTCGCGCCATGCGGTGCCCTGATCGGTTCCGTCATCCAGATAGGACCACGTCGAGCCCAGGGAGACGATGTCGTTGGCGCCAGGCGCAGTGGCGGTGGTCTCGAGGGAGAAGTCGAAGCTCACGTCGGAGCTTGACAGGCTGGCTTGGTGCACCTCGACGGCGACGACGTTCGTACCTGCGACTAGGCTCGATGACTCGAACTCGTGCTCGAAGAATTGGTTGGTTTCGACTGCGGACGATGCGGTCGTGTTCGAGCCAATCTCGCCCCCCGGCATATTCGTCCGATAGACCTCGGTGCCGTTGAGGTACACGACCGCTCCGTCGTCCCGCAGGATGGCCAGTGCCAGCCCGGCAATGTCATCCGGGTTGTCTACGGTTATCGAGTGTCGGAAGTAGTAGGTAATGTGGCCGCTTTCGAGCACGGTTGCCTCGTCGCCGTCGCCGAATCCGAGTTGCGCTGCGCCCGACTCCCAGCCAGAGTCGTCGAAACCCGTCTCGCGCCACTGTGTGCCCTGATCGCTTCCGTCATCGAGATAGGCCCACGTCGCCCCTACCGAAATGAGGTCGTTCGCACCCGGGGCGGTGTCCGTGGTCTCGAGGGAGAAGTCGAAACTCACGTCGGAGCTTGTCACCGAAACCTGATGCACTTCGACCGCGATGACGTTCGACCCCGAAACCAGGCCGGACGCATCGAATTCGTGCTCGTAGAACGTGGTCTCACTCGCTGCCGCGCCGGCCGCCAGGGTGTCGTAGGAGATCGTTCCGCTCGGCATATTCGTTCGATAGACCTCGGTGCCGTTGAGGTACACGACCGCCCCGTCGTCGCGCAGGATGCCCAGTACGAGCCCAGCGATGTCATCCGGGTTGTCTACCGTTATCGAGTGTCGGAAGTAGGAGGTGATGTGGCCGCTTTCGAGTACGGTCGCCTCGTCGCTATCGCCGAACCCGAGTTGCGCCGCCCCCGACTCCCAGCCGGAGTCGTCGAAATCCGTTTCCCGCCAGGCCGTACCCTGGTCGCTGCCGTCGTCCAGGTACCGCCACTCTGCCCCCGTCGCGATGAGATCCTGGGCATGGACGCAGGGCAACGTGAATGCCACGACGGTTGCCGCGAGCAGCAACGAGCGTAGCGAGGGACTGCGTCGATCTCTTGAGGATGAGGAGACGGTCGCGTAAGTCATGGTGAGGTGTCCTTGTCCAGATGGATGGCGATGGTGTCCCGGAGAGCGATCATCGCGGGGGTTGATCGAACCCGGGGCGGGAGCGACTCGAAGGATGCCCTCGCGAGCCGGAAGGCGTCGAGGGCCTGTTCTTGGTGGCCGGCCGAAGCGAGAATCCTGCCCTTGCGTAAGAGCCAGGTTTCCTTCCGGGGGGCGTTTGCGAGTACATCGTCGACGCGTGCAATCGCCCCCGCGTG
The DNA here is from genome assembly GCA_028821405.1 of Gammaproteobacteria bacterium. Taxonomy (GTDB): domain Bacteria; phylum Pseudomonadota; class Gammaproteobacteria; order Pseudomonadales; family Azotimanducaceae; genus VXYL01. The sequence continues at coordinate 6,330 of JAPPGK010000083.1, read as the reverse complement.
ATTGCCGCGGTCGAGTTCGATCTCGATCGCGAGCCCCTGCAATGTCACGAGGGGACCCATCAACGACATGCCGTCGTCCAGGCCCTCGACGGCCGGGTCGAGAAACTGCTCGCCTGCCGCCCGGTAGGCTTTCGCACGGGCGATGAAGTGGTTGGGGATCGGCGTCGGCTGGGCAGCGATGGCCAGAGTGTATTCATCCCCGGCCTCCAGGTGGCGGCCCTGTTGCGTCAACGTCTTGGCCAGCGCGATGTGCGCCGACGAGCTGTCCGGCTTGGACTCGAGGTATCGCCGCAGCGAAGCCTCCGCATCGGCGAACTCCCCGCGGTCGAAGTGGGTCAGGCCGCGTAGGTAGTGGACCTCAAGATTGCCGGGGGAGAGGACCAGCACGCGGTCGAGATCGGCCAGCGACTCATCGTAGTGACCGAGCCGGCGGTGGGCCTCGGCGCGCTCGAGTAGGTGGTGAGGCGAATCGGGATCGGCCTCGATCTTCGCATCGAGACCGGCCAGGTGCTCACTCCGGTCACCGTGACCCCAGGTGCCTTGAACGAGGACCGTGGTATACACGAGGCCAACAACGACCAGGAGAGCCGGTCGCAACCGAGTCTTCGAAGCAGTCCATTGCGGTGTTTTCGTCCACGGCTCACGGCTGGGCAGGGCCCGTAATCGAGTCATCCCCCCCCGAATATACTGGGTGACGACATTGTTGCCGGGTGCCCAAGAATGGCTGCGATCACCACCGGCGTCAAATGGAACGGTAGCTTCGTGGGTGCTATTCGTGCGGGGGTGGTTTCGGATGGGTGGTTTCGGACAGACGTGCGTGCGTTCGGACACTTGGGCCAGGTCATTCCGCAGGCCGGTTAGGTTCCGGTCGGACAGGTAGGTTTCGCCCACACGCGTCCGGTCTCACGTGGCACCGGGCCAATCGCATGGATCGCGGGCCTCTGGATTGGGCTTGCTCGTCGCGCCAGAGAGCAGGGGCTTGTAGACTAGGACGCGGCGCGTGTCGTGGCTTGTCGCCAACCATCACTCGTTTCGGAGATGTTTGAGAATGCACCCACGGGTTTCGGCACGTCTGGGCGCCATCGGGGGTTTGACAAGAGGAACTGGGCCTTTGGTCCAACCATCGGCGGATCGGCCCACTTGTGTCCGCGGCATTGCGGCGAGCCGTTCGATGGCTTGACCGTGGTCTGCGCGATGGTCGACTTGCCGCCGGGCAGAGCTCGGCCCGCACGTTTCCGGGTGTTCCGGGGCACCGCCCGGGTCGTGTCGAGCGCACGAGGATGCCTGCGGGGATGCCTGCCGGGATGAAGGGACTGATCGTCGCGCTTTCCCGGCGCTTGTTCGACGCGGTGCGGGACCTTGCCCCGATCATCGTCGTGATCGCCTTCTTCCAGGTCGTCGTCCTTCAGCAGCCTTTCCCGAACCTCGGCAGCGTGGTCCTCGGTCTCGTGTGCGTGGTCCTCGGGTTGACGCTCTTCATCCAGGGCCTCGAGACAGGGCTCTTCCCGCTCGGCGAGGCCATCGCCCACGCGTTTGCGCGCAAGGGCAGCGTGGTGGCGCTCCTCGCCTTCGGGTTCTGTCTCGGGTTCGGCACCACGATCGCGGAGCCGGCGCTGATTGCGATCGCCGCGGAAGCCGCCGACGTGGCCTCGCAGGCCGGCGCCCTCGCGGACGACGATGCGGTACGCGAAGCCTATGCCTTCAACTTGCGCATGGTCGTCGCGGTTGCGGTCGGGACGGCGATCGCGCTCGGCGTGCTGCGGATACTCAAGGGTTGGCCCATCCACGCCCTGATCATCGGGGGCTATGTTCTCGTCACGGTGATGACGGCGTTCGCGCCGGACGAGATCGTCGGTGTTGCCTACGACTCCGGCGGGGTGGCGACCAGCACCATCACCGTGCCTCTCGTCACCGCGCTCGGCGTGGGGCTCGCGGCTGCCATCAACGGCCGCAACGCGATGGTGGACGGGTTCGGGCTAATCGCCTTCGCCTGCCTATCGCCGATGATCTTCGTGCTCGGCTACGGCATGGTGATCTGAGGCCATGGAGTTCGTCGCCGATTTCGTCGACACGGCGTTCGGGACGGCGGTCGACGTCTTGCCCATTGCCGTGATCCTCGTGGTGTTCCAGGTGGCGGTCCTCAGGCGCCGGGTTCCGAACCTCCGACGCATCCTGGCCGGTTTCGTCGCGGTGCTGCTCGGCCTGACCCTGTTCCTGATCGGCCTCGAGCAGGCGCTCTTCCCCATCGGGGAGACCATGGCGCGCCAGCTCGCCGCCCCTGAAGCCGCGGGCGCGGCAGCAACGCCGACGGGCACGACCCAGGTCGACTGGCGCGACTACATGCTCGTCTATGCCTTCGCGGCCGCGATCGGCTTCGCCACCACCATTGCGGAGCCGCCGCTGATCGCGGTGGCGCTGAAGGCGGAGGAGGCGTCCGGCGGGGCGATCGGGTCGTGGGGGCTGCGTCTCGCCGTGGCCGTCGGGGTGGCGGTGGGCGTGTCGCTCGGCGCGTTCCGCATCGTCACGGGCACGCCCCTGTCGTGGTACATCATCGCGGCGTATGCGGTGGTCATCGTGCAGACGTTCGGCTCGAGCCGCTCCATCGTCCCGCTCGCCTACGACAGCGGCGGCGTTACGACATCGACAGTCACGGTGCCCGTGGTGGCTGCTCTCGGTCTCGGCCTGGCTGCCAATGTGCCCGGCCGCAATCCCCTCATCGACGGGTTCGGACTCATTGCGTTCGCAAGCGTGTTCCCTATCATGTCGGTACTTGGCTACAGCATGGCGACGTCCTGGCTGAACCGCGTCCGGCGGGCTAGACGTTCCAGTGAGGAGGCGACATGAAGCTGAAACTGATCGTCGCGCTGGTCGACGACGGGCGGACCGACGCCGTCATCAAGGCGGCTCGGACGGCCGGGGCGACCGGCGCCACGATCATCAACGGCGTCCGCGGCGAGGGATTGATACCCCAAAAAACGTTCCTTGGGCTCGACCTCTGGGAGTCCCGCAACGCCGTGCTCTTCCTCGTCGCCGCCGCGTGTGCCGAGGAGATTCTGGTCAGCATCGGCCGCGCGGGCCGGTTCGACACCAAGCCCGGGACCGGCATCGCCTTCCAGGTGGACGTCGAGCACGCGATCGGGCTGCGGACGCAGTTGCCTGCCATCATGGGGACGAAGACGGAGGCATGACCTAGCCGCCCGACGGCGGTGGCGGAGCGGCACCGGCTAGCCTGCAGGGTTCACTTAACGGCGGTCGGAATGGTGTGTGTCCCGGGTCGAAGGGATCAGGCGGGAACCGCGTTACGCCAGAACGCCCGGGCACCGCGCTTCAAGTTGTCGAAATGCACGAACAGCAGCGGCGTCAGCAGCAGCGTCACCGCAGTGGCGAAGGTCAATCCGCCGATGATCGAGCGTGCCATCGGCATGTAGCTCTCGCCGGAGCCCCCGATCCGCACGTCGCCAATTGCCAGCGGCAACAACCCCGCCACCGTCGTGGCTGCGGTCATCAGGATTGGCCGGAGTCGGTCTTTCCCGGCTTGCACGATGGCCTGTTCCCGGTTGCGACCCTCGCGCATGAGTTGGAAAACCCGGTTCAACAAGACGATGCCGTTGTTCACCACGATGCCGGCTAGGAGCACCATGCCGACCATCGCCATCTGGGTCAGCGGCGTGTCGGTGGCCCAGAGGAAGAGCATCACCCCGACGACGGAATACGCGATGGAGAACAGCACCGCACTCGGGAACAGCGCGGACTCGAAGAGGGCGCCCATCAGCATGTAGACCAGCAGGATGGCGGCGCCGATCATGATCAGCATGTCGCGGAACTGTTCCGCCTCGTAGTCGAAGTCCCGGCCCATTTCCCAGCGGTAGCCGGTTGGCATCTCGAAGTTCCGCATCACGGCTTCGACACGCTGCCGGGCCTCCATCGGGGTGATCTGCCGGAGGTCGAACTCCACGGTCACGGCGGTTTCCCGGTTCTCGCGGCGGATGCCGCCGAGGGCGGGCCGGAATCGGAGGTCGGCAACTGCTTCGAGCGCCACCGTGCCACCGCTCGGCACGAAGATCGGCAGGCGCTTCAAGTCCTCGAGCTGGATGTCTTCGCGATCCTCGATCTCGAGGTGGATGTTGTCCTCCCATCCGCCCTGATCGAGTCCGCGGCGCATCTGCACGCCGGCGAGCGCCACGGAGATGCTGCGCGCGAGACTCTGCGCGGTGACGCCGAGCTGACCGGCCTGCTCGGGTCGCGGCTGAACGGTGAGTTCCATGCGGCCGGATTCCGACTCGGTGCGTAGGTTGCTCAAGTAGGGCAGCGTTTCGAGTACGCCGATCACGTCCTCGGCGATCGCCATGAGTTGCTCGGTGGAGTCGCCGATCAGGCGCACGCCCATCCCGCCGCCGCCGTCGCGGGACCAGCCTCTGCCGCCCCGAGCGGAGCGGAAGTAGAAGTTGACGTTGGGAACGGCCGGCATCATGGCGAGGATGCGATCCTTGACGACAGGGGCGGCGTAGGGCGCGTCCTCGCGCATGTTGATGTAGACGTCGGCGCGGTCGTAGTCGAACGTCGTGGAGACGTCGCCGATGCCGAGCTCCTCCCGGCTACCCATGATCGACGCTTCCACCTCGTCGACGATGGACTCCATGCGTTCAAGCGCGATGGTACCGCGCACCCAGAACCGGAGCTGTAGCGTCTGGCTGTCTTCCTCGGGGGCCATGTCGACATCGAGCTGGGTGTAGCCCCACCAGCCGGCCCCCGCGACGAGCGCCGCCACCAGCAGCGCGGCATAGCGGTGACGTAGCGTGAACAGCACGATCCGCTCGTAGGCATTGCCCAATCGTTCGAACACACGATGCCGCGGTTCGCCGCGACCCTCGGGCATCCGGGCGAGGAGACTGGGAATCAGCGTTGTCGCGATGAGAAGCGACGCGGCGATGGATGTACACAGGGGAATCGCCACGTTGCGCATCGCCGTGGTCGTACCAACCATCTCCAGGAACAGGGTCGGCACGAACACCACGATGGTGGTGAGCGTCCCGGCCGTGATCGCGAGGCCAACCTCGGTGACACCCCGATCCGCCGCCTCGAATGGGCTCAATCCGTGGTCGCGCCGCTTGAGCGCGACGGACTCGGAAACCACCACGGCGTTGTCCACCAGAAGGCCCACCGCGAGCATCAGGCCGACCAGCGAGAGCACGTTCAGCGTCAGACCGGCGAAATACATGGCCCCAAGAGTCGCGACGAGCGCCAGCGGCACGGTGGCGGCGATGAGGAATGTGGGGAAGAGCCGACGGATGAACGCGAACAGGACGATCGCCGACAGCGCGCCGCCGATGACGCCGTTCTGGATGAGGTTCTCGAGCGATCGCAGTACAGGTTCGGCCTGGTCGCTGACGGTCAGGAACGATGCCTCGGCAAGTTCCGGATCCCGTGCAGCGCGGTCCATGGCGTCCCGCACGTCGTGAGCGACCGCGACAAGGTTCGCCTCCGGCTTCTTGTAAACCGACACCCCCAGGGCGTCTTCCCCGTTCAGGCGGCGCTGGTCGGCCTCGTCCCGGGGCACGTACTCGACGGCTGCGATGTCGCCCACCGAGAGGCCCGGACGCACGGGGAGGTCGACAATGTCACCGAGTCCGTCGAACCGGCCCAACGGCCGGACCTGGGTCTCGAGTCTCGCCAAGTCGATGCTGCCGGCCGACAGATAGAAGTTCTCGTCCCGCAGACGTCGTTGCACGTCGAGAACGTCGAGCCCGTGTGCCTCGAGACGCCCGGGGTCGAGGGCGATGCGCACGTACTGCTGCTTGGCCCCGAACAGGTGGACGGAACTCACCCCGGGAACCCGTTCGAGCACCATCCGGACCCGGGCGTCGAGCAGCCTCCAGGCGTCCTCCTGGTCCAGGTTGGGGGCGGCGATCACGAAGGACAGGATCGGGGCGTCTTCGCCCTCGTCCCAGCCGCCGAGCTGTATGTGCCGGATTTCGTCGGGCAACCGGTGCCGGATGCTCTCGACGAGTTCCTTGGCTTCGATGCCCTTGGCGGCGACATCCTCGCCGTCATCGATCTGCATCGAGACCCACACCCTGCCCGTGCGCGTCCGCGAGTACATTCGGTCGATGCCGCCCATGGTGGAGAGGATCTCCTCCACCGGACGCGTGACATTACGCTCGACTTCCTGGGTCGATGTCGAGCCGTAGGGAATCCCGATGCCGATGTAGGAGCTTTCCTGCTCGGGATACTGTTCGACGGCCATGCGCAGTCCGGCGAACGCGCCGACGATCACGAGACCGATGAACACCATGCCGACCGTCACCGGGCGGCGGATGGCGGCGCGAGAGA
>JAPPGK010000056.1 GCA_028821405.1 Gammaproteobacteria bacterium | reverse complement strand
GGGCGACGCTTGCGGCCACGCTGACGCGACGTTTGAGGGTTGACGGGACACTAGGGCCTAGGTCGCCGAAACGCGTAGGGGCGGGCTTGCCCCGTCCCGTCCTGGGACCGGATGTCCAGGCATGATTGCGGCGACGTTGGCCTTGTGCTTGATGGCCGGCGCTGACGGATATATGTTCAGGCCCGAACTTTGGTTGCGGTGACTGCCATGAATCTGGTTCGTTTGTCCGGCCTTGCGGCGATCCTCTCGGCTGCCATTGGACAATGGACGTTTGCGGACGACATTGTTCGTCGTGGGGCGGCGCTTGGCGATTCCCCGAGCGTTGATCTAAAGAGCGCTATCGCCGCCCCCGAGGCGCACCTCGGTCGTTCGTTGATCGTCGAGGGCAAGGTCGACAAGGTCTGCCAGATGAAAGGATGCTGGTTGGAGTTGATGCCACCGGGCGAGAGCCGAGGCGTGCGGGTCACGTTCGAGAACTACGGCTTCTTCGTGCCGAAAGACTCCATGGGATGGACAGCGCGCCTCGAAGGCGAGTTCGTTCGCGAGGAACTGTCCAAGCGCGAAGTCGATCATCTCGTCGGGGAGGGCGCCACGCTGAACAGGCAGCCCGACGGAACGGCAGTCCAGGTGAGTTTCGTGGCCCGGGGCGTCGAACTTCGTGAACCCAGGGTCAGTGGAGAGTCCTGATGCGGCTGCAACTCGCGCTGAATGTCCACGATCTCGACGCTGCGGTCGACTTCTGCTCCAAGATGTTTGGCGCCGCGCCGGCCAAGCAAAAGCCAGGCTACGCCAACTTCGCGATCGACGAGCCGCCCTTGAAGCTCGTGCTGTTCGAGGAACCCGATGCCCCGGAACGCCTCAACCACCTAGGCGTCGAAGTGTTCGACGACGCCGATGTCGGCGCCGCCCGTGAGCGCGTCAGCGCGGGCGGGATCCTGCATTTCGACGAGAACGACATCACCTGCTGCCATGCCCGCCAGAACAAGGTCTGGGCAACCGAACCCGACGGTCTGCGCTGGGAGTGGTACCGAGTGATCGAAGACGTCTAATACTCGGGGACGGCGACCGACGAGTCCGGCGTAGGGGACGGCTTGTCCCGTCCCGGCGCGCCCTTCGGCGCGTTTCGAGAAAGCTGCCGCGCTCTCGTAGCGCCGGTCGAGGCCATGCCGAATCGTGACGGGCGCGTTTGGCGTCGACCCGGCGCGGCGTCACCACGCGCCAAGAACGAGCCTGATCGCGATGGCCAGAACACCGACGCCAGCAACGCCGAGGATCCACAGAACGATGAACCAGACGATCTCCTTTGGTCCGGTCTTGTCGACGTGGTCGCCGCTCGGCTTGAACATCAGTGGTAGCCGGCGTCCGGGTCGATCTTGCCCCGAAAGATCCAGTAGGAATACGCCGTATAGGCAAGGATCATCGGCAGGAGGATTGCCGCGCCGATCAGCATGAACTGTAGGCTGCCGTCAGGGGCCGCAGCTTCTTGGATGCTGATCGCACGGGGCACGATGTAGGGGTAGAGACCGATACCGAGCCCGGCAAAGCACAAGCCGAAAAGCCCGATTGACGCGGGGAACGGCACCGCGTCCCGTTTTGTCATCAGACCCCATGCCAGCAAGGCCGCGAGGGCGGTGGTGAGTGTGGGCACCGGCAGGACAAAGACAATCTGCGGGAAGGTGAACCAGCGCGCGGCGATCTCCGGCGACAGGAAAGGCATCCAGAGGCTGACAACGCCTATGAACCCCAGCGTCGCGATCGCGGCGATCCGGGCCAGAACATAGGCGCGCTCGCGCAGATCGCCCGTTGACTTGAGCACGAGCCACGTCGTACCCAGCAGACCATAGCCTGCCGTCAGTGCGATCCCGCACATGACCGAAAACGGACTCACCCAATCCCACCACCCACCTGAATAGGATCTGCCCTCGACCTCGATGCCTTGGACGATGGTGCCGAGCACGATTCCCTGTGCGCAGGTCGCGGCTAGCGAGCCCAGGTGAAAACCACGGTCCCAGAAGGATCGGTGCGCCGGGTTACGCCACCGGTACTCGAATGCGACGCCGCGGAATATCAACGCCAGGATCATGGCGATCATGGGGGCGTACAACGCCGGCATGAGAACCGCGTAGGCGAGGGGAAAGGCGGCGAACAATCCCCCGCCGCCGAGGATCAGCCACGTCTCGTTGCCGTCCCATACGGGTGCGACGCTGTTCATCGCCCGGGCTCGGTTTTCGTCGGTGCCGAGAAGGGGGAAGACGATGCCGATGCCGAGGTCGAACCCGTCCAGTACCACGTAGGTGAAGACGGCAAAGGCCAGAATAAAGGCCCAGATGATCGGAAGATCAAACATGATCGTCGCCGACGCCGGGTGGTTGCGTCATGAGGACCGAATGTAGGTTCTTGGGCTGACCTTCGTTCGGGCGCGACTCGGTTTCCACAGGGCCGCGACGCATCATACGGAGCAGGTACCAGATGCCGAAACCGAACACGATAAGGTAGACGATCACGAACGCGGTCAGCGAAGCCGCGACGGCCGGCGTATCGATGGGCGAGGCCGAGTCGGCGGTCAAGAGCAGGCCATAGACGGTGTACGGCTGCCGGCCCACCTCCGTGGTTACCCAGCCGGCGACGATGGCGACGAAACCCGATGGGCCCATCGCGACCGCGGTTCGAAGAAATGCGGGGCTCTCGAACAGTCTTCGCCGCCGCCGCAGGACAAGACTGGACAATCCCAGCAGCACGATCAGCAAGCCGATCCCGACCATGATGCGGAACGAGAAGAACACGGCCGCGACGGGAGGCTGGTCCTCATCGGGCACGCTGTCGAGTCCCTTGACGGGATTGTCCGGGTCATGGTGCAGGATCAAGGATCCCAGCCACGGAATGCCCAGGGCATAGTCGAGCCGCTGCTCCGCCTCGTTGGGTACCCCGAAAAGGAACAGAGGCGCGCCCTGGGGATAGGACTCGTAGTGTCCCTCCATGGCCATTACCTTAACGGGCTGATGCTCCAGCGTGTTGAGCCCGTGCAGGTCGCCGGCCACGACTTGCACAGGGGCGATGATTGCGACCATCCACATGGCCATGGAGAACATCTTGCGGGCTTCGGCGTTTGTTCGTTCCCGCAAAAGGTGAAACGCGCCGACCCCACCGACGACCAACGCAGTCGTCAGATAGGCAGCGAGGACCATGTGTACGAGGCGAAACGGGAACGACGGGTTGAACACGATGGCGGACCAATTCACGGGAACGAACTGGCCCGCGTCGTTGATGGAGAAACCGGTTGGGGTGTGCATCCAGGAATTCACCGCGAGGATCCAGAAGGCCGATACCAGCGTGCCCGCGGCCACGATGCCGGTCGCGATCACGTGCAGGGACTTCGAAACCCGGCCCATGCCGAAGAGCATCACGCCGAGGAAACCCGCCTCCATGAAGAAGGCCGTCAGCACTTCGTAGGTCATGAGTGGCCCGATGATCGGGCCGGCCTTGTCGGAAAAGACGGACCAGTTGGTGCCGAACTGGTACGACATGGCGATTCCCGATACCACGCCCATTCCGAAGGCGACGGCGAAGATCTTCATCCAGAACCGGAACAGGTTTAGATAGACCGCCTTGCCCGAACGCAGCCAAAGCGTCTCCAGGACCAGCAAGTAGCTGGCTAGCCCGATGGAAAAGGCCGGGAAGATGATGTGAAACGTGATCGTGAAGGCGAACTGCACGCGCGCGAGAGTCACGGCATCCGGAATCTCGATCATGGCGACTCAATCACCGACGCGCGGCCAACATTTGACGCCCTGTTGGCGTGGCCCGTCCGACCACGAGGTCTCAAGGAAAAGAGGTCTAACTCTCCAGCCAGAACGACTTGACGCAATCTTCCTCGATCTCGATGTGTAGCGTCTTGACCTCCTCCTCGGACACGTCGATGTTGAACAGGAACAAGAACGCCACCTCGGTGTCCTGCTCCCGGACGGTCACGTAGCCGAGCACCTCGTTGCCTGCCTCGTTCAAGTAGGTATTGCTCGGCTGACCGAGGTTCTCGACGACCCACGCCCGGGTCGTGAGCCCTGGCTGGATGGCGTCCAGGGACGTGCTGCCATGGAGTCTGCCGTAGCGGTAGTGGGAGTCGGACTCGACCACGAACACGCATCCGCTTAGGGCCAAGGCGGACGCGACGGCGGCGCAGATCAATGCAAAGCGGATTCGCAACGGGTTCATCGGGTCTCCTTTGTTGCCCTGGGCAGGACGAATGTTCAGTCGGCATATTGACACGTCGACGCTGAACGAATGCTTAACGCCCGACGTTGAGGAACGCCTTGACGTCGGTCTGTTCGCGATAGCGGGCCGGAATGGGGAAGCGGAAGATCCGCGCCGCGTTCAGTCCGAGGATCTTCGCCCGTTCGTTGTCGGTGAGTTGACCCATCGTTCGCTCGATCGCCGCGGCCGAGTGGGGCCATGTGCCTTCATGGTGCGGATAGTCGTTGGCCCATAGGAAGTTGTCGACGAGTTTGTGCTCCCGGGCAAGATCCAGTCCGGGCTTGTCCTCCTGGAAGGTCGCGAATCCGCATTGCCGGAAGTAGTCGCTTGGCAGCCGCCCAAGCTTGGGACGAACGAACATATGGTGTTTCCGGTACGCCTCGTCGAGGGCCCAGATGGTCCAGGGCACCCACCCGATGCCCGCCTCGACGCTGCCGAAGCGCAGGTCGGGGTAGCGCTCGAGAACGCCGGAAGCACATAGGTTGGCGATGGGCTCCATGGTGGGTGCCAGCGAATGGACCGCGTAGTTGACCACGGCGCCGCCGTTACCCCGCGATGTTCGGGGATCGCGCCCCGTCGAGACGTGGAACGTGACCGGCAGGCCGACCTCCGTGATACAGGCCCACAGCGGATCGAACTCGGGCAGGTTGTAGTTCAAATGTTCGTGGTCGGGCGGCCCCCAGACCGGCTTGCACGGTAGGGCCAAACCGCGGAATCCGAGTGCCGCCACGCGCTGGATCTCCTCGATCGCCCCGTTCAGATCGGCGGAGGCGATGCAGCCCATCGGCGATAGCCGGTCGTTGTAGGAACCGAACACTTCCCAGGCCCAGTCGTTCCAGACCCGACACATCGCTTGGCTGAACTCGGCATCCGGCGTCGCCCAGATCGTGAGTCCCTTGTTCGGGAACAGCACTTCCGCATCGACACCGTCCCTGGCCAGGTCGGCGAGGCGCTCCTCCGGCGTCTCCCCCGCACCGTTGCGCAACCGGTCTTCGCCCTCGAAGACGATATTGCGGATGCGCACCGGTCGAAATCCCTCGGTTTTCTGGTACTTGCGACCCTGTGCGTCCACGGCGACGCCCGGCAGTCGGTCGCGGAATCGCTTGTCGATTCGCCTGCGCCAGAGATCGGCGGGCTCCTGCACGTGGCCGTCCGTCGACACCATGAAGTACTTGTTGGGATCGTTCGGCCGCGCCGTACGGGTCCACCCTTCGGTTCCAGGCGTTGCGAGGCGCCAAGCGTTGTTCTCGTCGGTTTCGGCGACGGTTTGCTCGGACTGGGGAGGTGCCAAGACGGTGTCTCCGTTGGGATGATCGACTACTGTAGCGCAATCGTTGCCGAGGTAGTGAGAACGTGAATGACGCCGACAGAGGTTCTCGAGTTCTGGCTGGGTCCTGCTCCGGATGATCCCGAGGCCCTCGCCCGGGCCTCGAAGCGCTGGTACGTCACCGATGACGGCTTCGATGCCGAAATCCGGGACCGATTCGGCGCCGCGATCGAACAGGCACAACGAGGCGCGTTTGCGGATTGGGCAGAAACACCCGAAGGCGCCTTGGCCTTGGTGATCCTACTCGACCAGTTTCCACGCAACGCCTACCGGGGAACGGCGGATGCCTTCGCCGGCGACACGGTCGCCCTGGCCGTCGCACGACGCGCGGTCGCGCGCGGTCTCGATCGCGAACTCGCCTGTCCAGGACGGGCGTTTCTCTACCATCCCTTTGAGCACAGCGAAGCCCCGGAGGATCAGGAACGCGCCGTGGTGCTCTTCGAAACCCTCGCGGCGCAAGCGCCCAAGCAATGGCGCGAATTCGCCCGCGACTTCGTGCCCTACGCCCATGCTCACCGCGACGTCATCGCGCGTTTTGGTCGGTTCCCGCACCGCAACGCCGTCCTGGGGCGGTTGAACACGGCTGAGGAGCAAGCCTATCTGGACCGGGGCGGCGGGTTCTGACCAACACGGCGTCGTGCGAGATCTCGCACGTGAATTGGGGTCGTTGGACTGCATACCCATCGGGTTTGCGTGGATATAGTGGTACCCATGGTCGTCGGCCACTGCCGAGTGAAGGAAGGCGCGTTTGCTATGATCGGGGTTCTTGGGCTGGCTTCATCGAAGACGTCGTTGGTCAAAAAACCGCAACGCCGCCGCCTCACGGTGGATGACTTCGCGAGGATGTGCGAGGCGGGAATTCTCTCCGCCGACGACCGCGTCGAACTCATCGATGGAGAGCTTGTCGAAATGCCGCCAATGGGATCCGAGCACGCGGGGATTGTTAACGAACTGGCCAATGTTCTTCCCGGTCTCCTTGACCCGGCGGTGCGCTTGCGAGTTCAGTCATCCGTCCAGCTAACCCGGTACACCCAGCCCGAACCGGACCTTGCCGTGGTGAGTCGCGACTCCCGGCTCTATCTGCGCCGCCATCCGCAACCGGAGGAGATTCTCATCGCGATCGAAGTGGCGGATTCGTCGCTGACGTACGACCGTGAGGAAAAGATGCCGCGGTATGCGGCCGCTGGCGTGCCCGAAGCGTGGTTGGTCAACGTCCGTGCGCGAACGATCACGGTCTACACCGAGGCGACGACGACAGGCTATCGCGCCTCGCGCACGCTGCAATGGACACAAGAGTTGGTCGCCACTGCCGTCGACGACCTTCGCCTCACGTTCGAGGAAATCCTGCCGAGCGCGTATTTTCCGTGAGGTGTTTTCGGCGGCGTGCCGAAGCCGTCAGCACACCTCGTTGTATTTCCAGTTCCCATGAAAACCGTAGGGAACACGGTGCGGCAGTTCGGCGCACGCGATCGGCCCGTCGGCGAGGTTCTCGGCATCGAAGAACGCTAAGTCGCTGCGGTTCTCGCGCCCGCGATGAACGACGCTCAGCAGGTAGCCGTCGCCCTCGGCGGCGTCTCTCGATCTCGGGACGAATACGGGTTCGCCGGTGGTGTCGCCGTCCGGAAGCGTGTAGCGAGTGTGGCGGGTGCCTCCGAAGTCGTGGCGGACGACGGTGTTGAGGGTCAGATCGTTGTTTCCATTGGCAGCAGCCGCCGCGTAGTAGCCGTGCCGGTAGCTCGCGCCGGCGTAACGCTCGTCGAGGCGCGGGAACTCCCCGGTGGTGTCGTCGAGAACGCGACGTTGCACGCCGTTGGCGTTGGCCGCGAGGTCGATGACCCACTCCGTTAACCGGGCCTGGGCCGGTGCCGTCGGCGTCCCGTCGACGTTCGGAAACAGCGGCACCTCGTCGAACTGCATCACGTGGGCGATGATGCGATTGCCGTGGGTGTAGGCGTTCATCGGATGGAAGACGAAGCAGGGGTCGGTTTCGAACCAGCGGATGTCGGCGACCGAGGCATCGCGGCGCATGACGGCGAGGTGGGTTCCCTTGTCCGGTTCCCAGGCGAACACGGGCTTGCCCCGGATCGCCCGGGTCCGGCTGGCGGTGGCCGGGAATACGGGAAATACGACGTGTTCGTCGGTGACGATGAAGTCGTGCATCATGCTGGCGAAGGGCGCCTTGAAACGCTCGGAACGGGTGAGCGCCCCGGATGCATCGACCGTCTGGTAGCTCACGTCCTTGCTGAATATCCCGGACGCCATGTAGCCGAAGAAGAGCATCTCGCCGGTCTTCGGATCCACCTTGGGATGTGCCGTCATCGGTCCAGCCAGGCGGTCGCCGAAATGCCAGGCGCCGATGGAGTCCAGCGTGTCGGGATCGATCTCGAACGGTGCGTGGCCTTCTTCCAGGGCCAGCAGCTTGCCGCCGTGCCAGACGATGTTGGTGTTCGCGAGCCCGTCGTCTTCCATGCCCCGCGCGGCACGGTCGTTCTGTAGCGGGTTGAACGGATTGACGAGGCTGCGCCCCTCGCGCCGTTCCGCCTTCCATTTGCCGGTGCGCACCCAGCGGTTTCGGTAACGCACCCTGCCGTTGCCGACGTTGAACATGTGCAGCATCCCGTCCCCGGCGAACCAGTGGTGGTCGCGGCGAGGCGGAAACTGCGGATCCGGGCCGTTGCGGTAGTAGGTGATGTCGAGGTCGTGGGGAAGTTCACCGCGCACGATCACGTCGTCGATGTCGCACTCCATGCGAATCGGCGCGTAGTTGCCGTTGAGTTGGGGATGGTCGGGGTAGGGCGTCGTCATGGTGAGTCCTTGGGGCTTCGGCGGGAACGGTCACTTTAGCCCATCGCCGTCGGCGGCCGGCGTCGGCACCGGCGCGTCCTCGGCGGGCGAATCGTCTGTCGAGTAGACGAGGGGTGCCATGTCCCACGCGTGGACGGGCGAGAAGGCCGCCGGACCGCCTTCGGCAAACAGTCGGGTGTGGCGGCTGCCGGCCAGGGTCGGGTAGATTCGACCGGTCAGCCTGCACCGATCGTTGGCGTAGACCTCGATGATCGACGCGTCCAGGAACACGGTCAGCCGCAGCATGCCGTCTTCATCGAGGGCGCAGGGCGCCGTCTGGACCGCGCGGTCGTGCTTCTCGGCCCTGGTGGCCATTGGGAACGAGCGGAACACGGCAGGGTCCCGGCTGGACCGGCTGGAGTCGATCGACAACGTGCGGGCGACGGCGTCGTAGACGATCCGGGTTTCCTCGATGCGGTTCGGGGCGGCCCTGACGCTTAAGCCTGCGCGTCGCACACCGCGTGGCTGGATCGCCAATCGAAGTTCCAGGCAATCGCCTGCCAGGGCCGGGAATAGCCGCTCGTCGTCGTCGAGTGTCAAAGCCGCCGTCTCCCGGGGGTTGCGGCGCAGCAGTTCGACCTCGCGCACGGGTTCGATCATGAGACCGCCGGAGTCGGTGGCCGTGAGCACGCTGGGAAGGGTCATGGTCGCGAACGGGTCTGTTCCCGCCCGGCGCTGGCCCATGGCCCAGGCCCAGAATATCCGTCGGCCCATGCCATCGAGAAGGGATTCCGACGCGAAACCCGCCCCGCCGGGATAGGTCAGGCGATGGTGGCTGTCGGGAATGAACGTCCCGGCGTGGTAGCGGCCGAGATAGTAGCGCGTGCCGCGTGGGTGGCTGATGCACATCAACACATGGCGAGAGCCCAGTTTGAAGAAGTCGGGACAGGCGCAATCCTCGTTCGCGTCGGTCCAGTTGGGATTCGGGCTGTAGAACGGTCGTTGATAGTCCCAGTGCTCGAGGTCGGCGGACGTGAACAGGTAGGCCGTATCGCGCACGTTGTGGGGTTTGACCAGCCCGCCCAGGATCATGTGGTAGACGTCGCCGTCAAGCCAGGCATGGGGATCGAAGACCCGGTACACGTCGAAGGCGGGGTCGCCTCGTTTGGGCTCGGCGATGACGGGATTGGCGGGATGTCGTCGCCATCCTACGAGGTCGTCGTCTTCTGCGAAGGCGATGCAGATGCCCGCGTTGATGCCGTAGTAGACGAGAGCCGGGATGCCCTCCCGGGTGACCAGTGCGCAACCCGAAAAGATGCCTTCCTCCGGCACATCGCCTCCGGGCTTGAGTGCGGGTGGATGGAACCGCCAATGAACGAGGTCGGTACTCGATGCGTGGCCCCAGCAGTGGCCGCGGCGCGGAAGGCTGGGATCTTGGAAGATGTAGAAAAGGTGATAGCGGCCGCGCCAGTAGAGCGCCCCGTTCGGGTCGAAGGGCGCGCAGGGACCCTCCGGCGCCACGAAGTGGAACCGCGGCACGTGGCGTTCTTCGCGTGTGGCCATCGTCGCTTCCCGGTGGCTATTGTCGTTCGGAGCGGTGTCGGAGGGCCAGTGTTGCGTTCGGAACCGGCATGAATCGTTTGCGCGTTTGGGTTATTTTCTACCGGCGCGAGGGGGTACATAACCGAAGTGACGACTAAAGGGGCGTTGGCCGGCCTCAAGGTTCTGGACGTGGCCGGCTCGATTGCTAGCGCCTACTGCGGCAAGCTGTTTGCGGATCATGGCGCGCAAGTGGTCAACGTGGAGCCGCCGGACGGCGGCTTTGAAACACGCCGGGAACCCCCGTTCATACCCGGTGCCGATGCGCCGGAGTCAAGCGCCCTGCACGCCTATCTCAGCACGAACAAGGCGAGTGTCGCCTTGGACGTGGCCTTAGAACCGGAGCCACTGTTACGGCTCGCGCGAGACTGCGACGTGGTTCTCGACGACGGTCGCTTCGATTGCACAGCGTTCACGGAGGTTGCCCCTGAGGTCGTCGTCTCCACGATCACGTGGTTCGGTCGCCACGGACCGTACGCGGACTTCAAGGGCAGCGGCGCCGTCTGCTGGTCCTTGGTCGGCATGGTCAGGAACGTAGGCCCCGAACAGGGTCCGCCCTGGGTGGCGCCGGGTTGCGGGGCGGAAATCGTGGGCGGCTTGGCGGCGTATATCGCCACCCTGGGACAGGTGCTCGCCCGCCGGATGGGCAATGCCACGGGGCCGGTGCGACTCGATACCAGCATCCACGAAGCCAACCTCTGCTTTACCGAGGTGGGCGGTGTCGGCGGCTACCGCAGCGGTCGACGCGGCAAACGCCTGGGCGTGAACCGCTTCGCGCCGACCTATCCGCTGGGCGTCTACGCCTGTGCGGATGGCTGGCTTGGCGTGACGGCCCTGACCCCGAGGCAGTGGAAGAACTTCTGCTCGCTGCTCGCCATGGATCAGTATGCGGACGAACCCGGCTATCAGACCGCCATTGGCCGGCTGATGCACTACGACACCCTGGAACCGATCATCCGGTCCCGGGTGCGGAAACGTTCCGCCGGTGAACTGGTCACCCGGGGTCAGTCGCTACGCATCCCGCTCGCGCCGGTACCGACGATGGAGGAACTGTTCTCGGTGGACCAGTACGTTCACCGCGGCGCATTCACCCAAATCTCCTGCAACGGGACCGATTTCCAGGTACCCGCGACGCCGTTTCGGTTGTTCCGGACGCCGGCTGTGGCGGGCGGCGCCGTGGCCCGACTTGGCGAGTCCGACTCGGAGTACCTCGCGTGACGCGACCGGGAATACTCGCTGGCCTGCGGGTCGTGGACCTCTCCATGGGCTGGGCGGGACCGCTTGCCGCACGTCATCTGGCGGACATGGGCGCCGATGTCATCAAGGTGGAGGGCTGCGTGCGCTTCGACTGGTGGAGAGGCTGGGAAGCGACGCAGGGGTGGATCGACAGCCACGGCGCGGAGAAGAACCCGGCGTTCAACATGGTCAACCGCAACAAGCGCGACCTGACCCTCGATCTCTCGACGCCCGTCGGCAGCGAGCTGCTGAAGCGCTTGGTGGCCATCTCCGATGTCGTCGTCGAGAACTACTCGGCGGGCGTGCTGCCGAAACTCGGCCTCGACTACCCGGTGCTGTCGGGCATCAATCCGGCCCTGGTCATGATTTCGATGCCGGCGTTCGGCACGGATGGCCCGTGGTCCAGCTACCGGGCCTACGGTTCCACCGTGGAACAGGCATCGGGATTGCCTCACCTCGCGGGCGAGTCCGACTACCCGCCGACCATGGTGCATGTCGCGCTTGGCGACTCCGTTGGCGGCCTGAACGGCGCCGCCGCGTTGCTCACGGCGCTTTACGCGAAACAGCGCACGGGCCAAGGCCAACACCTCGAGCTGTCCCAGTCGGAGTGCCTGTTCCCGCTTGGCGCGCAGGGGATTCTTGCCCAATCGGTGACGGGCAGGCCGCCACCGCGGCTCGGCAATCGCTCACCACGCTATGCGCCCCACGGCGTCTACCGGTGCGTGGGCGAGGACGAATGGATCACCATCGCCGTGCAGTCGGAAGACGAATGGGAGGCGTTGTCGGCGTTCTCGGGCATCGACGGGTTCGTCGATGTGGCGGATCGCTTGCGCAGGAACGATGAACTCGATGCCGCGATCGCGGACTTCACCGAAGGCCAGGTGGCGGAAGTGCTCATGCTGGAACTCCAGGCCGTTGGCGTGCATGCGGGATACGTGGCAAGCGGTCTGGAACTCGCGACGGATCCGCACCTCGCCGGGCGTGGCTTCTGGAAGCTGATGGAGCGGGACCACGTCGGGGTGCTGCCGCATCCCGCCGCGCCGTACCGCGTCGGCGACGAACCGTTCGACATCGATCGCCCGGCGCCGACCTTGGGACAGCACAACCGGGAGTTGCTGAGAGATCTCATCGGCTTGAGCGAGGCCGAGATAGACGACCTGGAGCGCGAAGGCATCATCGGCACCAAGCCCAGGCTGCCATGAAGCCGCCATTGGAGAGTATCCGCGTCATCGACGCCACCACGCGCTGGGGCGAACTCGCCGGAAAGGTGCTCGCCGAACTCGGGGCCGAGGTCATCAAGGTCGAGCCGCGCCAGGGATGCGAGGCGCGCCGCCTGGGTCCGTTCGATGGCGACGAGTCCCTCTACTGGGCGTGCGTGGGGGCGGGCAAGAAGAGCGTCGTTGCCGACGATCCAACGCCGTTTCTCGCCGATGCGGACGTGTTCATCGAATCCGGGCGTCGCCGCGACTTCTCCGGGGCCTTTCCGGCGCTGATCCACGTGTCCGTCACGCCCTTCGGCACCACCGGCCCGCTTGCCGACGCGCCCGCTGCGGAAGTGACCGTCGAGGCGGCGGGCGGGCTCACTGGGCTGCAGGGCGATCCGGACCGACCACCGGTACCGATGGGCGCGATGCCGCAAGCCGCGTTCCATGCCGGCGTACAAGCCGCCGCCGACATCGTCGTTGCCCTCTACGAGCGTGAGCGGTCCGGGCTCGGGCAACATCTGGATGTCTCGGCCCAGGCGTGCGTCGTCTGGACCTTGATGAACGCCACCGGCTATCCGCCGAACACCGGCCGCAATCCGCCGGGGACCGGCGAGTTCCGGGGCCAGCCACTACCGTCGGCGGCCCGGCAGCGCCTCCGCCTGCCCGGCATGATCGAATGCCGCGACGGCCTCATTCAGGTTCGGTTCCAGATGCGCCACATCGGTGAACGCACCTTCGATGAGTTGCTTCGCTGGGTGGAGGCATCCGACATGGATGTACCGGGCAACGTGCGCGGAATGGATCTCAAGTCGTGGCTCTCCGTGCTCCGTGCCGGCGAGTTGGATCTCGAAGCCGCCCAGACGGCGGCAGACCTGATCGAAGCGCTGCTCACGACCAAGACGCTGCAGGAGATCCAGCTCTACTCGGCGCAGCACGGCCTGACCCTGGCCGCGATCCACAGGATTCCCGATCTCCTGTGCGATCCTCACCTCGCGGATCGGGAATTCTGGCTAGCTGCGGACGTTCGCAAGGGGACGGACGGCGCGGTACGACGAATCCATGCCGGTCCTTTCGCCCGGCTGACGCGAACGCCGCTCTCGCTGAACCGCACCGCGCCTGCGGTGGGTTCCTCGCCCCCGCCACCCAAGCGTCCGCCGATGGTGGAAGCTCGATCCGATGAACCGCCGTTTGCCGGGTTGAAGGTGGCGGACTTCAGCTGGGTGGGCGTCGGACCCATGATCGGCAAAGCGCTGGCCGACCACGGTGCCACCGTGGTGCGCATCGAGTCGGCGAACCGAGTCGACCTGTTGCGAACGGCACCGCCGTTCAAGGACGACGAACCGGGTCAGGATCGTTCGCAGTTCATGGCCAATTTCAACACCTCGAAGCTTGGCATGACCATCGATCTCAAGAACCCGGAGGGACCGCAACTGGCCCGCCGGATGGCCGACTGGGCGGATGTGGTGCTGGAGAGCTATTCGCCGGGGACGATGGCGCGTTTCGGCCTCGATTGGGAGAGGCTCTCCGCCGGACGGGACGACCTCGTGATGCTGTCCACGTCGATGCGCGGTCAGACCGGTCGCGAGCGGGGGTATTCCGGCTTCGGCGGCCAGGGGGCGTGCATCGCCGGCCTGTTCGACCTGGTCGGCTGGCCTGACCGGCAGCCGTCGGGTCCCTGGGGCGCGTACACGGATTTCATTTCGCCGCGCTTCGGCATCAGTGTGCTGGTTGCGGCGCTCATGCATCGGTGCCGTACCGGTCTCGGCCAATACATCGATCTCGCGCAGATCGAGTGCGGTATCCGGTTCATCGAGCCGTTGATCCTCGACTACGCTGCAACCGGCCGGGTTGCCCAACGGCTGGGCCAGGGCTCGCCGAGTCTCGACCCGCACGGCGTCTTCAGGTGCGCGGGCGAGCAGCGCTACGTCGCCGTGGGCGTCGAAACGGCGGTCGAGCGGCAAGCCCTGACGGCCCTGCTAGACGGCTGCAATCTGGATGATTGGTGTGGGGGTCGCGATGCGTTTGATGCCGCCGCCGAACTGCGCCGGGTCGGCGTGCCCGCCTACGTGGTGATGAGGCCCAGCGACTTGTACGAGGATCCGCAGCTCGCCCATCGCGGTTTCTTCGAGACGCTTGACCATCCCGTCATGGGTCCGACGCCCTACGATGGACCGGCGACGATCTATTCCCGGACCCCGCAGCGGCTGCGTTCGCCGGCACCGTGCCTGGGCCAGCACAACGACGAGGTATTGCGCGATTGCCTCGGAATGGGCGCGGACGAGATCGAGCGTTTGCGTCGGGTCGGTGTCCTCCGCTGACGATCAAGACCGCACAACCGAGGAACTGCCCCGGATCCCAGGACGCCGCATCCGCCCCTCGTCATTCAAGAAGCCGTCGGATTACCCGGGTCCGTGATCCATTCGCTCCACGAGCCTGGATAGAGCGCAGGTTCCGGCAAGCCCGCGTGGACCATGGCGAGCACGTTGTGGGCAGCCGTTACCCCCGAGCCGCAGTAGCACACCACCGGTTTGCCGCCTTCGTCCGCGAGCAGGGCCTCGAAACGGCGCTTCAGCGCAGTTGGATCGAGAAACCGGCCGTCGATGCCGAGGTTGGCCTGGAACGGCGCGTTGAGCGCACCGGCGATATGGCCCGCGACGGGGTCGATGGTCTCGTTCTCGCCGTGGAACCGGTCGCTCGCCCGGGCGTCGAGCAGGGTCCAGGTACCGGATTCGACGTGGGCGCGGACCTGTGGCATCGACACCGGCGGCGGCACGCCATGTGCGCTTGAAGAGTCGCTGGCGTCGTGGGTTCCCTCACGTTGGCGCCACGCGCGATAGCCGCCGTCGAGCACCGCGACAGCGGCGTGTCCGGCCCAGCGGACCAGCCACCACAGCCGCGCTGCGAACATGCCGCCGGCATCGTCGTAGGCGACGACCTGCGTGTCCGGCCCCACGCCGTGTTCGCGCAGCAGCGCCCGAAAGCGCATCTCGTCGGGAAGGGGATGGCGCCCGGTCTCGCCGGGCACCGCCGTGCCGGAGAGGTCGTCGTCGAGGTGCACATAGACCGCGCCCGGAATGTGTTGGTCTCGGAACCGTTTGGCGCCGGCTTGGGTATCGGCCAGATCGAACCGGCAGTCGAATATCCGCACCTCGTCAGCCGCAAGCTCGGCCAGATCGGTTGCGCCGATTAGCGTCGTGTACATCCACTGCTTCCGGGCCGCGCTCATTTGAGTCGTGGACGGTGCCGGTCACTGATGTCCGTGGACAAGCTCGGAGCAGGACGGCAGTGGCCACAACCGGGCGTCGACCAGCGCTTCCAGCCGATCCGCGACCGCTCGGGTCGACTCCATGGCGGGCTTGACGGACTCGTGGGCGTAGGCGGCGGCTTCGGATTCGTCGTCGGGAAAGCCGTCGAACGCCGCCGCGAGTGCTTCGGTCTCGTTCAAGAGCCGCTGCACGAGCTCGCGCTTCTCATCGAACAGGGTCGAGGCGAACCCGGATGCGGTCGAGCCGTTGGCGTCGTCGATGGCGACCGGGAGTATCTGGGTGCGCAGCATCGCGAGCAGCGTGCGCGCTTCGATCTGGATCTCGGTGGCGTAGGCCTCCTCGAGCACGCACCGGCGGGCCGCGACCTCGCGCTCGTTGAAGATGCCGAGTTCCCCGAACAGCCGGACGTTCTTCGGCGAAGTCAGTTCGCGGTACGCTTCGGGGCTGCTCTTCAAGTGAACGAGGCCCGACTTCGCCGCGAATTCGTAGAGTTCGTCCGAATAGCCGTCGCCGCTGAAGAGGACACCCGCGTTGTCGCCGATGGTCTCCCGGATCACCTGGTCCGCATCCTTTCCGGACTCGATTTCCTCCGACATGTGCTTCACGCTGTCCGCCAGTGCGGCGTTGACCATCGTCAGCGGAAACGCGATGTGCTGGTTGCCGCCCACGGCACGGAATTCGAACCGGTTGCCGCACCAGGGAAAGGGTGCCGTGCGGTTGCGATCCTCGAGGTTGGCGCGGATGTCGGCGACCGGCGCGGAGATCGGAATCTCCTTGACCTCCGTGCCGTAGCCCGTCAGCGGACCGCCGGCTGCGGCGTCCTTGAGGTGGCGTTCCAGGATGCGGCCGAGGTGCAGGGTGATGATCGCCGGGGGTGCCTCCTGGGCACCGAGGCGGTGGTCGTTGCCGGCGGTGGACACGCCGCAGCGCAGCAGGTCGCCGTGCTTGTTGACGGCACGCAAGAGCGCCGCGACGAACGCTACGAAACGCCGGTTCTCGTGTTCCGTCTCGCCGGGCACGAAGAGGTTGTCGCCTTTGTCGGTGTTGAGACCCCAGTTATTGTGCTTGCCATTGCCGTTGATGCCGGCGAACGGCTTCTCGTGGAACAGCGCGACGAGGGCGTGGTCGAAGGCGAGGTCGCGCAGCACGTCCATCGCCAGGACGTTGGTGTCGGCGGCGAGGTTGGCGAGATTGAAGATCGGCGAGATCTCGTGTTGCGCCGGCGCCACCTCGTTGTGCGTGCAGTGGATCGAGATGCCGAGTTCCCACATCTTCTCGCGCGCCTCGGCGATGTAGCGGTTCACGCGCGGCGACAGCTTCGAGAAATAGTTCGTGGACTGCTCCTGCCCGCGCATCGGCGTTGCGCCGAGCAGCGTCCGGCCGGTGGCCACGAGATCCGGTCTGGCGAGATACGCTTCGCGGTCCACGAGGAAGAATTCCTGTTCCCAGCCGACGTTGCAGACGACTTCCCGGACATCGGTGTCGCCGAGGTGGTGCAGAAGGCGCACGCTCTGCTCGTTCACCGCCAGGTCGGCGCGCAAGAGCGGCGTCTTCTGGTCCAGCGCTTCGCCGTTCCACGACACGAAGGCGGACGGGATGTAGAGCGTCTGGCGGTAGACGAAAGGCGGCGAGCCGGTGTCCCAGCCGATGTACGCCGCCGCCTCGTGGGTCTTGCGCAGTCCGCCGTTG
Source organism: Gammaproteobacteria bacterium (assembly GCA_028821405.1). Taxonomy (GTDB): domain Bacteria; phylum Pseudomonadota; class Gammaproteobacteria; order Pseudomonadales; family Azotimanducaceae; genus VXYL01. The sequence continues at coordinate 223,139 of JAPPGK010000056.1, read as the reverse complement.
GGAAACGACGAACCGTCGGTCTCGGTCTGGAACAGGTCGCGCCCGGTGAGATCGACGACCAGGGCGTCGGTCTCGAAGTCGACGCCCACGAAGGTCTCGAGCTTCTCGCCGTGGACGGGGCCCCGCATCGGCGAGAACCAGTGCGAGAATCCGATGCAGCCCTTCGATTGCGCCCACCCGCGGATCGACTTCGCGAGTTCGTCGCGGGAATAGCGGTCCATCGGCAGACCGGTCGCGCGGCAGCGGGCGAACTCGTAGTAGACATCCGGGTCGACGATCTTCTTCAGAACGGAGTCGTCGAGGACGTTGCCGTTGATGTTCGCCAGGGCGGGCGGCAGGCCCGTCGTGGACCTCGGAGCTTCGTGCGTGGAGTGCGTCTTGGGCATGGGTTCTCCTCTTAAGGGTGATTGCGACACAAACGCCGTTGCTGGACTGCGAGCGGCAGCGAAAGTAACGCTCGGCGTCCACAGGGGCAAGGTGAAATGAAGAAGGAAGGGGGGACCGGCGGTGCGGATCGCGCTACAACGGCAATGTGGTCATGCGCTCAAGACGGTGCCGACCACGTCGTGCTCGAACAACTCGTCGATAGCAGACGCCTCGATACCAATCTCGGCGAGGATCTCGCGCGTATGCTCGCCCAAGCGCGGCGGCGGCCGCTCCGCCTTGAGCTCGGCGTGGGCGAAGCGCCAGGGGAAACCGCCGTAGCGATGCTCGCCGAGGTCGGGATGAAGTTGGCTTGGAAACCAGTCGCGCGCCTTGAACTCCGGATACTCCAGGATTTCCAGCACGTCGAGTACGGGTGCCGCCGGGACGCCCGCCGCGGCGAGTTCGGCAACCGCCACGGCGCGTGGGAGACGGCTCGACCAGTCGCCGATTCGCCGGTCGATCTCGTCCTCCGCGGTTCGCCTTGCCGCGAAGGACGGGAAATCGCGGCAAGGTAGGCCGATCAACGGGGCGAGGCATTGCCAATCGCCGTCGCTCGAGCACGCCAGGGCAATCCACTGGTCCTCGCCTTGTGTCGGATAAATGCCATGCGGCGCCATTTCAGGGTGTCGGTTTCCCCACCGGGTGCTCGGCGCGTTCCGACCGGCGCGCATCGTTTCCTCCCCGATATAGGGAATCGCCGATGCGATCATCGAGCCGTTTACCTCTTGGCCCTCCCCGGTCAAGTCCCGATGGACAAGGGCAAGCAGTGTGCACCCCGCCATCTTGAGACCCGTTATGGCGTCCATCTGGTAGAAGCCCATGACCATGGGTTCGCCATCGGCGTAGCTGAACAGGGCGTCCCATCCGGCCATGGCCTCGATGGTTGCGCCGTTGGCCTTATAGTCGGCATAGGGGCCCGTTTCGCCGTAGCCGGACCAGCTAACAGTGATGATGTCGCGTTTGGTCGACGCGAGCGCGGCGTGGTCGAGACCGAACTTGTGCATCACCCGGGGGGTGAAGTTGCTGGTCACGATGTCGGCGGTGCGGATCAGTTCGCGGGCCACGTCCCGGCCTCGCTCGTGGTTCAGGTCGACGGCGATGGCGCGCTTGTTGCGATTGGTGCTCGCGAAGTTCGCGCTGGTATTGAACGGGTGCGCGCTCGGGTTTCGGGGCGTCCGGGTCGCTGGCCGCGAATTGCGCCAGACGTCTGGTCGTCGATGGCTCTCGACCTTGATCACGTCCGCGCCGAGGTCGGCCAGCATCGTGGTGGCGAACGGTCCGATCCAGGCTTGGGTGAAATCGATGATCCGGATGCCCGCCAAGGGACGGCGGCGGCTTCGGTGACGCCCCGACATGATGTCTGCGGCCTGCCATCCGCCCCCGGAAGTCCGCAATGGTCCGAGCGGCGGGGGGTCGATCCGGCTCATGGTGGCCGGCATGCCGGGGTAGACGGTCGCGCCATGCTCTGGATCGTCGAGTGTTCGGAAGTAGCCGGTGGCGCGCATGTGTTCGTTGGAGAGCAGCGCGGCCGGCTCTTGGAAAAGCCCGATCCGTGGCGTACCAAGATCGATCATCGCCTTGAAGAACGCCTCCGCGCTGCGGCCCTCGCTCGCCGAACGAAGAAACTCGCCCAATGCCGCTGGATCGTCACGGCGCCCGGCGGGCGTCTCGAGATCGGCCGGTACCCGGGCGCGGTCGATGCCGAGAACACCCAAGGCCATTGTGAACGTCGATTCGTCGGCGAGGTTCAACGACACCTTGCCGTCGCCTACCGGAAACAGCCGAACGCCGGTGGCGGGTCCGCCGTGGCGTCGATCCGCGCGGCCAGCCAACTGGCTACGGAGGAACGGCGTCATCGAAGCGATGACATCCACTCCGTTGGTGACCACACGCTCGACTTCCCCGGTCGCGAGCCGTTTGTGTACTGCCGCCAGGGTCGCGCCGAACGCACTCGCACCGATGATGTAGGACACCAGGTTGGCCGGTGCCCGCAAGGGTTCCCGTTGAGGGCTGCCGTTGATGCTGAGGTAGCCCGATGCGGCCTCCAGCAAGAGGGGTACGGACGGCGTGCCGTGGAGAACGCCGTTCTCGGCGTAGGGCACGATCCGCGACACGATGGCATCGTCGTGCTCGATGCCGAGGCCGTCAAGCGCGGCCATGGATTGCGCGGTGAGCAGGATATGTGAACCGGCGGCTTCGGCGGATCGGGTGATCAGGCGCTTGTTGGCGGAGAGATAGCGTTCCGTCAGACCATCGTTGTCGGCTTCGCCCCGGATTCGGAACAGGGCTACGTCGGCCCCCCACAGCGCGAACTGAAGGCCGCAGTAGCCGACGGATAGGTCGGTGCCGACCTGGAGAACGCGCAAGGGAATCACGGCAAGCCGCGTCGGGGTTGTCGAATCATCGTTGCGAAAAGTACCCTTTGGATGTCCTCGACGACAAGGAGCCGACCATGGTTGCAACGCCGTTGCCGTTCGTCGATGCGACGGGAAGCTTCGCCAACGACCGCTACCGGGGTGTGCGCATGCCGCCTCCCGAATGGGTCGCGGACGCCGACGAACGCGCCAGCATGTACCAGCGCAGCCCTATCCGGGTGTACAACGCGCGGTTCCTGGAACCGTCGCCGTCGTTGGACCAAAACGGTTTCACGCTCGCCGACGCCGCAACTGCCGTCGCCGACCTGCACGATCAGGACGCGGTGACAACGCGGTTCTACGACGAATGCTCGCGGTTGGTGCGCCGGCTAACCGGCTGCACCGGAACGCGGGTGATTCAGCACCAATACCGCAACGGCTACGGCGGTTTGCCGGCCGGACATCCGCGCGGTCACCGGCCCACCGCCAACGGCAGCCAGGGCAGCTACGGTGGCACCCACGCGGACGTAAGTCCCTACGCCGAGAACCGCTGGGACGACTTCGTCGACGGACGGCACTGCGCGATGTTCAACGTCTGGCGCAGCACCGATCTTGAACGCGACATCGAGGTCATGCCGTTGTCGGTGTGCGACATGCAGACCGTCGCGGCCGACGACATGGTTGCCGCCGACGCCTGGGCCCAGACCGACCCGCCCCGAAAGCTGGTCAGCTATCGCTTGGCGTACAACCCGGCCCAGCGTTGGTGCTACTTCCCGCGCATGACGCCCAACGAGACGCTGGTATTCAAGCAATACGACACCCGCCAGGAGGTGCCGAACCTTCGCACCACCTATCACGGCGCCATCGCCGATCCGACCACGCCCGACGACGCACCGTTGCGCGAGACCATCGAGGTCCGGGTGCTGGCCTTGTTCGACGAAGACACCGACCGGGAGGCAAGGAGAGCGAGATTCCAGGCCCAGGTGCCAAAGGCGTTGCCGAACGGCGTGATCTCGAACTGGGCTGCGCGTTAGCGTTCTTGAAGCGGCATCCCATTTGCCGTTGAACAACGTTTCGGGCGAACCGTAGGGACGAGGCTTGTCCTCGCCCGTCCTCGACGGCGTACGACGTGTTAGGAGAGTTCGCGTGGCCCAGGCGACTGCCAGGCCGGCGCGTCGGCAACCCGGGGCTCAACGGCGGGAGAAGGGGGTTCGGCGAGCCGTGGCGAGAACAGGGTGTAGCCGATGAGCGCAATGAGGAGCGTGAAACCCAAGGCCATCGTCCCGAATAGAACGTTGAATCGGGTCGAGTATTCCCGATGCTGCGACTCGAGCTTGGCGTCGATGGCGTCGAACCGCGGCGCCAGGGCCAGGAACTTGGAATCGAACTTCGTCTCCATTGCCTCGAACTTCTGGTCCATTGCCTCGAACTTCTGGTCCATTGCCTCGAACTTGGACTCGAACTTGGCATCCAGGATCCCGATGGTCGCGTTTAGGGTCTGGACGGCGTCATCGAGGTCTCGCTTCGTGACCATGCGCTCGCCCAGTTCATCGCCCAGGGCGCGGGCCAGACCTTCGGCTTGGGGCGGCGGGAAACCGGCATTCTTCAGGCGGTCGGCGAATTTCAGCGTGTCGATCACGGCAGGGTTCATCTTGGTTCCCGCTTCGGTGGATTCTAGCAGGTGGATGGTGCGCCGATCCCGCGAGGGATGCCGTGCGACATTGCCCCGGATCGTTGTGCGTATTGGCTGAAAATTGGTGCCTACGAAACTGGGCTACGGTCAAGCTGCCGTGCGCCGCGCAAGTTGGATTCGCGTAAGCAGATCCATCGCGTGCAGGGACTCCGCCTTGCCGTACTGCGGGCATTCCCGGAGGTCCGCCGCCAGGCACCGGTGCACCGCTTCGGCTTGGTAGAGGAATCCGTGCTGGTTCGGGAACGCCCGCGCCATCGCCACGTTGCCCGGTAGTGGATAGTCGAATCGTTCCTCTGGCGAGGCCGCGTTGCGCGTCCGGTACCGCGACGGCACGCCTCCTTGGGGGGGTACGCGGATCGTCACGTTCGTGGGGCAGTGCCCCGGTTGCCCGAGCATGATCCGCCCCTTGGTGCCGGCAATCTCGGTCACTTCGCCGAGTTCGCAGTTGAACGGCGGGAACGTGAGCACGGCGCAGCCGCGTTCACCGTATTCGACGATGGCGGCACCGCCGCGCCGCAAGCCCGCCGCCGTGACGTGGGTGACTTCCGCGTCGGCGCCGAACGCCAGCGGTGCGGCCTGGATGGTGTAGATCGGATCGAAGAAGTCGGACTGCACGAGCGAGACGTCCCCGATCACGCCCGTCTCGATAGCATGTCGAGCGTGTTCCACGGCGGGGAAGAACCGGGTCCACATGGCGTCCTGGAGCATGACGCCCTTGGCCTCGGCGGCGGCGTACATCTCGCGGGCGTCGTCGACGTTCTCGGCCAGGGGCTTCTCGCAGAGCACATGCTTGCCGGCTTCGATGGCGATCAGGCTGTGTTCCTTGTGCAGACGGGTGATGGTGCCGACGTAGACGATGTCCACATTGTCCGCCGCCGCCATCTCGGCGTAGCTGTCGTACGCGTGGGGGATGTCCAGGGCGTCGGCGAAGCCTTGGGCGCGAGACATTTCCCGGGCGGCGACGGCGGTCACGGATGCGCCCTTGCAGGCACGCAGGCTCTCGACCCACTGTGCAGATATGGAACCCGCGCCGAGAATGCCCCAGCGTAGCGGATGGGCGACGTCCCCCACGTCGGTGACGCCGCGTCGAACGTCGAGCGGTGTTGAAGGCGGTAGGTTGTCGGAACTCATGCGGTTTTCCCGGTATATCGATTAGACGTACGGAACGCCTTGGGTTTCGACGTAGAGCGAATAGAGCGACTGCGAGCCGGTCATGAACAGCCGGTTGCGTTTCACGCCGCCGAAGCAGACGTTGGAGACCGTTTCGGGCAGGTGGATCTCACCGATCTTGTCCCCGTCCGGCGCGAACACGTGGACGCCGTCGACGCCTTCGCCGCCCCAGCCGGCGGCGGACCAGACGTTGCCGTCGATGTCTACGCGAATGCCGTCCGAACTGCAGTTGCCCATGTCGCAGAAGATGCATCCGTTGGCGAGCCCCTTGCCGTCGACCACGTCGAAGGCGCTGATCGTTCGGGGATGGCCCGGCTTGTGCGACGCGCCCGTATCCACGATGTAGAGGATCGAGTAGTCCGGCGAAAAGGCCAGGCCATTGGGCTTGACCAGCGTCTCGTCGACCACCGTGGGTTCAAGCGTGTCGGGGTCCAGCCGATAGGTCCGTTCCGGCAACTCGAACGGCGCCTTGTGGCCTTCGTAGTTGACGTGGATACCGTAGCCCGGATCGGTGAACCAGATGCCGCCGTCGGCGTGCACTACGACATCGTTCGGCGCGTTCAGACGCTTGCCGTCGAGACTGTCCATCAACACGGTCACGGTGCCGTCGTGCTCGGTGCGCGTGACCCGCCGGGCGCCGTGCTCGCAGGTCACGAGCCGTCCCTGGCGGTCCCGCGTGTTGCCGTTGGCGTTGTCGGCGGGCTCGCGAAAGGTGGTCACCGAACCGGTGATCTCGTCCCAGCGCATGATGCGGTCGTTGGGGATGTCGCTCCACAACAGGTAGCGCCCGTCGCCGAACCAGACCGGACCCTCCGCCCACCGGCAACCGACGTACAACCGCTCCACGGCGGCACTGCCCAGGACGTACTGCCGAAAACGTCGATCCAGCACCTTCACGGCGGGATCGGGATAGCGGACGGGCTCGTTCCAGTCGCGGCTCATTTGCACTCCTGCAATCGTCGGAACGAGCCAGTCTAAACGATGGTCGGACAGCGAGCGCAATCGGCTTACAATTCGCGCGTGCCTCAGACTTTCCACGACCGCCTTCGCCAATCCTGGCGGAGATCCGACTCCGCCTTATGCGTGGGACTCGACCCGCGCCTTGATCGGATACCCGCCCCGGTTCGTCGATCCGACAGGCCGGTGTTCGAGTTCTGCCGGGAGATCGTCGACGCAACCGCCGATCTCGTCTGTGCGTTCAAGCCCCAGATTGCGTTTTTTGCCGCCGAAAGAGCGGAGCACGACCTGGAGGCGTTGGTCGCCCACGTCCACCGAGAACATCCGGGGATTCCGGTGATCCTCGACGCCAAGCGCGGCGACATTGGGTCGACCGCCGAGCAGTATGCGCGCGAACTGTTCGAGCGCTACGCCGTCGATGCCGCCACGGTCAACCCCTATCTGGGCTGGGACAGCATCGCGCCCTATGCGGCGTACCCGGGCCGTGGAACGGTGATCCTTTGCCTCACGTCCAATCCCGACAGCGCCTGGCTCCAGGACCATCCCAAGGAGGATCCCGCCTACCTGCGCGTTGCGGACATGGCGGTCGCCAACGACCAGGGCAACCTGATGCTCGTGGTCGGTGCCACTCATCCCGAGCAACTCGGCAAGGTGAGGATACGTGCACCGCGACTGCCGCTCCTCGTGCCGGGGGTGGGTGCCCAGGGCGGGGACGTGAACGGCGTATTCGCCCGAGGTCTGGACGGGGAGGGTGCAGGCCTCGTCGTGAACGCGTCCCGGAGTGTTATCTACGCCGGCGCCGGCGCCGTTTTCGCCAAGGCGGCGAGGCACGCCGCGATCCAACTGCGCGACGAGATGCGAAGAGCACGCGACGCGGTCCGTTCGACCGCCCATTCGTAACCGGAGAAGAACATGCCAGACGCCGCTTCCAGCTGGAGCGACCCGCTGCTGCTCGACGAGCAGCTCGACGAGGACGAACGCCTGATCCGCGACACGACCCGCGCATACGCTCAGGAAAAACTCATGACCCGGGTACTCGAGGCGAACCGCCACGAACGCTTCCACCGGGAGATCATGAACGAGATGGGCGAGCTCGGACTCCTCGGCGCCACGTTGCCGCCGAAGTACGGTTGCGCCGGCGTGAACTACGTGGCCTACGGGCTGATGGCGCGGGAAGTCGAGCGCGTGGACTCCGGCTATCGCTCGGCGATGAGCGTGCAGTCGTCGCTGGTCATGTATCCGATCCACGCCTACGGCACCGAGGAACAGCGTGCCAGGTACCTGCCCAAGCTCGCGAGCGGCGAATGGGTCGGCTGTTTCGGACTCACCGAGCCCGACCACGGTTCGGATCCCGGCGGCATGGCCACCCGCGCCGAGCGAACGTCCGACGGCTACGTCCTGAACGGGACCAAGAATTGGATCACCAATGCGCCGATCGCCGATGTCGCGGTGGTCTGGGCGAAACTCGATGGTCGTATTCGCGGCTTTCTCGTTGAGAGGGGCACGCCCGGGTTCGCCACGCCATCCATCGAGGGCAAGATGAGCCTGCGCTCGTCGGCGACGGGCCAGATCGCCCTGGATGACGTCGTCGTGCCCGAAGCCAATCTCCTCCCGAATGCGAGGGGCTTGAGCGGCCCCTTCGGTTGTCTCAACCGCGCCCGCTACGGCATCGCCTGGGGAGCGATGGGCGCGGCGGAGTATTGCTGGCACGCCGCCCGCCAGTACACCTTGGATCGCAACCAGTTCGGGCGTCCGCTGGCCGCGAACCAGCTAATCCAGAAGAAACTGGCCGACATGCAGACGGAGATCGCCCTCGGCTTGCAGGGCTGCCTGCGCATGGGGCGCCTGATGGACGAGGACCGGTTGCCCGTGGAGAGCATCTCGCTCTTGAAGCGCAACAACTGCGGCAAGGCGTTGGACATCGCTCGCATGGCCAGGGACATGCACGGCGGCAACGGCATCTCGGACGAATACCATGTGATCCGCCACGTCATGAACCTGGAGACCGTGAACACCTACGAGGGCACTCACGACATCCATGCCTTGATTATGGGAAGGGCCCAGACGGGCATTCAAGCGTTCACGGGCTAGCGCATCTCGTCGAGTAGGCCGTCAAGAGGAGCCCTGAAGGACCGTACAATTGGGCGCAGGAATGCGAGGAGGGACGTCGATGGACAGCGATCTCGCCAACTACCGCGTACACGGTCCGACACCCATCGGCTGGGATTCCGCGGCACTGCCGAACGAGGTCGTCGACGACGACGGTACGCCTCTACGCGTAGACGGTTTCGGCGAACCGGATCCGCGGGTGCCTGCCCGACGGGTTCCGGACGCCCCGGATGTCCAGGCGTTGCGTGAACATCTGCGCGCCAACAACGGCATCCGCGGCCTTGAGATCTGCACGCCCGACGAAGTCGAACGGGCCGCCCGCATCTACCGGCGGGACGGGTTTGTCGTGGTGAGGGACGCCCTCGACGAGGCGCACCTGGCGCTGTTCCGCGAGGGCTGCGCACGCAGGCTCCGGGAGATTCTCTCCTATCCGGGTCGCCATGGCCGCAAGTACATGGCCGAGACCGGGCGGCTGCCCCACCGCTACTGCTACGGCACCACATCGGGCTCGCGTCAGATGATGCACGACCCGGCCTGGACGTCGATGATCGACCTACCCACCACGACACCGATCCTTGAGGAGATATTCGCCACGGACGACTACCTGGTCTGGGGCGGCGGCGGCGATCTCAGCCTACCCGGCGCCATCGAATATCAGCACCTCCACACGGACGGCGTGGACACCCAGCCGACGGGGGACGATGCCGAGAAGCGACTGGCCTACTTCCGCCGCCAAGGCGGCGACACCGACCCGGGCAAGTCCTTTGGGGATCTCGACTTCCGGAGCCAACGCTTGGTCATGGATCGGACGCCGACCGGCGTGACCATCAACTTCACGATGACGGATTTGACCTGGGAGAACGGTCCGATCCGGGAGATTCCGGGAACGCAGACCGCTACCCAGCCGCCCCCCGTCCCCGATGAAGAGCCGGAGTGGATGCGCCTGTCTACGCTGGTGGGCGCACCGGCCGGTTCGGCCATCTTTCGTGACGTGCGGACCTGGCACGGTGCGACCCCGAATCTATCGCGGGAGATCCGCGCGCTGCCGAGCATCGAATACTCGGCGGGCTGGCGCAGCGGTTCGGCCTCGCAGAAGACCATGCCCTACGAGATCTGGGGGACGCTCACACCCCACGCCCAGCGTATCTGCCGGTTCATCCGGCAGGAACCCGGAGTATGGCCCTACGGCGCGGGCGTCATGCATCCCTTGACCCGCGGGCGACGGGCCGCCTATGAACGTGACGCGGGCGACAAGGGCGAAGTGACGAGTGTGCGAACCGATCCCCGCTCGGCGGGAACGGCCATACGTCTGTTCAACCGGGATCACGACGGCGGCTATTAGGCGTGCCTGTCCTCCCGCCAGGAACTCGCGGACTCGCCGATGGGCGTACACTAGCGTCGTAGTACCGACCGGGGAGGGCAGTATGGTGGGGCGCGGCGTATTGGCTGCTGCGATGGTTGTCGCGGCGACGGCGGCGATAGCGCAACCGAACGTGGTACTAATCCTCGCGGATGACCTCGGCTACGGCGACATCGGCGCCAACGGCGGCACGACCATCGCCACGCCCCATATCGATGCCCTGGCAACGCGCGGCGTCCGTCTGACCCAAGGCTATGTTTCCCATCCGGTGTGCAGTCCATCACGGGCTGGCTTGATGACCGGGCGCTATCAGCAACGCCACGGCTGGGAGTTCAATCCGGCGGGCAGAGACCGCAATGCAGGGATGTCCACCAAGCAACAAACCGTCGCCGATGCCATGCGCTCGGCTGGCTACCGAACCGGTCTGATCGGCAAGTGGCACTTGGGTTCCCAACCTCGGCACCATCCCCTCAACCGGGGCTTCGACGAGTTCTTCGGCATGGTCGAGGGTGGGTCGATCTACATCGACGCCGATGTTCCGGGCGTCGAGTCGTGGGGTTCTCCACGTATCGGCCGTCCGAACAAGATCATTCGCGGTCTCGACCGGGAAGTCCGGGTCGATGGGTATCTCACTGATCGTTTCACCGACGAAGCCCTGGCATTCGTGGCACGCAATACCCGTTCGCCGTTCTTCCTCTTTCTGAGCCACAAGACCCCGCACACGCCGTTGCAGGCAACGGCCAAGTATCTCGACCGGTACCGGCACATCGACGACGCCGCGACGCGGGTCTATGCCGCGATGGTGGCGTCGCTGGACGATAGCGTTGGCGCGGTCGTCGCGGCGCTGGAACGCGAAGGGCTCCGGGACGACACGCTGATCGTCTTCTTGAGTGACAACGGCTGTGCTGGATACGTGGCGAACGCTTGTTCGAACGCGCCGTTCCGGGGTTACAAGCGCCACTTCCACGAAGGTGGCATCCGCGTGCCGTTCATCGTCAGTTGGCCCAAACGCTTGCCCGAAGGCGGCGTTTTCCGCCAGCCGGCGGTGAGCCTCGATCTCATGGACACGTTCCTGGCTGCGGCTGGCAAGAGCGAAGCAAGCGAGGATAGCGTCAACCTGGTTCCCTACCTCGATGGGACGGACACCGGTGCACCGCACGACTACCTGTTCTGGCGATCGGGTCCCAACTGGGCGGTGCGGGACCAGCGCTGGAAGCTCATTCGTTACAACCGCACCGATTCCACGGGGCAAGATCTTGACCGTAGCGGTCGGCTTGAACCGCCGGAGGGGGGATGGCCCAACGACTCACCGCACGGGCAGATCACGTTGCTCTACGATTTGACCAACGACCCGGCCGAGACCGTGAACTACGCGGCCAGTCGCCCGGAGGAAGTCCAGCGTCTGACGAAAGCGTGGACGACGTGGGATACCGGAAATGCGGCGGTGCCAATACTTCCCGCGTACCGGTCGACGCTCGCGGACCTCCACGGCGAAACCGTTCAGCTTGTGTTCTGAAGCCTTCAGCGCCATAGCCTGTTGTATTCAATGAATAAACGGTAGGGGCGACCCTAACGCGCCCGCGAGGGCGCTGCGGGACGCCTGCGTGGAAAAGGCCAAAGATCAGAGATTTCCTACGAACAATAGTGCTAATGTCCTGCATAACCGCAGTTTCGGTTGGTGCAGAATCGTCTCGTACCATCGAGCCTAATCCGGTTGCAGCGTGAACACACAAGATTCCCCGTCCGAACCAAAGACACCCATCCTTCGTGCGTGGCCTCTGTGGCTCGACGGCAGAACGCTAGCGATCTTGGCGGCGTTGATGACGCTGGGCGCCATGATGCAGACGGCGCATTCGAGACTGTTTGCCGATATAGAGAAGGTGCGCGACGACCTGAGCGCCGACATCGAGAAGGTGCGCGACGACCTGAGCGCCGACATCGAGAAGGTGCGCGACGACCTGAGCGCCGACATCGAGAAGGTGCGCGACGACTTGAGTGCCGAAATCGGTGCGATCGATGATCGCCTGCGCGCCGTCGAGATCGACGTGGCCGCCATACGAACCGCGGTCATCGGCCTCGACGCTCGAACCGGCGCCGCCAAGCGGTCGCGCCACCTTGACACAACGGAAACTGGCGGGCGCGAGGCTGATCGCCGAGACACGGCGCATGAAGCGGGTTAGCGCGAAGGGCTGGAGCGTTCGGCGCCTTGGGTTTTGCCCCCCGTTATCGAAAATGCCGTATGGCTGGTCAGTGGCGGCGACATGGTCCTCGGTCTTTGCACGTCCGCACGCGCCCGGTGCAGGCCCCAGTAAGGCCGCGCTGACCGACAGACAACAGAAAGGGAATTGGCGATGAGAGTGAAAGTAGACGGTGCAACACTTCATGTGGAGGTCGACGGCGGGGAGGACAGTCCCGCACTCCTGCTGTGGCCGCCCGGCACATGCACCGTCCGCACGTGGGATTACCTGATTCCCAGATTGGCGGAGCGATTCCGCGTGGTGCGAATCGATATCCGCGGGTGCGGCGAGAGTTCACCGGCAGCGGACCCCGAGACGCAATACACGTTCGAGCAATACGCACAGGACGCCTGTGACGTGCTCGACCATCTCGGCATCGAACGCTGCCACGTCTGGTCGCAGTCCTGGGGTTCGAGGCCGGCAATGGTCTTTTGCGCGTTCAACCCCGACCGAGTGATCTCCGCGGCCCTCTACGCGGCCAACACGGACCCGGCCGACGTGGCGGCGCAACGCACCGGGACCAGGCGGGCGGCGGAACTGCGCCGGGAAGCGGGCATCGAGCCGATTCCCATGCCGGCGGGTCTCACGGAGCATCGGCACCCGGACGAAGTCGGGCAGGCGATGCAGGCTGCCCGGAAGTTCGATCTGTCGAGGGTCGTGGGCAATCTCTCCATGCCCGTGCTCATCGGCACTGGCAGCCACGATCCCAACCTGGTGTCCAGCCGCGTCATCGCCGCCCACGCCCCCAACGCCAAGCTCGCCGTACTCGAAGACGTCGGACACAACGGCATGCTGGAACATCCCGAACTGGCGCTCAGGACGTTCCTCGAATTCCACGACTCGTTGGGAACGTGAGTCGACGTGGCGGAACTGTATTTGATCCGACATGGCCAGTCGCAAAACAACGCCTTTGCAGCCGAGTCCAAGGCGAGTACGACCGAGGAGACGCCGCGCACATCCGATCCGAGCCTAACGCGCGCCGGCTATGCCCAGGCGAAGTGCGTGGCCAGGTATCTCGCTACTGAAGTCGACAAGACCGATGTGCGCCGACGGTACGCCGGTGGGAAACGGCCACGGAATCCACAAGCTGTATACGAGTGCGATGCTCCGGGCGTTGGAGACCACGCAACCCATTGCAGATGCGCTGAAACTCACCCCCGAGATCTGGCCGGATGTCCACGAGGAGGGGGGAATCTGGCTAGACCAGGGGGATGGCCGAGGGCCGATCGGCTACCCGGGCATGACGCGCACGGAAATACAGGCGCAGTTCCCTGGCTTCGCTCTGCCGGATTCCATCACCGAGGCGGGTTGGTGGAACCGTCCCTTCGAAACACGGGAGAGCCTTGTGTGCCGTGCCGCGCGACTCGCGGATGACGTCCGCCGGCACGTCGCGGGTCAGGAGTCGCGCATCGCCATCGTCAGCCACGGAACCCTGATCAGCCTGCTCATCCAGCACCTCTTGCTGGGGCAGTACGTACCGGACATTCGTTTCAGCAACCACAACACGGGCATCAGCCGGATCGACTTCGACGGCGACTCGGTGATGCTGCGCTACCTCAATCGAATCGACCACCTGCCCATGGACCTCGTCACTTGACGAGGCGCACGTCGGACACGTGAAGGCAGGTCCGACGGGACTCGACGAGCTTGACTGAATGACGACGTTGCCGACGTTCAACTACCGGTCGTCGTCACCGCGATGAGATGGCGCCACGGTCAGGCTTTGAGGATTCGAGGTTCGCGAGCGTCTATTTCACGGACGCACCTTGTCGAACGCGAGCCGTTCAGACCGACTCGCCAGGCTTCACGCTCGCAAGCCGGGTGAAGTCGGCGCACAAGAGCGGGCCTTTGCCGCCATCGGCACGATTGGTGGTGTAATGATCGGTTTGACCAACGCTGCCAGGAGCTAGTCCGTGAAGATCACCTCGGTGAAAGCCTTCCCCGCCTCAAGTCCCACCAAGGCCCCCCGAAACTTCGTCTTCGTGAAGATCGAGACCGACGAAGGCATCACCGGTTGGGGCGAAGCCACCTGCGGTCCCTTGGCCGCCGCCACGATGATCGAGGAGTTCGGCAAGGTGATCACCGGCTGCGATCCGATGGAAATCGAGCGCCACTGGCAGACCCTCTACCACCACTTCCACGTCCGGGGCGGCGTCATCCAGATGTGTGCCATCAGCGGCATCGAGATCGCGCTCTGGGACATCAAGGGCCAGGCGTTGGGAGCGCCGGTGTACGAACTGCTGGGCGGCAGGATGCGCGACCGGATTTGGACCTACGGGCGTTGGGACGGACCGACACCGGAACTCTCGGTGGAGAACGCCATGAACCATGTCGAGCAGGGCCTTACGGCGCTGAAGGGCGACCCGTTCGAACATCGGGGGATCTTCATCGATCGCGAGTCCGAGGACCTCGCCATCGAGAAGATGAAGGCCGTCCGGGAGGCGGTGGGCAACGACGTCGAACTCCTGGTGGAGGTGCACGGCAGGCTTTCGCCTTCGGACGCGATCCGCGTCGGGAACCGCCTGGAGGAGTTCCGGCCGTTCTTCTACGAGGAACCGGTGCCGCCGCAGAACCTCGATGCCCTGAAGAAAGTCTCGGACCACGTGAACATCCCCATCGCCACGGGCGAACGGCTGTTGACCAAGTTCGACTTCGCCGAACTGTTCCCGCTGCATGCGGTGGACCTCATCCAGCCGGACATCGTTCAGGCCGGTGGCATCCTCGAACTCAAGAAGATCGCGGCGATGGCCGAAGCGCATTATGTCGGGATTCAACCCCACAACTGCTATGGACCGTTCGCCACCATCGCCTCACTTCACCTCGACGCGTGCACGCCGAACTTCCTAATCCAGGAAGGCGGCATCCACGCCTGGTACCAGGACGCCACCGTCGGCGACTTCCCCGTACAGAAGGATGGCTACTTCCCGTTGCCCCCCGGTCCCGGTCTCGGTGTCGCGATGAGCGAGGAGTGGCTGGCCGCCCACCCGTGGGACGACAACGCCCGGCCGTGGCGGCACCGCCAGGGCGGCAACCCGGCGCGCCAAGATGTGGAATGGTCCTGAGGAAATGAGCATGTCCAAGACATTCAAAGCGCCCGAAGACCCGTACTACGAGTTCTTCCGTGCCGACAGCGCCAAGGACGCCAAGGCCTGGGCGGCCGTCATGAGCTATCCCCATGCCCGCGTGTCGGCGACGGGAAACAGCCCCTACTACGAGACGCCGGAAGACTACGCGGCCCGGGCGTCGTGGACGGCACGCGAAGCCACGGGGTGGGTGCGGTCGGTGGGCGTCGATCCGATCCGAATCCACGAATCCGCCGACAAAGTCCACTTGGCCGGCGGCTGGACTCGCTACAACGCCAAGGACGAGCCGATCCTACGCAATCGGGTGACCTACATCGTCACCCGGCTCGAGGGATCCTGGGGCATCCAGGCGCGTTTCGGAACCGATTCCTTCACCGAGGGGGAAGTGCTCGATTCCTCGGCACCATTGGGCGTTGTCGCGGCGCACCTCGAGAATTGGGCGGGGGGCGATCTCGGCGCCGCAACACAGACGCTCATCTATCCCTTCACCAACGTCGGCGTCGGCAGGGTGGACCGTTATGCAAACGCGTCGGAAGTCGCCGACAAACTCTATGCCGAGCCACCGACAACCGTCGATGACATCCGGCCGGTCAGGGAAGGAAGGGACGGCATCGTCGCCGCTGCCGCGTGGCGCAGCGTCCGGGGTTCGTCATACCAGGCGGTGTTTCTCGTGGCGAGACGCGAGGCGGGCTGGCGCATGGCCGGCGCCTCGATCATCGAACCGTAGGGATCTGCTAGAACCCGCGCTCAGCGCATTGCCGGTTGATCTCGTCGATGATCTCGCAGACGCGGATCGACTCGGCGGTGGTCCACTGCGGCAATTCCTTCAAGCCGGCTGCCATGCAGCGGTGGACGGCCTGCGCCTGGTAGGTGAAGCCGTGCTGGTTGCCCCCATGCCACGTCCAGCCCTTGTAGGTGATGAGCCGTTCGCCGTTCCAGCGTGAGCCGGGCGGCTGGCCACGCGTGATGGGAGCGGGAGTTGGCACAGGATATTCGAACCGTTCCACCTGGTTGAACGGGCCGCTGCTCGGGTTGCGGTCCTGGTTCCAGTGGGTCTCGATCCAGTCGCCGGTCCAGCCTTTGTGCGGATCGAGTTCGATGACGGGTTTGCCTTCCTCGCGGCGCGTACCGCGGCGCGGCGGGCGTCCGGTGCGGATCGTTACGGCGCCCGGATGGTGCGAGGGCGTTTCGATGGTGATCCGCCCCTTGGTGCCGACGTACTGGGACTCCTCGATGAAGCGACCGTTGGGGAAGGTGATGACGGCGATCCCTTCCTGGTCGGAGTACTGAAGCACCGCGGCGCTGGGTGATCCGCCGTGGGCGGAGTAGACATCGTTCGCATAGGGCTGTGGGCGGGCTTTTCGTCCCGCTGCGGCGATGACAGGCATCTCGTCGGCGCCGAAGCCGGTGATGGCGGGATTCAGGGCGTAGACCCGGTCGGGATAGTCCGCCTGCACGACCCGGATGTCACCGATGTCGCCGCGCTCCATGGCGGCTCGCGCGTGTTCGACGGCCGGGAAGAAACGCAGCCACATTCCCTCCCAGCAGACAACGCCGGCCTTGTCGGCGGCCTCGAACGCCTCCCTGGCCTGGTCGGCCGTGTCCGTGAACGGTTTCTCGCAAAGCACGTGCTTGCCGGCGGCAATGGCCATCATCAGGTCCCGGTGGTGGTCCCAGGTCTTGGACGCGATGTAGACGATGTCCACGTCGGGATCATCGCAGAGCGCTTGGTAGGAGTCGTAGGCGGTGGGGATCTCGTGGGCGTCGGCGAATGCGCGGGCGCGGTCCATGTCCCGGGCCGCAATGGCGGCGAACTGGGCACCGGGAACGTCCTGCAAAGACTTCACCCAGTCAGAGGAGATGGAAGACGCCGAGATGATCCCCCAGCGTAGCTTGTGGTGGATGCCGTTCTCGTTCGTGAGACCCAGCCGAACGTCCATGGGCGTGTTCATCGGGAAGCCCTTGTACATGTAGGGGTCGTCATTGACGTTCATGGGCGGGTCCGGTTCGTTGGCGGAACGCCGTAACGTATCGCATCTGACAGGGGTCTGCTCGCGAACCGAGCCTCACCGAGCCTCTACGAGTCGGATTTCAACAGCGGATTGCGGAGTTTTTCCTGCTGCTCGTAGATGCTGCCGCCAGGAACCCGGGGCAGGCTCAAGCGTACGGGCAGCTCCTTCATGCGGGGCTCAAGGGTCGGCCTGCCGCGTACGATTCGGGCGTCGAGGTCTTCGAGGGAATCCGCACCGGGTATGAGCGGCCAGGCGTCGGTCGCGTAGAAGCCGATGAAGAACATACGTCGGGGACGGCTGGACTGGTTGGGCTTCGAGCCATGCACCATCCGAACGTGATGCAGCGTGATGCCACCGGCCTTGACCGTGACCGGGACGGCATCGTCGGGCCGGAACGCCGGGTCCGTGATCGCACCGACGAAGAGTCCGTCCTGGTGATGGTCCCAGACCCGGCCCCGGTGGCTGCCTGGAATCACCATCAGCGCCCCGTTCTGCTCGGTCATGTCGTCCAGCGCGATGCCGACTTCGAGGATGCTGTCGTTCGTGTGCGGGTAGAACGCCCAGTCCTGGTGCCATTGCACGGCCGATCCGTGGTCGGGGTTCTTCATGTTCAGCTTGTTGTTGTGGTAGCGGAGATTGGGCCCGAGCAGGCATTCGACGATGTCCAGAATGGGATCGTGGCTGGCGTACTTGGCATAGGTGGGGTGCTTGCTGACGGGGTGCTTGATTCGCCGCAGACTGGGCGACGCCGCGCTGTGTCCGGGCTCTAAGTCGAAGATCGCGTCGTTCGCGGTGACGCTGCGGGACTTTTCGACGAACTCGTCGGTCAAGCGACGCAGTTCCCCCAACT
Source organism: Gammaproteobacteria bacterium (assembly GCA_028821405.1). Taxonomy (GTDB): domain Bacteria; phylum Pseudomonadota; class Gammaproteobacteria; order Pseudomonadales; family Azotimanducaceae; genus VXYL01. The sequence continues at coordinate 204,888 of JAPPGK010000056.1, read as the reverse complement.
CCGCCTCCGTCAGCACGTTCTCGATGGCAAGGTAGCCATTGCGGTCGTAGGCCTCGACTTGGGCTGCGCCGAGCATGGATGTCTCCCGACCGAGACGGTCGGTCATCTGGCTACCTGCGCGGTCGCCGTTTTGAACGCGTCTGCTGCCCGCGCGGCTGCAATGCGCCAGTCGTCGGGCAGATCGGCCCCGGCTTGGGAACGGGCCAGGTAGTCGGGAAATCGTTCGACGATTTCGTCCAAGGCCCACTCGAACGGATTCGTCGAGTCGATCATCTGGACGGGTTCGTCCAGGTAGGAGATGCCGAGGTGAACGTGGGGCACGTTGTCGAAACAGTCGAAGCGCAGGATCTCCCGGTCCTGCCCTTCCACGGGACCGAAGACGTGGATCGTCGGGCCCTGGTCGCCAGTGACGTGCCGATACACCATCGCCAGTCGATAGGGACCCACCCGGCCCTCTACCGCATCGGTGAGATCCGGTTGGGTGAAGCGTCTCTTTGCCATGGCTGACCTCCGTTGAAGGTTGATGATATGCCTAAGTCGTCCGACGGATCGGGCGTCAATGCCGCTCGAGCGTGATGTCCACGCTATGGATGATGCCGGTGAATTCGAAGGGCGCCTCGTAGAGATCCGTGCTGGGAGCATGGCGGTCCAGGCCGACATCCACGCCGCGCATCTTCGACATTCGCGTGACATCTGGAATGTCGACCCGACCGACTTCCAGCCCGTCCGCCAGGAGGATGATTGTCCCTGTGTCGTCCTTGCCCCGTTCGAAGCGCATGCCGACGCTCGTACGACCCGTCGCGAGCGCCGTCTTCGATCGGGCCGTGATCGCGTTGCCCAGCACGTTGAACACAAGGCACAGGGCTGAATCCTGGATGAACAGCGAGAGTCCATCCAGGAACGATCCTTGGGTGTAGATCACGCCCTCGGTCGATGCATCGGGAACCTCGATGTCCGCAGCCAGTGACCAGTTGCCCCGTCCCAGAGTCGGCGACTGGGCCCGGGGGATGTGCGCCATCGGCGGGACGAAGTGGTACGTGGCGGTGTCGGCTCCTCCCGGACGGCGCCATCCATGGCGATCGTCCAATGGCAGCACGCCGTGGCGTCCCGCCTGCACCCACCACATGTCGATCATTTTCCGCAAACGATCGGGCTCGGATGCCGCGAGGTCGTTGGTCTCCGAGAAGTCCCGGTCGAGATCGTACAGTTCCCATTGTTCCTTGTCGTAGTCCTCGTCGGGCTCGTGGCGGCTGACGGCTTTCCAGCCGTCGTACCAGAGACCGCGTTTGCCCAGCATCTCGAAATGCTGAATCGGCTTTCGGGTCGGGCAGTACCCGTCGGCGAACGTATACGCGAGGCTCGTTCCCGCGATCGGCATCTGATCGTAGCCGCCATAGCTCGACTTGGGCTCGACGTCGAGAATCTCGAGTATGGTGGGAGCGATGTCGGTGACGTAGTGGAACTGGCCGCGCACAGTCCCGCCATCTTCGATGTGGCGCGGATAGTGAACGATCAAGGGAACGCGCACGCCGCCGCCATGCGTGTCCTGCTTGTACCACTTAAGCGGCGTGTTCCCCACCTGCGACCAGCCCCAGGGGATGTCGCTGTTGCTCTTCGGCCCGCCGATATCGCCGAGTTTCTCGCCAATGGCTTCGAAATCCTCTTCCGGCTGGGGACGCCCGATGGTCTCGCCGAGGGTCAGTCCGCTTCTCGTCGCATTGCGGGCCCCGCTCGGACCGGCGTTCATCACCCCGAAAGGACCGCCGTTCTGGCTCGTGCCGTTGTCCGCGGTGAGAACCACCAGCGTGTCATCGAGTACGCCCATGGTGTCCAGATGCCCGATTAAGCGGCCGATCTGGGCATCGGTGTGTTCGAGGAATCCCGCCCAGGCCTCCTGCAGGCGGCACACGAACTTCCTTTCGTTCGACTTCAGTTCTTCCCAGGGTTTCACGCCGGGATTCGGCGGTGCCAGACGGGTTCCGGGCGGAACGATGCCCAGTTCGACCTGCCGCTCGAAGTAGCGCTGCCGCAGGACGTCCCATCCCTCGTCGAAACAACCGCGGTACTTGTCGATGTACGCCTTCGGTGCCTGATGCGGGTAGTGCATGGCGCCGGTGGCGAAATACATGAAGAAGGGCGTGTCCGGATGGATGGCTTTGAGATCGTCGACGAACTCGATGGCGTGGTCCACCAGGTCCTCGGTGAGGTGATAGCCCTCGTCCGGGGTCTTCGGCGGGTAGACGGGATGATTGTCGTAGGTCAGCTCCGGGTGGAACTGATCGGTCGCGCCCGGCAGGAACCCGTAGAAACGGTCGAACCCCCGGCTCAACGGCCATTCGTCGTGGGGGCCGGCGGCCGAGTTGTGTTCGGTGGGGTTCAAGTGCCACTTGCCGAGGGCGAAGGTGGCAAAGCCCTCCTCGCCGAGCATCTCCGCCAGGGTGGCGGCGTGGCGTGTGATTCGGCCCCGCTGGTTGGGATAGCCGTTGTCGCCGAAGGTGGTGATCGTCGCGATGCCGACGGCGTGGTGGTTGCGCCCCGTCAACAACGATGCCCGGGTGGGCGAGCACAGCGGCGTGACGTGGAAGTTGCTGTAACGCAGCCCGTTGGCGGCGAGCGCATCCATATTGGGCGTGTGGATCGTCGAGCCGTAGCAGCCGAGGTTGCCGAAACCGGTGTCGTCCAAGAGGATCACCAGGACGTTGGGTGCGTCGTGCCGCGTGGCGGGTGCAGTCCAGTCCGGTACCGAGTCCTTGACGGTGATCCCGATGGTGCCGCGGAAGTCTCTTAAAGCCATTGTCTACCTTACCTTTGTCTCGCTGTACGGCGCGGAAGTAGCACCGGCCTTGTCCGGGTCGATCCACCAGCTGTCGAGGATACGCACCGAACTGCCGACCAGGTACTCGTACTTCGCGACCGCCTCGCCCTTGGGCCGCGCGAACTTGTCCCAACGCACGAACCGTTCTTCGTCGGGGATGTTCAACGGGATGTGGTAGAACCCCCATAGCAACACGCGATCCAGCGCCCGGCAGGCCGTCATCGCCTCTTCGAGCGACCCCACCATCCGCTCCGCGTGGTCGATGAGCGCGTCGACGATCGGGTTGCGCAGCCCCGCCATGTTGCCCCCCAGTTCCAGGTCCGCGGTCCCGGAACCGAAATAGCTCTCAAGTTCCCCCAACGGAGGATTCAGGAAGTCGTGCCCGCGGACGTAGGCGTCGAAATCGCGTTTTCTCAGGTTGTTCACCCACGCCACGTTGTCGAGCAGTCGCAGACGAGCATCGATGCCGAGGGTCTTCAGGGCCTCGATGTAGGGCAGAAGCACCCGACGCTGCGTGGGATTCTGCGTCGTCAACTCCAGTTCGAATACCTGGCCTGCGGCGTTGACCAGGCGTCCGTCCTTAAGGGACCAGCCGGCTTCGGCAAACAGGTTTCGCGCTCTTTCGAGTGCCGTGCGGTTCAATCCGGTGGCGTCCGAGACCGGTAGGCGAAACGCCTGTGTGAACACCCGTTCGGGCAGGCGTTCGCGGTAGGGGGCGAGCACGGCCAGTTCGGCCGGTGTGGGAGGTCCGGTTGCGGCAAACGGCGAATTGGCGAAGTAGCTCGTCGCGCGCGTCTGCGAACCGTACTGGAAAACGCGGTTCTGCCACTCGAAATCCAAGGCGAGTGTCAGTGCTTCGCGGACGCGGACGTCCCGCAGTCTTGGCCGATCGAGATTGAGAACGATTCCCGTCGCGAGGCCAATGAACTTCTGCACCGATCGCGTTTCCATGATGAGCGACCCGGTTGCCAGCGCCGGAATGTCGTAGGACGAGACCCAATGCCGAATATCGGTCTCGAAGTAGATGTCGAACAATCCTTTTCGAATCGCTTCCCTCGCGACCGTCGCATCGCGGTAGACGTCGTAGCGGATCACATCGAAGTTGTATCGACCGCGGTTGACCGGGATATCCCTTCCCCAATAGTCCTCGACGCGCTCGTAGCGGACAAAGTCGGCGTCGAAATCGGCGACGCGATAGGGGCCGCTGCCCACCGGCGGCACCAGCGTCGGCGCGCTCGAGTCCTTGCCTGCGTAGTAGTGCGCTGGCCGGATGGGGAACCAGGTCAAAGCCACCAGGTTCGAATTGGTGAACACGCGCCGGTGGTGAATGACCAACTCCCTGGCGTTGACGATCTCCAGCGCTTCGATCCATGACTGGAGATAGACCTTACCGAAGGCTCGCTTCAACAACTCGTCGTAGGAGAATCTAACGTCCGTCGTCGTCACCGGCACGCCGTCGTGCCAGCGCGCCTTGTCGTTGAGCCGGACGAAAAGGGATCGCCGGTCGGCGGCGAGGGCAATGCCGTCGGCAAGCTGGCCGTAGAGGCCTGAGAGTTCATCCGCCGAACGGATCATCAGCCGGTCGACGGTTCTCCCCAACCCCTGTGCGCCCGGTACGCCGGTACCGGGTACGCCGGCGAAATTCCGGATCGGGTTGGTTGCCGCGAGCCTCAGTTCGCCGCCTTTCGGCGCGTCGGGGTTGGCGTATTCGAAGTGTTCGAAATCGGCGGGGTACTTCAGCTCATGCAGGAGCGAAATGCCGTGCCGATAAGCCGGCTGGTCCGCCATGGATGCGAACGCCAGCAGCGGAATCACGCCCGGCAGGCAACGCTTGTGCAGCGAGGGCCATTTCATTTCCCTTCCTAGTTGAAAGGCATCACAACTGACCCGTTGCCATGGTCCTGATCCGCGATGGCGCGGTAGTAGGGAATCGGCTCTGCGATCGCGTGCGCCGCGCCGGCCGGATTCGAACCATATCTTTCGGGAATGACCGTGCCTTTCCTGGCGAGCCTTGCGGCCAACGAGATTCTCCCGGACCGTATGTCGGCGTTCCTGCGGAGCTCCGGGTTGGGGGCACCGAAGTAGCCGGGACGCCACTCCTCCTCCCTGTGCCCGTAGGCCAGGCTGCGATGCAGCAACGCGGAATGGAAGACCGCGAACTCGCCTCTCCTGAGCGTCAGCGGGGTGATCCTGTCATGGACCACGTCGGGCATCTCGTCGAACAGACGCGGCATGTCCCTGTCGAAACCGTCGATGGGCAGATGCGATCCCCTGATGTATTCGATCCTGCCGTGTTCCATGCCGAGATCCGAAAGGGCGACGACAAAGGAGAAGTGATTGCGGGTGTCGTAGACCCTGATGGGGTCATCGCCGTTTTCGATGATTCGATCGTGGTGCCATCGGTTTTCGCCGACGCCCTCGTATTTCGGAAAGAACTTGGTCTGCCAGAGCACGAGGTCCTTGCCGAAACAGTCCGCCACCACGGACTGCAGGTTGGCGTCGAGAAAGAGTTGCCTTATCACGCCAAACGCCATGTGTCTGTTGATCAGCGTGGTGTGGCGGAGTTCCTGCCCGGCAAGGGTCGCCAGCGAGTTCTGCGCCCGTTGCAGTGCCTGTAGCCCGATGGCCACCTCGGACACCGCGTCGAGAATCGACTGGTCGGCCAACTCGAACGGCCCGGTGAGCCCATCCCGCTGCAACTGATCGATGTCAGATGTCCCTGTTGCCATATTCTTGCCTCCGTCTATCGAAGTACCGATCCCGGGCTAGGAACGCGGGACCGTAGGGGACGGGCTTGTCCCGTCCCGGCGCACCCTTCGGGCGCGTTAGGGTCGCCCTTACTCAGACGTCACCGCAATCTCAAAGGTCTTCTCCGGACTGTCCCGATAGCCGATCCGGGAGACCCGCGTCCTCAGGCGATGGTCGCCGGCTGGCAGCCGGATGGGCCCGGTGTACACCCGCCAGCTGGCGTCGCCGTCGTCGAGCGTGTGGCAGATGCTGCATCCCTGGGTTGGACTGAACAGTTGCAACCGGTGGTTGTCGGGCAGGCTGAACGCGTCAGGCGCCGGCGCTTCCCCGTAGGAGTCCGCCGCGAAAACCAGGCACCTGGCTTCGGTGCAGACGGGCTTTTCGCCGGTTGGATAGTGGATGGCCTTCATGACCCTTTCGTCCACTATGCCAAGGTCTCCGGTTTCCTGTTGCCAGGCATCGAGTTCCTCGCGCATGCGGTCAAGCACGTCTCGATGGTCGTCGTCCTCGGCAAGGTTGTGGACCTCCCAGGGATCGGTCCGGGTGTCGTAGAGTTCCTCGATGGGCCGCGTTTCGGCGAACATGATTGACTGCGTCTCGTTCAGTTCGCCTTCCATCCAGGCGCGGTACCACTCCTGCATGATCGGGTGATGGTTGCGGAACGCGTTCCAGAGCAGGTACGGCTTCTCAGGGAAGTAGTTCTTGATGTATTTGTAGCGAGTGTTCCGAACCGCCCTGACCATGTCGTAGTCGGCATCGGAACGGTCGACGGATGCATGGACGTATTGCCTTTCGGGTCCGGCATGCCCGCCCAGGAAGGCACGACCCTGCATGTGCGGCGGCACGGTGATTCCGCAAGCGCTGAGCATCGTCGGACCCAGGTCAACGGTACTGACGAGCCGGTCGCTGGTGGTGCCGGGCTCGATCATCCCCGGCCACCGGATGATCATCGGCGAGCGTATTCCCTGGTCGTAGGGGTGGCGTTTCCCCCGGGGCATCGGCCCGTGATCGCTCCAGTGCACGACGATCGTGTTGTCGGCCAGGCCGTCCTCCTCGAGCTGCCTGAGCAGCGCGTCCAACACCTGGTCGCATAGCGCGATGTTGTCGTAGTCCTTGGCGATGCTCCGTCTGACCTTGGGGGTGTCCGGGAAATACGGGGGCACCTCGACGGCATCGGGGTCGGTGGCTTGCATCCGCTGCGGCGCCACGTATTTGAACGGCCAGCTGCGGTCCTCCTCCCACATGCCCGACTCGTGGGTGAACTCGGGGTTGAATACGGCGAAGAAGGGGATCGTCGGATCGGGCCGGTTCCGCCAGTGCGCGGCGTCGGAACAGTCGTCCCAGGCGGCGAACGGCGGCTCGAACTGGTAGTCCGTCTTGACGTTGTTGGAACAGTAGTAGCCCTCTCTGCGGAAATATTCGCCCAGGCATTTGACGTAGTGCGGTGCCGGTGCATCGTAGGCCTGCCCCCGGGTTGTCCTCATGTGATGGGCGCCGATGCTGGTCGGGTACATCCCGGTTATCACCGCCGCCCGCGCCGGCGCGCAGATCGGCGCCGTCGAGAATGCATGGGGATAGATGCAGCCTTCGGATGCCAGCCGGTCAACCGTCGGCGTAGACGCGATGGGGTCGCCGTAACAGCCGTAGAGCGGCAGGCAGTCCTCGAAACTGATCCACAGAACGTTGGGTTTGTCTGCCACTGCCGCGCCTCCTTACTCGCGACTCTCGTTTTCGCCCCTTAGCATAGACGCAGCGAATCGATGTTCCCCTACCACCAGACCGACGAGCCGTAGGGACGGGCCGAGGAGTCCGCGGTTGCGTGCGGCGCGGGCGGGGGCGCGCCCTTCGGGCGCGATAGCCCCGGCCCTACGAGACTTTGCCCAACCATGAAGATGGAATCGCCCGACAACGCTAGCTGGGCGGTACAGCCTTGATCGGCCGTCGCGCATCCGCCTCGACGGCGCTCAGCCGGGCGTCGAATCCCACCATCGCTGCGCGGATCGCCCCGACGTCGACATCCACGGAGCGGAGGCGTTTATCGAGGCCGGCAATATCCGAAGAGAGCTCTGTGCGGACCATGTCGATGTCGTTGCCGAGATCTCGGCGGACTTCGTCGATGTCGTTGCCGAGATCCCGGCGGAGTTCGTCGATGTCGTTGCCGAGATCCCGGCGAACCTGGTCGATGCTTCCCGCGAGGTTCGAATGGGCCGTCTGCATCATCGTGCCCAGGGTCAACGCCGCAGTCACGACGGTCGTCAACACGGCGATCGTCCTTCCGTCTAGCCATGCGGGTAGGACCAACCGGGCGCTTCGGGTCGGTTCGTTGTCGGAGGTGGCTTCTCCCGTTGTCATTGCTGCGTACTACCGAGTCTGTGGAGTGCGGCCATGATGCCGCACCCCGTAACGCCCGTATGCCGGACATTACCACTAGGATGGGTAAGAAATCTCTCACACGCGGTCCAAGCGCGCCGCTGAGGCCAGCCCCGACTGCTGTGGCGTTGTCCGTGACCGCCGAGTCCCACCGCCTTGATTCAGAACCCGCGTTTGGCGTTGGTTCCGTTGGGTTGCGTTCCCTGATGACGGCTCGCGAAGAGCGCATCACCAGGGAAATCAACAACGCCCTACAGCTTGTAGCGCATGCCCAACTGGAACCGACGTCCGGCGTTGATCGCGGCCGCGAAGTGATTCTGGGTGCCCGTTCCCAATCGATGGTAGTAGTAGACGTTCTCGTCGGTCAGGTTGATGGCTTCGACGGCGAACTTGAGCCGGTCGTTCAGCGCATAGCTGAGCGCCGCATCAAGCTGGCTGTACGGCTCGACAAACGTGGGGTGCGGCTGCCAAGCGACGCCGATGTTGTCTAGGAACTCGTCGCGGAAGTTGTGCGACACGCGGCCGCTCCACGGACCCTTCTCGTAGAACACCGTGAAGTTGATCGTGTTGTCGGACAAGCCCGGAACGCTGTACGAGGCGTTCGTCTTCTGGCTTACGAAGTCCGACCCGGAATTGATCAACGTGTAGTTGGCGATCACGCCGAGCCCATCGAATGGCGCCGGCAGCAGGCCCTCCATCGTCCGCTGGAACGAAAGCTCCAAGCCGACCAGGCTCGAATCCGCCGTGTTGAGCGGCGTGAAATGGTCGAGTACCAGGGGCGCGTTCGTGATCGGGTCGATTATGTTCGGGAACGGTACAGATTCGAAGTCATCCTGAATGAACCCTTCCATGTTCTTGGTGAACAGGCCCACCGAGAAGATCGAGTAGTCCGCGAAATACCACTCCACGGCCAGGTCGAACTGCACCCCGATGGTCGGGTCGAGCTCGGCGTTGCCGCCCCGCATGGTGCGGTTTCTTGGCTGAACGCTCAAGTTGGGGCGCGTTCGGCCGAAGTCCGGTCGACTCATCACTTTGGCGACCGACAGCCGGATCACGAGGTCGTCCCGGGGATCGAGCCGGACATTGAAGGACGGCAGCAAGTGCTCGTATGCGTGTCCTTGACTGATGAACTCCGGGGCGCCTATGAGGATCTCGGGTGCCGTCTCGTCGCTGAAGTCGATGCCGTACGGCTGCGCGACCTGCCCCTCCGAGCTGGTGTCGTTGTCGACGTACCGCACGCCGACATTGCCGGAATACGGTATGTCGCCCAGTTCGCCGCTGAACGTGACCATGGCGTACAACGCGGTGCTGTCGTCCTCATGATCGACGTCTTCGTTGAAGCGGCCGGACGTGTATTCGTCGAGGGACTTGCCGGTTCCCGTGTTGAACCCGCCGCCGGCTCGGATCTCGTCCGCCCGGGTGGTGAACGACTCCTGGAGGGCGTAGAAGGGCGGACTGAGGACCGGGTTGGGGATGTCCGCCCCGATGGCGGCCAGGAAGTCCGAATTCGCCGGGAATTCGAGGCCGCCCCCGAAATCGGTGATCGGATCATTGATGAATGCCCTGCTGTTCAGATACCTGGACCTGTCCCGGCGTTCCTGACTGTAGGACCGGAAGCCGACCTGGACCGTGTCGAGCCAGTCCCCGTCGAGTTCGTAGGTCGCATCCACCCTGAACTGGATGTTCGAGTCGTCGACGATATGCTCCTGCACCGACTGCTTCACGACCCTGAAGAAATTAGGGTCGGTCAAGGGAGAAGTCGAGGTCAATGAGGGGATTCCGCCCGGGCCGTTCTGGTGGTAGGTCATCTGCGCCCGGGTGTTCCGCATCAGGGCGTCCCGATTCTGGATCGGCGCTTCCGTGTCGGACACCGCCACATCGAGGTTCAGGGACAGCCTGTCCGTGGCCTGCAACTGCAGGTTGGCACCGTAGTTCACGGCCACGTTGTCGACCTCCTCGGTGGCGTGCTGCATGAAAGCGCCCGCGCCGGAGGTCGAGATCATGGAGAAGATGCCGGTGCCGTTGTCGTCGTAGCGTTCCGCTGCCGTGATCCTCGGGTGGCCCTGGGACAGACGGAAGGACCGCCAGTAGTCGACTTCCGAGGCCACGTTGCTGGTGTAGAGCATGTCCAGGGTCACATCGACACGGTCGGAGGGCTGGAACTGCAGGGCGGACGAGATGTTCAGGCGGTCCCGGTCCGTGATGTGCAGGTCCCCGTGAATCTGTTTCGGGTAGTAGCCGGTTCCGAGGTTCACGCCGTCAATCACCACCGGCAGCGGATTGTTGATGTAGCCGTAGTGGTGAATGGAGTCGGAGCGGAACACCCGGTTGTCCCACTGCGCCGAGACCATGAAGCCCATCGTCTCGCTCAACACATCGCTGAAGAGCGCGAACACGCCGGGCGCGGTGTCGTCCGCCAACTCGTTGATGGTGGAGTCCACCGCGAAAGCGATATGCCGTTCGCCCAGTTCCAGGGGCTTGCGCGGCTGGATGTCGACGAAGCCGCCGAGTCCGCCTTCCACATGATCGGCCCGGGGCGACTTGTGCACCTCGACGGCCTGTACCAGCCCCGCCTGGAAGGCGTCGAATCCGACGACGCGGGATTTGGGGTTGGTCTGGCCCCTACCGTCGTGGCTTCCCGGTGCGTTGTTGGACGCCGAGACGCGCCCGGCGATGGTCGTTTGCACGAACTGGGGACCGAGGCCGCGGACGCTGACGAACTTGCCCTCGCCGCTCTTGCGGTCGATGGCGACTCCGCTGATGCGCTGCAGGGCCTCGGCCAGGTTCTGCTCCGGGAATGCCCCGATGTCCTCCGCGGTGATCGCGTCGACGAAGTGGTCCGCCTGTCGCTTGCGTTCCAGCGACTGCTCGAGGCTGGTGCGGATGCCGCGGACGATGACCACTTCGACGTCGTCCTCGTCGTCGGCGGTTGCCTCGTCCTCCGCCTCCTCCTGGGCGAGCGCGTTGCCGGTGAGCAGCATGGCTGCGCCGGCCACCAGGCTCCAGATTGCAGGATGTGATTTCTTTGGTGACATGCTGTCGTTCCCCTTCTACGGCGACGTTCCAATGGCCCGGTTGATCCGGGCACGGCGTTGGTTGGGATACCATCCCCCGTGTAGGCTAGACGTAGAGGACGGCGGTTCCCTCACCTGTGATCTACAGGCATTCGCCGGGGTCCGCAGGGGCGGGGCTAGCGTGCCCGTAGCGCGCCCCCGCCCGATCAGCCCTTGGGCGCCCGGATTGCCCGTATGCTGCATGGGCCCTATGATGGCCGCGTTTGGGAAACGGACGTCTGATGATCCGGACGCAACCTGACCTCGCGCCGGACGGTGCCGAACGGTTTGCCGTGCTGGCGCGGGAGTATCGTCCAGCGCTCAAGCGCTTTTTCGGGAAGCGCGCACGTCAGCCCGCCGATGTCGAGGATCTTGTTCAGGACGTGTTGTTGCGTCTGGCCGTTCGCGGCGATTGGGACAGCATCGGCCAGCCGGAAGCGTACCTGATGCGCACGGCCACGAACGTTTGGCGGGACTATCTGCGCAAGAAGGAAACGCGCGCCGAAGACGGGCACGAGCCATTCACCGAGGGCCACTTGTGGGCGGAACACGGTCCACCCGACGAGGTCGAGGGCATCGAGTCGGTCGATGCGGTACTTCGGGCACTTGCCGAGTTGCCGGAGCGTACGCGTCAGGTTTTTGTGCTCTGTCGCGTCGAAGGTATTAGACAGAAGAGCGTCGCGAGAAGATTGGGTGTCTCGGTGAGCGCGGTGGAGAAACACATGATCAGGGCGATCGCCCATCTCGCAGCGAGCCTGGGCGGACGATGAGATGAAACGGGTTCGTCTGCACAGCCCACCAGCGGGTTCGGTGGGGGAAGCGGCCGCGTACTGGGTCATGCGGCTCGACTCCCCGGGCTGCGCGCCGGCTGATCGGGCGGCGTTCGAGAAGTGGCGCGCCGCGCACTCGTCGCACGCCGAGGCGTATTCAAGTGCGCGACGGGCATTGGCGGCCGTCGATCAGCACCTTGGCGGCCCCGAATTGACCGGACTTGGCGAGCGCGTGTTCAGGGAAACGGGTAAGTCCCCGATGCCGTTGCGCCGCTATGCGGGGATTGGGCTCGCAGCCGCCTGTGCGCTGATCCTGGGTGTGCTGCTGTACCCGCCAAACCCCACCGACGCCCAAGCCAATCGACAACTGCATCTCGCCGAGAGCATGTTCGAGACGGCCGTTGGCGAGCGCTCCACCGTTGGCTTGTCGGATGACTCGTCGGTGACGTTGAATACCGACACGGTGGTCGAAGTGCGTTTTGCCGAGAACTCCGAAGTGCGGCGACTGGTGCTGGTGCGCGGACAGGCTCACTTCGAGGTGGCGAAGGATCCGCGTCCGTTCGAAGTGCTCGCCCTCGGTCGGCGTATCGTGGCGATGGGCACGGCCTTCGACGTGCGGATCGACGCCGAACTCGGCGTTCTGGTGACGCTGCTGGAAGGTCGCGTCGCCGTGGACGAGGCGACCCAGGGCGCTACGGCACTCGCGCCGACGCGGAATGCCGCCGGCGTTGCGGCTTCGGGTGGGACAGTGCTCAACGCCGGTGAGCGACTGATTGCGAGGCGGAACGAACCCCCTAGGGTGGTTACCGTGGACGTGGAGCAGGTCGCTGGCTGGCGCACAGGCCAGCTTGTGTTTCGGGACGATCCGTTGCGGGATGTGATTGATGAAATCAATCGCTACAGCACGAGGAAGCTCGTCCTCGACGACGATGAACGACTCGATGGAATCCAGATTGGCGGGGTCTTCAAGGCCGGCAGTACCGATTCGTTCCTCCGAGCGGTGGAGGAACTCTATCCCGTCGAGGCCCATCGCCTTGGTCCCGACCAAATCGCCCTGGTCTGGGTTGACGAGGCGTCCGACAGGCAAGGTTCTGCCCAGCCGCTAGACTAACGGCAGCGTTCGGCGCGGCGTCAGGGGTAGAGCGCAGGTGGTCGCAGCTGTCGGAATCAGAACCGTGCTCCATGCATCGGTGGCGTTGCTGGTGGCTGGGTCTGTTGCAGCCGCCGCGGCGGATGCCGACGAGGCTGCCGATACGAAGGGTACCGTCCGGTTCCACATCGAGGCACAGGACTTGGGCAGCGCGCTCAACGAGTTCGCGCTGCAGAGCGGCAAGGAAATCCTGTTCGTCGAAGACGAGATTGCAGGCAAGTCGACCGCCGAGGTCTCCGGCAGCTATCACCCGATGGCGGCGCTCGAGCAGTTGCTGGCCAATACCGGGTTGGGCTATCGGATCAACGATCTGGACACCATCCTGGTCGGAAACGAAATCCGCGTGACGACCGGCGAGGGGGCCGGCAGGTCGGGAGACGAGCCCAGGAACGTGATGCGGCGCGTTGCTGCGGGCGTTGCCTCGGTGTTGAGGGGGAACCGGGAGTCGTCGGGCGAAACGAGCGTCACGACCTCGGGAAGGATCGAAGAGATCTTCGTCGTCGGCATTCGGGCCAGCCTGCGCCAGTCCCTTGACCGGAAGAAGAACGCCGATCACTTCATGGACGCGATTACCGCCGAGGACATCGGGGCCTTTCCGGCGCAGAATCTCGCCGAATCCCTGCAACGCGTGAGCGGGGTCGCGATCGACCGCAAGAGCGGCGAGGGGGCGTTTGTGAGCATCCGCGGCCTAGGCCCCCAGTTCGTACAAACGACCATTGGCGGGCGCGTCGCGGCATCCAATGTCGCGCCGGGAAGCCACGACGGCAGAGGCGCGACGAATACGAAATCCCGCGCCATCGGCTTCCACGCCTTCCAGTCCGGACTGGTGCAGGCCGTGGAAATCCACAAGTCGCCACGGGCCGATCACGTCGAGGGCGGGCTGGGTGGTTTCATCGACATCCAGCCCCACAAACCCTTCGACTTGGGCGAGCGGCATGTCGTGCTCGCCATGGACGCCACGATCAACGAGTTGGCCCACGACACGGCACCCGGGGTCTTCGCCCTCGTCAGCGACGTGTTGAGCGATGCGTTCGGATTGATGGTGTCGGCGCAATGGGACAACCGGAACTTTCGGTCGGACTCCTTCCACCAGTACGGGTTTCTCGGCGATCCCAGAACCGTGACCATCGACGGCGTGGACGTGGGGAGGGGCTACTATCCGAGCCAACTGCTCGGCGAGCTGCATTTGACGGACCGAGACAGGCTGAACGTTTCCTCGTCCCTGCAATTCCAGCCATCCGACCGCGTCGATCTGACCTTCGAGGCGCTATACACCAAGAACGCCAGCGACGAGGTGGACTACTGGCGATCGTTCCGCCTCGCCCAAGGACACCCGTGGATCACCGCGGCAACCCTCGCGGATGACAACGGCACCGGTATCTTCACGATGATCTCCACCTCCGGTGCGGGCGCGTTCATGCAGCACGCCACCGAGGAGGTCGACAATGATGCCGTGAACTACGGCGTCAACTTCCAGTTCCAGGCCACGGAAAGCGTTTCGCTCAACCTCGACTTGACGGTCTCCGACACCGAGGCGCCGATCACGAACCGGGATGCCCTCATGCGCAATACCCGCACCCAGATGACCTACCACAAGAACGGCTCGGGCAAGCTGCCGTCGCTGTCGTCGACCTCCCCGTTGACCGACGTCAACCACTGGCGCGTTGTGAAGCAGTCGATCCAGAAGCACCGGGTCGACGACCGGATCACCCAGTTCAGGGCCGACGCGACCTACGTGATCGACGGGAACTGGCTGGACGCGGTCCAGATGGGCGTCAGGACGTACCGGCAGTCCCGCCGGGACCGGGCAAGGTACCTGAACAGCCGGGCGTTCATCGACCAGCCGATCTCTGACTTCGGCGGTGCCAGCCCGTTCCCCGCGGAGTCGGATTTCCTGAGCGCTCTGGGCATCGACTTTCCGTCTCCTGTGCTCAACCCGAATTTCGACGCGCTTCAGGAGACCTTCGTCACGAGGCCGGACGACATTCGTGCCGGGGGTGGATTCAACACCGGAACGGGTAGGTCCCTCGACGAATTCACGTCGGGACGCTTCAACGAAGACCTCAATCACGACGACGACGGCAACGCGGTCTACGCCATGGTCACGTTCAGCGGCGAATTCGGCACCGCGCCGTATTCCGGCAACTTTGGCGTTCGCTACGTGGACAACAGCACCGGGTCCGTTGGGGAGATTACCCAACCCATCGGCATCGACTATTCCGACCCGTCAAGTCCCGAAGTGCTTCTTTCCCAAGGCGAATACGTGAACATCCGCCACGAATACACCGAGGTCCTGCCTTCGCTGAACCTGCGATTCGATCCCAACGACGAAGTCGTCGTCAGGGCTTCGGTGGCGAAAGTGCTGAGTCGCCCCCGATACCTCGACCTGAACCCGCGCCTGAGTGTTCAGGCAAGGCCCCGCACCATGCGCGGCGGCAACGGCAAGCTCGATCCGACCACGGCGGTGCAGTTCGACCTGGCGCTGGAATGGTATTTCGCGGACTACTCGATTGCCTCGGTGGGCCTCTTTGCGAAGACCATTGAAGCCTTCGTTCAACCGGATATCGTCCCGACCCCGTTCCCCGGGGTAATCGATCCCGAGACGGGCAATCCCCTGGTCCTGACGGCCTTCCTGCCGTTGAACACGGGCGAATCAAGCATGACGGGGATCGAACTGGTGTTTCAGCGGTCGTTTGCGGATCTTCTGCCGACGCCGTTCGATGGCCTGGGCGTGATCGCCAACTTCACGTACATCGATTCGGGGTCGGACTTCGAGAACGAAAAGACCGGCGCCTCGTATAGCATCCCGGGGCTCTCCGAGAACACGATCAACTTCACGTTGTTCTATGAGAAGGGCCCGCTGAGTGCGCGGGTTTCCTACAACTTCCGCGACGATTTCCTCGACGACATCCAGGGCGGCTTCTCGGGCCACCCGTATTTCGTCGAGTCCTACGAGCAGTTCGACGCATCGTTCAACTATTCGCCGACGGAGAAACTCTCGTTCTCGCTGGAAGCGATCAACCTTGCCGACGAAAACGTGTACTACTACAACCTGCTGGGAACCGGCACGCAGAAGCACTATTCGAGTGCGATCAACGCCGGTCGGCGCTTTCAATTCGGTGTTCGCCTAAAAATCTAGTCTTGGCCTCGATGGCCTTGGCGACGGGATGTGCCATGGCGCCGTCGGCAACGCCGGCCGACGCCAGCGGGGACCGGGCCGTGGTCCGGATCGGCTACGACGTCATCGGCCCCGGCATCGAGGTCGCCGAGGCGTCCGCCGGCCTCGTCGCGAAGGACCACTGCGAAGCCCTAGGCAAGTCATACGAGTTGGTCTGGTCGAAACGCGAGGCGCGGGACCGTGGCAGAGGCGAGTACGTCTTCTTCTATGCCTGCGAGCATCAAGGTGAACGCCTTCGTGACCGCAAGGCCATCGACCCGACGCCGGCCAAAGACATCCGCGACCTTGCCCTGCCGATGATTGAAACGTCCCACGCCGAGGCACGCCGGCACCGTCGATGACAACGCAGTCCCCCGGTTGAATCCGGGGTTGTGCTACGGTTCAACGCCTGTGCAGTCAGCCCATACCGGAAGGTGACAACCATGGGCGCAACCTACGTTGACGTGACGATACGGAATCCGGCCGAGCCGGAAAGGACTTGGACCGGCCCCTTCCTGGTCGACACCGGCGCATTCGACTCGCTTGTGCCGAGAACCCATCTGGAAGCGATTGGCCTCACGCCCCGCGGCCACCGCGAGTACACGCTTGCCGATGGGCGAACGCTATCTCTGGAGATTACCGTCGCCGAGATCGAATTCGAGGGTGAACGCGTCGGCGGTACGGTCGTGTATGGCGACGAGGGCGCAGAGCCGCTCTTGGGGGTGACCGCGCTGGAATCCGGTGGATTCGAGGTGGACCCCCGCGAGGAACGATTGAAGCGCCTGCCCGCAGTGCTGCTGAAGCGTTGCCACCCGCACTGTTGGCTCAGTCCCGCCGACGCGGTGCCGCGCCGACCCTAGCCATTCCGCCGTCCACGGCGACGACCTCCCCCGTCACATAGCGCGACGCGTCGCTCGCGAAGAACAGCACGACATCGGCCACGTCGTCCCCGTAGCCCCAGCGTTTGAGGGCGATGTTGTCTTCGAGCCGCTCGATCAGACCCGGTATGTTCTGCCGATCCGACTCCCAGATGGCCGTGGCGATCAATCCCGGGCAGAGCGAATTGACGCGGATCCCGTGGGATCCCCAGTCGGTGGCAAGCGCGCGGGTCATGGCATCGACCGCTCCCTTCGTGCCCGCGTAGGCGACCCGTCCCAGCGGACCGCGCAGGCTGGCGATGGAAGAGATGTTGATGACCGATCCGCCACCGCGCTCGATCATGGACGGCCCGAGCCCCAAGGTCAGCATCAGCAGCGAGCGGACGTTGATGGAGAACACGAGATCGAAGTCCTCCTCGGTCAACTCCTCGGGTTTGCGGCGCATCGGGATGCCGGCGTTGTTCACCAGGATGTCGACGCCCTCCACGACCGCAAGAACCCGTTCGGCGAGGTCCGTGCCCGCCCTGGGCGGTGCGAGGTCGGCTTCCAGGATGACCGGGTTGTTGGCGAGGTCCGCAGCGACCCGTTCGAGGTCGGACACCGTGCGACCGGTGAGAACCACCCGTGCGCCCGCGTCATCCAGGGCACGGGCGCTGGCTTCCCCGATGCCCCGGCTGGCGCCCGTGACAACCGCGATCTTTCCATTCAACTCGGTCATGTTTCCTGTTCCGGTACCAACTCGCCCAATGCGTACTCGCCCCGCTTGACCCATTGCCCGTGGTTCTCGTAGCCGCCGTAACCCTGCCACGCCTTGAATCCCATTAGGGCCAGCAACTCCGGCGACGCTTCTTCCACGACTTGCGGAAGCGTGCCCAGGAGGAAGTTCTCCTGCTGTCGGAACTGGGGCGCACAGAAGTTGATGGTCAGGCCGGTCCGGTAGCGGTTGGTGTTATTCACGCCGGTGGAGTGCCAGACGCGCCCTTCGAGCGCCAGCACGGTACCGGCGGGCGCCGTCGCGGGAACCCAGTTGGCGCTCGAATCCAGGTCGTGATCGGGTTGCCGGCCGCTCAAGTGGCTACCGGGAACGACCAGCGTCGCACCGTTCTCGGCTGTGAAATCGTCCAGCATCCACATGGTGTTGCAGACCACCGCCGGCGCAATCGTCGTGGGCGCCATCGCTTTCTCGCCGCCAACGTGGTGGCCGCGATTGCCGGCCCGCGTGACGGACCCGGGTTTCAGGAGCGTCTGCTTCCTCTCGTTGGTCGGCGGCGGCATCCAGAACTGGTCGGTGTGGAACGCCGTCGAGGTGCCCGGGTGCGCGATGTGCGCATGGTATGCGGAGAGCAGGTACTCCTGTCCCAGTACGTGGCGGACAACGTCGTGCACGCTCTCGTGGGAGACGATGTCGCGGAACACCTGCCCCTTGTTGAGCAGGAACCGGACGAGTTGCTTCTTGTCCGGCAACACGTTGTTCTTGCCGAGCTGCACTTCCGCCTCGAGTTGCTCCAGCACGCGCGAGTACAATGCATCGACCAGATTCCGACCCAGCGCATCCTTCAGCAAGCAGTAGCCATATTCGTCCATGTGGCGCTTGGCGACGTCGAGATCGGCGGTCGGTTCGGGTAGTTCAGCCATGGGCTTCACATGGTCGGGCGTCGGAACCCTAGATTAGCAAGCTCTCGCCACGTTCGGTCATCGCTCGGCACGCACGAGCGATGTCAACCAAGGAACCCAAACTTCGCGGCAAAGAGCAGGGCGACGCCGATCATGGCAGGCGAGCATTCGCGGAAGCGACCCGCGAGGAGCTTGACCGCAACGTAGGTCACGAACCCGATGCCGATGCCGTCGGCGATCGAGAACGTCAACGGAATGGCCATGGCCGTCACTACGGCCGGTGCCGATTCGGTGATCTCGGGCCAGTCGATATCCGCCAGCGCCCTCGCCATCAGACAGGCGACATAGAGAATCGCCGGCGCCGTCGCGTAGGCGGGAATCGACTGCGCCAAGGGCGCGAAGAAAAGGCACGCGAGGAACAGTATCGCCACGACGACGGCCGTGATCCCTGTACGCCCTCCGGCGCTCGTGCCCGCCCCGCTCTCGATGTAGCTCGTGACCGGCGACGTGCCGAGCATGGCACCGGCGACGGTTCCGGCGGAGTCCGCGATCACGGCCTTTTTGATCCGCGGCAGCTTTCCCTCGGCGTCGAGCAGGTTCGCCTGCTTCGCGACGCCGATCAGCGTGCCCGTGGTGTCGAAAAGGTCGACGATGAGGAAGGTCAGGATGACGCTGATCATCCCGACCTGGAGGGCGCCGGCGATGTCGAGCGCGAGCAGGGTCGGCGTGGGATCGGGCGGCATCGCGACTAGGCCTTGCCATTCCGAGACGCCTATGCCGATCCCCACGGCGGTGACACCGAGCACGCCGATGATGGTTGCGCCGGGAATTCGGCGCGCCGACAGTGCCACGATCAGGCAGAACCCCAGCGTCGCGAGAATCGGCGCTGCCTCAACGAGATCGCCGGAGGTCACCAACGTGGCAGGGCTCGCGGTGATGATGCCAGCGTTCTTCAGGGCGAGGATGCCGAGGAACAGGCCGATGCCGGCGCTGATCCCCATCTTCAACCCAAACGGGATCGCATCGATGATCCAGCGCCGCACGGGCGTTAGGCTCAGCATGACGAAGAGGAGCCCGGCGACAAAGACCGCACCGAGCGCCACCTCCCACGGATGGCCCAACTCGAGCACGACGACGTAGCTGAAGAAGGCATTGAGACCCATGCCAGGGGCAAGCGCCACGGGGTAGTTGGCGTACAGACCCATGATGAGCGTACTGAACGCCGCCGCCAGACAGGTCGCGACAAAGACGGCGTCGAACGGCATGCCCGCATCCGCGAGGATCTGCGGGTTGACGAAGGCGACGTAGGCCATCGTCAGAAAGGTCGTCAATCCTGCGCGCAGTTCCGTGCGGAAATCGGAGCCGCGTTCGGACAGCCCAAAGCGGTGGTCGAGGTCGAGCATTCCGACGATACTAACGCGGCGACCTCGACGGTCGCGAACGGTCGTTCGCCGCCGAAGGTCCCCCGGCCGTGCGGGAAACACATGGACCGCCGTCTACAACCATGAACCCAGAGAGTGGCAAGGATGGCATCTAGACTACCCAACGTTCTTTATGTGTTCTCCGATCAGCAGCGCGCCTCGGCGATCGGGTGTGCCGATGGCGACGAAGATCTGCTGACGCCCAATCTCGATGCCCTGGCGGGCGAGGGATTGCGGATGGAGGCCGCCGTTTCGAACTCGCCGGTCTGTACGCCCTATCGAGTGATGCTCATGACGGGCTTGTATGGGCATCACACGGGTGTGACGACGAACAACTGCTACCCGGATCTGAGTCGTTACCCGCTCATCGGGCGAACGTTCAATGATGCGGGCTATCGATGTGGATATATCGGAAAGTGGCATGTCGGGGAGGAGATGCGCCTCGACGCCGGCCATCCCATGCGTTTGGGGTTCGATGACGAGTGGTTCGTGGGGATAAAGGGCAGACACAACAATCCCAATCGGGATCACGCGATCAACAGTCGGGATGCCGAGGTGGGTGAAGGCACCGATCGCACCGAGGCGGAAACGAACAGGGCCATCGACTTCATCAAAAGGCAGGACGGCGACACGCCCTGGTGTCTCTTCCTTTCGTGGTATCCGCCCCATCCGCCCCTCGTCGCGCCCGCTCGGTATGTCGAACCCTATCTGGATCGAGAACTAGGCAAACATCCGACGACCTGGAAGCTCTACCACGACGAAGAGATGGCGGGCTTGAACGCCAACTATGCGCACTACTACGGGCTGATTTCCCAGGTCGATGCGGAGTTCGGCCGGCTGATGCAGGCGTTGGAGGAATGCGGTCAGGCTGACGACACCATCGTGATATTCACCTCGGACCACGGCGAGATGCTGGGCAGCCAGGGCCTGTATTCGAAACACTGGCCCTACCGGGAGTCGTCCCAGGTTCCCTTCCTGGTTCGCTGGCCGGCGAGGATCGAGGCGAATTCCACGCTGGCGATGCCGTTCGGCGCCCCGGACATCTTTCCAACACTATGCGGACTTGCCGGCATTGACGTGCCCGAGGGTTTGGACGGCGTCGACTGCTCAGCTGCGCTGCGGGGCGGGAAACCTGCCCAGGAGTTGGTGTACCTGGCGATGCAGCATGGCTATGTGGCGTGGCCCGGATGGCGGGGAATCCGAACGGCGCGGTACAACTATGCTCGAACCGAAGCGGCGCCGTGGATTCTGTTCGACCTTGAGAACGACCCATTCGAGGAGAACAACCTGGTCGGTCTGAACGAAAGGCTCGTTGCCGAGATGGACGCGTTGCTGCTTCGGACCATGTCGGGCTGCGGCGACTCCTGGCGCGGGACCAGGGAGCAACTCGGCGACTGGGACCTGTGGCCCGGAAGAAGCCAACGGACCGGTGGACGGGGCGCCGTCGACGACACGGTGTTGCGGAAACCGGTCCCGGAAGCGCTCATGGCCGGTCGGTGAGGCGCCCTCCCGGCTTGGGGACGCCCCTACGGCTCGGCCAAAGCATCCTCGCCGAGCTGAACCACGCGATCGAGCGTCATCGACACGTCCTCCCAGGTCGTCGTGTGGTTCACGATGCACAGTCGTAGCGAGAAAACCCCTTTCAGCGATGTGGACGAGAAGAATGCCAACTCGTCCCAGAACGCCCGCGCCAGAACCTCCCTGTTGACCCGCTCCAAGGTTGCCTCATCGCATCCGCGGTCGACGGCGTTGACCCGGAAGCACACGATGCCGAGCGCCACGGGCGCCATCAACTGAAGCATCGCACTGGACTCGATGTATTCCGCAGCCCGATGCGCCAAGTCCAATCCGTTCTGCACCGCCTCGCGAAATCTCGCCATCCCGAACGTCTGTACGGACATCCAGATCTTCAGCGCCCGCGCCATACGACTCAGTTGAATGCCCCGATCCGCAAAGTTCGGGTGGTTCGCGCCCCACACGGTGTCCTGCAGGACATCGTGGCCGATCGCGAAAGCGCCTTCGAGGTGGCGTGCGTTCCTGACCATGAGCGCGCCTGCCTCGTAGGGCTGGAAAAACCACTTGTGCGCGTCCATCCCCACGGAGTCCGCCTTGTCGATACCGCCGAGCCGCTCCCTGCCGTGGTCCGTCACCAGGGCGAATCCACCGTAGGCGGCGTCGACGTGCAACCACACGCCTTCCGCCCTGCAGTAGTCGGCCATTTCGCTCAACGGGTCGATCGCGCCGGTGCTGGGCGTGCCCGCGTTGGCGCATATGGCGACGGGCTCAAGACCGTGTGCGCGGTCCTCGGCAACCTGGTGGCGCAACTCGGCCATGTCCATGCGGAAATCGTCGTCGGAGGGCACAATGCGGGTATGTTCGCGGCGCACGCCGGTGATCCACGCGGCCCGTTTCAGGGCGCTGTGGCTCTGGTCGCTCATATAGACCGTGGGTTGACTCGGATGTCCCGCTGCGTCCCGTGCCGCGACCAACGCTTCAACGCTCGCCGCGGAGCCGCCGCTTGTCAGCAGCCCACCGGCGGATTCCGGATAGCCGATCCAGCCCCGCATCCAGTCCACGACGACGAGTTCAAGTTGGCTGGTCCCGCTCGACACCAGCCACGTACACGAGTTGATGTTGAAGCCCGCCGCGAGGAAGTCCGCGACGATTCCGGGCCAGGTGGGAGACGAGGGTACGAAACCGAAGAACCGGGGATGATCAAGCCGAGCTGCGTACGGGAGGACGTCCCGCACGGCCTGCTCCAGGACCTCTTCCGCAGGCCGCCCGTCTTCCGGTGGCGGGCCCCCGAACTGTTCCGCAAGGACCTCGCGGAACTCGCCGTCCCAGGCATTCGCGCTGTCGAGCCCGCCGATGCGGTCGACCAGCACTTCCACGGCCCTGGCCGCCAATCGCCGCATCGCCTGCGGCGTCATTCCCAATCGGTCCCGTTGCCCTTCTGCCATTCCTAGAATCCGATGTTGTCGACTCGACAGCGCGGGTTGCCTGATGTTACGCGACCTCGGCCCCCGTCCGCACTCCACCAATCACAACTGACCGAGCGGTCACTCGCGCCGATCCGCGTCAAAGAGTGATGTCCCGTCGCCAGTACTCGTCGCCTTCGCGGCGTATCTCGGTACGCGTCTTTTCGTCCCACGTCGCGTTGCCCATGTAGGTTCCCTGGTATTTGAAGGGCGTCTCGCCTGGGCGGTGCTGGCGCCGCGCGTCGATCGCCAGCGGGATCATGCGCGCTCGCCGTAGCACGTAGTCCTCGGAATAGGTGATCTTCTTGGTGTCCGTCCCCGGTTGCTTGAAGGCGTGTACGTTCGTTGTCGTCGCGCCGATCGCCGAACTTCGTTTGTGAAAGCCGAGCACCATGGTGACCCGACGTTCGGCCGACTTGTTGGGGTATGAGCCATGCAACGCGCTGCGGTTGACGATGCCGCAATCGCCGGGTTCGAGGAGCATGGGTGCGGCGTCTGGCAACCGCTCGGTGATCGGCGGGAACTTGCCGCCTTTCGCTAATAGCCATCGTCGATGGCTGCCCGGGACCACCCAAAGGCAGTTCTCAGCCGTGCAGTTGGACCAGGACACGCTCATGTTGTAGCCATGGCATTTCCCGCTGCCGTCCGGCCGCTCCAGGGCTTCGCCCTGCTCGGTCCAATGCGTACGTCCGTCCTGATGCCAGCGGGTAGAAAACCCGTTGCCGGGTGCCTTGTAGAAGATGCCCTCGTGGAACGGCACGAAATCCGGTCCATATAGGCTCTCCGCGATGGCGAGGATCTTGGGGTGCGCGTAGACCCTCAGGGTCGATTCCATGTAGATGAACGGATGCGAAAGCAGCGACACCCGGGCCGGTGCGTCCGGGTCGTCTTCGTCCTCGACCATGGTGAAATAGCCACCGAACGGCGACGGCCGACCGTAGCGGTCGGTGTCGCCATTCGATTCGGTCGGGACGTTGTCGAGTACTTCGTCGAACTCCGCCTTCAAGTCGCCGATCTCTTCCCCGTCTAGCACGCCGGTGAAGACGTAGAAGCCATTCTTGCGATAGCCATCGAGGATGTCCTGAACAAGGTGTCCGTCGTCGTCAAGGCGGACCGGACCCCTGTTGTCGAGCGCGAGTGCACGCTTGACACCCGCTTCGGCATAGGCAGTCCAAGATGTCTCGGTCATATTGCGACGGGGCTTGGCTGGCGACGGGACCGCCCTACGGATCCATTGGCGTCGGCGCGGGACGGGACAAGCCCGTGGCCTACGGGCGCCAACGCACCTGCAGGCCGATTCGCCGCGGGTCGGTCAAGGTGCCCATATGAGGCACGCTGCTGTTTGTCGACCGCTGCAAAAACTCGATCAAACCGATCTTGTCGAGAGCGTTTTGGACAAAAAGCGTTGTGGAGAGGCTTCCATTGGGCGAGGTCCACGTACCCCTCAGGTCCAATCGGCCATAGGCCTCCAGATCGGCCAATGGCGAGTTGTTCAGGTCCGCGTGCCGCTCGCCGGTCCAACTGTAGGTTGACAAAAGCAGCAAGTCGCCGCCGAAATCGAGTGGTCTCGAGTATGCCGCCGTCACTGCGAATTTGTGCTTAGGCTGCATCGGGAGCTCGTTCCCGGTCATGTCCGTGGGTAGTACGTAAGCGCTGACCCTGGGTTCGCCGGTCTCGAAGTCGAGGTGCTCCCAGACCCCATAGGTCGGATTCGGATCGCCCCGGACAACCTCCGAGTGCGCGCCGATCTCCGAACCCAGCCAAGCGTAATAGCCGCTCAAACGCCAGTTCTCGTTGGCCTGGTAGATGAACTCGGCCTCGGCGCCCCAGATCTTGTTGCTCTCGATATTGTCGGTGAACTCGATGAGCGGAGAGTCCGCTGTCGGCGGGATGATCGGGTTGGGGTTCTCCTTCGTGCCGTTGATCTGGTAGTCCGAATAGTCGTTGTAGAACGCCGCCGCCGTGAGCTGGAGCCGACGGTCCAGGTACAAACCCTTCATGCCGATTTCGTAGTTGACGAGCGTCTCTTCCTTGATAGGGTCGGTTGGCGCACCCGGAGAAAACGTGTTGAACCCGCCTGCCCGGTAGCCGGTGGACAGACGACCGTAGATCAACTGATCAGGCACCGGTGCATATTCAAGGCTGACATGGCCGATGGTCTTTCCCCAGGTTCGCTTCTTCAGATCCGAGTCATCGAAATACA
The DNA here is from genome assembly GCA_028821405.1 of Gammaproteobacteria bacterium. Lineage (GTDB taxonomy): Bacteria > Pseudomonadota > Gammaproteobacteria > Pseudomonadales > Azotimanducaceae > VXYL01. The sequence continues at coordinate 179,731 of JAPPGK010000056.1, read as the reverse complement.
GGATTAATGGCACACCGCCGATCGGAAAGATGATCCAGCCACCGTCGAAGAGTTGTTCCTTCTCATCCTCCGTGTAGCGCAGACCGCCGGATACCTGCCATTGTTCGTTGACCTGGTACTCGGCATTGACGAAGGCCGCATTCGTCGTCGACCCGCCGTTAGTCGAGAACAGAAAGAATTGCGTGTGGTCGTTACCTTGGGGGCAATCCCAACCCTGGGCGACATCGCGTCCGCCTCGGGATACGCCGATGCCGAATCCCTCGATGACGTTGGTCAGCACATCCTGGCAATTGGATACCGGTACGAAACCGAAAATCGGTGACGCCGCCACGGCTGCCTCATCGGCATTCTGGAAACGGAACGAACTCCCGTAGTTCCACACCGGCACACTCCAGGTTGTGTGATTGTTGTATCGGAAAACCCCGGCAATGAAGTTCAGGTCGCCATCAAGCTCGGATAGGAGCTGCAACTCGTGGGACTCTTCGGTGTAGTCGTAGGTCACACCGAGGACCACGTCGTCGAAAGGAACCCCGGCATCGGCGGACAGAAGCGGGTCGGCCGAACTGCCGACCCGATTGGTGAAGTCGTTGTCGCGGGTCACCTGCTGGAAGTTGTCGGTGCTTCCGTAGTTGTAGCGTAGCGAGAAGGAATCCGTGAGCTGGTATTCGGCACTGACCGTCCGTTGGTCACCTTCGCTCCCTGATATTCCGGGGCGGTTGACGTGCAGTTTGTTCGAGATGTCGCCGCATTCGAAACCCGGTGTTCCGGGGGCACAACCCTCGGGTACCGAAGGCAGGGGCTGCGTGTAGAGATACCAGACATTGGTTTCGCATTCGGGCTCCTCGTCGAGGGAAAGGGGATCCACGATGCACTCCAGCGTGCGGTTCCTCTCCGATAGCGGAACCTGCATCCGGGGTGATCCGTCGTCGTTGACGAGCGCAAGTCGCACGTTCACATCCAGACGATCCGACTTGTAGCGCAACTGCGGGGTGAAGCTCGTCTGGTCCGGCGCCGCGTAGTCGCCGCCAAGTCCGCTGTTCTCCTGGGCGCCGCCGCCGGTGTAGAAGCCGCCGTTGATGCGGAAGCTAAGGTTGCCGACTAGTGGGCCGCCGAAAGCCACGTTGTAGCGTTGGGTTGTCTGGTCCGTGAACTCCACCTGAAACAGCGAGTCCCATTCATCGGTAGGCCGCTTGGTGAAGTAGCTGATCGATCCGGCGATCGAGTTCCGCCCGTTCAGCGTGCCTTGGGGACCGCGCGCCACTTCGATCCGTTCGACATCGAACAGGTTCGGCGCGACCCCGTATGTGCCGATGGTGTACACGCCGTCGACATAGGTGGCGACCGCCAGATCCGAGTGGGTCTCCCCGGCGAGTCGAGAACCGATGCCGCGGATGACGGTTCCCTGGCCGACCTGCTCGCCGTTGTCGCCGAACTGCAGACCCGGAACAAGCTGCTCGATGTCGTTCGGGTTTGTCATGCCGAGTTCTTCGATCATCTGCTCGCTGAACGCGGACATGGTGAGCGGCACGTCGAGCAGTCTCTCTTCCCGTTTCTCCGCCGTGACGATGATTTCTTCGATGAGCCTGTTTTCGCTTGATCCGGGCGTTTGGTCAGCCGCTAGGCCGGGCAAGCCAGAAAGTACGAACGGCAGACAGTAAAAGGGGGTCTTGGCATCCATGGGTTCACTCATTTCGGATCGACGAGGGGTAGCAGATCAGGCTACTCCGCGAGACGGGAACTGTCCAACGTGGTCGGGAGGGATCCGCCACATTAGCGTCGCCCACGCCTCCGACTCCGACAACAACCATCACGGGACGGGACACGCCGCCAGACCGCCCACGTGCTAGCGCCGTTGATGGCGCGGAGTCGGCCGCCAACACATCCCGGGGCGATGCGCCGCAGGTTGATCAACGTGCCCATGTGAAGCGGGCCACCGGGTGTCGCCCAGATGCCCCTCGGCCGGATCCTCTCGTCCATCGACAAGCTTCCGAAGTGCGATCGGAATCCGGCGCAGCGCGGCTGGGGAGAAAGGCCGGGTGTCCGGCTGCTGGCTCGATTTGTAGCCCCAAGCAATTGAAAGAAACCAAAATAATACAAAAAAACGCGCGTAGATCACCGTATAAGAACTGAAGTTCGCGCCTCGTAGCCTGATAATACCCTTCTGGGGTCGGGTGCTCCGGCCCGGCCCCATTACGGTGAGTGGGAGCGGACCCCTTGGCTTCGATTCTTCGTGAGAGCGCGGTTTCGAAAGACCGACCCGGTCGCTTCATCGGCCGCTCGAGGGCAACGGTTGGCGCCGTTCTGGCGTCAGGCTGCCTCGCGCTGGCGGGCAACCCGGCGTGGGGCGGGGAGGACCACGCATGGCCGGCGGACATCACGCCCGAACGGGTGATGGCCGTCGGGGACAAGCTGCGCATCATAGGAGTCTCCCGAGACAAGGGCGTCTCCCGGAGCCGGCGCACCCCGCAGGAGCCGCCGCCGCGTCTGCTCGATCCGAAGGAGCGGCGCGTGTTCGATGTCGCGTTCGGCCATGGCCGCGCCGCGCACGGCCTCGGCGAAGAGGAATGCGACGACGACGCGTTCGCGACCAAGACCGGCGATGCCCTGGTCGAGCACATCCGGACGACGCCGTTCCGCTGCATCAACCGCCTGTTCTCGACGGCGGCCTCGCGCTTCGCCGCCTTCGGCAAGCAGAACATGATCGATGTCGCCGAGGCGGCGACGCCGCTCGCGGTGGCCTACGACGGCACCAATACGAGCAACATGCAGGAGCTTTTCCTGTTCCTGCGGGCCGGGTTCTACGTCGAGTTCTACGAAGGAGACGAGCTCGACTGGTCCGAGCCCGACGACGACATCACCGCTGCTGTGACCGGCGTCCTCGACGCCTTCACGGACAACGCCCACTTCTACGACGAGACGGAGGCGCACTTGGCCGATGCGATGTGGCAAGCGGCATTGCTTATGGACGGCGCCAACCAGATGGCGCGATATCTTCCGGAGGCGAAGTCGTGGCTGTCACGCTGGGACGCCGCCCTCGCTGACACGCTGGGCGCGGCCCAGGTCATCAGTTCGTTCTACGTCATGTTGTTCCGGGGTCACCACGTGCAGGCGTTCGTGGACGCGACCGCCGCCGACCACGAGTTGGTACGGATCCTGCGCGACCTCGCGCTGGACGACTGGATGCTGGATACGAACGTGGAAATCGTGGCGGCAAATGCCGGTCGGGAACTGGCGCGCTTTAGCCAATACCACGACGCGCCGATCCATGCCGATGTTAGGGATGGCATCACGAGCATCCTCGACCGGTACGAAATGCTCGGCGAAGGCAGGACCATCTGGATCGCTACCGCGTCGGTTGCGGCGCACCACGACGACTGCCAATACTACGGCATCTGCGGGTTCGGGGAGGAGCTCGAGGCGCTCATCCTCGCCATCCGGCACGAGTGCAGCGGCAGCGTGACGATCCGCGCACAGGATCTCGACGCGGCGGCGCTCGACGAAGCGTGCGCCGTGATGGCCGACGGAGAGCGGTACTTCCACGTTCGCCTGGGAACGGGAAGAACCCCGGTCGCCCACGACCACAACACGTCGCTGGAGGTCGTGGTGTTCGCGGACTCCACCGAATACGAGACCTACTCGGGAGTCTTCTTCGGCAACGACACGAACAACGGGGGTATCTACCTCGAGGGAGACCCGTCGGACCCCGAATACCCGCAGTAGCACTGTTCACCATTCCCACATAGGGATCCCGTGCCCGCAAGCGCAGCGGGACGGGACAAGCCCCTCCACTACGGTGTTACCGGTTCACAATCCGCGCCGCCTTGGCCTCGTCGTACCACCAGCCGTCGGGAAATGCCGGCCAGTACTTTGCCTCGAAATCCGGGATGCCGAATTTGTCCCAATGGACCGTTCGTCGCAGGTCCACCGCGTAGAGCGGTATCTGGTAGTACTGCCAGAGCAGCACGCGGTCGATGGCGCGGCAGGCGGCGGTCACCTCGTCGAGGGTCGTTGCGAGATTCGCTTGCGTAATCAGGTAGTCCAACGCTGGATGGCCGATGCCGGCGACATTGCGCGAAAACGGATCCTTCGCGGAGGCGGAATGGTACGTGGCCTCAAGTTCGATACCCGGTGGCATGAGGATGTCCTGGTTCTGGAGGACGGCGTCGAAATCGAACTCGCGGCGCAGGTTGATGTATTGGCTGCTTTCCACCAGTCGGATCGTCGCGGCGATTCCAAGCCGCCTTAGGTCTTGCAGATAGGGAAGCAGGATGCGGGAGTCCGCGATGTTCTGGGATAGGAACTTGATCGTGAACGGCTCGCCGGCTTCGTTGGTGAGAACGCCGTCGATGGTCCGCCAACCCGCTTCGGACAATAGTTGCCGGGCGCGAACGAGATTCCGGCGGTGGTCGTCCACCGACGTGGTTTCCGGAAAGCGAAACGGTTTGTCGAACAGTTCGTTCGGCAGTTGATCGCGGAAGTCTGCCAACAACGCGAGTTCGTCGTCGCTAGGCAGGCCGGTGGCCGACAGGATCGTGTCCGGCCAGAAGCTGTGGGCGCGCTTGTGGTGGCCCATGTGCAACGTGCGGTTCTGCCATTCGAAGTCCATCGCCAGCGTCAGCGCCTCGCGGACCCGCCGGTCCTTGAACTTCGCGCGGCGGTTGTTGAGCGCGATGTTGCTGCGTACGCCCACTTCGATGCCGAAATGTCGACGGATCTTCCTGACCCAGCCCTTGGAAAAAGCGGGCGTGTCGAAGGAGTCGTGCCAGTAGCGGACGTCGGTTTCGGTCCAGATGTCGATCAGTCCCTTGCGGAAGCTCTCCCGGATCACCGTGGCATCGCGGTAGACCTCGTAGCGAACCCGATCGAAGTTGTACCGGCCCCGGTTGACGGGAATGTCGCGGCCCCAATATTCGGGGTCGCGTTCGTACTCGATGTACCGTCCCTGCTTCATGGCCGAGATACGGTAGGGTCCGCTGGTCAACGGCGGCTCAAGCGTACTCGCCTCGGGATCCCGGTCCCGCCAGTAGTGCTCGGGCAGGATCGGGGAGAACTGAATCATGATGATGTTGTTCAAGGTGATCGGGGAAAAGAGGTGAACAGCCACGTGACGGTCGTCTAGCACTTCGACGTCCGCGATGAAGTTGAAATACACGCGGCCTTCAGGTTGGTTCCGGCGCATGTCGAGGGTGTACGCCACGTCGGTGGCCGTGATGGGAACGCCATCGCGCCACCGCGCGTCGGCGTGGATTCTGAATACCATCGCCAAGCTGTCATCGGTCACGGCGACGCCGTCGGCAAGGCGACCATAGAAGGCGCTCACCTCGTCGCCGGCGCGAATCAGAAGCGTGTCGGACGTGGACCCGAAACCTTGCGGCGCACCGATCCCGCGGGTGGCCATCGGGGCTAGGTTGTTGAAGGCGCTCTGGGTCGGCAACACCAGTTCGCCTCCCTTCGGCGCATCGGGATTGAGGTAGTCGAGATGCGTGTAGTCGGTGGGGTACTTCAGGTCGTGGAAGAAGGCGATGCCGTGCTTGAAGTCGAGATCCTCGAGAGAGCCGGCCATCACGGTGTTGCAGAGGATGGCCAGGAAACAAGCAAGCAACGTATCGCGGGCAAGTCCGACACGCATTTGCGTCAGTCGCTCTGACCGAATCTCCGCACCATCGGCGCCTGCCGTCGTCGAATCGCACGTTGCGACCGTTAATCTGTCATAATGCCCGAACGCGCTTGATTGTCGCGCTAAGGTTTTCCCCGCAGCCGGCCGTTCGGTCATCCCTGCATCTCCACCCCGCGCTGAATCACCTGTGTGACCTTTTCCTTGGACAAGGAGTCCATTTCGTATGTCTTTGCATTCTCTTTCGACGAGCCGCGAGCGACACCGCTCGACCACTCGTCCCCACAACCGCGGTCGCCGCCACGAGGTCGTGTGCGCCGCGTGCGACACGTTGACCACCGTTCCCTTCCGCCCAACTGCTGATCGGCCAGTCTACTGCCGCCCCTGTTTCCAGAGCCACCGCCGCGCTCGGCCGGCACGTGGCGGGATCCGCGCCGGCCAGTCGCCGAACTTGATCCAAGAGCCAACCCGGGACATCGACGGCCGGGCGACCGCGTTCGAGGCGATGGAGTTTCGTGCCGCGATCCTGGCCGCGATTGCCGACATGGGCATCGTCGAGCCAACGCCGATCCAGAAGCAGTCCATTCCCCTTCTCCTTGCGGGTCGGGACTTGATGGGCCAAGCCCGCACCGGGTCGGGGAAGACGCTGGCGTTCGCCATACCGCTCGCGGAACGCTGCGATCCGTCGCACCGCGCCGTTCAGGCCCTGGTGCTGGTACCGACCCGGGAACTGGCGATCCAGGTCGCTGCCGTCGCCGGGGCCTTGGCGGCAGCGCGAGGACTCCGGGTCCAGTCGTTGTACGGCGGTCGGTCCATCCGGCCGGAACATGCGGCGTTGAAACGTGGTGCCCACGTGGTCGTCGGGACGCCCGGACGTACGCTCGATCATCTCCGACAAGGTAACCTCGACCTCAAGGGGTTGCGACTCCTGGTGCTGGACGAAGCCGACGAGATGCTCGACAAGGGTTTTGCGCACGACGTCGAAGCGATTCTCGAGCGGACGCCGCGTGAGCGGCAGACCGCGCTCTTTTCGGCGACCATGCCGAAATGGGTGGCGAATACCGCAAGGAAGCATCTCAGGGAACCCGAAAGGGTCGAGATCGATGCCGACATCCAAGCGCCGCCCTCGGTTGAACACCAGGTCTATACCATCGAGAGGGATGACAAGATCGAGGCGCTGCAGGCATTGCTGGACGAACGCGACGGGCCGGTCATCGTCTTCGGCAGGACCAAGCATGGTGTCCGAAAGCTCGCACGTCAGCTCGACTCGCTCGGCTACCGGGTCGGCGCGCTGCAAGGCAATCTCAAGCAGAACGCCCGCGAGCGCGTGCTGGCGGACTTCCGTTCCGGCACGGCGCCGATCCTGGTCGCCACCAACGTGGCGGCGCGCGGCATCGATGTCGAAGGTATCGATCAGGTGGTCAACTACGACCTGCCGGACTCGCCGCAACTGTTCACGCACCGGGTGGGACGCACCGGCCGCATGGGCCGACGCGGTGCGGCGATAACCTTCGTGACACCGGACGAGACGCGCAAATGGCGTGAGATCGAACGGAGCATGGATCGCCGCTTTACGCGTGCGCAATGGCGTGCGGCCTCGTAGGGGCGATCCTCGCGGTCGCCCGTTCGGCATGTGATTGTGTTTGGGAGGACGGCTGCCCCAAAGGCGGCTGCTACGGCTCGTCGACCGCAAACTATGAATGGGTTAGTTGACGGGCGAAGTCGCCATAGTCGTTCGCAGTGACGTCGAACCCTTCTGTGGGTCCGTCGGCCCCGGGTTCCCAGACCTTCGGCTTCACATAGCCGGTCTTGAGCCCAGCCCGTTGTGCGGCGAGGAGGTCTGGGGGATGGACGGCAACCATCATCGTCTCGTGGGGCTCGGCGCCAAGCAAGCGCGCAGCGGTCTGGTATGCCTCGGCGTCCGGCTTGTAGACACCTAGGAATTCACACGAGATGTACGCGTCCCAGTCGATTCCGGCGTGCCGCGAACTGTCCACCACGATCGACAGGCTCAACACGGTGAGTATCGACACGATGTAGTGTTCGCGAAGACTCTTGAGCGCATCGGGGACGTCGTCCCACACACCCATCCGGTGCCATGCCCCGTTGAGATCGTCGCGGTCCGCGTCGGACAGTTCGAGTTGGGGGTAGGCGTCCGCCAACTCGTCCAGAAGCGAGCGATGGAGTTGGTCTGCGTTCTGCCACGGCAGTTCGCCGCTTCGTACGCGTGCAAGTTCCTGGAACATTCGCCTGCGCCACGTCATCGTGAACGCCCCGTCGTCCACTTCGACGCCCCGCGTGTCGGCGATCTCCCGGACTGCGCGGCGGGTGGCGGTCTGCCAGTCGAAGACGCTGCCGCCGACGTCGAAAGCCAGAGCCTTGATTCCGTTTCTCATTGCTTTGCCTTGTCACTGTGTGTCTTGCCGCCGAAGAATGCCCGCGTGGACTTCCCCTTGGATTCATCCCCGCCCGTACCGGTTTGCGGGAAGTTGAGCGCCTCGCGGCCGGGCTGGTTGAATGCCGCTTTGTAGGGATAACTGGCGCCCACGACCCGACCCAGCGCGTCCCCGGTAGGGGGAACAACCCATTCGCATCCGGGCGTGTTTTCGGGACGGTTCTCCCAACATTCCGCGAGTTCATCCCAGTCTTCGGACAGGCTGCCCGGATTCTTCGGCGGCATGTGCTCGTTGGGGTGCCATCCGTGTCTCATGAACAACGTCGCGGTACCCATGCCGATCCGATGACATTCTAGGCAGCCATTGCCGTCGATGTGGATGGTTCGCATGTCCCAGTTCTCCCCACCGAGGACGTGGTAGGGCAGGTCGGTTCGCATGTCCCGGTCCCTGGTTCGGATTCGGGGCACAACCGGCTCGTCGGTGCCCGGCATCTTTGCGGCGTCTATGAACGAGTTGTGGATGAAAGGGTCGTTCTGATGGCACTCCACGCACTGGCCCCTACCCGGTGTGCGAAAAGCCCGGTTGAACGCTTGGCGGTCGTCGACCCAGGGCATCTCACCGGTCAGGCGATACGTCTCGGGATCGACATCGGCCCAGGTGTCGATACGGTCGCTGCTCTCGAAGAATGCGGTTGCGCCGGTCCACTCGTCGTAGCCGATCATCTGCACGGACCCGAGGACATGAACCTCGCCCCGGTACGAAAAACTGGAGTTCCGACCGAAACTCACCCACACCACACTCGGCAGCGGTTCGCCGTCCCGTGTCCGACCTTCGTACCGCTGCAGCACCGAGCCCGAAACGCACCCCTTGCCCAGCCGGCTCGGGTTGTCGCAGGACTTCAGGACACCGCGCTTCTGAACGCCATCGACGTAGAGGGGAACCTCCACGCCTTGGCCAAGATCGATCCTCGGTGGAACGCCCAGTAGCGGCTCCACGATCTTGGCGTACTCGAAAGCGGTCGCGGGGAACCCTCCCGCCTCGTAGTCGCACTTGCGTGGAGAAGCGACCGTAGGGGACGGGCTTGTCCCGTCCCGCGGTACGTTCGTGACCCGATCCGTTGGTTCCGTGGAAGGCGAACCAAGGGCGAACGCACAAGCCGCTGCAACTACGACACCAAGCCCGATGGCACCAAAGCGGGCTCGGTCGAAGCCCGTCAATGGATTCGGCGACGCGAGTCGTTCTGCCATCCATCCATGGTAGTCGAAGCCAAGCCAAGATGGCGGAATCTCCCGCCGGTCGCGAGATCGTCAAGGAGCGATTTCACGATTTCACCTGTTCGGGCAAGTGCGCGAGGAAACGCTTGACCAGCTCAAGATCGTCGGCGCTTTGGATATCCCGCGTCCGGGTGCCGATATGCTCCGTGGCGGCCGTCGGGACGGGCACTCTCGGTAGGTCCGCGATGAGCGCCTTGAGCCATTGGATGGCTTCCGCCTCAACGACCAGGGAGACGATGCCTAGAGACTCCTCGACGTCGTCGAACACGCCGAGGTCGACGCGATTGACGAGGTCGGCGATTGCGAGGTCGACCTCCGAGAGAATCCAAGCGCGGGTGCCAAGCCGTTCTCGGATGTCAGTGTCGCGGAGTACGGCGACCAACCGTCGGGCCGCCAGCGGCGGCACGCGGCACAGGGTGTGCCAGCCGATGCGGAACAGCCTGATCAGGCCCGCAGGGTTGGTCAGCGGATTGTCCAACGGTGCGCCTTGCCCTGCGGCGAGATTGCAGATGGCGAGGGCGACATTGGGTGCTTCGGCTTCGCTTAGCTTGATCGACGAGACTCCCGCCATCAGGACATTCGACAGATAGACGAGTTCGCCCATGCGGGCGGCGAACTCGACCGGTCGGTCCCGCTCGAGATCTGCGAGCACGGTTCTGATCGTCCGCGTACGGGTTCCGCTAGGCGCGAGTAGCTGGGGAGCGCGGGCGATTCCTTCGACCTGACTCAGGATTGCCAGGAGGTCTGACAGCTCGTCGTCGATCGAAGCATCGGTCCTCGTCGCCGGATCGGTGTCTTCGGTTCCACGCGTTTGCCTGGCCAAGTAGCGGGCGCTGATGGGGTCGTACCCGTCGCATTCGACAAGGGTCGCAAGGGGCGCAACGCGGGCCTCGGATAAGAAGGCGCTTGCCGTTTCCGGGCTAACGAAGCCAGCTTGTTCGCGCCGGATGTCCCGGTCCCCGCCTTCGTCGACCCTGGCCAGGGCGTAGGGCCGTTCGGACACAAAACCGGTCCAGCTCGGCGTACAGCGCCGCAGCACCCGGTCGAGGAAGCGGGGGTTGTCTTGGTGAAGGGCGGAAAGCGTGGTGCGAACGGTGTCCCAGTGATCGTCGTACCCGGGCAATGTCCGAACCAGAAAGTCGCCGAAGTCCTCGCGGTCGTCCGGCACGCCGTCGCCGCCGAATTGCGCATCCTTGCCGTGGACGTCGAGAATCTGCCCGAGTGCCGCGGAGAGGAACTGCTCGCCGAGGGTTTGCAGTCGCTCGGCTGTGAAGGCAACGCTCTCTTCGTTCAGCACGTCGAGCCAGCGCAGAAACTCGCCGACCGAGAACCGAGCGGGCAGGCCGGGCGACGGATTTTCCCAAAGCACGTCGTCGAACAGGGCACGCATTTGTCGCGGCGTAGTCAAGGCTACAAGAGGCGCGGCGTCCTCGACCCCGACGACACCGATCAGCTTGGCAAGGACCGGATGCGGGAGCTTCTTTACGAGTGCCGGGAGCTTCGGATTGTCGGCGAGCGACAGCAGGTTCGGCGCGGTGGGAACCGGGTCGCTGCGAGGCATTTGGCTTCCAAGATCGGGTGGCGACGGCCAATTGTAGGCGGCTTGTCAACCCTTGGTAGTCTGCAAATTGAAGGGTTGGGAGCGTATAATTGTTGGCACCCGATGGGGGCCTATCCGAATCCGGATTCGATGAGTCCGGGAGGCTCGGTCACTTTCTTGCGCTGGCAGCCACCCCTCTCGCCGACTTCAGATTCTCCAGCATGTGCTCCCATGCCTTGACGCCGCAACGCTCGGCCCAGGCGTCGTGGATCGCGCCGAGTTCCGCCACGACCCCCGGATTCTCGGCCGCGAGATCCTCCGTTTCCGTCCGGTTGGCGACGATGTCGTAGAGTTCCCAGTCGCCTGGGTACTTGCACACCAGTTTCCAGCGGCCTCTGCGTACGGCCTTGTTGCCTTCGTGTTCCCAGATCAGCGCTTCCTTGTGATTGGGTTGATCGTGGAAGATCGGCTTGAGGCTGGTGCCTTCCAACGGGATGATGTCGTTGCCGTTGAAGCGGGTCGGGTAGTCCGCGCCCGCCACGTCGAGGCAGGTCGCCATGATGTCGGTGAGTTGCCCCGGTGCGTGCCGCAACGCGCCGACGTCGTCGACGACGGCTGGCCAGTGGACGATCAGCGGCGTGGCGATGCCGCCCTCGTGAACCCAGTGCTTGTATTCCCGAAACGGCGTGTTCGACAGGTTCGCCCAGGGGATGCCGTAGCTCTGGTACGTATCCTCGGATCCCGGCATGACGGTGGGGTCGTTGCCCCGCATCACGGTTCTGCCGTCCCGGGTTTGCGTCGTGCCGGCAGGATATGTGCCCGGCATGGGGCTGACCTCCCGCGCGAATTCCTCGGCGCAGGCACCGTTGTCGGCCAGAAAGAGAATCAGCGTGTTGTCGATCTCCTTGGTATCGTTGAGCGCTGCAACGATTCGGCCGATGCCCTGGTCCATCCGGTCGATCTGGGCCGCATACACTTCCATGCGGCGCTGCTCCCAATCCTTGTTCGGCGCCTCTTCCCACGGTGGCTGGGTCGGATCCCGGTCCGTGATCGGCCACGACGCATCGACGATGCCCATGGCGCGCATCCGTTGCAGACGCTCTTCGCGTAGGTTGTCCCAGCCGGCGGCGAATCGGCCCCGGTAGCGCTCGATGTCCTCCGGATGGGCATGCAGCGGCCAATGCGGTGCCGTGTAGGCCGTGTAAAGGAAAAACGGTGCGTCGGTTCCGCTCTCGGCGTGGTTGCGGATGTAATCGGCTGCTCGGTCGCTGATCGCGTCGGTTAGGAAGAAATCTGCGGGCAGGCCATTGAGGTCGACGGGATCGTTGTTCCGGGTCAAGGTTCTCGGCTGCCAGTAGTTGGCTGCGCCGCCGAGAATTCCGAAATAGTGGTCGAACCCGCGCTGGCAGGGCCAGGCATGCTTCGGGCCGTCGGGCACGACATTCCGGCTGACGTGCCATTTGCCGCTCATGTAGGTGGCGTATCCCGCCGCCCCGAGCGCCTCGGCGATGGTCACGCACTTGTCGTTGAGGCTGCCTCGGTAGCCGTCCTCGTCGAGATCCGTCGTCATCCAGCCGACGCCGGCCTGGTGGGGGTGGAGACCGGTGAGGATCGACGCCCGGGTAGGGCAGCACCGGGCGGTGTTGTAAAACTGGGTGAAGCGGATGCCGTTGGCGGCGAGCCGGTCGAGATTGGGCGTCTGGACTTCGCCGCCGTAGCAGCCGATGTCGGAGAAACCCATGTCGTCGTTCATGACGAGCAGGATGTTGGGTCGGGACGTGGCCATTTCCTAGATCGCCGGCATGCCGAAGAGGGTGGCATGGAAGTAGGTGAACAAACCGGCGGCGACGAGACCCGCGACGATCGCCACGCCATCCATTGCGAGGCGAGGCGCCTTCTCGGTCGATGGTCGCTTGCCGCGTGCAACGACGCTGACGAGGTCGACCACCGCATAGCCCGCGAAACCCCCGAACAGCACGACCGAGCGGAGATCGCCGTTCGAGAGCAGGTGGGCGATTGCCCAAAGCAACACGCCGAGCAGCATCGGATGCCGGAGCACGGCGCGGATATGGGTGGGCATGTTGGCCGCCGCGAGCAGCACCAGCGAGACGGGCACCGCGAACACCGCCAACGAACGTCCCCAACCCGGTGGCGCGTACAACGGTTCGAAGGGCGCGCGGGCGAACCCCCACACGATTAGCACCAGGCCTGCCAATGCAACCAGCGAAAACACGCCGCGGTACGCGCCTGCACCCAGACGCGCGATCAGCGCGCCGCGCAGGGGTACGACGGTCGGTATCAAGTGAACGGCGACGAACAGAACGAGTCCGACGATGAGTAGGGTCATGGGTGCGATGCCCAAACGGAAGTCCCTACATCATGACTCGTTGGATTCGCTGGTCGCAACGACCGCGCGCCACGGTGGAGAAACGATTCGCGTTGGCGTCGGCTTGGGGCGTTGGGACGACATTCCGCGCGGGACTCACGGGTCGTTGCAGTGCGCCTCATTCCGGGCCCATGCCACCGTGTCGCGGATGGTCTCTTCGGCGAGATCGAGTTCCGCCAGCTTTGCAGCACGGCGTCGGCGCGCTGCATCCGAACCGGAGTCGGATGAAGCGCGAATCAACACGTACTGTCCGCAACCCACCGGGCCAAGTTTGCTATGGTCGGGCGGTCAAACAGTGGAGAACGTGCTTGACGCACCGTGACATCGCGCGCGCCGTCTCGGTGGTCGTGCTCGCCAGCAGCATCCAGGCACAGACGACCGTGAAGACCAACGACGATCCTGATCTTCCCATCAGCACCGATCCGGGGGAACGTGTCCTCAGCTACGACTTCCCTGCGTTCCAGGTCGGCATTGCGGAGTATCCGGATGGTCCGACCGGCGTGACCGTTCTGCATTTTCCGAACGGTGCCGGCATGGCGTTGGACGTCCGGGGTGGTTCGCCGGGCGTGGTGGGTGACTACGGCTACGTCCACGCGATTAGCCTCGCCGGTGGATCTTTGCCTGGACTCGAAGCCGCGAGCGGTGTGGCGGCAGAACTCCTGGCGCGGGGCGGCGACAAGGCCGAATGGGGCTCCATCCCGTTGGTCAGCGGCGGCATCGTCTTCGACTTCGGTACTCGAAACAACCGTATCTACCCGGACAAGCGCCTCGGTCGGGCGGCGTTGAAGAACGCGCTGCCGAATCGGTTTCCGCTCGGTGCCCGCGGCGCGGGAATCTCGGTAACGGTCGGCAATGGGTTCAGTTTCGACCGGGGCGAGCCGGCCGGTCAGGGCGCCGCCTACCGTGAGATCGGTGGCGTCAAGTTCTTTGCCTGCGTGGTGCTGAATGCAATCGGTGCGGTGTTCGACCGCAACGGCAACATCGTGCGTGGCCATGTGGACCCCGAGAGTGGCGAACGGATGACCTACATGGCGGAGATCGAGCGTCAGGCCGCCGCCGCACGCACGGCCCAGGAGCCACGGCCCGGCAACACGACGATCACCGTCGTTGTCACCAACCAGACCGTCCGTGGCCATGACCTCATTCAGTTGGGACGCCAGGTCCACAGCTCGATGGCGCGCGCAATCCAGCCCTTCCATACCCGGGATGATGGCGATGCACTGTGGATGGTATCGACGGGCGAAGTCGAGGTGCCCCAATGGTCGACCACCGGGCTGGGCGTCGTCGCCTCGGAGGTGGTGTGGGACGCGGTGCTCGCGGCACACCCCTGACCGCCTTACCCGGCTAGCTGGGTAGACGAACCACTTGCGTTGCCACGTTGTCCACGAACGCCGTGTCGTGTTCGACGAAGACGACCGTGGGCTGATCCCGGAGCAACACGTCCTCGATCTGTTCGCGGGCATCGATGTCGATGAAGTTCAGGGGTTCGTCCCAGAGCAGCAGGTCGGCCTCGATGAGAAAGGTGCGCGCGAGATCGACCTTCTTCTGTTGCCCATGACTGAAGTCCTCGATCCGGCCGTCGAGTACGCGACCACGTACGCCCAGAGTGGCCATGATCTGGCGGAAGCGCGACTCGTCGAGACCCGCATCGCGTAGTCGGTCGCGCAACAAACCCGACGTCCATTGGGGATGCTGAAACGTCCTCGCGACCCTGACGTAGCCCGGTCGCGAGAGCGTGCCGGTGTGGCGAAAGGATGCCCCGCCGATCATATCGAGCAGGCTTGTCTTGCCGCTGCCGTTGGGCCCGACGACGGCGACTCGATCGCCCGGTGAAATCGTGAACGACTGCTTGGCGAACACCCGCTTCTCACCGCGCCAAGCGCTGAGATCGTTGGCAACCACGAGCGATCCGGCGACTCGAGGCGAGTTGGGCAGTTTCAGATGCCGTTCCTTCTCCACGTCGACGAGCGTCCGACGCCGTTCATCGGCAGCGCGTTCGGCACGGCGTTCCGCCACCAGCGCTCGTTTCATCTGGCGCTTGGCGCGTCTTGAGATGAACCCTTTGTCCGTGTGCGCGGCCTTTTCGCTCTCGCGTTTCAATGCGCCGGCACGCCGGTCCCCGGCGACTTGCCCGAGCCGTGCGATGTCCTGCTTCAATGCCACGTTCCTGGCCCGCTGACTTTCAAGACGCCCCCGGAAGCGTTCGCGCCAGTCCGAGAACGATGCTCGCTCGACCTCGACGGTGTCGCGGTTCAGCGCGACGACATGGTCGCAACAGGCATCGAGGAACGCCCGGTCGTGGGAGACCAGCAGGAAGCCGGGCTTGGATCGCAGGTATTCCGCAACGCGCTGCCGGCCGGGGGCATCCAGGTGATTGGTTGGCTCGTCGATCAGAACGAAAGGGCGCGCACCGTTCCTGCCCGGCGACCCGGTGGGGGAAGACCCGTCCGACACAAAGAGGCTCGCCAACAGGCATCGCGTCTGCTCACCGCCGGAGAGACTCGAAAATGTTCTGTCCCAGGATCGCTCGTCGACGTCGAGGGCCGATAGTTCGGCTTCGATTGCCGCATCGACTGTATAGCCACCCGCCGCCTCGTACTTGTGGAGGATTTCACCGTAGCGAGCAAGGGCGGCCTCGCCGCCGTCGACGAGCGCATCGGCCATCGCCGACTCCCATCGACGGAACGGCCCCGCAGCGTCCTTGACGACATCACGGACACGCCGACCGGAATCCATCACGCGAGGCGGGAAGTAGGCGGTCGGGCCCGCTCGCTCGATGCCGCCTGTGTCCGGAACGAGTTCACCGTGAAGGAGGCGGAGAAGCGTGGTTTTGCCGCGACCGTTGCGACCCACCAGGGCACATCGCCAGCGGGTATCGATGAGGACATCGAAGTCTTCGAAGACGTTCCCTTCGGAACCGGGATAGCCGAAGGTCAGTCTCCGGCAGATGATGGTGGACATGGGCGACAAGCCTCAAATTGCAGGGGGCGTGGAACGCTCGGGCTGCGGGACCTATCGCATTGGGCTCTCGCTTGAAGGTTCGAAGGGTTGAGGCAGGGGCCGATTATAGCGCCGTGGTGTCGTTGCCTCGGAAGCGGGATGCCATACTGGTCCCCATCCATGACAAAGCCGACGTCCATGGGGCACTTTCTCGCCAAGCCGATACGGAACGGCGCATCGCCCGGATTGATTGCGGCAATCGTCGATCGCCGGGGTGTTCGGGCAATCGCTGCCGCGGGGGTGCGCAAGGCGGGGCATCCACAACCGCTTCTCACCACGGACTCCATACACATCGGTTCCAACACCAAGGCCATGACGGCAACCCTGTTGGCCGTCCTGGTCCGCGACGGCGTGTTTGCGGGCGGCTGGAACACGGCCATCGCGGACGTCTTCCCGGACGTTTGCGACCACATTCACCCGGAGTACCGCGACGCGACGCTGTGGCAGCTTGTCACCATGACCAGCGGCGTCAGATGCGACGCGGCAGATTGGCATGCGCATCGAGACGCAGACCTCATCGAGCGACGCTACGCGATCCTACGCGACAACCTTGCTGACCCGCCTGCTGCAACTGCCGGTGAGTATCAGTATTCGAACCTGGCCTATGTCGTTGCAGGTGCCATGGCGGAGAGAATCACCGGCAGGACGTGGGAAACGTTGATGCAAGAACGGCTTTTCGAGCCGCTGGGCATGGCAAGCGCCGGCTTCGGGCCGCCGGGCACGCCCGGTGAAGTCGACCAGCCCTGGGGGCACCAACGCGATCCGGAAAGTGGCGACTGGGTACCCAATCAGCTTGACAATGCAGCCGCGATGGGCCCGGCGGGCACCGTGCATGTCACGTTCGAAGACTGGGCAAAGTTCATGTCGCTTTGGCTGGCCGAGGGACCGCCGGCCATCCTTGACCGCGAGGGGGTCGACCGGTTGATCACGCCGGTGTCCGGGCGCTATGCAGCCGGCTGGAGCGTCGCGACGCGGTTCTGGGCGCAAGGCAAGGCAACAACGCACAGCGGATCCAACACTTCCTGGTTCGCGCTGCTATGGATCGCACCGAGAATCGGCCATGCCTACGTCGTGGCGGCGAACTCGGCCGAGGCGGATGTCAGCAGCACCTTTCGTTTGCTTGACGGCATCGTCTCGAAACTGATTCGGTCCTCACGGCGAGCACGCCACACCGCCCGCCTGTTTGGCCCGTAGGGGACGCCCTTGTAGCGTCCCGTGTTGGTCGAACGAACCCAAACCAACGGGCGACGGCGCGCGCCCTGTCGGGCGCGTTAACGTTGCCTTACGGTCCGATCAAGCAAACGGATCGGTTCCCGCACGCATCATCTGACCCACCCGGCTGTAGTCGGGTTGGTGCGGATTCTCGTAGGGATACAACGCCTTGCCGACCACCCGCTCAAGCTCCGGATACTTCTGCAGCAATTGGGGCGACGTGGTTTCGTAGTTGTGCTGTACGCGCATGTAGGGGCGCATGTAGTTCTGCACCAGCGTGACGCGCAGGCCGGGGTTCTTTCTTCCAGCCGACGCATGCCATGTCGCGCCGTTCCAGATCGCAAGCGACCCTGCCTTTGCGATCAACGGGACGAACTTGAACGGCGTGTCCTTGAGATTCGCCTCGTGGGGCAAGGTCGCCCGCCCGTAGTGGTGACTGCCGGGCACGAACAGGGTGGGGCCGTCGTCCTGGCTGCCGTAGTCCGTGCACAGCCACGATGCGTTGCACATGTGGGCGATTTGGCCCGCGCCCGGCGGAACTCCGTGCGAGTCGCTGTGCAGGCCGAGGCCGGGAGCGCCTTCGCCCTTGATGATCCACGTCTGACCGGAGAAGACCGCGCTTTGGCCGAGCAGCCATCGCACCAGCGCGAGTACCACCGGGTTGATCGCCGCCTCGACGAAGACCTCGTCCTCCTCGAGCAGGTGCCAGCCCTTGCTGGTCTGGCGCGCCTCCACCGACGCCGTGCGGTAGTCGCCGATCTCGATGCCGTTGCGCTTCTCGCAGGTGCGGATGATGGCGGTGCGCAGCCGGTCGACGAAGCCGTCCTTGGACTGCATCTTCTCCGTCGGCACCACGGTCATCCCGTAGGCCTCGAGTTCGACGACATGCTCGTGCAGATCGTACTTGTCGATCTCGGCCATGAGGTTGTCGACGTCCGGATACGCTTCGTAGCTGGCCAGACTCATTGGTTCTCCCCGTCACCCCTTGCCATTCGGCAAGGTTGCGCGAAAGTGTGGCGCGTTACCAGTGGTCGCTTTGCGGTCGCTTTGCGGTTCGAATGAGACGCGCCCCGTAACGGTGATCCTAACGCGCCGATTGGGCGCACCGGGACGGGGCAAGCCTGTCCCCTGCGGATTGTCCTTGCGTCAGAGACCCGACACCGACGGCTGACTATGGCATCGCATCGTTCGCAACGGGCGGTTGGCCGCCCTCCCGGCGCAGGATACGAAGCGCTGCGTCGATGTCAGCTTCGTTGCGCTTGGCCGTGAAGAACTCGGCAGTCTTCATCGCCGAGACCTTCTCGGCCACGGCGACGGCGACGAACTGGTTGATACTCGTGCCCTCTGCGCGACTGATTTCCGCCACTGCGGCTTTCAGCGAAGCCGGTAGGCGAAGGGGATAGGTGCTTACCTGTTTCATTTGCGGACTCTCCTCAATGCATCCCGAGGGTTTAGCAGCTCGATGCCGAACCGAAGTGGCGCTTCCCCAAAGTCTCTGCGATTGAAGGTCACGAGAATGTCAGCCCTGCCGTTGATTGCGGTCTCAAGTACCATTTCGTCGGCTGGATCGCGAAGTTGCGGGCGCCATAGGAAACGGGGTGCGACAGGTTCGGCAACGTTGCACAGTGCAGTAATCACCACTCTCACCTCTGCTTCGCTCAGGCCGGAATCAATCCGTTGGTCCGGGGCGCAGCAAGCTGCCTCGTACTCCAAGGCTAAGGCTACCGAGAGGACCACGACGAATTCACGTTGCAGCGCCGCCTCGACTAGCGCTGCCGACGCCCCGGTAGGGCTTCGAATGCCAGCAACGACGACATTGGTGTCAAGAACGAATCGCACATCGTCCATGATATGACATTGAATGCGATGTTACGAGATAAAATCACAATCCCGCCGGCCTCCCGTGCCCGAACACCGCTGGCCGCGGCGGCGCACGACGCTGCTCCCGTCCTATACTCGTTCGCTTGTGTCGACGACGAGGCCGTTCAGTGCGCATTCTTGTTACCAACGACGACGGGATCGATGCCCCGGGAATTCAAGAGCTGGCTCGCCGGATCGAAAGCGCCGACTACGAGGTCGTGGTGGTCGCACCGGACCATAACGCCTCGGGCACGGGCGCTTCGCTAGGAGGCCTGGGTCCCGGCAATCCGGTGCGGGTCTCCAAGCGGCGCATCGACGGGCTTGAGGGCGAGGGGTACGCCTTGTCCGGTCCGCCTGCGTTGTGCGTGATGGCGGGGAACCTGGAAGCGTTCGCCCCCCGACCGGACGCGGTCGTGTCGGGCACCAATGCCGGGCTCAACACCGGCCGGTCAGCCTTGCACAGCGGTACCGTGGGCGGTGCGCTTGCGGGTCAGAACTTCGGCTACCGATCCATGGCCGTCAGTCTCGACAAGGACCGCGAGACCGATCGTTGGCATTGGGATGCGGCTGCGGAGATTGCCCTGACGTTGCTCCCGCACGTGCTCGAAGGCCCGTCGAGGCTGGCGCTCAACCTGAATGTGCCGGGCGTGCCGCTCGATCGCATCCGCGGCGTTCGCTGGACGCGCCTGGCCACGTTCGGTTCCGTCCGTGCCGCACTGGCCAAGACGGAGGAGGATCGACTTCATTTCGAGTTGCAGCGAACCGGATACGTTCCGGAGGAAGGCACCGACCTTGCGGCCGTGCGGGCGGGCTACGCGGCCATCACGTCGCTCCAGGGCGCGGTGGAGGTCTGGGGATCGGAAGGCCGGGTTGGCGACCTCTTTGATCCGAAACAAGCATTGCCGGGCGCTTCCGCCGGCGACGAACTTCGCCCTGCCCAAGCCGTTTTTGACGGGCGGTAGGGGCAGTTTGACATACTATCCGCCGAGGACGGGAGGGGAGAATCCATGCTGCGCGTCGCCATGCTGAGTCGTTGGCACGTCCACGCCAACCAATACGCCGGCGAGACCCGCGCCAATCCCGACGCCGATGTGGTCGCGGTCTGGGATGAGAATTCCGATCGGGGCGCGGCATGGGCGGGAGAACTCGCCGTCCCCTTCGAAGCCGATCTCGACGTATTGTTGGCCAGCGACGACATCGACGCCGTCTGCGTCGTGACCCCTACGAATCTGCATCGCGACGTGATGGTCCGGGCGGCCAACGCGGGCAAGCACATCTTCACGGAGAAGGTGCTCGCGACCACCGTGGCGGATTGCGAAGCCATTGCGGACGCCGTCAGAGCGAATGGCGTCAAGTTCTGCATCTCGTTTCCGCGCCGGACGATCCCGCAGACCCTCTACGCTAGGCAGGCGATCGACGAGGGGCTGTTCGGCCAGGTGACGGCGCTCCGGGTGCGCATCGCCCACGACGGTGCGGTGCGCGACTGGCTGCCGGCGCACTTCTACGACGCGAAAGCCTGCGGCGGCGGCGCCATGATGGACTTGGGTGCCCACGGCATGTATTTGAGCCGTTGGCTGCTGGGTCCGCCGAAACGCATCGTCTCGGTGTTCAATACCGTCACGGGCCGGGCTGTCGACGACAACACCGTGTCGGTGATCGAGTTCGAGAACGGCGCCATCGCCGTCAACGAGACCTCGTTCACCGGGTTCGGTGGCAGCTATTCCCTGGAGATCGACGGCACGGAGGGTGCCTACCGCATGCTGTCGCCCGCCGAGGGCGTGGAGGTCCGTTCCAGGCATCTCGACGGCAATGGCTGGCAACGTCCCGAGCAACTGCCGCGGGCGTTGGCCAAGCCCATCGACCAGTGGGTCGCCGGTTGCGTACACGGTACGCCGATCGAGTTCGGTCTCGCCGATGCGATCCAACTCACCGAACTCATGGAAGCCGCCTACGTCGCGGATGGCGAGGCCCGGAGCGTGAGCTTTGGCTGACGGCATCGTTCGCGTCTCGCCGGACGAAACCGGGCGTGCCGCCGAGGCGATCCACGAACACGGCTGCGTAATTCTCGTCGGCGCGCTACCGAAGGAACCCTTGGCGGAACTCCGTCGGCGCATGGACCGGGACACCCACGATCTGCTGCGCTTCTGCACCATCATCGGCGGCAATCCGCGCCAGGCCGGTCATCTGCAGCAGGGGCCGCCGCCGTTCGCCGACTACGTGTTCCCCGAAGTGGCCATGAATCCGGCGGTCAATGCCGTGGCCCGCGCTGTCTATGGCGGGCCGGCGCGGCTCACGTTCTACAACGGCAACACCAACTGTCCGGGTAGCGTGTGCCAGCACCTGCATATGGACGGGCGTCACTCGACGAAGCCGGATGAACCGGTCGCGCCGACCACGGGCATGGTCGTCAACATCCCGCCGGGTCCTGCGAACGAGAGCAACGGGGCCATCGAACTTTGGCCCGGAAGCCATCGCCTCGGCGTCTACGAGAACCACAACGGCGTACCGGCCCGGATGGAAGAGGCGCGTCGTGGCGTGCGCGGCCCCGTGAATCCTCGCACGCAACCAGGCGATGTGCTGCTTCGAGACGTGCGCATCTGGCATCGAGGGGTGCCGAATCCCTCCGACCGGCCCCGGCACATGATCGCGTTGATCCTGTCGAAACCGTCGGGGGAGTCACGGTATCGGCTGAAGTTCGGCAAGGGCTGTGAGAGCGCGTTGGAGGGGCGCGACGCGGACGCCAACGCTGAATACTTGGATGGGCCGATCGACTATCTGTTCGACCCCTCCTACCGTATTTTCCGCAGCCGGGTGCGCACACGGATGGCGCAAGGTCGGGACGCGCCGAGGTGATGGCTCGTTGTGCCGACGCCCCGGCCCTCGATCCCATTCGAGGAGGCGGATGTCGCGTCGTTCTTGGCGCAGGTTCGGGCACAAGGTGAACTCGTCGTGCCCGTGCCGCAGTCAATTCGCCTACCACACGTTGACGACGAGCCCTTCCTCGAAGTCGCGGAAGCCGCGATGGTGGAGTTTCTCGTGACCGGCAATCTCCGTCACTTTCCCGATGGCGATTGGAAGACGCACATCGTGTCGCCGCGGCAGTTTCTGGATCAGTTCAATGATGCTGGGTAAGTCGCCGGTCGCCCGCGAACGCTTCGAGGCCGCCCTCGACTCCCTTGTCGCGGAGATCCGCGAGGACAACCACATCCTGGCGGCGATCCTCTGCGGCAGCCTTTCCCACGACGAGGTCTGGGACAAGTCGGACATCGACTTGGTGCTGGTCTGCACCGACGACAGGAAGACCAAGACCCACGACGTGGCGCTCGTTGCCGACGACATCAACATCCACACCACGGTTCAGCCCCGGGCCGAGTTCCGTCAGCGTTTGGAGTCGTCGGTGCGCAACCTGTTCGGCCATTCGGTGTTCGCCAAGGCGCGCCTCGTCTACAGCCGCGATCCGTCCATCGACGCGATCTTCGCCGAACTCGGCAAGGTGGGTGCCCGGGACAGCCAAGTCCAAGCCATGCACGCGGCGCAGCACGCCCTGGCATCGCTCTACAAGGCGCGCAAGTGGTACGAGATCAAGGACGACGACGCCTACACTGCGCTTTGGATCCTAACAACGGCCCGAGCCTTGGCGGAGGTCGAAGTAGGTCTGCACGGCGAAATCGTGGGTCGCGAAGCACTCATCGACGCGCTGCGCTTGAACCCGGACGTGTTCAAGCTGATCTACACCGACCTCTTGGAGCGGGAAGTCACCCGGCAAGCGCTCACGGTGGCGTTAGACGCCATCGACGCCTACTTGGAACCGCGCGCCGAAGAACTGTTTGCGCCCGTGCTCGAATACTTGGACGAGGCCGGTGGCGACCCGCGCGCCGCCCGGGACATCGCGCACTATTTTCGGCGCAACTACGACATGGAACACGTCATCATCGCCTGCGAGTGGCTGTCCGACATCGGCGTCATCGAAAAGGCGTCCACACCCGTCAAGCTGA
This sequence comes from Gammaproteobacteria bacterium, assembly GCA_028821405.1. GTDB lineage: Bacteria > Pseudomonadota > Gammaproteobacteria > Pseudomonadales > Azotimanducaceae > VXYL01. The sequence continues at coordinate 156,454 of JAPPGK010000056.1, read as the reverse complement.
CCACCCGCAGCCAGATCGACGTGGAGGAACTGGCGTTCTTCCGGGTGAAATGGTGATGCCGCTCTAGGCCGTCCGCTGGTTCGGGGTGCCGATGCGCCGAATGGGACCGGTTGCGGCCGGTGGGATAAACCTAAGGTTGGGGACCGGGACAGTCAGGTCCAAGACGCAGCTCTCCGAAGGCTGCAACGTAACGGTCGTGCCAGCGGTCGTCGCGATCCGGCGTGTAGTGCCGCGGTATCCGAAAGCCCATAGGCATACATGTACATAAGTGGTATTGTGTTCGCTAGCGCGAGGTGGGCGGACGTTTTTGTACGGCGATGCGGCGAGCGGGTACGTTTCGTGTGTATCTGGCGTAGCTCCGCGATCAGTTGAGTCCCCAATCCAAGCGAGCACACACTGGGAAAGTCCTACATGGGTTACGAATCGTTGAAGCAGGAACCGACCAAACGGTTGAGCCTGAACCTTCCCGAGAGTTTGCATACGCGGTTCAAGACGGCATGCAGCGCCACGAACCGCAAGATGGGCAACGAGATCCAACGTTTCGTCGAACGACGAACCGAAGAAATCGAACGGGAGGCCGGGTTGGACGCGAGCCCTTGGGCGGAGCAGGTCGCGCGCCGAAATCGGCCTTGGGAAAGGGCCGCGCGTCGATCAAAGGCCGTGGCGCGTGCGCTGGCGTGCAATCATCCGACGGGCGACATTGGGGAGATGCTGGGCGACATCGAGCGCGGTCGTGATATTCGTTGACTCGAACGTGCCGATGTACCTCGTGGGTGCATCGCATCCCAACCGGCAGCGCCTCGAGGCGTTCCTCGAGACCAGGCCCGACGAGGAGTTCGTCACGAGCGCCGAGGTTTACCAGGAAGTCGTTCACCGCTACGTGGCGATCAATCGTCGCGCGGCGATTGCCGATGCGTTTGATTTGCTGGACGAACTCGTGGCGGACGTCTATCCAATCTCGCGCGACGACGTGGGCGAGGCGGCCCGGATAGCGGCGCAGCACAACGGTCTGTCGGGTAGGGATTGTTTGCATCTGGCGGTGATGGCGGCCCATGGTCTGGGCCGGATTCTCACATTCGACGAACGTTTCGACGACTACCCCAGTGTCATGCGACTGCCATAGTCGCACTGCGAGCACCCGATCAATTGCTTACGATGAGCGTAAACCGCCGCGTGAAGCAGTGACCGAGAAGACCATGCCCGAACCGAAACAAGCCCGTCGCGCTGCCGCGAAACCCACCGCGTCGCGAAAACCCAAGCGTCCGGCTATCCGCACGACCATCGACGTACAGGGCGCACGAGTCCACAACCTGAAGAACATCTCGGTTGAGTTGCCGAGGGATCAGCTCACCGTGGTCACCGGCCTGTCCGGCTCTGGCAAGTCCTCGCTCGCCTTCGACACGATCTATGCGGAAGGCCAGCGGCGCTACATGGAGTCGCTCTCGACGTACGCCAAGCGCTTCATCGCCCAGGTCGAGAAACCCGATGTCGACTTCGTGTACGGACTGTCGCCGGTGGTGTCCATCGAGCAGAAGACGATCGCCCGCAACCCGCGCTCGACCGTTGGCACGCTGACCGACGTATCGAGCTACCTGAACCTCTTGTTTGCCACCATTGGCGAGGCACAGTGCCCGTACAGCGGCGAACCGACGCCGGTGAAGACGGCTTCGCAGATCCTCGAGTCGATTCTCGCGTTGCCGGAGAATGCCCAGGTCGAGTTGCGGGCACCGATCTTCCAGGTCTACGGCGAAGATCCCGAGTTCATCTTCAACGAGGTGCGCAAACTCGGCTGCAGGTATGTCGAGATAGACGCCGAACGCATCGACCTCACCGAGAACGTTCCCGAAGCGCTTCCTGGCGATCCCAGGCTGACCGCCGTGGTCGACCGGCTGGTCCTTGTCCCCGGGGTCGAAAAGCAACTCAAGGCCGCCATCGAACACGCCTTGCGGGTGGGGGACAGCCTGATGTCCGCCGCAGTGGTTGGCGGGACGACCAAGACCGTCGCCCGGGAGTTCGCGAAGACGTTCGGCAGTCCGACCCACGCCCTTGTCTACGGCGACATCATCCCGGATTTCTTCATGTTCAATAATCCGGAGAGCGCATGCCGCACCTGCGGCGGCATCGGCACGGACAAGCAGACCCACCAGGATCTGCTCATCACCAACCCGGAACGCAGCATCCGCGACGGCTGCTTCCTGCGCGACGCCTTCAACTACAAGGCGGACAACCATCGCGGCTACACGATCTACTCGCTCGGCGAGAAATACGGCTTCGACCTCGATACCCCGTGGCGGGAACTAGGCGAGGAAGCCCGGGACGTCATTCTGCACGGCACGCGGGGAGAGCCCCTTCAGCTTCAAATACCGCCGGACGCCAAGGTGCGCAAGGAAGGGTGGCTGCGCTGGCAGTGGCCGTTCCCCGGGATCGCCGGGGGCATCGAGCGCAACTACCGCCGATACCGGCAGCAGGACGTTGCCAACTCCGGCATGGAAGCCTGGCTCGACCGCGTGATGGTCGAACACATCTGTCCCGACTGCCACGGCTCGCGGCTACGCGCGACCCGGCTGGGGTTCGAGATCGCCGGGCGGAACATCGAGCAATTCGGCGGCATGAACTTCGACGAACTCAGGCCGTTCCTGGACACCATCGAACCCACCGGACCTAGGGCGGAGGCGGGCCGGCAGATCGTCCGCGAGATCGCCCGGCGCATCGACCTGCTGCTCGGCATCGGCCTTGACTACCTGAACTTCAACCGCGCCTCGGGAACACTCTCGGGGGGCGAGGCCCAGCGTATCCGCCTGTCGACGCAGATCGGCTCCGGCTTGATGGGAATGCTCTACGTGCTCGACGAGCCGTCCATCGGGCTACATCCGAAGGACAACGTCAAGATGATCGACACGCTGCGATCACTTCGGGATCTCGGCAACACGGTGATCGTGGTCGAGCACGACGAGGACACCATCCGCGCCGCCGACCATCTGCTGGAACTCGGGCCCGGACCCGGAATCCACGGCGGCGAGGTGGTCGTCGCGGGGACTCTCGATGAGATTCTAAGCTGCGCGGACTCGCCCACCGGCCAGTACCTCTCGGGCCAACGGCGGATCGAGACGCCTGCCGAACGACGCGAGATCAACGGCCAGTCGCTGCACATACGGGGTGCCCGCGAGAACAACCTCAAACGCGTTGACGTCGAGATTCCCCTCGGCCAGTTCATCTGTGTCAGCGGCGCGTCGGGATCCGGCAAGTCCACGCTGATCAACGAGATCCTCTACAAGGAATTGTGGAAACGGCTCGTCGATTCGCGCTCGCTGTCCGGCGCTCACGATGCCTTGGAAGGCGTCGACCACCTGACCCGCGTGATCAACATCGACCAGTCGCCCATCGGTCGTAACAGCCGATCGAACCCCTCCACCTACGTCGGCTTCTACGATCAGATCAGGACGCTCTTTGCCAACGCGACGATGTCGAAGGAGCGCGGCTACAAGCCGGGCCGATTCAGCTTCAACGTCAAGGGCGGGCGCTGCGAGGAGTGCCAAGGGGAGGGCGTGATCGCGACGAAGCTCTACTTCATGCCGGACGTGGAGGTGGTGTGCGGCGCCTGCAAGGGGCAGCGCTTCAACGCCGAGACGCTGGAGGTCACCCACAACGGCAAGACCATCGCCGACGTGCTCGACATGTCGATCGAGGAGGGCGTCGCCTTCTTCGAGGATCGCCCAGGAATCGGCCGCAAAGTCAAAGTGCTCGACGACTTGGGCCTTGGCTACCTCACCCTCGGACAGTCGGCCACGACGCTCTCCGGTGGCGAGGCGCAGCGGATCAAGCTGGCGACGGAGCTATCCAAGCTGCAGCGTCGCGGCCACGTCCTATACATCCTGGACGAGCCGACCACGGGATTGCATCTGGCCGATATCTCGAAGCTCTTGGATTGCCTGCATCGGCTGGTGGACGCGGGTCACACCGTGCTGGTGATCGAGCACCACCTGGACGTCATCAAGACGGCGGACCACGTCATCGACCTGGGACCGGAAGGCGGGCGCGGCGGCGGCGAGGTCGTCGCGGTGGGCACGCCGGAGGACATCGCCGGGTGTCCTGAGTCGCACACGGGTCGGTATCTGCGAGAGCACCTGTAGGGGAGACCCTAACCCGTTCGTAGGGCGCGCGGTCTCCCGGCCGGGCTAGGCGGAATGCGATCGGTCGGCAACCATCGCTCTAAGAGTCCCGCGTTTGCGCGGTGCCGATGGCAGGCTTGGCATCCGCCGTTGCGGGAGCTTTCGCCGCGATGTGTGGTGAGACGGCGTTGTAGAGACCGAGAGCTGCGATCAACGCCAAGACCATGAAAACGTAGCGTCCCTGCGAGTCGACCCGGTCGCGCAACGAATCGAACTTCTCGTCCATGGCGTCGAATTTCGCATCGAACTTCCCGTCCATGGCGTTGATTTTCGCATCGAACTTCCCGTCCATGGCGTTGAACTTCGCATCGAACTTCGCGTCCATGGCGCTGAATTTCGCATCGAACTTCGCATCCATGGTGTCGAGTTCGCCTTTCATTTCGGCCACCGCGTGGCCGATGTCGCTTTCGATCTTGGTCTCGAGGCGCCCGATGTCGCTTTCGAATTTGGTCTCGAGGCGCCCGATCTCGCTTTCGATCTTGGTCTCGAGGCGCCCGATGTCGCCTTCGATCTTGGTCTCGAGGTGCTCGACGGCGTCTGCCAGTTTGCCGTCCAGCGTGTCCACCGCATGCCCAATGTCGTCCTTTGTGGCGACGCCCCCCGTGAGTTCTTCGTTGAGGGCACGGGACATGGCCTCGGCCTGATTTGCTTGGATGCCCGCCGCTTTCAATCGGTCGGCGTAGCGCAGGGTATCGATCACGGTAACTTCCATCGTGATTGTCCCAACTGATGTGACGATACCACCAACTATGGGGGGCGGGACGACCAATGTATGCAGGAAATCGCCCATTCGTGAAGTACTCTTTTGCTTACAGAGGCGAGCGCAAATGCGCGGCGCTAGGGCGGGACCACCTTCCTGCGGCGCGTGATCGGTATGTTGTCCGCCTTGAACGTGCTGCGCTGTCCACCGCGCGGTGGGGCGCAAGATCGTCGACTTCGGCTGCGTCGAAGAAATCCCGGAGAATCAGGAAGCCGTCGCGCTCGAAACTCTCGACTTGGCCTTCCCCGAGCAGGCCCATGTCGGCGTACCGACGGCTCTAGCCGCCGGGACTTCCGTGCTGCCGTGCGCCGCTACCCCCCATCCGCTTAGCGGCGGCCCGCCGCTCAGCGCCCAGGGGGTGCATGACGCCCGCGCCGGCTGGCCAGACGCCGGGCTCCGCCATGATATGTCGGCACAGGTGCTTGCCGTGGGGCGTGAGGGTCTCCCAAATCTCGTGGGGCATCGTCTTCTTGTGCTGGGAGCCAAGCCAGGGTGCCCCGTATTCCACGTTCGGCAGCGAGCGGATCTCGCGGCTCAAGTTCGGCGTCGCGCCGTGCCAGGCCCGGTTGTCGCGGAACACGCCGGCGCCGGCGGGTGCGCCCACCAGGGTCGACAGCCGCATCCAATCGGGTTCGTCCTCCGGTGAGGGTGGGCGCATCTGCCAGGTATGCGAGCCGAGGATCTGGCGGATCGGTCCGTTCTCCCAAGTGAGATCGCACATGGCGAAGTTGATGGTCACCACCGCCGGGCAGAAGTCTACGATGCGGCGTCGGGTTGCGAGGTCGGGTTCGTCCGAGCCTTCCGCGGTCCGAATCTCGATGCCGATGTTCTTCGCCGTCTCGAGGCGGCCCTCGGAGACCTGGTTGGACTCCCCGACATCGACGTGCAGGTGCTGGTACTCGACGGCGCCCGGCAGGCAAAGGTCGCCGCCGGCACCGAGCACCATGTAGTCCATCGAACCGAATATCTCGGCGAGGATCGGGGTCGTGGTGGGCAGATCCACCATGGCGGCCCATTCTTCCTCGTGGAGCATTTGCCGGGAGGCGGATGCCGTGCCGTAGCTGTAGCGGTGGGGGAGACGACCGCTCTCGGTGACGTATTTGCGCTTGCCGAGGCCCGGCACTTCGAGGATCTGGCGCAGGGCCTTGGCGCTTCCCCGCCGGAAGATCGCCAGGTGTTCTTCGTCGAGCAGGTCCCGGACCACCACGAAACCGTCGCGGCGGAAGATCCGTGCAGCGCGCTCCACTTCGTCCGGGTTGCAGATTTCGAGGCCTTGGATGCCATTGTTGCGCTTCAGGTGGGCTCGAAGTTGCTCAACCTCCGGATGGTCGTAGACACGCTGGCTGGGTGCACGTACGTCGGGAACACCGAATCCACGCCGACCGGACGCGGGATTTCCCTCTTCGTCCACGGTCTCGTTGATGGGCGTGTTTGCGTCCCAACCGACGGTGGTCTCGCCGTAGACTTCGAGCGTTTCGAGTTCCTCCAGAACCAGAGATGGTTCGGCCATGCCTCCCCCGTCGGCCGCGAGCTAGCGGCGGATAATATTGGAAACCGGAGGGTCGCGCACAAGCCGCGGGTTCGCCAAGGGGGTGCCACGGTCGCACGACATGTATCGCGTTCGGGCGTACTATCCAAGCAATCACCTTGCCCGTACCGACGATGAATCGCGACTCAACTGCCTGGAAATGGGCTCGCCACCTGATCCATCTGCCGATCGGTGCCGCTGTGCTCGCGATTCTTGGATGCGACATGTCCACGGATCCGGGCGACGCGCAAACGCCGTCCGTCGATGACCATTGGAGGATCGTCCAAGCCTACATCGACATGGACACGGCGTGGCACGCGAAGACCGAGGAAATATACCGGGCGGAATCTTCCGATGAAGAGAGGGAACGACGTCTCAAGGAGGAACGCGGCGAGCATCCTGACATCATGCTCGCCGTAACCGCCGCCAGGGCGATTGTCGATGCGGGGGATGAACGTGCTCTCGATGCAGCCCGGTTCCTCGTGGAACACCCGACAGGGCTATCGGCCACGGAACAGGACGACATCGAATTCGGCATGTCGTCGCTCAAGTCCCTCGTTGGGCCCGACTGGGCCGTCGTCGAGACCCTGAAAACGCGTCAGGACGATTGGGAGATGCAGCGCGACGAAATCTACGAGGCGGACTACGCTGTCGATGAGAGACGCGCGCTCTTGGACGAGTTGGGTAGCCCTCCCAAAGACGCAGCCGCGACTGCAGCCGCGCTGTTGATCGTGGCGCAGGGCGCCGCACACGAGCATGCCGGCGAAGCCGCTGAGTTCCTGATCAAACCGGGAGTCAGTGCGCCGGGCCCGGAGACTGCCGTCATGGCGGCGCGGTCCCTGTTGGAGCACTTCCCGGACTACGACAACTGGCCGATGGTCCTTGCGTGGATGGACTGGTCCCGCCCATGGGATCGCGGTGGCGCCGTCGATGAATTCATCGCCGAGATGACGGGGGGCGCAGCCGACCCGGTCGTTCGCGCCACGGCACGCTACTATGCGGCGGCCGCGTTGATGGTCAACTTGAACCGGGCTTCCGTATTGCCGGAAGAACGCGAGGACATGCGCGCGCGCGCACTGGCGCACGCCATGGGGTTGAGCCTCGGCGTCGAAGGCGAAGAATTCCTGAAGTCCTCGGAGGACAGCGAGTCGACCCCCAGAACGCTCGCCCAGATCGAGGCGTCGCTCATACATGGCATCCGACACGCGACGGTGGGGGCCATTCTCGCCGACGAGACGGGCCGTCGGCTGGACGGGAGCGACGAGAAGCTCTCGGCGTATGCGGGCAAGGTTCTTCTCCTGGACTTCTGGGCGACTTGGTGCGGGCCGTGCGTGGGTGCGTTACCAGACCTGAGGGAACTGGCGGCGGCACATCCCAAGGACCATTTCGAGATTCTCGCAATCAGCGTTGACGAGGAGGTCGAGACCGTCATCGAGTTCATGGAGGATGAACCCATGCCGTGGGCACAGTGGCATGTTGGTAACAAGAGCGAACTCATTGGAAGTTGGCAAATCCGTGCCTATCCGACCTACATGGTCATCGATGCCCAAGGCGAGATTCTTGCGCGGGGTTTGGGTTTAGCCGAGTCCAGATCGCTGATCGAAGAGGCGCTGGGCGACCTGCCCGCGTCTACGGCGGCGTCGGAGGCCTAGTGTCGCGGCCCGCTTCGATTCCATCACCTTCGCGGCCGGGGAGGACGAACATCCGGACCCATACTTCTCCCCGGAAGAATGACCTCGTGCGACCGAGGGCCTGGGCAACCCTCGCGGCGCTCTCGGCGATCACCGTCTGCGGTGCCGAGCTTCCCGTCGCCGACGCAGAGTCGGTCGGCATGTCCACCGAGCGGCTTCAGCGAATCGACACGGCCATGCAACGGCATATAGACGCCGGCAAGATCCAAGGTGGTGTGACCGCCCTGGCCCGGCGGGGCAAAGTGGTTCACTTCGAGGCCCACGGACTGATGGACGTCGAGGCCGGACGCCCGATGTCCCGGGACGCGATTTTCATCATGATGTCGTCGACAAAAGCGGTACTCGGCGTCGCGGCGATGATGGTGATCGAGGAGGGTCTGATTCGACCGAGCGATCCGGTGGGGAATTACATTCCCGAACTGGCCGATATGCAGGTGGCGGTGCTGAAGGAACCAGCGGCCGAGGACATAAGTCCGCTGCAAGTCAAGGGCAGGAACCCGCCGGCGCATCGGCTCGTTCCCGCGAAGACCCCGATCACGATCCACCACCTCTTGACCCACACGTCCGGCCTCATGAGCGGCGGCTTGGGAGCGGCCGTGTCAGGGCGGGGAAAGGAACGCCGCGGGACATTGGCCAGCTACATTCCCACGCTTGGCGAGGTGCCGTTGGACTTCGAGCCCGGGACTCGCCGGGCCTACAGTGGCACCACCGGGCTCGATGTCGTCGCCCGCATCATCGAGATCGTCTCCGACCTAGGGTTCAACGAGTTCGTGCAGACCCGTATTTTCGATCCACTGCAGATGAACGACACGCACTACACACTGCCGCCGTCGAAGGCATCGCGACGTGTGGCCATCCAGGGTCGCGACATGTCCGGCTGGTTTGGCGAGACCACCTATTTCTCGGGCTCGGTTGGCTTGTCGAGCACGGCGAAGGACTATCTCCACTTCCAGCAGATGCTCACCAACGGCGGCGAACTCTTCGGTCGTCGTCTGCTGAGCCCCCGTACCGTCACGATGATGACCAGCAATCACGTGGCCGGTCTACCCGTCGCCGGGAGGAAGGGTGGGCCGGGGAGGGGTGCCGGCTATGCAGTCGGGGTGATCCTCGACCCGGTTGCCGCGAACAGCCGGCGCAGTGCCGGGGCATTCGGCTCGGGCGGCGCGTTCGGCACCATATCCTGGTCCGACCCGGCCGAGGAAATCACCGCGGTCATCATGTTGCAGCAACCCTACGGGCCGGCGATCTACGACTTCGAAAACGCCGTCCGGCAAGCGATCATCGATTGAACGCGAGCCCTTCCTCGGGGATCACCGGACATCCCTATCGAAGCAGAAGCACAAGCACGATTCCCACGACAATAAGGGTGGAACCCGCGACCTCGGCGATGCGCACGTGTTCCCGGAACACCAGCAGCGAGACGACGAAAGCGAGCAGCAACTCCACCTGGCCAAGGGCGCGCACCAGGGGGGCGCTCTGCAGCGTCATCGCCGTGAACCAGCCTGCCGAGGCGGTCATTCCGGTGAGGCCGACCCAGACGCTCGTGCGCCACGTTGTCGCGACGCGCCGCAGCGCTCCCGACCGTCGGCCGATCCATCCTCCCATGACGATGGTCTGTGCCGTTGTCGCGGCCAGCAGCGTGAGCGCTGCGGTGAGGATGTAGTTGCCGTCGAGCGATAGTGACGCGGCGCGATAGCACACGGCGGAACAGGCGAAGCCCGCACCGGCACCCACGCCGAACCAGCCGCCGGCACCAATCCATGCCGAACGTTTCGCCGCTGCTGCGGTGCGTGGCGTCCGAGGCGAAAGGAGAAGCACGCCCGCCAGGCTGATTGCGATGCCGGCAACCGCACCCCAGCTCACGCCTTCTCCAATCAGGAGAAGACTGAACGGCACCGTCTGCACAGCCTCGGTCTTCGAATAGGCCGTGCCGACCGCGAAGTTGCGATAGCTGAACGAACGGATCAACGCCACCGTACCGGCGATCTGTGCCATGCCGCCGGAGAATGCGAACGCGAGAAAACGAACGTTCGGCGGCGGTAGCTCCAAGCCAGCCGCGACGAGGATCAGAACGTACGCGAGGGCGAAAGGCAGCGCGAAGCAGAAGCGCACGTAGCTGGCCTCGGTGGCGTCGAGCTGTTCGGTGAGTTTCTTCTGCAAGGCCGAACGAGCGTTCTGCAGGCCAGCGGCCAGCAGGGTGATCGCGATCCACGGCTCCACGGCTACCCGCGCGACCGAGGTGAGGGCGGACATCCATCAGGGCTTGGGCGCCCGTTGTCAACCAGAGGACCAACTCGCCTGCAGATAGATCAACGTGCCCTGCCAGGGTGTGACGGAGTCGCTGCGGTAGATGCGCCCGCAGCAGACCTCGAACTCTCCACGGTCCGGGTAGTTGTCGAAGACGTTCTGCACGCCCGCCTTGAGGGCGAACTTCTCGCGCCAGATCCGGGTGAGTTCGACATCCACCATGACTTCCCGACCGAACGTCTGGACGGTTTCGAGCGATGCGTTGAGAGCGTTCTTGTACTCGCCGTAGTAGCGGGCTCGCAGCAGCAAGTCGAAGCGACCGATCCCGTGGACCAGGGTGATTGCGCCACGGGTTGCGGGGACGCCCTTCTCGACATCGTGCTCGGCCTCGGCGTCCACGAACCGGCCGCGGTCGAGGATGCGGGTGCGATTGACGTTGAACGCGGCATTCAGTGTCGTGCTGCCGAGGGACGAGTCGAACGCCCAACTCGCGACGAGGTCGATTCCGCTGGTCTCGGTCTGCACGTCGTTGGTGAAGAAGCGGACCTGGGCGATGTCGTTGGCGCCCGGCACGCCCAGGCGCGCCAGGCTCGCGGCCTCGTCCGGCCCGACGGCGAACTGCGACGACAGCACGATGCGGTCGTCGAGCCGGATGCGGTACAGGTCGGCGGTCAGGGTGAAACGTTCGAACGGCGTGGTGGCGAGTCCCAGGGTCCAGGACCGTGACCGCTCGGGGTCCAGCGGCTGTCCGCCGAAGAGCGCCGCCGCCGGGTGCGTGGACGGAAACACGCCCTCGGCCCTGGGGAAGCCGTTGGGGTCGATGCGGGTGGAGACGTTCGTGGTGGCGAGTTGACCCGGCGTCGGGGCCCGGAAACCGGTGCCCAGGGAGGCGCGCAGGTTGACGTTGTCGGTCGCCTTGTAGCGGCTCGCCAGCTTCCAGATGCCGACATCGCCGAAATCGGAGAAACTCTCGTAGCGCACGGCGACGTTGGCGAGCCAGCGCAGCGTCAGTTCGCCTTCCAGATCGACGTAGACCGCCTGGCTGTCGCGGTGGAGTTCGGAACTGAAGGCGGGCGGATAGCCGGGGAAACCGTTCGAGCCGATGGGGAGCGTGTTGTTGATCGGGTCGCCCGCAGGGCAGAGCGAACCTATCGACTCGAACCTGGGAATCCGGCACTCGATAGCGGTGATGTCGTCGTCGGGGTCGGCATCGACTTCCGCTTGGGTGATTTCGAAGTTGAACGGGTCGGGTCGCCCGAACGGGCCGACTTCGTAGGAGGGCCGATCGCCTGCTTCTATGCGGTAGATCTCGTCACGGTACTCCATCCCGAAGGCGACGTTGACCGGGCTCGGCAGTCCGATCTCCCACGGCCAGGCGAAGTCGGCGTTCACCGCCATTTCACTGTTCACCAGGTTGCCGGGGCGGAATCGCGTCGGCGTCTCGGGCCCCATCGACGGATTCATGGTGTTCGCGATGCGGTAGCGGATCTCGTCGGCGCCTCGGCTGGCGGAGAAGTCGAACATGAAGCCGTTCGCCCGTTCTCCCCGGACGCCGCCGAGGATCGCCTGGTCGACGACATCTCCCGAGAACTGCGGCGTGAAGCCCGACGGATACAGGCTCGTCCGGGGATCGTAGATGGAACCGTCGGCAAGCCGAACCGGAAGTAGCTGGCTGACGCCGGGTCGCCGGTAGAAGAACCCGCCGGTCTGGTCCTTCGTCGCGTAGGTCGCGAAACCGTAGAGCTCGAACGCCGCCAGAGGCAACGCGGCGTTGACGACGACATTGGCCTGCCGCCGGTCCGGCTGTCCCCAGATCTGCGCGGGGCTCTCGAAATCCCGGTCGCCGCCGATGCGCCGGAAGTTATCGGCGAAACGCGTGTCGAGGTCGTCCGGGATGCCATCGCTGCCGGGCAGCGCTTGGACGATGTCGCCGCTCGGCGAGTAGCTGAACGTGAATGCATCGGGACCGTAGTAGGTGACGCCGTTCACCGTCGCTTGGCTAGCGGTCGCTCCCAGGGGCGTGATGCCGGAACCGGCGATGGCGATGTCGTAGGGTTCGGAGCGGCTTGTCGGGGCGGAATCAGAAGCCTGGACACCGACGTTCAGGTAGCCCGCATCGCCCAGCGGGAGGCCGATCCCCCCTTCGAGCGTGGCCTCTTCGCCGTCGCCCTGGGTGTAGCCGCCGAGCCGGGTTCGGAGGTGCCAGCCCGAGGCATCGGTCTTCAGCTTGAAGTTGATCACGCCCGCGATGGCGTCGGAGCCGTACTGGGCGGCGGCACCGTCGCGCAGCACCTCCACGCTGTCGATGGCGATGGCCGGAATGCTGCCGACGTCCGGACCGTGGGCGCCGAATCCCCCGAGCCGCATCAGGGCCGCCCGGTGCCAGCGCTTGCCGTCCACGAGCACCAGGGTGTGGTGGGTGTCCAGACCGCGCAGATGGGTAGGCCGGATGAACGACGCGCCATCGGAGATTGGCTCCCGGCGGACGCTGAACGAAGGCACGATGGCGTTCAGCACGTCGACCAGGTCGGACGAGTTGATGCTCTCCACCTGCTCCCGGTTGAACACGTCCACGGGCACGGCCGTATCGGCAGCCGTTCGGGTGCGGACCCGGGTGCCGACGCTGACGACCACTTCCACGAGTTGGTCGGCGTTGTCGTCATTGTCGGCCGGCGCGCCAGTGACGGCTATGGTACCAGCCGCCGACGCGGCTGCGGCTACCGGCAGCAATACCCGTTTCAGTCTTCGCTCGCGCAATCCGGCTTCACCATCTCGGTGCTTTCGCACCCGGCGAGAACGAGCTCCAGGGCTTCCGCCTCGGCCTTGTCCACGGTCATGCCGTACTTGAGCCTGACATCCACCATACGCTGGGCGAACCAGCACTTGTTCATCTCCGGCATCCAGTCGAACGCGTCCTGCGAGCCTTTCCGGCTGTTGACCTCGCCGGCTGCCAGGGTGAGGTTGAGAATGTCGCCCCCGAACGTCCGCTTCGTCTCGGTGTCCGCGAAGCACATCTCGCTGTGGTGGGCCTGGTGCAGCCCGACCATGTGATCGATGGTCGTCTCGCTGCCGGAGTCGTAGCAGATGCCCGTATACGGATCGAAGATTGCCCCCAGTTCCTCGATTATGTCGTCCTCCCTGCTGCGGTAGCTGCTTCCGTACTCGTCCCGGTCGTATTTCGCCTCGGGGCAGCGGGACTCCTCCGCGACCACCAGCCCGCGCCAAAGCAACGTGGGCGAACTCGACAAGTTCGTGACGTGCCCGGTTGGCGTGGACATCAGGTTCACCGCGATCAGCGGGGCATCGGCGATGAGCACGAGCTGCCACTTGCCGCGGCCGTCGCCCAAGCCGTCTGCTTCAAGTTCCGCGGCCGTCACGGTCAACGCGCTGTGCGCCGGGACCGTGAGATTCGCCTCCGACTCCGTGCCATCGTCGTCGATCCCGACGACCGCCACTTCAGCGGCCTCGTCTTTCGGGTTGACCAGTCGAAGCCTGCTCAGCTGGTTGACGTTGCTTCCCGGATTGAACACGGGCACGTGGTGCCGGTTTCCGATGCGCGGCACCGTGTCCATCATCGCGGTCAGGAACCCGTCCCATGGTGTGCGGATGTAGGCGAGGGTCTGCACGTTCGCCTCGCCAGCAATCTCCAGCCGCCAATCGCCCGTGCCCGCGCCGACACCGGCGGACAACCCCTTGGCGAAGTTACCGAGCTCGAGGTCAGCCGAGTTGAAGTGGACCGTCTGATCCGCACCGATGTCCAACGTAATGGACTCGAAGATCGTGCCGGAGTCGTCGGTCGCCTGGATGGACACCTGACGGTCTTCTTCCGAGTGGTTGATCACCCGGACGAAGCCCTGCAGGTCGGGGTCGCTCGCTGAGGGGAAGTAGGGGATCGTCTCGGAATGTACGCCCATCGCGGCGGCGACGGCCGGGACAAAAGTGGCCACGCGAGTGTTCATGCGAATGGATTTGCATGGCGTTTAGTTCCGCTAGCATACCGACTGCATTAGCCTGGCGTCGACCGGCGATGTGCGAGTCCACAGTCCAGCGACCCGCCATTTGTCCGTTCGCACCTGAGCGCGGCAAATTACCGGATTGCTGGTTTTTCGGAGGTTTTGGTCCACTCGTCGCGTTCGGGGCAATGCGCCCGGGGTGTGGTTGACAGCCAAGCCCGTGCCCGGTGCGGTTGTTCGTTCCGGCAGTTCATCAGATTTGGGAATCCGTTTTGGACGGCGGTCTCCTTGCGAACAGATGCACACCATACGCCGCCGCCTCGTGGTCCGCGTCGGGCGGTTCGTCCGATCGGGCGAAAACCCGTTCTGATGGTGAACGCGAACGCGGATGTTGAAACCGAAACGTCATCCCATTCATCCCATTGTGTAGTTCACCCATAGCTCACGCTCATCCCGGCCCGCACGTCGTTGTTGATCCCGTACTGAGGAATGGGATAGCGCAAGCCGTTTCGCGACAGCCGATCGAGCCCCTCGATGACCTTGGGGAGATAGGCGGGCGGAATCGCCATTAGGAGCTCGTCCTCCATCACGCCACCGTAGCGACGTTCGGCGAAACACGGGATCGACAGGCTCGGCTCGCCGGTCGCCAACGCCCGGCCCCAGGAGTCGGCGCAAGCGGACTCGCCCACGCAGCCCCACTCGAGTTTCTTGTAGCCCGTCCACTGCAGGCCGTTGATGAACAGGATCATCTGCGCGGGCGTTGCGTAGATGAGGGCGATGTCGGGCGGGTTGAGGCGACCGCTCGTCAGCGGACTTACGGCCATGGCGACGTGCTCGCCGAACGGGGCCAGGTCCATCGCCTGCTGGTGCTTGGCGGCTTCCTCGTCGTTCTCGTACCAGACGCCCGCCATGTTCTTGCCTGCAAGCCATTCGTCGCTCCGGGGCGCCAGCCCGACCACGGTTCGGCATTGATCGCCCACCAAGTCTTCGGCCGTGATGCCGACCGTCCATCCGTTGCGGCTGGCCTGGCCGACAATCTGGTCGGTGGTATGAATGTTCTTGGGTCGACGGATGCGCGGCACGGTCTCCATCTCTTCCACGGCCCGGAAGAGCTTCATGCCGATCGGCGTCGTACGTAGACGCAGGTATCGGTTCAGGCCGTCGACCAGGTCCTGCCAGTCAATGTTGGTGAGATCGGTGGCGATAACATCGCTCATGTCTGTGTCTCCGTTGGTAACGGAACCAATCTAGCTGATTGGTGATTGGGCCGCTCGACCGGAACAGCCAGGCAGGCGGCGTCAAGTGGCGCGCCGTCCAGCGAAGGAAGTGGAGTGGCGCAGCGACTCGCACGCGGTCAGCTCTTGTGTCGGACGACCTCCTCTTCGACATCGCGCAGCTTGTCCTTGCCGAAGTAGAGTTCATCCCCCACGAAGAAACTGGGCGAACCGAACACACCGCGCGCCACTGCGGATTCAGTGTTGGCGATGAGCTGCTGCTTCACGACCGGATCTTGGACGCCGGCGAGGACCGTCTGCACCGGTAGGCCGGACTCGGCGAGCGCCTCGGCGAACACGTCGGGATCGTCCATCTTTCTTTGCCGCGCCCACATGTGCTGGTAGACCTCGTCCACGTAGCGCTCGAAGAATCCCTCCCGTTCGGCGACGATCGCGCCGCGCATGATGGTCAACGTGTTGACGGGAAAGTGGGGATTCGGAACGTAGGCCGGTACGTCGTATTGCCTGAGGAACCGTGCGGTCTCGAGGCGCTGGTATTCGGGTTTGTTGCGGATGCCCCTGAGGGACACCGCCGGCGAGACGTTGTTCGTGGCCTTGAACACGCCGCCGAGAAGAACCGGCACGTACTTGAACGCGATGCCGGTACGTCGCTCTACGCTCGGAATGGCCAGGTGGGCGAGGTAGGCGTTCGGACTCCCGAAGTCGAAGTGGAACTCAACGCTTAACCCCATTTGTGATCTCCTTTGATTCCTATCAACCTTGTCCTAGGCGGTACTCGGCGAAAGGAGACCACCATGCAACAGCGTCGGGATCGCGTGCAATGGGTATACGCGGCGAAGAACAACCGCGAACTCGAGGAACGCTACGACGAGTGGGCGGGCGAATACGATCGCGATCTGCGCGAGGAGTTCGAGTGGATTGCGCCACGGGTAACCGTAGAGCTGTTCGGCAAGCACGTCGCGCCGGATGCCCGGATACTCGATGCCGGCGTTGGCACCGGGCTCGTCGGCGAGTGTCTGATCGACGCCGGCTACCACGACCTCCACGGGATCGATCTGTCGGTGGGCATGCTTGCTGCGGCCCGGCGCAAGGCCATGTATCGCGAGTTGCGGCAAATGACCCTTGGCGAGCCCTTGGACTTTGCCGACGACACCTTCGATGCGGTGATCAGCGTGGGGGTGTTTACCACCGGTCATGCCCCGGCGCACGCTTTCGACGAGCTAATCCGCATTACGAGGAACGGTGGGTGCATCTTCTTTTCGCTGAAGACCGAACTCCATGAGCAGGGCTTTGGTCGTCACCTCGACGGCCTGGAAACCGCGGGGAAGTGGAGCTTGGTAGCGCACTCGGAACGCTACCGCCCGATGCCCAAGGGCGAACCGGAAGTCGAACACCAGGTTTGGGGTTATCGGGTGGGGTCGTTGGCGTCGGCGACCTTGCCCTAGGCGCACCTCAAAAAAAAGGCCACGGGCGAGGCGCTTAAGCGGTGCGCGCCAAAGACGGTCTGCGCCGATGCGAAGCGATTCAGTCCTGCTCGCCGACGGCGCAGACGCCGCACAACCCCTTGACCTCGACAACCGCGTTGTCCGGCCGGAATCCGCGCTCGTCTGCGATCTGGGCCAGCAGCGTTTCAAGACCGCTCGACTCCACCTCGTCCACGTGGCCACACGAGGAACAGAGCAGGAACTGGCTCTCGTGAGCGTGGTCGGGATGGTCGCACGGGAAGTAGGTCTGAGCGGATTGAAGCCGGTGGACGAGGCCGGTTCGCATGAGGAAGTCTAGGTGCCGGTAGACGGTCAACGGCGCGATCTTGCGTCCCTGCCGCTGCTCGAGCCGCGCGATGAGTTCGTAGGCGGAAAGCGGTCGACCGTGGCCTAGCATTTCCGCGTAGACCGCCAATCGGGCTGGCGTCAGCCGTTCGCCCTTCTCGGCGCAGCGCCCCTCGGCGAGTTTTCGCCATTTCGCCGCCAGCGGCGCCGTCGTTGCCGACCGTTTAGCCAATTCGAGGCCCCTCGCGAGTTCGTTGATCAATCCCGGTTCCGACGATCAAGGTCCATCGGGTTCAACCGGGAGGCCGTGGATGCCACCCCTACCACATCTTCGTAGCCAGTGCCAGACATGCGCCGAGCCCAAGAGCAGGGCGCCGGCAACGGTGATCGGTTGCTCGTGCGCCGAGACCGTCTCCACGAACGCGGCCAGCAGTAGCAACCCGAGGCCAGTCAATGCCGCACCGATGAACAGCCTGTTGCTTTTGGCCGGCCGCGTCTTCCAGACCACCCGCAGACTCACCGGAACCGCGACGACTACTAAGACTCGATGCACAACCTCGTTCTCTGCGGCTCGGGCGACCACCGGCATCAGCGCGACGAGTAGGGGCAGGGCGACACAGTGGATCACGCATAGCGTCGAGAGGCCGACCGCGTACAGATCCAAGCGCGCTGCGGAACGCCACCGCATGCCTTTGGTGTCAAGCCGGTTCATGGAAGTCGTCCAGTGGCCGTCGGGTATTGCGCGATCGAATGCCGTGTTGCGGTTCGCGCCGAGTCTCGTCCTTTGCAGCATCGATGAGGGACTAGACCGGCGGTTTTCGATTCCAGGGTCATGGATCGTTTCCTGTCGTCAAAAAGATATGTTATAACGTAATCATCGGGATGCCGCAACGGCACCTTGCGATTGCGTCCGTGACCCCACTCCCATGGACGGCGAGAAGACCGGGTTCACTTGGAGATTGGCTATGAAACGCAAACAACTATTCTTGCTGGCTTTGCTGGCCGGGGCACCTTGGCTGGCGGTAGCCGCGCTCGCCGCAGAAGCGCCCGAGCAGGAACCGGGGGACATCGAGGAGGTCATCGTGTTGGCACACCCGCTCGCGCGCGAAGGGCTCGCGCAGGCCAGCGACGTGTTGGATGCCGACGAGCTCGAACGCAAGGCGGTGGACAACATCGGCGCGACCGTGGGCAACGAGCCGGGCATCCACAACAGTTCCTACGGGGCGGGCGCGGGGCGCCCGGTCATCCACGGCCTCGGCGGCGCGCGTGTGCGCGTCATGGAGGAACAGATCGACACGCTTGATGTCTCCGTCAGCAGCGGAGACCACGCCGTCACGGTCGATCCATTCATCGCGAAGCGCGTGGAAGTCCTGAAGGGTTCAGCATCCCTGCTCTACGGCTCCGGAGCGATCGGCGGCGTCGTCGATGTCCACACGGGACGCATCCCGAGCGAAGTGCCCGAGCGCGTTCGGGGCGCCCTCGACGTGCGCGGCGTCGACAACGGCGATGGCAGCAACAGCGCCCTCAGGCTCGACGGCGGCGGCGGCAACGTGGCGTGGCACCTCGACGCCTTCGCCCGCGAGGCGGGCGACTATGACATCCCCGGGTTCGCCGAGTCCGCAGCCCTGCGCGCCATGGAGGAAGAGGAAGATCACCACGACGAGGATGAGCACGGGGACGACGACCATGACCACGAGGAGGACGACTACCACGAGGAGGAAGGGCACCAGGAGGAGGCCCGCGGCCACCTGCCCGGCAGTGGACTTGAGGTCCAGGGCGGCTCCGTCGGTTGGTCCGTCATCGGCGAGGGCGGCTTCGTCGGTCTCTCCGTCAGCAGTCTCGACTCCGAGTACGGCATCCCCGGCCACAGCCATGCCCACCACGAACACGAGCACGAAGAGGACGGCCACGACGACCACGAGGAGCACGCCGACGACCACGAAGACGACCACCACGAAGACGAGGGGCGGCACGAGGATGAAGATCCTCCAGTTGTAGTTCTCGAACAGACGCGCGTCGACTTGGAGGCTGGCCTGGCCGATCCGTTTGACGGCTTCGAAGGCCTAAACCTCCGGATCGGCATCAACGACTACGAACACGTGGAGAACGAAGCGGGCGAAGCGGGCACGGCCTTCGCGAACAAGGCCTGGGAGGCCCGCGCGGAGTTGACGCACGACCCGTTCGGTGGTTGGCGCGGCGCCCTCGGCATCCAGCTCGGCGACCGAGAGTTCTCGGTGGTCGGCGAGGAAGCCTTCACGCCCCCGGTCGACACGTCGTCGGTCGGCCTGTTCTGGGTCGGCGAGCGCTCTCTCGAAGAACTCGCGATCGAGGCCGGCGTGCGCTACGACCGGGTTGAGCACGTCCCCGCGCACGGCACGAGCCGCGACTTCGGCGGTGCCAGCGCTTCCCTCGGCCTCATCGTGCCGCTCGGCGAGGACTGGGAGGGCACCTTGCTGGCCGACTACTCTTCCCGTGCGCCGGTGGGCGAGGAACTCTTCTCGGACAGCCCGCATCCCGGTACGGGGGTCTTCGAAATCGGGGATCCAGGGCTCGACCATGAGCACGCTCGCAACCTGGCCGCCACCTTGACGGGCAGCGGCGACGGCCGGTCCCTGCGGGGAACCTTCTACTACACGCACTTCGCGGACTTCATCTACCAGGCCGCGACAGGCGAGGAGCACGACGGCTTCGAGGTGCGCCGATACGCCCAGGCCGACGCGACCTTCGCCGGCTTCGAGGTGGAGGGCCGCGCGACCGTTGCCGAGTGGGGCGCTGGACGTCTCGAAATCGGGGCTTTCTTCGACATGGTGTCGCCCAAGCTTGATGTCTCGGGCAACGACAACCTGCCGCTCATTCCGCCCAACCGGGTCGGGGTGTCCTTCGAGTTCACCAGCGACCGGCTGCGAGCCAACGTGGACTACGTCCGGGCCGCCGAGCAGGACGACGTCGCCGAGTTCGAGTTGCCGTCGGACTCCTACGACGACCTGCGCGCTCGCATCGCGTGGCGTCTCCGCCCGGGCGACATGACCGTCGACCTGTTCGTCGCGGGGCGCAACCTCACCGACGACGAGCAGCGGTTGCATACGTCCGTCGTCAAGGACTTGGCGCCCCAGCCGGGACGCACCATGGAAGCGGGGCTCAGCGTGCGCTTCTAGGACGACCTTGTGCGCGCCTTCCGCACGGCCCCGGGGTGACTCGCATCGAAAGCAATCCGACATGATGGCGTGCGGATTCAGGCGGCGCGATCATGCCGGGTTCAGGAAGAACGGCCGGCTCGAATCCCGGGCGTCGATTAGGCGGATTGCTTCGCCGGTCAAGCGGTCGGTCCGGTACTCGCCCGCCTCGCCGTGGGGGAGATTCGCCATTCCGCAGGGACTGAAATAGCCGTTCCGGGGCATCCCCCAGCCAAGCCGCCGTCGAAGCCGTGCCGCTCCGGTGTGGTTCGCGTGCCACCCAAAGTGCCACTTTCCCCGGGCGTTCAGTCGACCTCGCCGGCGAAGTGCCGTTCCGCCAGTTCGAACGCGTCGACTCCGACCTCGATGCCGATCAGACGACCGGCGATGTCGTCCGCGGGCGGATGGATGCCGCCCCAGATGCGCGACAAGCTGCATTGGTCCGAGGCGTCGCGGTAGGTTGCCCACTGCAGCGTCATGTCCACCGACGGACCATCCTCGAACACCAGGAACTCGTTGGCCTCGATCTCGAAGTCGCTCATGCCGCCGGGGAAGAACTCGTCCTCCGTCAACGCCGTGAGTACCTCGGCCGCCGCCCGGGAATAGGTCGAGTGCCCCGACACGTAGCCCGCGAATGGGGGCGTCACGAACGTGGGGCGCTGGTAGGGCCACCAGTTCTCCGCGAGCATCCAGTCGACCCCCGCAACGTCCACATCGGGATCGTCGATCGCATCCGGCCCCAGCCAAGCCAGGAACTTGATCTTGCCGACGTGCTCGTCGTCGTCGCCGGCCAACGCGTCGCCCGCGCCCACCAACTCGATGTACCCGGGACGCAGCGGGATACCGTCGACATGGTAGGACTCACCGTCCGGGTCGCTGCTCTGGCCCCGGTCCGCCATCGCACGCAACGACGAGATGGGCCTGATGTAGTCGTAGTAGCCCTTGATGCCCCAGGCGGCGATGGCGGCGTCATGCATCGCGCCGCCGAGCATGAAGTATGCCTTCACGTCGTATTCGAGCAGATTGAGGGCGTTCTCGCCACGGAACCGTTCCAGCATGAGCGGGTGGTCGTTGACCTCGTTCAGGATCACGAACCAGTGACCCGGGGGCGTCTCGGAGTCGGGTCCGTCGGCCCAGAACTCCGCGAGCACCCGGGCGTAATCGCCCCTCGGCACGACCTGCGGCTCGTAGGGTTCCTCCGTCGCGGGATTGACGGTGTGGCCAGTTCCGGAGTCGCCGCCTTCCACGAGCCGGTAGAATTCCGGATGGCCATCGAAGTCGCCCGGATAGGCCGCTACATTGCCCACGCTCGCCGGCGAGATGTCCATTGTCACGCCGTCGGTCGGGTCAAGGTGGGACGACCAGACGGCAACCAGGGAATGGGACCACTTGTACTGGTCGGCGTCTTCGCCGTCGATCATGGGCGGGGGTCCGGGGTCGTGGTACACCCAGTAGTCGTAGCCGTCCCGAGTGTGGATGGTCAGATCCTCGTCCGTGAGCGCGAACGGCACCACCGAACCCCATTCGGGACTTAGGAACTCCGGTTCCGAGTCACTCGGATTCCCCGCCTGGTCGACGAACTGCTCGAGGGCAAGGGGCTGCCACCGGTTCAGGTCGGTGATGTGGGGATTGCCGGGGCTCGATGGTTCCAGCGCCTCGTTGACGGGTTCGTAGGCCACGTTGGCGTAGTCGTCGGCCTCGTTGGCACCGTCGACGAAACCGAAGTCGATGTAGCACCGGCCGACGTGGTTGCCGAACGCCGCCGGCCCAAGCGCGGGATCGGTCGCGTCGTAGTCGACGTCGTAGCCGAGATATCCCATCAGCGCGTTCGCGTCACGAACTATCCGACTCGCTCCCGGCGATGCGTCGAATCGATGTCGGATAAGACGATAGACCGCGTAGCTCAAGGCGATCTCACGTGCCTCATCGACATCCTCGGGAATGGCCAGCGCGTCGGAGCCGCAATGCGACCCCGCGCGAGTCCGCCCGTAAAGCCACGGGCTTGCGCGCTTGGCGGACGAGTCCCCGCCGCTGTCGTACGCGGCCCAGATATCGAACATGGCTGCCGAGACATGGAACAGGTTGCGGGCATGGACCGTCGGGCGGGCGTAGTCGTTCCGAATCGCCTGCAGCAGAACCTCGATCCAACGCCTGGGGGCGGAAACATCCGCATCGGGCGCCACACCGGGCAGGTAGTGAGCCGTGATGGTGACGGTCATGTCCGGCATCGTGAACGTCGTGTTGGCTTGAGACGCATCCGCGAAGGCGCCCCCGCCGCTGGTGGACCAGTGCGAGAAGTGGTAGCCGTCGGCGGCCTCGGCCGCCCGCACCGGAATGACGTTCCCCTCGTCGTAGACGCCGTCGCCGGCACCCTGCAGCACGACCAGGCGCAGGTTCGTCGCCGGTTGCCGGATTGTGAGCAGTTGGTCGGCCGATACGCCGGCCATCGTCGACGTGGTTCCGTCGGGCCAACGCACCTCCACATCCGCCGTGGACTCCTGGCCCAGCCCGAAATGGACTTCGAAGGGCCCGTGGGACACGTAGTTGTTGAGACCCCCGAGATCGCGAATCTGCGCACCGTCCGCAGTGATGACGGTGATCCGGGATCCAATCCCAAAGCGGTTCGGCGCGACACCTTGAAGCCGGACGCCGAGGTAGTGGTTGTCGTTCGTCGTTGCGTTCCGGTAGAGCACGACGTTCGTCTCGTCGTTGTTGGAGATCAGCACGTCGACATCGCCGTCGCGGTCCACGTCAACGCATGCCACCCCTCGGCCCTGGGAGTCGTCGTTGAGCCCGACCTGGCGCGCGGTTTCCCGGAACACCATGCGCGATCCGGTGTTCTGGAAGAACCGCACGGGACGGCGGCGGTAGTCCTTGTCGTCGACCAGGTACCAGCCGTTGACGTGCAGGATGTCCAGATTGCCATCGTTTTGGAAGTCTGCCGTACAGGCACCCCACCCCCAGGCACCATCCTGTACGCCCGCCTCGAGCGTGGCGTCCGTGAATTCGCCGTCGTCGTTTCGATAGAGGAAGTTGCCGAGATAGTCGCCGTCCAGCAGGTCGAGGTCGTAGATCGACGTGACGAACCAGTCCATGTCGCCGTCGTTGTCGTAGTCGCCCACCGCCGCGCCCATTCCGGCCTGGTCCAGGATGACCCGCTGGTTCGTGACGTCGGTGAAGGTGCCGTCGTCGTTGTTGCGGAACACCTTGCTCTCGTGGAAGTCGGCCGCCAGCAGCAGATCGGCGTCGCCGTCGCCGTCGATGTCGGTGAAGTTCGGCGTGAAGGACCAGTCGGTTTCCCGCTCCACCAGGCCGGCGGCTATTCCCGTTTCGATGCTGGTATCGGCGAACGAGCCGTCGCCGTTGTTGCGCCATACCGTCTGGGTACTCCGGCCAGGTTCGTAGGGATTGCCCCAATGGGTGAGGAACAGGTCCACCCAGCCGTCCCGGTCGTAGTCGAAGAAGGTGGCGGAAACGGTGTTGCGGGCGCTCAAGCGGATACCGGACTCGTCGGTCACATCGACGAAACGCCCGGATTCGTCGAGGCGGTTCTCGAACAGGTGGTGGGGGTCAGCCACGACGGCGCCCACGAACAGGTCCAGGTCGCCGTCGCCGTCGATGTCCCCGAACGCCGGACCGCTGCCCCAATGCACGAGGTCCAGTCCCATTTCGGCACCGATTTCCTCGAAGGTGCCGTCGCCCCGGTTGCGATAGAAGTGGTTCGGCATGGTGTTGCCGCCAACTACGTAGAAGTCCACGTCGCCATCGGCGTCGACGTCGGCGGCCGCGAAGCCGCCGCCAAACAGTTCCGGATCTATCTCGATCGTGGATACGAGGGTGTCGCTACCAAACGACCGGGAAAAGGACGATGCCGTGTCCAGTTCGAAGGTCAGTGCGGGTTCCACGGGTTCGGGTGGCGGCAACACCGGACCCACGGGTTCGACGGTCGGCGACCCCGATCCGCCACCCCCGCCGCACCCAGAAGCGAGAAATAGCAGCCACGCGATTCGTGCAGCGAACAGCCTCGGTTCGTCGGCGCGGGACGCCACAAGGGCGTCCCCTACGGCTTGCTTGTCGGTCTGATGTCCCGACGCGGAGCACGGCGGAGCGCCGATGCGACGACTACGTAAGGCTACCATTGGTACGCGTTTGGCGTGTACCAGATGGGCGACGTATAGGCCCTCTCTTGAGTGATCATGGGTATCTCATCTGGCAGATCTCTCAAGCCAAAGAACCTCGCATCGTAGGCGGTCCAGCGAGGGGTTGGGATTTCCAGTACGCGTAGGTAGTAGAACGCGAGTTCGGCGCGGTTGAAATCGGGGTCGGTCCACACCACGTCAAGCTCAGGATCGCCAATGCTGTTGGTGTAGGAAGCATTGCGAACGTCGACGGTACTGCCCACCGCAGGAACCTCGCCCTTGGGGTTCTCGGTGCGGCCGTCGGACAAGGCGACGTTGTAGATCTTCTCGTGCAATTCGCCGTCTTCGTCGCGCCAGCCCTTAATCACCTGCACACGGTCCAGATTGGCGCCATCGGGATCCTTCACAGCCCGGATGAGAAAACTCGGCGCTTTTCCCTTGGGCGCTTGTGTGAGATCGCCGCCCATCGGCACGCCCTTGGCGTAACCTACTCGGGCCAGGTCTGGCCGGGCGACGTCTTCGTCGGCGTAGTCCCACCCGCCGAAGAATCGAACGGTCATGCGCGGGCCCGTCGAAGCGTAGACCTCTTTGCGCCGCATAGCGGCGAAAAGCGCTTCCCGGGTGTTCTCTACCGCCCATACTGCCGCGTAGCCGGAAGCGTTGTAGTTCCATCCGGTTACCACGCGGTTCCGGCTCGGCTCGTTGCCCGGCATCTTGCCCCAGAAATTGCCCTGATCGGCGGTCGCGAGGGCGGTATGGGAGTCGGTGCTTCCGATCAAGCCGAACTTGAAGGGATTGACGCCCAGTTCGGCCGCTTGCATTAAGCCCAGCATCAGGGCGGAACGGGCATAGGAATTGACGGGGATCGGCTGCGGTCGGAGGGGTCCCTCGGTTTGTTCTTTCTCATCCGCCGGACCCTTCCCTTGTTTCTTCGAGTCGGGTTGGCTTTTCGTGATCCCCCACCTGAATATCTCGTCGCCGGCGAACTCGTCGTTCGGCGAAATCAACGGGTGGGTTTCGCCGTGTCCCTTGATCTGCGTCACCTCGTAGAGCGGCTCCCAGCGCGAACGCCTTCTCGCGTACGCCTCCGTAAGCGGCTCGCCCTGGCGGGTGGTGAGCGCGAACATCCTGTTGCCGCTTAGATTGCCGTTGTGGGGGATCGCAAACACTTGCCCTCCCGAGCGCTCCTCGTAGTCGTTGAGGTATGCCCACAGGTCCTCGGGATCGCTGCTGTCGAAGGCGGAGAATGGCACCACCTGGCCGGTCAGTTCGGGCCCGTCGGCAAAGATGACGTTCCGGTGGCCGCCGGCAGCCACGGTCCACTCATAGCCGGAGAACGTGGTAAACGAGCCTGGGTCGTTGTGCCTTTCCGCCTTCCCGATGACCTCCCCCCAGACCGACTGGCTAAACCGCGCGTCGGTTCCATAGCCGGCATGGCCTAGACCTTTGCCTAGACCTTGGTCCGCCTTGATGGCCATCAACGTAGCGGCGTTGAAGGCGTTCAATAGATCTTCGGTGTCCGCATTGAGCGCTTCCAACAAGGAAACGGGGTAGTTGAGCGCTGCGGCCGTCCGTTTGCCGGCCGCCGTCGCCAACAGAGCCTCGTCACCGGCGGCGACCCGCGCGATGACGCCCATGTTCTCGGCATGATCTGACACCATGAGAAAGTCCAACGGTCGGCGTAGACGAACTTCCTCGCCGCTCGCCGCCCGGACCGTCTCGCCCTTGGCGAAACGATAGGCGTCATCGGGCGTGAGCCGGGTGCCGAAAACAAAGGCGTCTGACGACAGGGCGGTGTGCACGTGCGTATCACCCCAATAGACATTGGTCGTATCGGACCCGTCGACGTGAGGGGAGTACGACTCCTCGGCGAACGCAAGGAGCGCCATGGCGGACAGCCCGAGAACGAGTGTTGGCGCGTTCCAAGTTTCGTTCACCTGTGTCTCCCGCACACCTTCCAGCACAATTGTATGCTTACGGCGGGAAGTTGAGACAAAGGGTATTGGATGCGGTATCGGCCTCTAGGGACATCGGGAATCGATGCCTCCATCGTCGGACTCGGTACGGCGGCAATCCGGCCAGGCGCCGCGGACGACAATGGGTTCGTCAAGGCCATACGCGCAGCTATCGACGAAGGCGTCACCCTCATCGACACGGCGCCTTCCTACGGTTGGGGCCACAGCGAGGAGGTCGTCGGCAAGGCCATCGAGGGTCGACGCGATCAGGTGGTCATTGCCACGAAGTGCGGCGTGTGGTGGGAGGACGAGCGGGGCTCGTATAACGGTGTCAAGGACGGCCAAACGAACCGCGTCAGCCTGCGTCCCGACACCATCACGATCGAAGTCGAAGACAGCCTCAGGCGGCTCGGCGTGGACACCATCGATCTTCTGCAATGCCACAAGCCCGCCATCCCACCCGAGGAGACGCCCATCCCCGAGACCATGGGCTGTCTCATGGATCTGAAGGACCAGGGGAAAATCCGCGCCATCGGCGTGTCCAACGTGTCGCTCGAACAACTCGACGCGTACCGCGAGGCCGGCGATCTCGCCACCGATCAGTTTCGCTACAGCATGATCCTGCGGGATCGCGAAGCAGACATCCTGCCCTACTGCGCAGAACACAACATCGCTACGTTGACCTATTGGTCGCTCGAGCAAGGTCTGCTCACCGGCAAGGTGGGGTTGGACCGCGTGTTCCGGGAGGACGATTTCCGAAATACCGCCGGCGAGTGGCTGCCTTGGTTCAAACTCGAGAACCGGCAACGCCTGCTCGACATGTTTGCAGGCTGGGCCGACCTGACTGAAAAGTACGATTGTACGATCGCGCAACTGACGATCGCTTGGACCGCGGCTCAAACCGGAGCAACCCATGTGCTTTGCGGTATTCGTACCGTAGAACAGGCTATCCAGAATGCGGGTGCGGGCACCCTCGAACTGGAAGCAAATGACGGTGAGCGCATTCGGAACGACCTGGTCGCCTTGGGCGATCCAGTCTGACGAGGGAGAGGACGGTGAGATTTCTGCTGCGGTGTGGTGTGGGCTTGGCCTTGTCGGTGGCGGTCGTTGGCTGCAGCTCTCAGCACGAAATCGCAAGACAAGGAACTCCGCCGGTGGACCCACAATTGTCCAACACGCTACCCGAGAAGGAAAAGGAAATGGCCAAGACAGAATTCGAAAAAGTGGTCGTAAGGAGAGCCAACCGATCACCAATCGAAGGCACCATCGTTCATTATGAGGAGTTTCCGTCCGAGCTCATTCGAGTTCGCCCGGTGAACGTCTGGTTGCCCGAGGGCTACGACCCGGCATCGAGCGACCGATATCCGGTGATCTACATGCACGACGGCCAAATGATGTTTGACCATGATACTTCGCCCTATGTCGGGATGGACGTGTTCTGGGATGTAGACAAGGCGATAACGCGGCTCGTCCGGGATGGCGAGATCCGTCCTGCCATTGTTGTTGCGATCTGGATGGCAAGCTGGGCAAAGGGTGCGCGAGGCGCCGAATACATGCCCCAGAAAGTCGTAACCGACGAGGTTTGGCAGTTGCTGAAGGAGCAGGAATGGGGTTTTGCTGTTGAGGAAGGCGGACAGAAGTTGTCCGCGGACAACTATCTGAAGTTCATCGTCCATGAACTCAAGCCATTCATCGACGAGACCTACCGCACGGAATCGGATCGCGGCAACACCCTTGTGATGGGCTCCAGCATGGGTGGACTGATCTCCGCCTACGCGGTCGCGGAATACCCCGGCGTCTTCGGCGGCGCGGCCTGCCTGTCGACCGACTGGAGGCACGGGGATGGCGCCGTGGTTCGATGGCTCAGGAACCACTTGCCCTCGGCCGGAGGACACAGAATCTATTTCGATTACGGCACCGAGACTTACGATGCCCACTATGGGCCGTTTCAACAGCGAATGGACGAGGTGATGCGGCAGCGCGGGTACACATCCGGTGAAGACTGGATCACGCTTCGTTTCGAGGGCGCCGACCATTCCCCGAGAGCCTGGCGCGAGCGGCTGCACGTCCCATTGAAGTTCCTCTTGGGGACGTCGTAGGTCCCCGAGGGCTTTCTACAAGCCGCGCGGCTGACATATCATCGCCGGTTCGTCTTGAGGGGAACCGTCGATGCCCATGATTCTCAACGAAGAGCAGAACATGCTGAAGGACAGCGCGAAGGACTTCTGCACCAACACCGCGCCGATTGATCAGTTGCGCAAGCTGCGCGACGACGACAACGCCGATGGCTTCGATCGGAAGACCTGGTCGCAAATGGTGGAACTCGGCTGGGCGGGGATTCCATTCCCGGAGGAGCACGGCGGCTTGGCGTTCGGCTACAAGGGTCTCGGCGTCGTCACCGAGGAGACCGGGCGCACGTTGACTGCCAGCCCCCTCTACGCGACGGTCTGGCTCGGCGGCACGGTGCTCAACGTCGGCGGCAGCGACGCGCAGAAGGCCGACCTTCTGCCCAAGGTCGCGGCGGGGGAACTCCTGCTTGCCTTGGCGTTGGAGGAGTCCCACAAGCACAACCCCTACGGCATCGCTGCCACGGCCACGAAGACCGATGCCGGCTACGCGATCACGGGCTCGAAGAAGTTCGTCCTCGACGGCCACGTGGCCGACAAGCTGATCGTTGCGGCACGCACCTCGGGATCGGCGGGCGACCGCGATGGCATCTCGTTGTTCCTCCTCGACCGCAACGCCGACGGCGTATCCGTCACACGTACCAGGATGGTCGACAGCCGCAACGCCGCCAACCTCGAGCTTGCCGACGTTGCTGTCGGCGCGGATGCCCTCATCGGCGATGAAGGGCAGGGCGCGGACGTGCTCGACCCCGTACTCGACATCGCCCGCATCGGCATCTGCGCCGAAATGCTTGGGGCCACCCAGGAATGCTTCGACCGCACCGTGCAATACCTGAAGGACCGCGAGCAGTTCGGTGTTCCGATCGGTTCCTTCCAAGCCCTGAAACACCGGGCCGCGAACATGTTCTGCGAGATCGAACTGTCGAAGTCGTGTGTCCTCGAAGCGCTCACCGCCCTCGACGAGGAGCGCGACGCGGCGGAAATCGCCAAGCTCGCGAGCCTCACCAAGGCCAAGGTCGGCGAGACCTTCCACACCGTCTCCCGGGAAGGCATCCAGATGCACGGCGGCATCGGCATGACCGACGAGTTCGACATCGGCTTCTTCATCAAGCGCGCCGCGGTCACCGAACAGACCTTCGGGGACGTCAACTTCCACCGCAACCGCTACGGCGAACTCGAGGGCTATTGATCCAGCAAGCAGCAGGGGCGGCGACGGGCCCGATGGCGAGTCCCATCGGCTACATGGAGCGCACCCGGCGCTACTACGAGGCCCAGGGCTTCGAGAAGGCGTATGCCTGGGCCCATTTCGACGACATCCCGTTCACGCCGCTAGCCAAACCCGTCTCGGATTCGACGCTGGTGCTCATCACGACCATGGCGCTCTACGACCGCGACGCGGCGGATGTGCGCCAGGTCGCATCCGGTTCGAGCCGCGAGCCGCCGGCCCGTCTATACGGTGACGACCTGTCCTGGGACCGGACCGCCACCCACCTCAATGACCGGGAATCGTACTTCCCGATCAACATGCTCGACGAACTCGTGCACCGGGGACGCATCGGCGCGCTTGCGAACCGGTTCCATTGCGCACCGACGGAATACAGCCAGCGCCGCACCCGCCAGACCGACGCGCCCGAGATCCTCAAACGCTGCCGCGAGGATGGCGCCGACATCGCCTTGCTGGTGCCGATCTGACCGGTGTGCCACCAGACCGTGAGTCTGGTAGCCAGGCACTTGGAGTCCAACGGCATCCCGACGGTGATCCTCGGCGCCGCCCGCGACATCGTCACGCACTGCGGCGTGCCCCGATTCGCGTTCGTGGACTTCCCGCTCGGCAATCCGGGCGGCAGACCGTACGACCGGGATACCCAGGCGGCGATCGCCACCGCCGCCATCGATCTGTTCGAGACGGCCGCCGAACCGGGCACGTTGGTCACCATGCCCTTCCGATGGAGCGACGACGAGTCGTGGCGGGACGGCTACTTCCAGGTGAACGAGGCCAACATCGACGCCTTGCGCCGGGCCGGTGAGGAACGCCGGGCCGCCCGGGCACACCGACGCGCAACGGGGCAGGTTCGTACGGAATAGCCGCGGGGTCCGCCAAACACTGACACTGTCGGTGCCGTTGTGCTACGACGATGTCGCCGAATTGCTTTCCCGGTACTCCGCTACCATCAAGGCAGACCTCGAGCAACTGGCACGGCTGGCGCTCTTCAACCGGGCCATCAACAACACTGACGATCACGCCCGCAACTTCAGCTTCATCCATCGGGGCGACGGCCATCGCCTGTCCCCCGCATACGACTTGGTACCGAACCTTGCAGTCGGCGAGTGCCACGCGGCGGGTTTCGGGGACGGACCCCGTCCGCCCCGGCCCAGCGAAGTCCCGCGACTCGGCAAGGTCTTGGGCTTGAGCAAACCGTGGATCCAAGCATGCGCCGAGGAGATTCTGAGCGCCCTCGACGGCTGGCCCCGGTTCGCCGAGCAGGCGGGGCTCGATGAGTCCGAGTGCAATCACATCGCGGATCGGTTCAACCCATAGGGGCGACCGCTCCACTTGCCGCTCAAGCGCCAAATCGACAGACTGCTCTAACGGGACAACGACTTAGGATCCGCCTTGAACAAGACCATCGCTGTCATCGAGGGCGACGACGCTGCGCCGGAGGCGGTGCGTCCGGTGGTTGCGTTGCTCGACTCGCTTCAACTGGGTTTGACGTGGGTCTATCCAGAGGTGGGCGAGGCCGCCGAGGCGGCGGGTGCTTCGGACGCGGCCGGTTCGACGTTTCCCGACTCGGCTAGGGCCGTCATCGACGCCGCCGACACGACGCTGTTCGGCTCCACCAGTGGCAAGTCCGGTGCCGCGCTCGGGTATCTGCGGTGGGGCAAGGAGACTTTCGCAAACGTTCGGCCGTGCCGATACCTCCCCGGCTGCGCGAGCCCCTTGAGCCAACCGGAAGGCATCGACTTCGTGATCGTGCGGGAGAACCTCGAAGATCTCTACGTCGGCGCCGAGGGACCGCTCACGGACTTGGCCGCGTTGAACCTCGTTGGCCGCACGATTCGCAAGCCGGTGCACGAACTCGGCGACGGCCGCTACGCCATCAAGGCAATCACCCGGGAGGGTACGGAACGCGTTGTCAGATTCGCCTTCGATCTGGCGGCCAAGCGCGCCGGCAAACGCAAACTGACCTGTGCGACCAAGCACAACATGCTGCGGGTCACGGATGGCCTGTTCCTAGAGGTGGCGCGCGAGATCGCGGCTGACTATCCGGACATCGCGTTCGAGTCGTTCATCGTCGACGACTTCGCCTGCCGGATGATCCGCGAGCCCGAGCGCTTCGACGTCGTGGTGATGCCGAACCAGTACGGCGATATTCTGTCCGACGCGGCGGGCGGTCTGCTCGGCAGCCTAGGCCTCGCGGCAAGCGGCTGTTTTGGCACGGACTACGCCTACTTCGAACCGGCCCACGGCACCGCGCCCGACATCGCCGGCAGGAATATCATCAACCCGACGGCGACTATACTGTCGACGACGATGATGCTCGACTATCTCGGTCTCGAAACTGCGGCGACCCGGATCGAGGGCGCGTTGGCCCGGGTCTATGCGGACGGCTCGGCGCTGACGCCGGACCAGGGCGGCACGGCGACGACCACGGAGTTCTGTGCGGCCCTTGCCCGGGCGCTGTGAGGCGGATCCATCGATGACCCACATCATCGACACGTTGATCGAAGAGCGCGCGACCCGGCTTTTGCGGCACCCCGCGTTGTTGTCGTTCCTTAGGCGCGGACTCGACCCGCTGCTCCTCTACGACACGGCCCGGGCGATGGCCGACATCATCGCGCCGATGTCCGCCGATGACGCCATGGAATACCTGCGCGCCACCCTTGCGATGGATGTCGCCGCGACCGGACTCGAGAACATCCCGCGAACCGGTAGCGCGGTCGTTACGGCAAACCATCCGGCGGGCATCGCCGACGGCATAGCCGTCTACGAGGCCCTGAAGCGGGTACGAATGGACATCACCTTCCTGGCCAACCGCGACGCCATCCGGATCTGTCCCGGGTTTTCGGAGATGATCGTGCCGGTGGAGTGGCGGGACGAAGCGCGGACAATGGCCAAGACCCGGGAGACCCTCAGGCAGGCTCGGCGGGCGTTCGAGCGGAAACGGCTGGTTGTCATCTTCCCATCCGGACGCTTGGCACGCCCGACGCCGCTGGGCCTTTGGGAACGGCCTTGGCAGGCGACCGCGTTCGCGCTGGCACGCAAACACAGTGTTCCCATCGTGCCGATGCACGTCAACGGACACAACTCGTTGCTCTACTACCTATCCTGGTATTTGAACCGCGAGATCAAGGACATGACCTTGTTCCGCGAGATCATCAACAAACGCGGCGGCAAATACCGGATCGATGTCGGCGAACCGTTCGAGCCGACCGGCGATCCGGCGGAACTCGCCAAGACCCTGCGCCGTTTCGTGGTCTACGGCATGCGTCAGGGTCTCAGGCGGTTTCCCGGCGTGGACGCCCCACCGGCTGCAGCGGGAATACCGCTTCTGGTTCCGTTCTACCGCAGCTCGCGATGATCTCGAGGGGTGTCGCGGCCGGTTGAATGTCCAAGGTGGCGATCCCGCTCGCCGTCTCGAAGGTGACCGTGCCCCCGTCAACGGCGCGGAGTTTCCGCGCGCCGTCGAGGAGCGCTTCGGCGACCTGCGCCTCGGGCGAATAGGCGGAGCGACCCCGGAGGTGATCGGTCGATAACGCGCCCGCCTCGATGGTCTTGACGAAATCCGCGGTTTTTTTCGGAAACACCCGACCGTAGATTGCGCCCTGCGGCAAGACGAGCACGTTGGGCGCGAAGCGGTGTCCGCCCAAGTGCGTCGTTTGCCAAGTGCGGTTTCCCGCTAGCGAGCGCAGTTCCGCGTAGGCCGGAAGTCCGTAGCGCGCACAGCACAGGTCGCGCTGGCCGTTGGTACACACGAAGTAATGTGTTTCCTGGACCTCTTCGAAACCGGGCGAATCGAGGCCGAGCCCCTGGATTTCGTCGTAACCGAGGCTGCGGAAACGCTTCAACGCGCCTTCCTCCGCGATGAACAGGGTCGTCTCGTCGGTGTCGAGTTCGGGTCGCCGAATGAACTGCGCACGCGCTTTGCGTCCGCTCTCGGCAATGGCTGCCAGGGTGCGGCCGAGCCAATCGCGGGTGCGAGGCGCGAGGTCGTTGTCCTCGAGTGCCTTGGGCTTCCACGTGGGCTTGTACTCGAGCAGCAACCAGACATCGACCTCGACTGCGGTGCCGAGCATCGGCTCGCCGGCTGCCAGGCACAGATCGGAGCAGTAGACGCGGTCGTCGCTCATGGGTCCATCGCGAATAGCGCAGCATGCGATTGTAGCAGCGCGCTTGTTGGCCGCACTATCGAGGCGTCGCGGTGTTGGGCGAAATGGCGGCTATCGGTTACACCAAATTCCGAAATTTCCTACGCAACTTCGAGAGATGACCCGCTACCCGGCCTGACGGGAGGGGTACTACAGTCGCTCGAATGAATGACGACGGCGTTGAGCTCGTTGCTTTGACATTGCGCGGATTCGGGTGGTACAAGACCGACACGACACATGCGGTCAGAAGCTCCGTTTCGCTGTTACCGGAGCCCGAGGAATGATGGACATGGCCGATGTATCTCCGGACACGCTTTCGACCGCGCGTCGCCTTGAGCAGGAGTTCGGGATGGACCGTCAGGCGTCCGAGGGTGTCGCCATTGCCATTTACGAACACACGACCGCGAACCTCGCCACGAAGGCGGACCTGCGGCAGGCCGAGGAGAAACTGCGCGGCGAGATGAAGGAGCTGGGTGCTTCGCTGCGTGGCGAGATGAACGAGTCGGTTGCCACGCTGCGCGGCGAGATGAACGAGTTGGGTGCCATGCTTCGTGGCGAGATGCAGGAGCTTGGAACGTCGTTCCGCGGAGAGATCGAGGCGTCCCGGAGTTACACGGACGCCAAGTTCGCGCAGCATCGCGCCGAGATGCATGGGGAATTCAAAAACCTCTACAGGCACTTGTGGCTGCTGTTGCTGGGCTTCGCGGGGTTGATCGTCACCCTCAACAAACTGTTGGCTTGACCCGGTCGTGCCCAACGATGCGGTGGTGACAGTGCCGTTGAAGGCGTGGCACTACGGCCAGTGGTTCCTGCGCCAGATTGCGACCCAGTTCCGCGACGACGGCTGCACCACCGCGGCGGCGGCGTTGACGTTCACCACCATGATCGCGGTCGTGCCGTTTGTCGCCATCGTGTATCGGGTGTTATCGCTGCTGCCGGAGTTCGATGACGCGGGGGACATCCTGACCGGCTTCATCTTCGAGACGTTCCTGCCGGGCTCGAGCGACATGGTGCTCCAAAAGGTGCGCGAGTTCTCGGCCCGGGCGAACGAACTGACCCTCGTGGGCGTGGGCGTCGTTTTCGTGACCACGATGCTCATGCTCATGCGCATGGAAGCCGCGTTCAACCGTATCTGGCATGTGGCCAATACCCGAACGGGCATGACGCGGTTCCTCTGGTACTGGGGGATCGTCTCGCTGGGCGTGCCGATGGTCGGCGTTGCCGTCTCGGCGGTCGGGTACGACTACGGCGTGGCCATCTTCGCCGACCTCCAGTCATTCACGTTGATGCAAGGCGTTCGCACGGCGATTCCCCCTGTCGCGACGGCGCTGACCTTCACGATGCTCTACTACGCGGTGCCGAGTTGCCGCGTTCGGTTCGTCCATGCCCTGTTCGGCGGCATTGTCGCCACCGTGCTGTTCGCCCTCGCCAAGGAAGTCTTCGCCTCGGTGGTGCCGTTGCTTCAAAGCGAACTGGTCTACGGTGCCTTGGCAGCGTTGCCGCTGTTCGTGATGGGCCTCTACCTTGTTTGGGTCCTGATCCTCGTCGGTGCGATCTGCGTGCGCACCCTCTCGTTGATCCCTTGGGAAGACGAACCGGACGGGGTGCCGGCGGTTGTCAAGTGCGCCAGGGTGTTGGGATTGCTGCATCGGGCGCATCTGCGGGGCGGCACCGTCACGGATGCCGAAATCCTGGGCGCGGTACCCATGACCCGCACGGAACGCGCCCGCGTCTTCGATGTGCTGCTCGACGGGCGTTGGTTGCGGGCGACGGAGAACAAGACGTGGGCGCTTGGCCGGAGCCTTTCGAGCGTCACGCTGTGGGAGCTTTTCGAGCGGCTTCCCGATGGCATCGCCAAGGAGAACCTGGGTGGCGGCAGCGCGGTCGAGGAGCGGTTTCGGGCATTCCTTGCCGATGGCGCCGTTCATCTGGATGTAACCCTCGACAAGTTGGATGAGTCACATGCCCCACAGGACGTGCCTACGGACTGATCGAGCGGAATTGTCGCGCTAGGCCGGGCTCTCCGCGTGTAGCGTCACCGATCCCGCATCGCCGTCGATCGTAATGGACTGGCCGTGCTTGATGCGCACGGTGCCGTTGCCGACACCGAGCACGGCGGGGATCCCGTACTCCCGTGCCACGATGGACCCGTGCGCCAGGATGCTGCCCATGTCGGTGACCAGCCCCACGGCGTGCGCGAAGAGCTGCGTCCAGGCAGGTGTCGTGTTCGGGGCGACCAGGATCGAGCCGGGTTCCATCTTGTCGAAGTCGTTCTGCGACAGGATGACGCTTGCCGGGGCGGTGACCGTTCCCGAGCTGACCGCGAAGCCGTTGAGCGCGTCGCCGGACGGATCGTTTCGGATCTGCGTCTCCTTGAACCGGACGGAGGGGATATTGCTGGCCTCCTCGGGAATCGTCCCCGGCGGGTGCAGGAGCTTGCGGGCTTCCCTGAGTTCTCGCCGTTCGGCCGCGAGTTCGCCCAGTTCGGGAACGCCGGTGCCGGTCTTGCGCGCCTCGATGGCTCGCGTGAGCTCCTCGGTCACCATGAAGAACGTATCCTCCGGATCGAGAAACGTGTCCGCGTCGACCAGGCGCCGACCCAGCTCGAAGGCCATCGGCCGCAGCACGCACCAGGTGTAGCCGAAATAGAAGGCCGTCTCTTCGCGGATGTGGTTGTATCGGCGCCCGAACCACAGACGGTATCGGAACTGCCAGTAGGTGAGTCCGGAGAGCTTCTCGGAGACTTCCGCGAACTTCTGCTCGCGAACCGCAGTGGCCCGGACCTCCTGATCCTTCGGATCGTAGTTTGCGTTCTGCACCATGGACTTCAATGTCGCGAACGTCGCCGACGGATCTTCGGCTTGCGTGGGCTCGATGAAATCGAGGCTGTACCCCTGGTGCCCGTAGATGTCGAAATAGTCTTCGAGCGCCTTGACGACGGGTGCGCCTTCGGGGTGTTCCTGCAATGCGCTCGACAGGAACTGTGCGGGCGTCACGATGACGAGATACGAAAGCGCTTCGCTGGCGCGGACGAGCTTCGCGATCTCGAACAGGATCGCGTTGGCCTGCAGGGTCTTGGACTGGAAGCCGGTGAGGAACTGGCCGCTGATGTAGTGATCGTCCGGCAGGTTCTCGTGAAGGAAGCACTGCAGCTGGTCGTCGGTGGACTTGGCGATTCCGAAGGTGTGGCTGGTATTGCCACTCCAGTAGACACCTTCCTCGATCGCCATCTCGCGGATACCGGCCAAGAGTTCGTCGTCGGTGGCGATCTTAGGATCGACCTTGCGCCACTTCTCGGCGGTACGGACCAGGCGGGGCAGGGCTTCTTCCTGCCAGGTCAGCCAGCGGGCATCGTTGTCCTCGGTCTTGTTGTTGGCGACGTAGGTCGGGTTGTCCGAAGGCGGCAGGGTCAGATCGTGGGCCAGATTGTCGCCTTCGTACGTTGCGGCGACGGCATCGAATTCGGCTTGCTCTTGTGTCGACAGCTCCGAACGAAACAGCGCCATGTCGTATTTCTCTTTGTCGGACTGATCCCCGCGACTTTCCCAGATCGCGTCGATCATCCGCTTGAAGGCCGCGTTCAACTCCTCCTCGGAACTGTTCGGGTCGATGTGGTTGCCGGGGTGATCGGCCCGGTTGTAGGCGTAGCCGTTGCAGGTGACGAAGTGCGCGCCGCCGCCGACGGTGTTGTCGGGCCTGCCTTTGCGCGGTGTCTCGAGACCCTCCGTCAAGTAGAGCTCCTCGAACAGCGGACAGATGGGGTCCGGCATGTTCTCGACGATCTGGCGCCGGTAGAGAATCCTTGCCGGCGGCGGCGGTTCCCAGACCACCTCGATGGGCTGCACCGGCAGATTGGTGATGGGGCGGGATTGCAGCAGATAGAGTTCGTCGTCGACGACCGCCCACTCGATATCCTGGGGGACGCCGTCGTAGAGCTTCTCGATGTCGATGGCAGTCTTGGACAGTTGGCGCAGCATGTCGTCGTTCAACGAGGACTGGCCACGGCTTTCTTCGTCGACGTCGGCGAGCCGCGTGCCCTGCCTAGTGTCTGCGACGACTTGCTGCGCCTTGGGCCCGATGACGGTGTCTTTGGCACGCAGTGTTTCCTTGTCCACGATGTACGTGTCCGGCGTCACCTGCCCGCTGACCACGGCTTCGCCCAGACCGAAGCTTGAGTTGACGATGATCTCCGAGCGCTCTCCTGTGGCGGGATTGGCGGTGAACAGGATGCCGGAGACTTTGGACGGCACCATGATCTGGACGACCACCGCCATGGCCACCGAACCTTGGTCGATGCCGTTCTGATGCCGATAGCTGATGGCTTGCGGGGTCCATAGCGAAGCCCAGCATTTTTGCACCGCCGCGACGACCTCGTCCCCGCCCTTGACGTTCAGATAGGTCTCCTGCTGACCGGCGAAGGACAGACCGGGCAGATCCTCGGCATTGGCGGAGGAGCGCACGGCGACGGGCGCGTCGTCCAGCGAGGCGTAGGCTTGGCTTATCTGCGCCGCGATCTCGGCGGATAGTTCGGGTCCGGCAAAAAATGCCTGTATGGCATTGGACGCGGGTTCGAAGGACACCCGGGAGTCCTCCACGGCGGGTTTGGCGAGCGATACGATCTTCTCTTGTAGCTGGTTCGTCGCAACGAAAGACCGGTAGGCCTGCGTTGTAACGATGAAACCGCCCGGAACGTTGAAGCCCGCCTCGGTCATTCGTGCGAGCGATCTGCCTTTCCCGCCGACGACTTCGAGGCCGTCGTTGGATCCTGTTTCCTGCGGCGTGGCGTAAAGGGCCGTGACGTACATTGATCGCTCGATTCAAAGAGGACGCGCCATCATAGGGAACGCTTCAACGACCGATCAACAATGCAACTGCGCGACCTCACCCATGCTTGGCTGGGCGCGTCGCAGCCGTCAGTCTGCGTCAGTGCGGTATCGATGTGCCGGCGGCGTTGCGCGTAACTGGGTTCTGCGGCACGCCCGGGAAGATCTCCCGGAACAGGTTGAGCATGCTCATCGTCGAGCGGCGATCCGTCGCCTCGTGAAGCCTTCCCGGCGGACCCAGCGTGGGCGGCAACGCGAAACCGTGCGGCGTCTTGGCGTGGTGGTGAAACACCCAACTGACGCCTGCAGCGTCCATCTCGTCGAAGAAGCGCTGCTTGCTCGAGTCGGGCACCAAGGCATCGTCGGCGCCGTTCTCGATGAGGATCACGGCATCGGTGTTGTAGTTGTTCTCGCAACGCTTGACGGGTGGTCGCTCGACTCCGTTGCGGGCCGCGTTGGGATCCTCGCCGGTCTGCAGCAGACCGTGGAAGGACACCACGCCGCCGACGTTCAAGCCGCCGCGCACGCACTCGATGACGGCCATGCCGCCGAAGCAGTAGCCGATGGCACCGGCGGGAAACGAGGCATCCACCGTGTCGTGGGCAAAGCCCCGGTCGAGCCATTCGCCGAGCAACGAGCGGAACAGTTCGTGGTCGTGGTCCATGGCGACGAGACCTTCGAAGCACTTCTTCTGGAACGCCTGAACCTTGCTCGGATCGGTGGGGAAGACACGTTCGTCCGGTGGCACGATGTTGCCGTAGACATCGATGGCGAGCCCGACGTAGCCGACGCGGGCAAGGTACTCGGCGACATCAACGTCGAAGAACTTGAGCCCTTGGTAGTTGTGGATGACCAGGACCAAGGGGCGTGGGCCAACCGATGCGGGCGGCGCGACCAGGTGGCCAAGATAGTCGTTGCCGCGGAAGCTGAAGCCGATGGCTGCGCGGCGCAGATCGGCGGGTGGCCAGAAGTCGACGGATGCCATTCAGTGGTCTCGGGTGGAACATTGCCGAACAAGCATAGCGAGTGGCGGTGCCTGTTCCAACGACGCTTGGCTGCGCCCGCTAGCGAATTTCCGATATTTCTTACGACCTCGGGCGATCGCTCTACCGGAACCTTTGGTTGATGTTCGTGGGCTTCGCGGGGGTGATCGTCACGCTCACCAAGCTGCTGCCTTAACCGGGAAGCGCGGATGCCCTGGAGGGCGCCGCCGGCGGAGGTTCGCGCATACGGACGGGCCCGTCGATAGACCGGGCGGCGTCCACATGGAACTCGAAGCTCACTTGGGGACGGGTCGGATCGGTGCCGGATGGCACACGTTGTGAAGTGCACCTCGCAGGCGAAACGCCGGCCCGTTCCTATGCGCCCAGCCGATCACAAATCGCTGTTCCCGTCACACGGGTGTCATGTTCCGGGACTAGGCTCCGCTTTTCAGACGAGCAATGGAGATGCAAGTGCGCTGTGTTTCGCCTTTCGTTGTTATCGGGTTGTTTTGGGGACTGTCGGCATGGGCCGAGGGCCGAGTCGAGGGACAGGTCGCGGGGGACGACGGCGGCTACCTCGAGGGGGCTCTCGTACGGCTGCCTGAACTCAAGCTCGAGGCAGTGACTTCGACGGATGGCGGCTACGCCATCGGCGGCATCCCGGCGGGCAGCTACGAGGTGACGGTCAGCTACATCGGCTATCCCCCTCGCAGTGCGCGGATCGATGTTCGCGACGGCGAGACCACCCGGCACGAGTTCGCCTTCTCGGACCTGATCGAGGAGGTCGTCGTCTACGGCGAACAGACCGCGAGCACCGCGTCCGCCCTCAACCAGCAAAGGGCCGCCGACGGGATCGTCTCCGTGGTCTCCGCCACCGACATTGGCCAGTTTCCGGACCAGAACGTCTCCGAGGCCCTGCAGCGGGTTTCGGGCGTGTTTCTCGAGCGCGACCAGGGGGAGGGCCGGTTCGTCGGCATCCGCGGGATCGATCCGAACCTAATCGTGACGACGATCAACGGGGTTAACGTTCCGGCCCCTGAGAACGACAGGCGGTCGGTTGCGCTGGACGTCATCCCGTCGGAGCTGCTGTCGGCGCTCGAGGTGAGCAAGTCCATCACGCCCGACATGGATGCGGACGGCATCGGTGGAGCGGTGAACATCAAGAGCGCTTCGGCGTTCGACTCGCCGGGGCGAAACCTCACGGTGGCCGCGCAAACGAGTTTCAACGACTTGCAGGACGAATCGAGCCCCAGGGCTTCGCTGATCTTCTCGGACACGTTCGACTGGGGCGACCACGCGGACAGCTTTGGTGTGGCGGCCGCAGTATCGTGGTTCGACCGCAATTTCGGTTCGGAGAACGTCGAGACGGACGGTGGCTGGTTCGGCGACCTCGAACGAACCGACGATGTCGAGTTCAAAGGCGCGGAAGAGATCGAACAACGCGACTACGTAATCAACCGCGAACGTCTCGGTCTGGCGGCGAACTTCGACTACCGGCCGAACGGCAACGCAAGCTGGTATGTGAGAACCCTGTTCAGTTCCTTCTCGGACCAGGAATACCGAACGCGCAACGAGTTCAAGTTCGACAAGGGCGACGCCGTGGAAGGCGGCGATGGCTTCGCGACCTGGAGCGATGCCACGCTGGAGAAGGAACTGAAGGACCGCTACGAGGCGCAGGAGATCCTGTCGATCTCGGCCGGCGGCACGCAGGCGTTCGACGCCTGGACGCTGAACTACCGCGCGGGTTATTCCAAGGCCGACGAATCCGAGCCCAACCGCCGGGACACCGAGTTCAAGATCAAGAAGGTGCGTATCGGGTATTCGAACCACGGCGAACGACCGGGGTTGTTCGCCGATCCGGCGACGCTCGACGCGGATGGCTACGAGTTGAGCGAAATCGTCATCGAGGACAACCACACCGACGATGTGGAGCGAAGCTTCAAGATCGACTTGAAACGCGACTTCGACGCCGAAACGTTGAACGGCTACGTGGAAGTGGGTGCCAAGCTGCGTCGGCGAGACAAGACGAACGACATCGGCATTCGGGTGTTCGACGGGTTTCCGGGAGACCCGACGCTCGCCGACTTCGCATTGGACGGGGTCGACTATGTTCAAGGCACCTTCGGGCTCGGCGTGTCCGAGGACGCCATCGACCGGTACATTGCCAGCAACCTGGGCTCGTTCGAACTCAACGACAAGGACACCTTGGCGGCCTCGACGGGTGGCGACTATCAGATGGACGAGGACGTCGACGCCGTGTACGTCAAGAACAGGCTGGACTTCGACAAGGCGCGTATCGTCTACGGCCTGCGCTACGAGCGGACGGCGTTCGAGGCGCAGGGCCTTCGGGTGATCTACGACGATGTCGGTGCCGACGGCGACCCGGTGCCCACGCCGGTGTCCTTCTCCGACAACTATGCGAGCGTGCTGCCGAG
This sequence comes from Gammaproteobacteria bacterium, assembly GCA_028821405.1. Lineage (GTDB taxonomy): Bacteria > Pseudomonadota > Gammaproteobacteria > Pseudomonadales > Azotimanducaceae > VXYL01. The sequence continues at coordinate 114,101 of JAPPGK010000056.1, read as the reverse complement.
CGTGAACCTGCGCTACGCCGTCAATGACAACCTGCTCATCCGGGCGGCCCTCTACGAGACCATGGCGCGACCCAAGTTCGGCGACTTGGCACCGGGTGGCGAGGTAGAGTTCGAAGAGGATGACGGCGAGACCGTCCTCAAGGCGGAGATCGGCAACCCCGGTCTCGATCCGCTGCAAGCCCGGAACCTGGACCTCTCCATCGAGTACTACCGGCAAGACGTCGGCCTTCTGTCCGCGAGTTTGTACTACAAGACCCTGAAGGACTTCGTGGTCTTGGCGGACACCGCGAAGATCACCGATTTCACCCAGTTCGTGGGCGGGAGCCGAGTCGACAAGGCGGAGGTCATCCAGCCCGTCAACGGCGACGATGCCAATGTGCTCGGCGTCGAACTCGCGTGGGTGCAGCATCTGTCGCGCCTGCCAGGGCTCTTCAGCAACCTGTTGGTTAGCGCCAACGCGACGTTTACGGACGGCGAGGCGACGTTGCCCTTCCGCGACGAAAAGATCGCCATGCCGCGCCAAGCCGACCGGGTGCTCAACTTCGCCCTGGGCTACGAGACCGACCGGTTCAGTTCGCGTCTTGCGTTCTCCCACAAGAGCGAGCGTTTGCTTGGCTTGGAGGAACTCGACGATCCAGCCTTCGACGTGTTCCAGGATGCCCACACGCAACTCGATCTGGGTATGAAGTACTACGTGAACGGGCGGTGGCAACTCAACCTCGACGCCAACAATCTAACGGACGAGCCCTACTACGCGTACTTCGGCGATCGACGCTACAACGCGCAATACGAGATCTACGGCAGGACCATCGCGATCGGCGTTCGCTATCAGCACTAGCTCTCTGGTCGCCCGGCCAAATCGTCACCTGAGCCAGGGCACGGCTCTCGGGGCGTGGTGTTGCCTTGCCTTGTTGTTCGGCCTTGGAGGTTGCGACGGCCAGGGAGATGGCCATCCTTGGGTACCCCCTCGCGTCGAGACCGAGCCGGTGCCCAGTGGGGGCGATGCCGCCGACGACCCGGCGATCTGGATCCACCCCCGCCACCCGGAACGGAGCCTCGTGGTCGCGACCGACAAGCGTTCGGGGCTCGTGGTCTACGATCTGGCCGGGAAGCAGGTGCAGTATCTCCCGGCAGGCAACCTCAACAACGTGGACCTGCGCACCGGCGCATGGGGGCGGGACAATCTGACCGTCGTCGTCGCCAGTGCCCGGGCGCCGAATGAGATCGTCGTTCTTGAACTGGCGCACGACACCGGTCGTCTGGGCGTCGTGGGGCGCGGCGAGCCCGTCGTTGATGAACCGTACGGCATCTGCATGTACCTGGATGGTCGGCTCCGACCTTGGGTGGTGTTGAACGGCAAGGACGGGCTCTTCGTGCAGTTCGAGCTGCGGGAAGACTATTCCCTTGTTGAGGCACGGCGCTGGCGCACCCAAACGCAGCCGGAAGGATGCGTCGCCGACGACGAGAAGGGACTGCTGTACGTCGGTGAAGAAGGCTATGGCGTGTGGCGTTTGGACGCCGATCCCGGACGCCCGGCGCAATTGGTCTCGTTCGCCGCCATCGACGACGGCGTGTTGACCGCAGACGTCGAGGGTTTGGCGTTGTACCGTACGCAGGATAAACGTTATCTGATGGTGTCCAGCCAGGGCGACAACAGCTATGCCGCGTACGACGCCACGTCGGGTACCCACCTTGGTTCGTTTCGAGTGGGCGACCATCCGGACATCGACGAGACCTCCGACACCGACGGGATTGCGGTGACATCGACGCCGCTGCCCGGATTCCCCGAGGGCTTGCTGGTCGTTCAGGATGGCGACAACCCCGGCGGAAACCAGAACTTCAAGCTGGTGTCCTGGACGGACGTCCGGCGGGCTCTTGAAGGCGCGGGCCAGCGGTTCCAGGGCCGGTTTTCAAATTAATACACCCCGTCGCCGGATTTGCCGTTGTGGCGTGGCGACACTAGCATCGATCCTGTTGCTGTCGGGGCGCAGAAAGTGAACAACGGTGCGGCAAACGGGGCCAACGGGCGGTTTCCGTTCACGCCCTTTCCGCGTGGCTGGTTTTTCTTCGAACTGTCGAAGAACCTGCCCGTTGGGAGGCTGGTATCACGGCAGTGGCTTGGTGAGCCGGCGATCGCCTGGCGGGACGAGGGCGGCAGGGTCTGCCTCGCGAATGCGTATTGTCCGCACCTCGGTGCCAAGCTAGCCCCGGAGTCCGGTGGCACGGTCAGGAATGGCAATCTCGTCTGTCCGTTTCACGGCTTCACGTACGACACCACCGGTGCATGCGTCTCGACACCATTCGCCGAACCCAATCCGGCGTGCCGGCTGCGTGTCTTTCCGTGCGAAGAGATCAACGGTTTCGTATTCGGGTATTTCGACGAACGGGGAACCGAGCCCGCGTGGCGATTGCCGGCCATGGACGAGGCGGGGTGGACCGAGACGCTGACCCACGTCTATTCCGTCAGGACCCATCCGCAGGAGACCAGCGAGAACGTGATCGACCTCGGTCACCTGTCGTTCCTTCATGGTTTCGATGGCGTCGCGCACAGCGGCAAGATCGACATCGATGGACCGTGTTTCAAGACGGACTTTCGGTTCGACGGCCGCTACCACCACCCGCTGCTCCGGCGTGTCGAGAACGAACTGGAAGCGGAAGTTCAGATCTGGGGCCTCGGGTTTCTGTTCGTGGATACCGTGTCGAGGTCGCTCGGTGCGCGCACCCGGAATTGGTTTCTTGCGACGCCGATGGACGGTGACCGCGTTGACATCCTGGTGTCCGCCAAGGTGCAGGCGCTGAACGACGGCGGCATCAAGGGATTGAACCGGTTGCCGAGGCGACTGCGCGAGCGAGTCATGCTTCCGCTCGTGATGTACGAGTTCAAGAAGAACATCGAGAACGACTTCATGATCTGGGAGAACAAGGCCTACCGGGAGTACCCGCTGCTCAACGAGGCGGACGGCGAGATACTCAAGTTCCGCCGCTACTGCACGCAGTTCTACCCCGAGCCGGATCAAGCGCTCTCGACGTCGGCCTCGGCATAGATTCGAATGCCTGTCTGGCTATTCTCGGTTCTCTTCATCGTCGCCCTCACCCTGATCGGGGTATTGACGCGTCTGAATTACCACGCGGACCTCGATGCGCTCTACGTGGTGTTCGCGGTCTTCTTTTCGACCAACCTGATGATCAGCTATTGGGAAATCTGCCTGTTCCACAAGCGGGACTACATCGAGCAGCGCAGCACACATTGGCGCGCACGACACGAGGAGTCGGGCAGATCGCCGATCGTCGAGTTTCTGTTGGCGAAGGTGTCGCTGGCACGGCCGTTGTCGCCGACCCTGTGGGCCGATGCGTGGGGCGCCTATTCCGTGTACGACGAATCCTATGTGGACCGAGGCACCTTCGGCTTCAACTGCGATATCGCGAACGGCTACTTCACGCCCGTTCCGACGCTGGTGTTGTACGCGACCTTCACCGTCGGGTTCCTGCCGGCGGTCGTGGCGGGCATCCTCGCCGCCATGTTGTTCTGGCAGTGGGTCTACGTGTCAACCGTCTATGTGGTGAGCTTCTTCGTCGCGAAGCGTCACCAGCGGTTGCGTCCCGGGGAGGTGTTCGGCTTCATCGTCGTGCCGGATTCGCCCTGGGTATTGATCCCGCTCCTGGGTATCTACGTCGCCATTCGACTGATCGTCGACGGCGACTACACGGTTCTCGGACTCATGTGACGCAATCTGCGACGCCCGACCTTAGCGGTTAGACTTGGACCTCCATAGAGAGGGGGAACCATGTCCGACGAGAACCTTGTACTGACCGAACGTCGCGGCGAGAAGGACGGCATCCTTTGGGTGACGCTCAACCGCCCCAACAAGCTGAACGCGTTGACGTTCCCGTTGCTCCGCCAGTTGTGGGAGATCTTCGTCGATGCGCGCTTCGACCGCACCGTGCGGTGTGTCGTCATCACCGGTGCCGGGCGCGGGTTCTGCGCCGGCATGGACATGGGCGGCGCGGCCAACCCGGACCGCGAACCGCCACCGCCCGACGCGGGCCCCGACCCGGAGGGCTATCGGCTGAACTTCCGCAACGAGACCGAGACCTACATCGCCTTCCGGCGTCTCGAAGTACCGGTGATCGCCATGATCAACGGCCCCTGCGTCGGCGCCGGTTTCGACCTCGCAAGCCACTGCGACCTCGCCGTCGGTTCGACCGCGGCTCGTTACCAGGTGGCCTACGTCAAGCGGGGGGTCTTTGCGGACCTCGGCGGATTCTGGTCGCTGCCGAAGATCCTCGGTTGGCGCAAGGCCATGGAGTTGATGATGACCGGGCGGTTCATGAGTGCCGAAGAGGCCCACGAGTCGGGGCTCACCAACTACCTCGTGGAACCCGATGAACTCGAGGCCAAGACCATGGAACTCGCGCTCGAAGTCGAAGCCGGGCCGCCGATCGCGCAAAAACTCGGCAAGATGCTCGCCTTGCGCACCGCGCACATGGATTTCGATACGGCGATGCAATGGTCGGAATCCGCCATACCGGTGGTCGGACTGTCGAAGGACTCGATCGAAGGGATGCGAGCGTTCGCCGACCGCAGGGAAACGGACTTCAAGGGGTACTGATGGCACGGGTCGGCCGGGTATGCGAGTGTGAACGGGGGTCGACGAACACAGGGGGTGGGTCATGAAGGGCCTGGTGGTTTCGCTGGTAGGTGCCTTGGCATTGCCGGCGTTGGCCGGACCTGAGGAGTTCCCGCGCACGGCCTCGGGCAAACCCGACTTCTCCGGTCGCTACGACATCGCGACGCTAACCCCGTACACCCGTCGTGGCGGGGCGGAAGCTCCGCGCTACATCGACGCCGAAGCCGCTGCCCAGTGGGAAGACGGCGCGGTCCGCCGGTACCAGAACAGCATGCGGGACCGGGACCCGAACCGCGGGCCGCCGCCGAAAGGGGCCAACGTGGACGCCCGCAGCTACGATCCGGTCTGGTTCGACCAGGGGCTCCGGATGTTCGAGATCGGTGGCAAGATTCCCACATCGATCATCGTCGATCCCCCCAGCGGGCAGATTCCCCCACCCTCCGAAGCGGCAATCGCGCGGTGGCGGGCATCGCAAGCGAACCCGCAAGAACGTCCCGGCCGGTTCGACAATCCCGAAGGACTCAACCTGCAGGATCGGTGCCTCTACCTCGGGCACGTCACGATTCCGGCGCTGCCGGTGGTCTACAACAACATCAAGACCATCGTGCAGACCGACGATCACGTGATGATCCTCATCGAATGGATGCATTGGGCTCGCGTAGCGCGATTGAATGCGGAACACCTGCCGGACGACATGCGCTCGCTGGCGGGGGACTCCATCGGCTGGTGGGAGGACGATACGCTGGTCGTCGAGACCACCAATTTCTTTTCCTCGCCAGGGGTGCCGGATCAGGGAAGGAGGGTTGTTGAGCGGTTCTCACCCTTGACCAGAGACAGCCTGCTGTACCGGTTCACCGTGCACGACCCCAATCGCACCGCACCCTACACCGGCGAGATGCCTTGGCCGAAGACCGAGTCGAAGATGTACGAGTACGCCTGCCACGAGGGCAACTACTCGATGTTCAACACCCTGCGCGGTGCACGGGCGCAGGAGCGGGCGGCATTGGCACTCGAGGACGAATCGCCCGACGTCGACTGACGGCCCGGTCCGCGCGCCAACCTCGGACCAACCGCCAATGACCCAACGGCAAGACCGCGACCTGCGGGATGAAGCGATCAGTCAACCGCAGGTATTGCCGGCGAACCGCTTCCACCATTGCGGCGGCGAACGCAGCCTGCTAGCTTTTTTTTCCCCTGTTGTTTCCCCTATTGTTTCGGGAATTCACCATTGTTAGCAGCGTGAGCATCTCGGCCGGGTCCATCCTTCCAATCGGCGAATTGCTGTAGGTGGACATCTGAACCTTGCCGTTGCGGGTCAAGAGGAATTCGCTCGGTTGTATGAACTCGCGCTGTTCTTCCCACCACGCGCCAAGCAAATCTGCGTGTTCGCGCGTCACCCCGTATGCGATGGGGAACCCAAGTGGTCCGGCGACTTTGAGAGCTTGATCTCGGGTATCAACGGCGGCCGCGAATATGCTTGACCCTTGTTCTGCGAACGCGACACGGCGCTCTCCGTATCCAGCCAGAAGGCGGATGCAGTAGGGTCACCAGTGGCCTCGATAGAACAGCACAATCGCGAATTTGGTGTCGATGTCCCTGGGTAGCTCGAGGGTGCCGCCGTCTGCCAGGTTCAGCGTCAGGTTCGGGAAATCGTCCCCTGTCGTTAGCTTCTCCATACTCTTGCTCCTGTTGCTGCTGCTGTTGCCCGGGTTAATCGTGGCGGATGGTGCCGTCGTGCGTTCTCAAGTGGGGCGTGTGCCAGATCGGTCGTCAACCGTCCCGCGGTGGCATCAACGCCTCGGCAATCGGCGCCCGTCGCTGCCGCACTGCCTCGTCGGGTCCGTAGTTCTCGGCGAGGTAGTCGAGGATCCGGGTCTCGGTCTCGTCCGGGATCTGCCAGAGGTTCTGGGTGCGCTGCATCCAGCGGATCATGTCGCGCCAGGCGTCCCGGTTGGCACGTTGGTTCGTGACGACGCTGTAGGCGTGGCAGCCGCCGCAGTGGGCGCGGACATCTTCCCAGCCGGGCGTCGTGACGAGGCCGGTGTCGGTGTCGGTCTCGGCGGCTAGGGCCAAAGCCGGCAGAATCGCAACGACGAGCAGGCGGATAGGCCACACATCCCGGGTCGGGGGAGTCGTTCGCCGTCCGCGGCGATCCGGCTCGGGCGGGGTCATGCCACGGCCAACGCGATTCGGTGGCAGGCGTTGTTCAAGTACCCGCGCGGGTTCCAGCCTGGCAAGACCAAGGGTTGGGAACGCCCGTTCTCGTCGACCGCACGAGCCCAGATCTCGTAATACCCGAGCGTCGGGATGGCAATGTTCGTCGACCATTGCTGCCAAGCAAGGCGATTCGCCGGCTCGTTCAGATCGGCGGGTTGCCACGTGGCGCCGAAGTCGATGGACGTGAACACGCTGGCCACGCCAAGGTCGCCGGCCCAGGCGTGGCCGCGAACGGCAATGGGCTTCGCCCGTTCCTGGCGGCTGCCGGAACGCGGATGGGTGATGAGCGACTTCACGGGCATCGACTCGATGATGCACATGGCCTCGTCCGGGACCGTCGCCCCGGGCGCCACGGGATCGCAAGGCACGCGATACGATTGGCCACCCATCTTCGGTCCGTCGTGGACGCGGTCTCGCACCAGGATGCGCTTCAGCCACTTGCCGCTCACGGAACCGGGCCAGCCGCCGGCAACCAGGCGCAATGGATACCCATGGAGCGGTGGCAGCGGCTCGCCGTTCATCGCCCAGGCGATCAGCGTCTCGGCCTCAAGGGCCTTGTGCATCGGCACCCCCCGGGAGATGGGTTGCTTGGTCGGATCCCCGGACAGATGCGTGTCGGCGGCTTCGTAGGCCACGTAGACGGCCGCGTCGGTTGTGCCGCAGTACTCAAGCACGTCCTTGAGGCGCACGCCGGTGAATCTTGGACACGCCACCGCGCCCGTCGTCCACTGGTTGCCGCGGGCGGGCGGATGGAATTCGGAGCGGCCGTTGCCGCCGCATTCGATCTGAAGCGCAAGCGTGACGTGCTCGAAACGGTCCTTGAGTTCGCCGAGCGTGAGTTGCATTGGCCGTGCGCATGCCTCCCCGGCCAGTTCAAGCGTCCAGTTGAGAGGATCGATGTCCCGGGTGTCCGGCGGTATCCCGTTGTTGCGCACGAACATCCGCTCGGCCGGCGTGACCGGGTCGTCCAAAAGGTGCGCCGGGGTCTCGGCATTGATGGGGCGCTCGCTCAAGACCTTGAGTCCGGGTTTGCCGGGAATGGCTGGCAGGACCGGTTGACCGGCGGCTAGCGGACACAGGGCCGCGGAGACCGTGGCCAGTGAACCACGCAGCATGGAGCGTCGGGAGTAGACGCCATGGGCGGCACCCCTGCCTGAGACAACGCGTTCGCTTAGAACCATCAAACCGCACCTCCGGATGCGGAGTGTGCATCCCGACCCCTGGCGATGCAAAGACTCGCGCACGATGGCCACGCGAGCGATGCGAATCCGTCGGACTTGCGCCGGGCCGGCTGTGGGGCGTTTCCATGGACGTGAAGCCGCCGCCTACGACCGTACACGCCCGTACACGCCCGTACCTTAGCCGGACGCGGGCGAGCGCACACGCTTGTACGAAATCCTTAACCCATTGTATGTGTTACGCTTTTTTCTCGTAGCATAGCAACGGCAATGGGGAGGCAAACGTGGCCGAGGTTCAACTGTCGCCCGGGTCGAAGCGCCCCGGTTATGCGATCTATTCCGGGCCGTTTGAAAGGGATGCCGTGTTGGACTACGTCATGCGCTACGACGGTCCCGAGGATGCCGACTTCCCCGGCTGCGTCCCGATTCCCATGACCGCCGAGCAGTTCCAGGACTACGACGGCGGCGTCGAGTACTGGAGCCGCGAGCAGGCCATGGCCTGGGTTCTGCGCGAGGGCGGCCCGGACCACGAAAACCCCGGCGGCCACCTGCCGGCATTGCTGATGCGGATCGCGTTGGAGCGCGGTTCGCCGATTCGCTGCTGGGGCGCGCTGCGCATGGTCGTCTTCGACCGCGCCGGACGGGCAAGCGAGGCGATGCACCCGGACCAGTCGGTCTACCTGCGTCCCGAGGTTTGGACGCCGAGGGGTCGCGAAACGGTGATCGGCCGGGATCCGCGTCCGGACGTCGTTCTGGAGGTCGACCACACCACCGATGTGCGCCGAAGGAAGCTCGGCATCTATCGTCGGTGGCGGTTTCCCGAGGTCTGGGTGGAGACGCCGGACGCCCCGTCGCCGAGCCGTCCGCCCGGCGTCGTCCCCGGATTCACGATCTATGTCCTCGAGGACGACGACTACCGCAAGCAGCCCGTGAGCGCGGCCTTGTCCGGATGGAAAGCGCACGAGATCCACCGCGCGCTGAACGAACCGTCGTCATCGCCGGAGACGATCGGACACCTCGTTCGCGTCGGTCGGGAACTGGGCGACCTCGATGGCACCGGCCCGATCAACGACACCCAGATTGCGGGCTATATGCGATGTGCGCACGGCGTAGGCCAACGAACGGGATTCGCACGCGGACGCGAACAAGGCCATGCCGAGGGATTGGCCGCCGGGCGCCGTCAGGCTCTGGTGTGCGCGGCGGTGGAAGTGCTGCGTCTGCGCGGCATTGCGCTGTCGGACGATGCCGAGTGGCGCCTGGCCGCGACGACGGCCACTGGAGAAGGGCTGCTGGCCGCGGCCGCGGGCTGCTCGACCGAAGGCGATTTCTGGGCGCGGCTGGCGTCGTGCGACTGAGTGAGCAACCGTAGGGCGATCCCGCGCCCTTCGGCGGCGGTACCACGTTCGACGGCGGCGGGGCTGGGCCTGAGGCGACCCGATGCACAGCGGAGCGTCGGGGCGGCGCTCGGGCGCTACGGCCGATCCTGAACGGTCGGCGCGTCCTTGGGCAGCGCGAACGCCACTAGCGCACCGTCCCCGCGCCGCCCGCCACCGGCCGCGGCGATGTATTGGCGGCCCTCGTGCATGTACGTCATAGGGGCGCCGTGGAGCCGGGTGGCGACATCCACTTCACCGAGAAGCTCGCCGGTTTTCTTGTCGAAAGCGCGTAGGAGCGTCCCCTGTGCCCGCCGGCCGAGTTCGCTCCATTTGGACAGGTAGCTGATGAGCAGCGTTTTGGTGAGCAGGATGCCGCCTTCGGCGACGGCATCGCCGTAGGGGCTGCCGAGCGGGCCGAGGTTCAAGTCCTTGATGGCGGGGTGGTTGGTCGGTCCGTTGCCGAACGGGATCTGCCAGACGTGCTCGCCGGTGTTCAGATCGATCGCCGTGATGCGTCGATATGGGGGTCTCACGAGGGGCAACCCCTGCGGTCCCCGCGTCGGCTGGTAGGCAATGACGTAGTCCCAGTCGGAGGTGCCCGGCTTGGTCGGCACGACCGCCATGCCGATGGGGTTCGTCTGCGATTCGACGTAGAGGATGCCGGTCTCGGGATCCACCGACGCGCCGGGGAAATTCGCGCCGCCGGCCGCGCCCGGAACGACGATGGTGCCGAGTTTCCCGCCCGCATCCTTGACGATGGGCGGCGTGAAGATCGGGCCGAGTCGGTAGCGCTTGGCGATCTCGACGGCTTCGGCCCTGAGTTCCGGCGTGAAGTCGATGAGATCGTCCTCGGTGATGCCGATGCGCTCGAATGGCGGCGGCTTGGTGGGATGCGGCTGGGTCGGGTAGGACTTCTCGCCCGGCACGTCGCTTTGCGGAACCGGGCGTTCCTCGATCGGCCACACCGGCTTGCCGGTCACGCGGTCGAAGACATAGGTGAAACCGGTCTTCGATACCTGGGCCACGGCCTTGATCGGGCGGCCGTCCACGACGATGTCCACCAGGTTGGGGGCGGAGGCGACATCGTAGTCCCACAACCCGTGGTGAACCGTCTGGAAGTGCCACACCCGTTTCCCGGTAGCCGCCTCGAGGCAGAGAATGCTCTCGGCAAAGACGTTGGCCCCGGGCCGTTTGCCACCCCAATAGTCGTTCGTGGGTGTCGAGGTCGGCAGGAAGACGAGACCCAACGCGTCGTCGCCCGCGAGCATCGACCAGGCGTTGGTGTTGCCGGCCTTTTTCCAGGAGTCGTTCTCCCACGTCTCGACGAAGGGTTCGCCCTCCCGCGGGATGGTGTGGAATCGCCACTTGAACTTCCCGGTGCGGGCGTCGTAGGCGCGGATATGCCCCGGCGGACTGTTGTTGTGCATGCCGTAGTCGAAGATCTTCGAGCCGACAACCACCGTGTCGGCGACGACGATGGGCGGCGCGCCGTGGGTGATGTTGTTGATCTCGTAGTCGCCGGGGCCGAGGTCCTTGGCGAGATCGACGATGCCGTTGACGCCGAAGTCGGGATCCGGCTTGCCGGTCGCGATGTCGATGGAGACCAGTTGCTTGCCGAGTGTTGCCACGAAGATGCGTTCGATCTTGCCGTCGGTCCAGTACTCGATTCCCCGGGTCTGTAGCGGCTGCATGTTGGGTTGACCCTTGGCGTAGCTCTTGGGGTCGTAGAGCCACAACTGCTGCCCGGTTGCGGGGTCGAGCGCCGCCACCTGGCCGTGCGAAGTAACGGCATAGACACGGCCGCCGATCATGAGCGGCGTGGCCCGGTAGTCGCCGGTGTAGTAGCGTCCGCCGTCGCCGTAGGGGAGGTCCTGGTCGGCCGACTTCCACCGCCAGGCGACTTCGAGCTTCGAGAAGTTCCCGGCGTCGATCTGGCTCAGCGGCGAGTACTTCGTGGAGGCGTGGTCACCGCCGTGGTGGCGCCACTCGCCCGATGCGGTCCCATCGTCGGCAACCGCCAACAGTGCGGTGCTGACTACGGCCGAAAGGCAGACGCAAGTGATTGGCGGCGTGACCCGCCGGTCGACATTGTGCATGGGTGTCCCGAGCCCCGCCTCCTTTGAGTGTGGCCCTATACGCTGCCTGATGCCAGGGTCTGTTGCCATGGCGGCGGGCGCGGCCGGGAGAACGGGACGTGTTTTGGCTTCGGTGATAGAGGCGACGGCGACGGCTGTCCTGTCTTCGGAAGCGTCCAGCCATGCTGCCTGCGGCCCGCGAGTGCGTCTGCCCCGCCCTACATGCTCACTTCACGGTATCCTACTGCCGTGATGCAACGGCGCACGCCGACGTGGTGGTGGTGATATGCCCCCCAATATCGTTCTCTTCATGACCGACCAGCTAAGGCGCGATGCGTTGGGCTGCTACGGGAACGAAATCTGCCAGACACCGAACCTGGATCGTCTCGCCGCCGAGGGAACGCAGTTCGATCAGGCCTATACGGTGAGTCCGGTGTGCTCGCCGTCCCGGGCCTCCTTGATGTCGGGACTCTACCCGCACAACCACGGCGTGATGATCAACACCCATATCGCACCCGCCTGGTGCCGAGGTCTTGCGCTCGACACGCCCACCTTCTCCAGCCGATTGAAGGCGGCGGGATATGTGCTGGACTACGCCGGCAAGTGGCATGTGCACCAGGATTTGGGGCCGACGGAGTTCGGTTTCGACCGCCACAGCCAGGGACGTGCCGCCCGGGGATCTGTTCCCGGCGATGAAACGGTCATCGAGTTCCCCGGCGGGAAATTCGCGGTCGCTGGTACCAATCCCCATCCCAAGGAAGAGGGCAAGACCTGGCAACTGACCGATGTCGGCCTCTCAATGCTGCGCGACAGAGCCGACGGCGATCAGCCGTTCTTCCTGCGCATAGACGGAGTCGCACCCCACTTCCCCAATATCGTCCCGGAACCCTACGCCTCCATGTACGACCCGGAGTCCATCCCGCCGTGGCCGAACTTCGACGAGACCTTCGAGGGCAAACCCGCCGCGCACCTGCGCAAGCACCGGGAGTGGCATCTCGAGGACAAGGACTGGTCCTGGTGGCAGAAGGTCGTCGCCAAGTACTACGGCGATGTCACCCTGATCGACGACTGCGTCGGTCGCGTACGGGAAGCGATCACGGAATGCGGCATCGAGGACAATACGATCTTCCTGTTTTCGACGGACCACGGGGACGCCACGGGCAGTCACAAGCATTTCGAGAAATCCGGCACCATGTACGACGAGATCTTCCGCATTCCGTTGTTGGCGAAGGTTCCGGGTGTTGCGCCTCGGCAAGTATCCGAGTTTGTTCGCCTGATGGATCTAATGCCGAGCTTCATCGAATGGGGAGGGGGCGAACTGCCGGACGATTTGGACGCAAGGAGCCTCGTACCCCTCGTTGAGGGTGAGACGCCTGCCGACTGGCCGGACAGCGTCTACTGCGAAAGCCACGGCGAAGTGTGGGGCTACAGTTCCCAGCGCATGGTGCGGACCGAGCGTTGGAAGTACGTCTATTTTCCCCACGACCTCGATGAACTCTACGATCTCCGGGCCGATCCGGCCGAGATGAACAACCTCATCGATGACCCGGACTATGCCGATATCCAGAGCGAGATGAAGGCACGCCTCGTCGGCTGGAACGATGCGACCAATGACATGTTCCAGTGGAATTGGGTGCGGTGGAACTTCCCGGATCCCGTGAGCCCTTACTAGCGATGTCGATGCCGCGACGGACAATTGGCGTACTTGCCAGCCTGCTGGCCGTTCGGGTCTTGGCTACTCCCAACGTGATCCTGGTGATGGCCGACGACATGGGCTGGGCGCAGACGGGCTACTACGACCATCCGGTCCTCGAAACACCCAATCTGGATGCCATGGCCGCCAACGGCTTGCGTATGGACCGGTTCTACTCGGCTGCTCCGCAGTGCTCCACGGCCCGCGCCACCGTGCTGACCGGCAGGACCAACGATCGCACGGGCGTCGCCACGGTAGGCAGTTCCATCAACAAGCAGGAAAAGACCCTGTCGACGGCTTTTCGCAACGCCGGCTATACGACCGCGCACTTCGGCAAGTGGCATCTCAACACGGTGAACACACCGGACCATCCGATGCCGTTGTCTGACCCGCACCACCCCGGCGAACTGGGCTTCGACTACTGGCTGAGCGAAACCAACCAGTTCAACCTCGATCCGCTGTTCAGTCGCAACGGAACGGCCGAATGCATCGAAGGCGAGTCCTCCGAAATCCTGGTCGATGAGGCCCTCGCTTTCATCGAGCAGGCGCACAAGCAAGGCAAACCTGCGTTCGTGCTGATCTGGTACGCCTCTCCGCACCGGCCGTTCGAGGCACTCGACGAGGACATGGCAGCTTTCGAGGGGTTGCCGGAAGCCTCCCGCGTCCACCACGGCGAAATCGTCGCCATGGACCGTTCCATCGGCATGCTCCGTCAGGGTTTGCGGGACTTGGGAATTGCCGAGACCACGCTGGTTTGGTTCACCAGCGACAACGGCGGACTCCCGACATTCGACGTGACCCGGGCCTCAACCGGGGAGGTGTTGCCGGGCGTGGTGCCGGATTCGACGGGGCGCCTCCGCGGGTTCAAGAATTCGTTCTACGAAGGCGGGATCCGCGTACCCGGCATCATCGAATGGCCCGGCCATCTCGAACCGAGAATCTCGAACTTCCCGGCCAGCACGCTGGATATGTTCCCGACTCTCATCGAAGTGGCCAACCTCGATCCCAATGACATGAACGAGGTGCACGACGGCATCTCCCTCGTGCCCGTCTTCGACACCGAACTGCCGAGGCGCAATCAGCCCATCGGCTTACGGGTTCAGGGCCAGCTAGGCTGGCTCGACAACGACTACAAGCTCATCTACTACCGCGACTACGACAAGGCGATGGTCGACGGCGTTTGGGACCAGGAAGTGTTCGACTCGTTGACCCAGAAGTGGGAGTTGTACAACTTGGTGGACGACCCCTCCGAGGAGGACAATCTCATCGTACGGCAACCGGAAATCGTGGCTCGAATGAAGGCCGAACTCGCAGCGTGGAACGAGTCCGTCGACCGGAGCGCGGAAGGTGCCGACTATCTGGAGGGAAAGGTGCTGCCTTCAGGGCGAGGAGAGCCCGAGCCCTAGCTTCCGTCAGACAGCCTTTGGGTTGCCCGCGATCATTTGGGAACGTAGAAAAAGCCGCGGCCCCGACTCCCGGGCCGGCCAGGCTTGAGGCGTTCGGCAGCGACTAGGCGCGACAGCAACTGGCGGGCGGAAACGGGGCTGGTCCCGGTCAAGTCCGCCACTTCGGTGGATGAGACGCGTCCCCGCGCCTGTGCCCAGCCGAGAATCATCGCCTCACGCCCCTCTCGAGTGCGCAATGGGGCGAGTCGGTGCGCGAGCCGGCGTCGAACGACGTCAGAGAGACGAAACGCTTTCGGCTGTTGCGAAGGGACACCCCGCACCGGTGCAATCACGGGCGCGGAACCAGCATCGTCGATGCCGGCGTCGGCGAGTCGGCGGATGGCTTCGTCGGTTTCCGCCGAAGACGACCGCTGCAGCAGGCTTGTCGCGGACTCTGCGTCCACCCAGCCATGCCGGGTGAGGTGCTCGATCAACAGCAACGAGTCCACATTCCCAGTCCATGCGGGAGACAGCGCGGCCACCAGATTCACGACGGCGGTGTCCGGCGAACCGCCGAGCAACACGACCCGCACGTACGGGCCGTCCACCTCGGCAATGACCGGCATGGGCCGACCGATGGCGAGCATGTCTCGCACCATCCTGTCCACGCCGATCCCCTCTCGCTCGGCGAGACCCAGGGCGGCCATCGCCTCGGACAGGTTTCGATGGCGGGGAACCGCTGGGTGGGTGATGATGTTTGCGGGCGTTATGCCTCCCACGAATCCACCGGGCGATGTCACCGTCAAGGTGTCGCCGATGTGCTCGACGACGGTGGGGCGTGCGGTTTGCCAATCCCGATGGGCGAGCCCGTTGACGATGGCTTCGCGCAACGTCCTTGGCGGGATCGCCCAGATCTTGCCGTGCGCGTAGCCGGCTTCCGTGTGTGTGACGCGGTTGGCAGCATTGCCGGCTTGTTCGATCTCGCGAATCTGCGCGAGCAACGGCCCCTCGCCCTCGATTCGCAGGGTGCTGTCGCCGCCGGGCATGTCGCGACGAATGTAGTCCACGCCTGACCAGGGAGTTGCCACGAACAGGAGTGTCGCCGCGTTGGTGAGATCGCGTTCGCCCTTGACGAGATTCAGGCGTCGGAGCAGATCGGCGTCTGTTGCTTCGGTCAGGCTGGCCTGGGTACCGTTCGATTCCCGCAGATAACGCCGGGCGACCTCCAAGGCGAGTGGGCTCACGTCGTCCAGCGTCTTGCCGGAGGGCTGCTCAGACCAGTCGAAACCGATCCGCTCCAGCATCCTCGATTGCCAAACGACCGGATCGACTTCCACGCAGTTGGTGCCAACCCGCCACCGCAGCTTGCCGCCATGGCGGATGGGAGCAAGCGCTTCGATGCAGGTCAGGATCAAGATACGGCACTGGTCGAGGCTTTCTTCGCGGACCGCGACCGTGAGTTGGCCCGATGTGAGCTCCCAGATGCGGTGCCGGAGCCAGTCCGCATTGAGCCTCGTGCCGATCGGGTCGCCATTGTCCGAGACGCCTAGAATGACTGCGCCCCCACCGGGCGTGTTCGCCATGCAGGCCATCTCCGCTGCCAGGTGGCTGGCGGCGTGTTCGTTGGTCGTGCTGCCGGGCGAAACGCTCCCATCGCCGTCACGCCGGCCTCCTTCCTCCTTGAAGTCCACGCGCTCCAGTTCGATGCTTGAGGGTGCGCGCCCTTGGGACAACTGGCGCAGCACACGCTCTACGAGTGCGTCAATTGGTTCCCGACTGGAAGTGACCAATGCCACGGTGCTGCACCCTGGTTCCACGCTCGAAAAGGCAACTATACGCGAGCAGGACGCATTCGGTTACCTTTTTGGCCGACAAAAGGAAAGGACATGGAGTTTGGCCTGATTTGCCTCGTTTTTTGCCTCATCAGTCCGTCGCCAGACAGAACGGTCGGAAGTCAGTGCCCCACGCCAATACGCCCCGCTTTCTCCTCGTCGAACCACCAGCCATCCGGAAAGGGCTCACCGTACATCTCGTCCGGCTGTTCGGGACGTCCGAATTTGTCCCAATAGACGATCCGCGCGTCCTCCAGGGCGTCGATCGGGACCTGGTAGTAGCCCCAGAGCAACACGCGGTCGAGCGCGCGCAAGGCACTTGCGAACCCGGGGATATCCGTCGCCTCCAGGGCCGCATCGACTAGCGCATCGACGGCGGGATGATCGATGCCGGAGACGTTCCAGTAGGGCGTCGAGGCGGAGTGGAAATAGGGTCGTAGCTGCCAGGAGGGCGGCATGCTGAAAAAGCCTCGAAGGAGAAGGGCGTCGAAGTCGCCCGCGTCCCGGCGATTGGTATGGCCGACGCTTGAAGGAGGACAGCCAGTGGCGGGAGTCGTTTTCGGTCCACACGTCGATCAGGCCGGCGCGCAGGGCTTCGCGGGCGACGGTGGCGTCGAGATGGCGTTCGTAGCGGATCGTATCGAAGTTGAACTTGCCGCGATTGATCGGAAGATCGCGTCCCCAGTAGTCCGGAACCCGGGTGTAGGTGAGGACGCGTCCCTGGGTTACCGCGGTCAGACGATACGGACCGCTCTGCGCCGGTGGCTCCCGCGCCGGTTTGGTGACGTCGCGCTCGGCCCAGTAGTGCGCCGGCACGATGGGATGAGCCCCAGGATGTGCACTTGCTTGGCCGCGTCGGAGTTGGCGTGAACCACAACCGTATGGGGACTCGGCGCATCGACCCGCGTGATCCACTCGAGGACGTCAGCCCATCCGGAGGCCAGGTAGTCGTCGCAGAACGTGTCCAGCGAGAACTTGACATCGGTCGCGGTGATCGGCGTGCCGTCGTGCCACCGCGCCTCGGGACGCAAACGAAACACTAGGGTTCGCCGAATCGGCGCTGAATGCCACCGACTCGGCGAAACCTCCATAGTAGCCGGAGAGTTCGTCGCCCGCGCGATCCAACAGATGATCGTACGACCGAAAAAAAACCCGGCGGCTTGGACGTCGGCGAGACGCTGTCCATGGCGTACGTGACGGGCAGCACCAGCGTGCCTCCCTTTGGGGCGTTGGGATTGACGTAGTCGAAGTGGGCGAAACCCCGAGGGTATTTCAGGGCGTAGTCAGGGAATTGCGAAACGCCGTGACGGAACTCGAGCGTTTCGGACTCTACAACCTCAGGAGTCGCTTCTTGCGTCAACAGGACCAGGAGCAACAGGCCCGCAAACGGGACGGGACAAGCCCTTCCTCTACGGCGTGTACCAGATCGGCGAGGAATAGGCGCGTTCCT
Source organism: Gammaproteobacteria bacterium (assembly GCA_028821405.1). Taxonomy (GTDB): domain Bacteria; phylum Pseudomonadota; class Gammaproteobacteria; order Pseudomonadales; family Azotimanducaceae; genus VXYL01. The sequence continues at coordinate 96,267 of JAPPGK010000056.1, read as the reverse complement.
GGATGGCTTCCCGCGGGCTGTCCCCAAGACCGCGGTGTGGGGATCTGAATCACCCGGACGTAGTAGAACGCGGCTTCGCCAGGATTGAAAGCGGGGTCCGTCCAGATGGTCGCGAGCGATGCACTGCCAATGGAATTGACGTAGCTTGCGGTCTCAACGTCAACCGTGGACCCGACGGCGGGAAGTTTGCCGTCCTCGCCGATCACTCGATCATCCGACCACGCGACGTCGTGAATCTGCTCGTGCAATGTGCCCGTCGTGTCGCGCCACCCTTTGATGCCCTGCACGCGATCGAGATTCGCCCCGTGGGGATCCTTGACGGCGCTCACCAGGAAACTCGGCGCCTGGCGCGGCCTTTGGTGGGCCAGATCGCCGCCCTTGGGCACGCCCTTGCGGTAGCCGATCTCGGCGAAGCGCGGACTCGACGCATCCTCGTCGGTGTAGCGCCAAGGCAAGGTGCTGCCCTCGGGGCGGACCGAGGCCGAATAGGAACTATCGGCAGGCGACGTCCGCTACCATCTCGACCCGGACTCGGGCATCGGCGAAGCGAACCCGCCAGTCGCCTGCGACGCCGACCTCACGGAGTTCATTCAGGGTGCCGAGGGCAAGGTGCCGCAGGTGTTTCCGAGGAATCGCCACTGCTCGGGCCCGGTACCGCAATCGGAAGAAGCTCTACCGCGAGCGTCATTGCGCCAGGAGTCGTCTCGACAGCAGGTGCGTGACGGATTTGCGTAGCATCGAAGGTGCGTGGCGGATGGCGCGCATGTAGGGCTGATGCGGCAACGCCAGCATGGCGGGCGTGGCCACCAGGGTGAGCAGCGTGGCGAAGGTCAGGCCGGAGACGATGGCTTGTGCCAGCGGCACCCAGAACCCCGCCAACTGACCGCCATAGATGATCGTGCGATTGATGAAGTCGATGGACAAGTGGCTCGCCAAGGGCAGCAGCCCGAAGACGGTGGTCACGGTGGTCAGCAGTACCGGTCGAAAGCGCTGCGCCCCGGTGCGGATGATCACTTCGACCGGCTCGAGCTCTGGATGCCTCTCGCGGATGTGGTTGTAGGTATCGATGAGCACGATGTTGTTGTTGACGACGATTCCCGCAAGGGCGACCACCCCCACGCCGGTGAGAATCGCGCTGAACGGACTTCCGGTCACCAGGAGGCCGATCAGCACACCGGCCGTCGACATGATCACGGCAACGAGGATCAGCGCCGCTTGGTAGAGACTGTTGAACTGGGTCACGAGCAGCACGAACATCAACAGCAGGGACATCACCAGCGCGACCACGATGAAGGCGATGGACTCGGCCTGCTCTTCGTTTGCACCCCGGAAGGTGATATCGACGCGGGGATCCAATTCAGCGCGCTCGAGCCACGCCTGGATTTCGCCGACCTTGTCGTCGGCGAGCACGCCGGGGGCCACGTTGGCACGGATGAACATCACCACCCGGCCGTCGATGCGTTCGATGGCGTCGAGGTTGGGTACGGCTTCGCGTTGCACGAAGTTCGAGATGGGGACGAGACCCTTGGGCGTCGTGATCTTGAGCTCGTCCAGCGCGCTCAAGCCCCGGGCGCTCCTTGGGTAGCGGACCCGGATGTCCACGGCGTCGTCCGCGGTGTCCGGCCGGTACTCACCGACCCAGACCCCGTTGGTTACCAACTGGACAGCGACGCCGACGAGGGATACGTCCGCGTTGTAGAGCGCCGCCTGGGCACGGTCGACGCTGAGTTTCCACTCGACGCCTGGCAGCGATCGCGTGTCCTCGATGTCGCGCAAGCCTTCGACCTCGTTGTCGAGATGGTCGCGGACACGCGCCACGACCGGGCCGAGCAGCGCCTTGTCGTTTCCTGAGAACTGGATCTGCACCGGTTTGCCGACGGGCGGGCCGTCTTCCAGCTCCTGCACATCCACCCCGATGCCGGCTAGGTCAGCCGTCCGCGACCGGACTTCCTCGAGGATCTCCCAGCCGCTCAGTCGACGCTCGAATTCCTCGTGCATCTCGAGGTAGAGCGACCCCACGGTGTCCGAGGCGCTGCTGGAACCGCCTATGCTGGCCATGCCGGCGCCACCCCCGGTCTGTGTCCAGGTATTGACGCTCTTGATTCCCGGGATCGTGAGCACCCGTTGCTCGACCTCCTTCACCAGGGCGAAGGTCTCGAGCGCCGAGAGGTTGCCGCGCGCCCGCACCGACACCTGGGCGTAGGCCGGGTCGGAGTCCGAGAAGAAGGTCATGCCGCGACCGTATTGGTTGTAGGTGAAGAACGTCACCGCGAGGATGGCGACCGTTGCCAGCACCGTGAAGCCGGCGTGCCGGCACGTTCGCCGGACCAGACGCGCGTAGGTCCCGGTAAAGCCCTTGAGTTCGGTCGGGTCGCCGTCCTCGAGCTGGCGCAGCGTCCGTTTCAGTCGCTCGTCGCGGGCGCTCCCCTTGCCGATCAGCGAACCGATGGTCGGCCCGAATACCAGGGCGTAGAGCAGCGACCCCGTCAGAACGAAGAACACGGTGATGGGTAGGTAGCGCATGAATTTGCCGGCCACGCCGGGCCAGAAAATAAGCGGCAGAAAAGCCGCCAGCGTTGTTGCGACGGACGCCGCAACCGGCCAGAACATTCGCGAGGCTGCGTTCGCGTAGGCTTCTCGGGGCGTGAGCCCTTCGGCCATCTTGCGGTCGGCGTACTCGGTCACCACGATGGCGCCGTCGATGAGCATGCCGAGGCCGAGCAGCATGCCGAACATGACCATGAAGTTGAACGAGTAGCCGAGCATCCAGACGAAGATCAGCGCGAATAGGAACGACACCGGTATCGCGGCGCCGACGATCAGACCGCTGCGCACCCCGATGACGGCAACCACCAAAACCATGACGAGGGCGAGCGCGGTGATGATATTGCCCTGCAACTCCGTCACCTGGTCGCGTGCATAGGGCGCCTGGTTTTGGGTGTAGAACAAATCGACGCTACGGGGCAGCCGCTCGCGATAGGACTCCGCGATGGCCAGGACCTTGTCGACGGTGTCGACCAGGTTCGCGTTGGCGCGCTTGCCCACGTCGATCGAGATGGTGTCCTTGCCGTTCACGCGGGCGAAACTGACGCGATCCTTGAAGGTGCGGCGGATCTCCGCAATGTCCGACAGCGTGACCACCGAGTCGCCGTTCGACTTGATGGGCAGTTCGAAAATGTCCGCCGCGCGTTCGATGACGCTGGGGACTTTGACCGCCATGCGGCCGGTGCCCGTATCGAGCGAACCGGCGGCGATGAGCCGATTGTTGCGCACCATCGTGTTGAGGAGTTCGCCGCTGCCGACTTCGTAGGCCTCCAGCGCAGCCGGGTCGATGACCACCTCAAGCAACTCCTCCCGCTCGCCCTGCAGGTAGGCGTCGAGAACCTCGGGCAGCGCCTCGATGTCGTCGCGAAGCGCTTTCGCGAGGTCGTGGATGATGCGCTCGTGAACGCCTTCCCCCACGAGGTTGATCTGCACGATGGAGAACGTGGATGCGCTCATCTCCTGGATGTAGGGCTCTTCCGTCGTGGTGGGGAACAGGGGTCTGGCGCGGTCCACGGCGGCGCGCACGTCGTTGAGCGCATCGTCGAGGTCGTAGTCGGCGTCGAACTCCACCGCGAGGCGCGCCATGCCCTGGTAGGCGTAGGCACGCACCTCCTCGGCCCCCTCGATCGAGCGCAGCTCCGCTTCCAGTGGCTTGACCAAGAGCCGCGCCGAGTCCTCGGGGGAGATGCCCTCGTGCGGCACCGCGACAAGGAACACGGGCACCTCGACGTTCGGCGACGCTTCGATGGGAATGGCGATCCGGGCGACGACGCCGGCGATGACCACCATCGCCATCAGCAACAGCGTCGTCCGCGAACGTCGGATCGCGGCTTCGACGAACGGATTGGTCATGACGGCTCGGGAGCGGCGTCCTCCCCGCTGGCGAGAACAGGCGGCGCGTCGGTGCTGCCGTCGGCTTCGGTGCCGTTGGGCATCTGTACGACGACACGCTCGCCGGCGGCGACGAACTCCTGGCCCACCGTGATCAGCGTGGTTTGCCGGGGCAGGCCCGTGACCCACACCCCGTCGCGGTCGTCGGCGACGACTTCCACAAGGCGGAACTGCACGCGGTCATCGCCGCCGATGATCCGGACCCCCAACCGGCCCTCGTCATCGAGCGCGAACACGGCGGGCGTGATCTTGTGCGCGAGCAACTCGCCCACTCGAATCGCGATCTCGGTGGTTACGCCGCTACGCAGCCGGTAGTCCGGGTTCGGGACAGTAACCTCAACGCGGTAAGTCCGAGTTCCGGGATCGGCCTCGTAGCCGACGAAACTGATTGTCCCGCTGACCTCGACACCCGTGGACAGCCTTCCGGCGGCCGGCGAACCCAAGGCTACGCGATCGACGGTGCGCTCGGTCAGCTGCCCGACGAGCAGCATCGGGTCGAGGTCGACGATACGCGCACATGGGGTGCCCGATTGGGCGTAGTCCCCGACCTCTAAGTGAACGTCCTCCACGATCCCGTCGAACGGTGCGCGAATGTAGGTCCGCTCGAGATCGAGAACGGCGGCCTCGCGCCGCGCCAGGGCACTGGCAAGCCTTGCCCGAGCCTGGGCAATCGTGATCTCCGATTGCAGACCGCGATCCTTGAGCTTCAGGCTGCCGGTGTACTCCAGGCGCGCCTGGTTGACGCTCTCCTCGCCGTCGTCGACACGGGATTGGCGATCCTCCTCGGCGATCTGGCATAGCAGGTCGCCGGATGCGACCCGATGGCCTCGCTCGACGGGACGGGCGATCACCCGGCCTCGTGTTTCCGCGCGAACCTCGACCGTGCGCTTGTTTTCCGTGCGGCCCCGCAGGGTCAGCACTTCCGATCGTTCCCTGGCGTGGATCGTCCGCGCTCGCACGGGAGTTGGGGCGTCCGGATCCGACGCTTGGGACGGACGCCCGTTGGCCTCGGCCAGCGGCGGGTGTTCGGCAACGCGGTCCTCGGCGGTCAGGAAGCCGGACAGGAGCCAGATTCCGATGACTACGCTGATGACGAGGGCGGTGATGTAGGTACCACGCATGAGGGTACTGCCGTCGGCCGACGACGGAAAGTCAGGCATACACCAGGCGCTCGCCCTTAGGTTGCGGCACCGGTCGTCCCAGTTCGCAGGCGGTGTCGATCCAGAACGGCATCACGTCCTGGATGTTCTTCAACGCCTCTTCCCGATTGTCCCCGTGCGCCATGCAGCCCGGCAGTTCGGGTGCCTCCGCGATGACCGCTTGGTCCTCGTTGCGCCAGTAGAGGATGATCTCGTACCGATGCATCAGTCTTTTGCTCCCAGTTTTTATTTCAGAATGAGGTTTCGGACCTGTCTACCTGATAGGGCTTCGCCTCTCCTCCGTGACTTCGGATGTCGATAAGGTCCACAATCCCTTCCCGTGTCGAAAAGATGATGGCTGCCGATCGGAGAAGCCTAGGTGGATCAGCAGCGCTTGCAGGTCGGCTAAGCGGATGTTCACATCTGATCGCCCGCCAAGGACAGTTTGCCGCAGTCGTTCATGCCGGTCCATGGGCGGCTATTCTAAACCCCAGAAACGCGACGGAACGGCCGGTCGCTACTGTCCCGCGCCAATCCGCGCCGCTTTCTCCTCGTCGAACCACCAGCCATCGGGGAATGGCTCAACGTACATCTCGTCCGGCTGTTCGGGACGTCCGAATTTGTCCCAGTAGACGATACGCGTGTCCTCTAGGGCGTCGATCGGGATCTGGTAGTAGTTCCAGAGCAACACGCGGTCGAGCGCGCGCAAGGCACTTGCGAACCCGGGGATATCCGTCGCCTCCAGGGCCGCATCGACTAGCGCATCGACGGCGGGATGATCGATGCCGGAGACGTTCCAGTAGGGCGTCGAGGCGGAGTGGAAATAGGGTCGTAGCTGCCAGGAGGGCGGCATGCTGAAAAAGCCTCGAAGCAGCAGGGCGTCGAAGTCGCCCGCGTCCCGGCGATTGGTATGGCCGACGCTGTCGATCATCCGAATCCTCGCGTGGACACCCAAGACGTCTAGCGCACGCAGGTACGGCAGCAGAATGCGCTGATTGTCCGGTGCTGCGGAGAGGAACTCGATCGCGAGGGGCTCGCCGGTCGAATCCAGCAATTCGCTGCCTTCCATCCGATAGCCGGCGCCTGCAAGCAGTTTCCGGGCCTTCGCGAGCCCCTTGCGGTCGATGCCGATCGCGTCGGAGTGAGCGAAAGAGAAGACCCGGTTGAACACTTCCTCCGGCAGCGTTGCGCGATGGGGTTCCAGCAGCGCCATCTCAGCGGCGTCCGGCAGTCCCGACGAGGCGAACCTCGAGTTCGCGAAGAAACTGTGCGCGCGTCTCCGTTCACCGCCGTGGAGCGCGCGGTTCTGCCATTCGAAATCGAACGCGTACGCTAGCGCTTCCCGTACGAGGGGATCGTCAAACGGTTTGCGGCGCGTATTGAGAACCAGTCGAAACCGGGAACCCCGTTGGACTCCGGAACCAAGCCTGCTCTTCTTGAGCCATCCCCGCTCGCGGGCCGGCACGTTGAAGGAGGACAGCCAGTGGCGGGAGTCGTTCTCGGTCCACACGTCGATCAGTCCGGCGCGCAGGGCTTCGCGGGCGACGGTGGCGTCGAGATGGCGTTCGTAGCGGATCGTATCGAAGTTGAACTTGCCGCGATTGATCGGAAGATCGCGTCCCCAGTAGTCCGGAACCCGGGTGTAGGTGAGGACGCGTCCCTGGGTTACCGCGGTCAGACGATACGGACCGCTCTGCGGCGGTGGCTCCCGCGCCGGTTTCGTGACGTCGCGCTCGGCCCAGTAGTGTGCCGGAACGATGGGGATGAGTCCCAGGATGTGCACTTGCTTGGCCGCGTCGGAGTTGGCGTGAATCACAACCGTATGGGGACTCGGCGCATCGACCCGCGTGATCCACTCGAGGACGTCTGCCCATCCGGAGGACAGGTAGTCGTCGCAGAACGTGTCCAGCGAGAACTTGACATCGGTTGCGGTGATCGGCGTGCCGTCGTGCCACCGCGCCTCGGGACGCAGGCGAAATACCAAGGTGCGCCGATGAGTGCTCAATGCCACCGACTCGGCGAGACTGCCGTAGTAGCCGGAGAGTTCGTCGCCGGCGCGCTCCAGCAGATGATCGTATGAACGGAAATATCCCGGCGGCTTGTGCGGTGGCGAGACGCTGTCCATGGAGTACGTGATGGGCAGCACCAGCGTGCCTCCCTTCGGCGCGTTGGGATTGACGTAGTCGAAGTGGGCGAACCCCGGGGGGTATTTCAGGTCGTAGTCGGGGAATTGCGAAATGCCGTGACGGAACTCGAGTTCATCGAGATCAACATCCGCCAGAGCCGCCCCTGGTGTCCACAGGACCAGCAGCAACAGGCCCGCGAACGGGACGGGACAACGCCGCCAGACCGCTCGAACGCGCCCGCAGGGCGCGCCCTCGCCGTCTGGCCCCAGCCCCCACCGCCCCAGGACTCCGCGCCCATCACCGGCGCTTGCGCGCCGTTGCTGCGGCGCAGACTCCTGGGCCCGTCCCCTACGGGGTGTACCAGATCGGCGAGGAGTAGGCGCGTTCCTGGATGACTTCCCGTGGGCTGTCTCCAAGGTTGTAGAACTTCGCGTCATATGTGGTCCACCGCGGCGTGGGGATCTGAATCACCCGGACGTAGTAGAACGCGGCTTCGTGAGGATTGAAAGCCGGATCCGTCCATGTCGTCGCCAGCGAAGCGTTGCCAATGGAGTTGACGTAGTTTGCCGTCTCAAGGTTAACCGTCGAACCGACGGCGGGAAGTTTGCCGTCCTCGCCGATCACTCGGTCACCCGACCAGGCGACATCGTAGACCATCTCGTGCAGGGCACCCGTCGTGTCGCGCCAACCCTTTATGACCTGCACGCGATCGAGATTCGCCCCGTCCGGATCCTTGACGGCACTCACCAGGAAGCTCGGTGCCTCATCTCCCGTCTGGTGGGCCAGATCGCCGCCCATGGGGATGCCCTTGCGGTACCCGATCTCGGCTAGGTTCGGGCTCACGGCATCCTCGTCGGTGTAGCCCCACCCGCCGAAAAACCGCAACGAGATGCGAGGTCCCGTCGTCGCGTAGACCTCGCGTCGCTTCATTGCGGCAAAGATGGCCTCGCGGGTGTTCTCCGTCGCCCAGACGGCGGCGTAGCCGGAGGAGGAATACTGCGCCTGGGTACGGGCGCGATAGGGGCTCGGTTGATTGCCACCCATCTTGCCCCAGAAGTTGTCCTCGTCGGCGGTGGCGAGACCCGTGTGGGAGTCGGTGGCGCCGATCATCCCGAACTTGTAGGGATTCACCCCGAGTTCGGCGCCAAGGGCGAGACCGGTCTGCAGGGCGCTGCGGGCGTAGGACTGCCTTGCCTCGGCCTTCGACGGCAGCTTGGCCAGATTGCCCCAGGTCTCGTGCTCGGCGAACTCGTCGTCGGGCGAAATGGACGGGAGCGTCTCGCTGTCGCCCTTGATTTGCGTCACTTCGATGATGGGTTCGATGGATGACCGGACCCTGGCGTACTCGCGGCTTAGCGGCTCGCCCTCGTAGGTGACGGTGCTGAACATGTTGCCGCGGCTCAAGTTGCTGTTGTGGGGAATGGAGATGACATCGCCGCCGGTTCTCTTCCGGTAGTTCTCGAGGTAGGCCCAGAGGTCCTCCGGGTTGCGACTGTCCCAGGAGGAGAAGGGTCTGGCCTGCAAGGTATGTGCGGGTCCGCCGGCGAACATCACGTTGCGGTGCAGCATGGGCGAGCCGCTGCTGTATTCGTACCCGACGAAGGTCGTGAACCGGCCGGGATCGTTGTGCTTCTCGGCGATGGCGACAACGCTCGCCCAGACGTGTCGTATGAAGTCCTCGTCGACGCCGAAGTCGCCGCCCTTCGCGCCCTTGGCGTTCATCAGCGCAGTGTCGCCGACTTTGAACTCTTGAAGGCTCTTCGACTTGAGGACATCGGCAAGCGCCGGTGTGCTGGCCAGCACCTCGAACATCCTCCGACCGTCCGCCGATTCAAGGAATCCCGGGTCGCCAGCCGCCAACCTTGGCAGAACCCCCATGTTCTCGGCGTGGTCGGACACCATGAGGAAATCGAGGGGGCGACGCAGCCGCACCTCGTCGCCGCCCGTGGCGCGAATGGTCTCCCCCTTGGCGAACCGGTAGGCCTCGTCGGGCGTAACCAAAGCGCCCATTGAGAAGGCGTCGGCCGACACCTGGGTGTGCAGGTGGGTATCGCCCCAGTAGACCTGGTCGGGGTAGTCATGCTTTACCGGCCCAGAGTAAGGCTCCGCAGCAGTGGTGCCAGCGAGGAGTGCCAAGACTAGAGCAAGGAAGGAACGCATCGTTCGCCTTAAGTGCAGCGCCAAGAAACGAGCCTACAGCAAAAAAACGCACCGGGGGCCTTAAGCCCGCGGTGCGCTGTTGAGTTCGCGTTTAAGCGATCTAGTCGTTCTTGTTTTGCCAGCTGATCTGGATGCCGAATTCTCGCGGTTCGACAATGGTCCCGAAGGGGCTGGCGATGCCTTCCCGGGGCGACCACATGTGCAGCGCCGCTTGGTCAAGCGCATTCTGCACATAGCCAGTAACCCTCAACGAGGAATCGGGTGACTGCCATCTGGCCCTCAGGTCCCAACGGGTGTACTCGGACACTGCGTACGCCTCGACGTTGCCGTGTTCCACGTACTTCTTGCTGCGGTAGTTCATGATCGTCAGCAGTTCCAGGCTGCCCCAGTCGGCGGCGATCGGTACGTCGTAGGCGAGCGTCAACGAGGTCTTGTGCTTGGGCGAGTTCGGCAATTGCTTGCCGTCGAACTCGATCTCGATACCCGTTCCCCAGTAGGTGTGAACCTGGGTTTCGCCATTGACGTCCGTGTACTCGTAGAACTGCCACCCGGGTTGTATGCCGGGGAGCCCGAAGGGGTAGATCGAGAGGTAGGGGCCGATGTTGGTATCCAGGTAGTTGTAGAACCCGCGCAGGGAGAAGCGATCGGTCATCCGCCATGCGCCTTCGAGTTCGACGCCGGCGATCGTCGTACCTTCGATGGCGTTGGTCGATCGCGTGGTCACGCCGCCAAGCGGATCAGCCTCGATTTCCGCGTCGGTCTTGAAGCGGCCGGCGACCACCCAGTAACTGTCGAAGTCCTGGTAGAAGACCGTCGAGGACAACTGAACCGATCTGTCGAAGTAAAGCCCCTTCGCGCCGATTTCGTAGTTGGTCACCTGCTCGGACTCGAAGAAGTAGGGCGGTTGAGTCAGGCTCCAGCTCCCCTTGTTCCCACCGGGACGATAGCCGGTGGAGAGGCGTGCGTAGATCATGACATCGTCATTGGGACGATACTGGGCACCGACGTTCCACGTCGTGTCGCTCCACGACTCTTTGGCTTTGCCGGGAAAGATCTCGGCGTCGCGCACACTGACTTGGACGAACGCGATCGCATCTTCGCAGGTGGAGGTGTGGTTGCAGGGCGAGAAATCCACACCTGAAAGACCGAAGGCGGTGCCGTTGGCCTGCTGGGTGATTCCCTTATCGTCGTTGTCGTGGCGTACACCGCCGAACAACGTCCAGGTCTCGTTCAGCATGTATTCGCCGTTGAAATAGACCCCGATGGACTCCCTTTCCATCGATCCCCAGAATGCATTCCGTTGGCCGTTCAGATTCGCATGGAAGTTCCCGGCACCGGAGAGCGAATAGTTCACGAGTCCCGGGTCGCCCGGACAGGCGAACACGGTTCGGTGTTGCGCAGCGCGAGCTTTCCCTTCGGCGCTGGTATAGACATCGCGAAACAGCCAGTTCTGACCGCCGCTCAAGCTGCCCCCCGGCCCATACAGGGACTCGATCACCGCCTGGCAGGCAGCCGAGCTATCCGTATACAGCCAGTCATTGGTGGGCACGCCCCGGGTGCCCGAACTGAAATGCAGGGCTCTGTAGTTGTTCGGCTCGTCGCCTTCCATGGTGGTGACACCCACCGTGAAATTGAACGGGCCTTCATAGTGCGAGGTCAGCGTGACTTCATGGCTCGTCTGCTCGGATGTGAAGATGTAGTTGACTCGTTGGTCGTTGAACGAGCCGTTGCCGCCACCATCTAAGGCGCAGTATCGGCTGGTCTGGCCTGCCTGCAGCATGCCGCCCAACACCTTCGGGTGATTGGGCGGGCAAACCCCGCCGCCCTCGCGGGGTAGCTGGTCGCCGTCGTTCAGGTTGTCGTTGACGACATCGTGATAGCCGAACTTGTAGGTCACATCGAGGTTGTCGGTTAGGGCGAATATCGCCTCCAACGAGGCGTTTTCCGCGAAGCTGTCCTGCCTGATCGGTGCGTTGAACGCCACCTTCCATTGCAACTCGTCGGGGTCGCAGATGATGCCGAACTCGTCCCGTGTTCCATCGTTGTTGATGTTGGAACAGTTGGCGACCGATGGCGCGGCGTCGGCACCGTAGAATGGATTCGTCTGCGGTATCTGCTCCCCGGTGAGCCGGTCCGTCCACAGGGCGGGGTTGCCGTTGCGATCCAGGAGGAACTCGTTGACCGTGTCCCGGGCGCCCAATGGCAATGATGCCCAGGGCGTGCCCTTGTCCGTCTGCTTGGAATAGCGGGCGGTAATGTCCCAGCGGTCGTTCTTCCAGCGCAGACGCGGTGTGAGGAGCAGCCGATCGTACTCGCCGGCGTCGCGGGCTTCGGCGCCGTCATAGACGTTCTCGATCATCCCGTCACCGGTATAGGTCTCGAATCCGAGGCGATAGCTGAACCCGGAATCCGCGATCGGCCCACCGAAGGCGACCTGCAGGCGCTGCGTCGAGATGTCGGTGACCTCCGCGCTCATGCGCATGTCCCATTCGTCCGTGGGCTTGCGCGACCACAGACTGATGGCGCCGGCGATCGCCGCCTTGCCACCGGTCGTGCCCTGCGGCCCTCGCGCCACCTCAACCCGCTCCATGTCGAACATGCTGTCGGTCGAATAGCTCTGGTCCGTGTATACGCCGTCGACGTAGAAGGCGACGGAGGTATCCTGGAAGAAGTTGACGGCCCGGTCGTTGCCGACACCGCGCATGTCGTAGTGACCGTCCTCGTTCTTGCCGGCGCCCTGGCTCCGGTTGCCCTTCTGAAGACCCGGGACGAGCACCTCCAGGTCATCGGCATTCTGCATGCCCAGCTTCTGGATCAACTCCACGTTGAAGCCGGTGACCGTCATGGCCCGGTCGAGCACGTTGGTCTCCCCCCGTTCGCCCGTGACCACGACCTCTTCGATGTAGCCGCCGCCTTCTTCCTCGGCGTCGGATTCGGTCTCGTCCTGCGAGTAGGCTGGCAAGCCGACTAGGGCCAGTGCCAAACCCGCCAACGCAGTCGACGCAAGAACTTGCTTTCTCTTCATGGTTTTCTCCGTTTGAGCGTTCCCCAATGCCCGCTTCCCGTCCCACGGAACGGCAACTTCACACAGTTCGGCGCACAACCGGCTGCCCATGCCGGCATGACGCCTCCCTCGCTCCCCTGCCACGGCCGGCGATCCTTCGCAGGGCAGGGCCACCAGTTGGACGGGTTGCATGGACTGTCTACGGCTTACAACAACCGACGATGCCAGTCAAGATTACCCGCTACGACGGCGTTGAGAGTTCACCCAGAATGACGAGGCGCAGATTCGACATGGCAGCGTCCCATGGCGACCGGGACATGCCGCGAAACGCATGATTCGTGGTGTCGGAGGTGCGGTCGCGGTTGAGTGAGGAGCGCTGGTCACATGCAGAACCCTGCCGGACGAGTTGATCGTGGCGCCGCAGTTGCGCTGGAAGAACGACCGCTGGGACGTCAACGTGAAATACCAGCACATGTGGGATACAGGGACGCCGAACGCGTCCATACCGCTTGGCCCGGAGAACACGCTGGACGAGTTCATCCTAGGTCCCAACGGCGAGCCGTTGTGCGCCGCCCACCCCATCACCGGCGAGGAGGTCTGCCAGCGCAATCCGTATTTCGGCGTGCAGCCGGCCCCGGCGGTCGCGGGTTGCTCGAACATCAACCAGGACGGTACCCGGGATCCGATGAACATCATCTGCGATCCGGACGAGCTGCGTTGGGAGGTGGCGTTCAATGCCCCCATCGCGAGGGACAGCACGGCCGAGAACTTCGCGCTCGACGTCGTCTTCTCGCTCACCGACAGCCTGTCGCTGAACTACAAGTTCGGCTGGCACGACGTCATCAACAGCAATACGAACGACGGCGACCAGCGCGACCGAGTCGGCGGCGGTGTCTGTCCCTTCAATCACCCGGGCGTACTGTCGGGGATGTTGCGTGAAGGTGCCACCGACCGGATCTGCGCCCTCGACGGCGGCGGCGTCGGCCTGTTCACCGACAGTCAGGTCAACTACATCTTCAGCTCGGAACAGACCAGCCACGAGATCACCTTGGTGTCGAACTTCGACGGGCCGCTGAATTTCACGTTCGGCGCCAACACGCTGACCAACGACGAACCGTACGTGTGGCGACCCCGGAGCTTCTCATCGAGCACCGGTGATTGGCTGTTCCAGAACACGTCGGTTGCGATTCCGGCGTCAGCAGAAACGGCTTGGACCTCTGCGAGAACGGCTTCGCCCTCGTCAGGTTGGCGATCCGCGATTCGAGCATCTTTCCCCCACGCGGCGACCTCAAGTGGGGCAAGACCACATGGAACGTCGGGGCCGAATACCGACCGACCGATCGGGTGATGATCTACGGTCGCGTCGCCACCGGCTTCCGGGCTGGTGGCTCCGCCGGCTTCGGTGCCGCCGGGGATGGCCCATATCAATACGACGGCGAGGAGTTGATCAACTACGAGGTCGGGGTCAAGGGGCGCTACCTCGAGGACAGTCTGCAGCTGTCAACAAAAGGAGATCGAACGGGCCGGGTACTTCGTGGATCTCGATGCGGACGGGTACAAGGACTTCGTTTCGGTTCAGCAACGCACGATTGAGATCTTCCGCAGCGAGGGCGGCGGTCGTTTCGTGGAGGCCACGGCGCAATCGCACATCCGCCACCACCGATCCACGTTCTCCATGGCGGCCGCCGACGTCGACCTCGACGGGGATCTCGACCTCTTTTTCTCGCATTGGGACGGCGTCGCCAGTGTGGGTGACGTGCTCACCGAGTACCTTTGGCAGAACAACGGCCAAGGTGTCTTCGTGGATATCAGCGACAGCGTGGCCATCCGCGCCGAGCCGTTCGAGGAGATTCCGGAATCCTTCGGGGAGTTTTCGTTTTACCCCGACCTTCGCCGACATCGACGATGATGGCTATCCGGACATGCTGCTCGCGAGCGACGCCGAGACCAGCCAGGTCCTTCGCAACGAGGCGGGAATCCGGTTCGTCGATGCGACGACCGACGTGATCGACGACAAGAACGGCATGGGCGGCACCGTGGCCGACTACGACCGCGACGGCGACCTCGATTGGTTCGTGTCGAGCATTCACACCCTTGAACGCGACGACAACGACGTCGGGTCCGACACCGGAAATCGCCTCTACCGGAACATGGACGGCCTCGGGAACTTCGAGGACGCCACCGACGAGGCCAACGTGCGCAACGGCGACTGGGGCTGGGGAAGCTGCTTCGCCGACTTCGACAACGACGGCCACCTGGATCTTTTCCATACGAACGGGTATCCCGGCGTCGACGAACGCTACGAATACGATCCGTCGCGCCTGTTCATGTCCAATGGCGACGGCAGTTTCTCGGAACGCGCGTTCTCGTCCGGCGTCACCCACGACGGCCAAGGCCGCCGGACGGTGTGCGCGGACTACAACGACGACGGCAGGGTCGACATCCTTGTGGCAACCAGCGGCAAGGCCCCGACCCTGTATGAAAACGTCACGGACAACGACAACCACTACCTGGCGATCGATCTGGTGGGGTTGGCGGGAAACCGCGATGCCGTCGGTGCCCGGGTCACCATCGAAACGGTGTCGAGGTCTTCATGAACGACGGGAACGGCAGATTCGTCCCGGGCGGCGATGCGACGAACATCGACAACGAGCGCGCGACTTTCTCGATGGCGGCCGGGGACTACGACCTCGATGGCGACCTGGACCTCTTCTTCGCGCATTGGGGAACCGGGTACGGCCTCGGCAAGGACGATCAGATCACGGCGGTGGATGTGGTCTGGCCAGGCCCGGGTGGCCACGCCTCGCGCGTCGAAGGACTCTCCGTGGACAACAAGGTGGCGATCCGTCACCCGTAGCGCCAAAGCCGTCCCCGGCGCTTCGCTTCGCTACGTGTCGGGTCGCGCCGCTTGCGGCGCGCCGCGACCGGCCTAGCATCGCCGACCCGTTCTGGAAGTCAGAAGCCCGGGCCCGGAAGGCTGATGGTGATCGAGCCGTCTTCGTCCATGGTCATACTCGACAATTCGCGGTAGCGCTCGGCTCGATCCGGGTCCGTCCGGCTGAAGTGCAGATACATCGTCGTGGCGGCGTGGCGGCGCATCTCCTCGTCGACGATGCGATTGAACAGTCTCTCGGCAGATCGGACATTCCCGGCGAAGAGGGTTTCTTGGAGCATGCCGTTGATCGCTGCATCGCGTACGGACGTGGGTATCTGGCCAAGGAATGCGTTTGCCCCCTCGGCGTCGTAACGGGACCAGGCGGCGAAGGCGCTTCGGTACAGAGCCGGACGCGAGTCGTCTCTCATTCGGGCGATGGCCCGAACGGCTGCGCGCGGATCGTCCGCTGCCCATCCGGAGATCACCCGGGATCCGGCAATCGTCGCGGTATCGAGGTCGTCTATGCGGTCGATCTGCTCTAGCGCCGCGTCCGGTGACACATCGGCGAGGCGTGACACGACGAATGAGGCCGACTGGCGCTGTGCTTCAACCGACTGTGCCATGAGCCAGTCGAATGCTTCCCCGGCATCGAGCCGGGCATATTCGATGGCGACGGCGGCGACAGCGCCATGCGACTTTTGCGGCGCGCGGTCCAACCATGCGGCCGCCGCGCGGGGGTCGTCGCGTCCCCACTGGCGCAGAACGCTATCGATGACGTCCGAACGCGCAACCGCGTCGAGATCCTCGGCAAGCGCCAGCGCCTCCCCCGCATCGGACTGCGCGACGTTGTTCAAGGCTATCGTGAGCGCTTGCGTGCGGTGGTTCGAGGCGGGCCGGGTCCGCGCCCACTCGAACGCCGCCTGCGGGTCGGATTGCGCCCAGGTGTCGACCAACGAGTACTGCGCCTCTTGTGTGAGTCTCCGATCAGCCATGTCCGCGAGCGCCGAGAGGGCCGCCCTCGGGTCGGATTCCGCCCAGACCCCAAGCACGCTGCTGGCAACGGTGCGCCTTTCCGTCGGCACAAGCGTCTCTGCGAATTCGAGCATTTCGAGCGGCGAGGCCTTGGCGGCGATGGCAGCGACCTGGGCGATCAGGGAGGCACGTGTCGCGGAAGGGGGTCGCGACACCGCCCACTGAAGTGCGGCTTTGTGGTCGGTCTCGGCCCACCGTTGCAATAGCCGACTTCGCCAACTTTCCCGATTACCAACGTCGGCAAGGGAGTCCAATGCCGAAAGTGCCGCTGCGGGGTCTTGGCCGACCCACCTGTAGGCAATGTTCCGGAGGATGCGGTCCCGTGATTGGCCTGGTTCGATCGCCAATGCCTTCTGCCAGGCGGCTTCCGGATTCGTCCCCGCTTCGGCCCTCGCCCGCATCTGCAAGAGATGGGACTCGACCGCGAAGCGCCTGGCGATTTCGTCTTGACGCGCGTCGTCTAGGTCCGGCAACGCATCGAGAATGCTCTTTCCCGCTTGTGTGCGCTGGGGTTCGGTCAGTGTGGCGGCGAATGCCAGGACGGCATCAAGGTCGTTGCGCGCCCAGTAGAGCAGTAGATGCGTCACCATGTGTGGGTTGCCATCCGCCGACAATAGGTGACCCAGCGCGGCTCGAGGTGCAAGTTCCACGTAACGCCTGTAGAGGACGCCCGTGGCCCAGCCCATTTTGAGGGCGGCTGCGTCTTCGAGTAGCGCCTCGATCCCATGGGCATCTGCGGCACGCACCAGATCGTAAAGAGCTGCGTTTCGCTCGAACTCCCGGGGAATGTCGCGGATCTGTGCTAGGGAGGCGGGTTCCGACGGCGGGTTGTCGGCACGCGCTCCGACGGGTTGCGGCGGCGATGCGATGGCGGTTTGTGCGGGCGCTGGTTCGGGGTCCGACGAGAGCTGCACGATTAGTACACCTCCTGCCCCGAGTAGAACGCCGACACCAAGGGTCGCGACCCGCTTGATCATGCCACTCTCCTAACCGAAGTCCGCCACCAGGGGTGCCTTCGTGAAGCGGAAACTAGGCTTCGGTCGGGTGGCAGTCAACGATTTGGCACGCGCCTTGTCGCCGTACCGTTCGCAAACACCGCGTGGTTCCGCTAGGTAGAACCGCAGTCAGCCTCCGCTAACTTCCCGCCGCCCGGCGATAGCGTTCCGCCCGTTGCGGATCTATTGCCTGGAACATCGAGTGGAGGGTCGCCGCCGCTCGCTGCCGGGCCTCGTCGCCCGCCAGCCGGTCGTACATACGCTCGGCCAATCCTGCGTCGTTGGCCGAGTAAAGGGCATGGTCGAAGATGCCCATGACGGCCGCGTCCCGCGATGCGGCGGGCACTTGGTTCAGGAACGCGATGGCGGCCTCGGAGTCCGTTTCGGACCACGTCTGGAATGCGTCGTTGTAGATGGCATTCGGCCACTCCAGACCCAACGGCGGGATTTCCCGTAGCACGGCGCGGGGATCCGCCACGAGCCAGCCAACCACGAGCGCGATCCCCCGTCAGTCGAACAGGTTGTCGAAGGCTAGCGCCTCGTTGCTTGTCCGCGCCTCCCGCAGGCATTGCGCCAGAACGGGCATGCCGTCCCGGATGTCGTCGTCCGGGACGTGGCCGAATGCGAGGCGGAGATACGGGATGCGCTCGCCGTGGATGTGGAAGTTTGCACCCGGTGCGTAACGGAAGTTGCGCTCGGTCGCCAATTGCATGAGTTTCGCCTGGTCTACGTCCTCCGGAAACCGCACCCAGACGAAGAGGCCGCCCGGGGGATTGGACGCCACGCAGACGTCGCCGCCGGCAGCGGCCAAGCCCTCGACCACGAGGTTCTTCTTCACCCTGAGCGCCTCGTTCAGTTCCTCGGTGATCTCCCACACGCCGTCCCTATAAAGCTCCGCGACGACTGCGGCGGCTAGGTAGTTCCCGCCCGCGTCGTGCCGGCGTGCCAGGATCGTGTCGAGGAACGGCGGCTTGGCGTATAGGTAGCCGAGTCGAAGGCCCGGTCCCAGGATCTTCGAGAGCGAGCACAGGTAGATGATCTTGTCGTAGTCCGACAGGGCGTAGAGTGCCGGCGGTTTGTCGCCGTCGAAATGCACGTCGCCGTAGCAGTTGTCCTCGACGATGGGGATATCGTGGTGGATCGCGATGTCGAGCAGCAGGCGGCGACGTTCCACCGACAGGTTGGTCCCGGTGGGATTCTGGTAGGTCGTCAGCGCGTAGATGAACTTCGGCTTGCGCGTTGGCCCCAACTCGTCGAGCTTCGCCTCCAGGAGATCGACGCGCATGCCGTCGTCGTCGACGGGTAGACCCACCATGTCGATGCCGAGCGTGCGGTAGGCGCCGATGGTCCCGGAGTAGGTGAACGCCTCCGAGATCACCGTGTCGCCCGGTTGCGTCAACGCCTCGGCGACAAGGGTGACCGCCTGCATGGAGCCGTTCATGAGCGACAGGTGATCGGGGTCCACGAACACGCCTTCGCGCTCCGACTCGCGCCGAGCCATGGCGGCGCGCAGCCCGTGATGGCCGAGCCTGCCATGGTAGTCGGTCAGTTCGGCGTATTCGTTGGCGATGGCATCTCGCGCCGCCTGCTGCAGGCGGTCGACGGGCACGGTCTCGGGATTCGTGCGTCCGACGGCGAAGTCGAAGACTCGGTCAGGCACCGCCGGCGGCCAGACCATTGCCGGCGAGATAGCGGTAGCTGCGCTCCACGGCGGTCATCATATCGGTGTCGCACTGGTCGAGTTCGACGATGTTCCATTCGAGGACGTCCGGGTCGGCTGCCGCGATGATGCCGGGGATGTCCATCTTGCCGTCCCCGACCGCCAGGTGCGCCTCGCCTTGCACCAAAGGACCGTCCTTGATGTGAAGCAGGGGCACACGGTCCTTGACCCGCGCGACTTCGGCCGCCACATCCACGGCACCGAAATTGGCGGCCCAATAGGTATCCACCTCGAATTGGACATCGGGGCAGAGTTCCGCGATCCAGTGGTAGCCGAGCCGGCCTTCGATCTCGGCGAACTCCCACCAGTGGTTGTGCAGGAACAAGCCGAGACCGTGGCCCGAGAGGGTGTCGGTCAGCGAGTTCACGGTGTCCGCCGTGCGCTTGACAGCGTCGAGGTCGGCGAAGTCGTCGGTGCCGAACCCGCCGGCTGCCCGGGTCAGGCCAAGGGCGGCCACGGTGTCGACCACCTCGTTGATGTCCGCGCGGTTCGCCCAGGGATGGTGGCTCGATGACACCACCATGCCAAGGTCCTCGACCTGCGCCTTGAACGATTCCGGGGTCTTGCCATGCAGGTTGAACGGCTCGACGCCTTGGTAGCCGATTGCGGCCAACCGCTCGAGAACGGCGTCGAAGTTCCGCTCGGATTCCCGGCGTAGGGAATAAAGTTGCACGGATATCGGCTTCATTCAGAGGTCCTTGGTCACGAACTGGGTCAAGCGTTTAGACGTCGCGACGATGACTACGCCTCCAAGGAGCATGACGAAGCCGCTGCCCGGGCCGCCCGCTATCAAAGGGAGCGTTAACTCGACTGTCGTCGTCGCCAATCCATCCCGATTGGCCATGGAGAGGTTGACACCAATCAGGACGATGATGCCCGTGGCAATCTGAAGTAGCCCCCAAAGCCCGACCAGCAGCCCGACAAGTCGGATTGTCGCTGCCATGAAGCGCTCCAGGGGAAATGCCGCATTCGGTGAAGCGGCCCCAACAATGGCCATGGCTCTCTCCAAGGGTCGACCCGCGCTCATGGTACTGTGCAGAGACGACATCGTGCACAGGGTGTTTTGATGCGGCCGGCCGCGGGTCGGAGGTGCCCTCGGACGAAGCGCCCGCGAAAAGTCAGGTAAGTCGGGTCCGAGTGTTGACCTCGGCGGGGTTGTAACCGTTCAATCGTCACGGGGACGGCGAGAAGGGTACTTTTCCATGGCGAAACTCCAGATGGGCCTTGTCGGTGGCGGCGAAGGCGCGTTCATCGGTGGCGTGCATCGCATGGCGGCGGAACTCGACGGTCGGATCGCGATCACCTGTGGTGCCTTTTCGAGCGATCCGGCCAAGAGCCGCGCGGCTGGCGAGGCGCTCTATGGCATCGAGGCGGACCGAAGCTACGGTACGTACGCGGAGATGATGGCGGCCGAGGCGGCGCGTCCCGAGGACGATCGCATGGACTTCGTCGTCATCGCCACGCCGAACCACACGCACTTTCCCATTGCCAAGGCGGCGCTCGACGCGGGGTTCAACGTGATGTCGGACAAGCCCGCCACCTTCAATCTCGACGAGGCCAAGGAACTTGCCGACCTGGTCGAACGGACGGGGCTAGTATTCGGACTCACCCACAACTACACGGGCTACCCCATGGTGAAGGAAGCTCGCCACCTCGTTCGCACCGGTGCGTTCGGAAACATCCGCCGGGTCGTGGTGGAGTACATCCAGGGCTGGTTGTCGGAACGCTTGGAGGGCGAGGGCAACAAGCAGGCCGAGTGGCGTACGGATCCGGCGAGATCCGGCGCAGCGGGCTGTATGGGCGATATCGGCACCCACGGCGAGAACCTCCTCGAGTACGTAACCGGCTTGAGGATCGAGACCCTCTGCGCCGACCTCACGACGTTCGTTCCGGGCCGGCGACTCGAAGACGACGGCAACGTGCTGCTTCGATTCGACAACGGCGCCAAGGGCGTGCTGTTCGCGAGCCAGATCTCCGTGGGCGAGGAAAACGGCCTGAAACTTCGCGTCTACGGCGAAGCCGGCGGTCTCGAGTGGTCGCAGACGGAACCGAACTCGCTCATCGTGCGCTGGCCCGACCGGCCCTACGAGGTGCGTCGCACCGGTGGCCCGGGTGTCAGCGAGGCGGCGGCCGGGGCGACACGTTTGCCTGCCGGCCATCCCGAGGGGTTCCTGGAGGCGTTCGCGCTGCTTTATCGCAACTTCGCGGACACCCTGGAGGCGAAACGGGCCGGGCGGCAGCCGACGGAGGAGAACCTCGATTTCCCGACCATCGCCGACGGCGTGCGCGGCATGGCGTTCATCGAAACCGTGGTCGAGAGCGCGGCAGCGGGGGCCACATGGCTCGCATTCAAAGAATAAGGGGCCATGCCTTGGATCGATGGGGCACCCGTACGGGCCGCCTCGTGGCGGCCGCACCCGGTTGCCTCGCCGCTGATTGACAAACGCAACACGGGCGAGGGCGTGCCCGCTTCGGCGCGATGGCCTCGCCCCTACGAGAGGAATATGAGATGAAGACACTGAAAGGACCGGCGATCTTCCTCGCCCAATTCATGGCCGATGAGGATCCGTTCGACAACATCGAGTCCATGGCGCGGTGGGCCGCGAACCTCGGGTTCGTGGGTATCCAGGTGCCCATCGGCAACCCGGCTTTCATCGATGTCGCGAAGGCCGCCGACAGCAAGGGCTACTGCGACGAACTGTCCGGACGGGTGCGCGAATGTGGCGTCGAGATCACGGAACTCTCCACGCACTTGGAGGGCCAGTTGGTCGCTGTGCATCCGACCTACGACACACTGTTCGACGGCTTCGCCCCCGCCGAACTGCACGGCAAGCCGGCTGAACGCACGCAGTGGGCCATCGAGCAGGTGAAGCTCGCGGCGAAGGCGAGCGCCAACCTGGGCCTCACCGCGCATGTCACCTTCTCCGGTGCCTTGCTGTGGCCGATGATGTATCCGTGGCCGCAGCGCCCCGGGGGGTTGGTGGACACCGGCTTCAAGGAACTCGCCGGGCGGTGGCGGCCGATCCTCGACGTGTTCGAGGACGCAGGCGTCGACTGCTGCTACGAGATCCACCCCGGCGAGGACCTGCACGATGGGGTTACCTTCGAGCGCTTCCTCGACGAAGTGGACGGCCATCCGCGGGCGAACATCCTCTACGACCCCAGCCACTTCATCCTGCAGCAGCTCGACTACCTGGCCTTCATCGACATCTACCACGAACGCATCAAGATGTTTCACGTCAAGGACGCCGAGTTCAATCCCAACGGTCGCGCCGGCGTCTACGGCGGCTACCAGGACTGGGTGGACCGCCCGGGCCGCTTCCGCAGCCTCGGCGACGGCCAGATCGACTTCCGCTCGATCTTCTCGAAATTCGCCGCCCACGACTTCGACGGCTGGGCGGTGCTGGAGTGGGAATGCTGCCTCAAGCACCAGGAGGACGGAGCGCGGGAAGGTGCGGAGTTCATCCGTGACCACATCATCCGGGTCACGGACAAGGCGTTCGACGATTTCGCCGCTGCGGGTACCGACGAAGCCGGGAACCGGGCGGTCCTAGGGCTCCGGTGAGGCCCTTAGCGCCGTGGCATCGAGGAATGCCCGTGGCGAGATGATCAAGATTCCACGCCAAGGACTCATGGTAAGCAGGTCCTTGTCGCCAGTAACTAGGTAGTCGCTTGCCGAATCCAACGCCAGCGCCAACAGCCGATTGTCGTCCGCGTCGCGACAATCGGCCACTTCCGAAAGAACCGGAAAGGTCGCTGCAACCTGCAGGATCCGCCGTAGGAACTCCTCGCGGTCAGCAAGGGACACGTATCGATCGAACTTCTCTCGCGCCAACACATCGGCCAGTTCTTCGATCAACGGCTCGGAGACGATGACCTCGTCGTTGCGCAGGGTTGAGTCGACGGCCCGCGCTGCCACGGAGTCCGCGAGCAACAGCCGGCTTACCCAGACATTCGTGTCGATGACGACACGCATGGTCTAGGCGTCGAGCAACCGTGCGAGTTTGTCCTCGGTGAGTCCTCGGGAGTTGGCCGTCGTGGAGACGCGGTCGCAGAACCGTTGAAACTCCGCGATGTTCGTCGTGACTAGCCGGCGGTAGTCCAGGGGCGAAATGACGACGGCGACCTCGCGGTTCTGGCGGCGAATGGTGACCGGTTCCCGCTGGACCGAATCGAGAACCGCCGCCAGCCGCTGTTTCGCTTCGGAGGCCGATACGTAGCGCATGGTCGTCTCCATATTGTCTAGAATGATTATATTAGACAAATTGTAACCAGTCGGGGGCCTATCGAACCGTCCATGGATCCGGTCCGCTCCTCGATCACCCGACCGTGCACTGTCCCCGCTTGCGGGCATCCACCGTCGGCTGCAATGGCGACTGGTACGAGGACCGCGCAACGGATCCTTGTCACCTGCCCCCCAGTAACTGTTGCGCTTTCTCCCGCAGCTCCACTTTGCGGATCTTCCCCGATGCCGTCATCGGGAACTCGTCGAGAAAGATCGCGTGGCGGGGGATCTTGAAGCTCGCGACCTTGCCGCGACAGTAGGCGAGAATGTCATCTGCCTGGACCTTGCGGTCAGGTTTGCATTCGACGAACGCCACCGGCACTTCCGCCAGCCGCCGGTCCGGCAGGCCAACCACGGCCACCTGCTGCACGGCGGGATGTTCGAGCAGCAGGCCCTCGACCTCCATCGGATCGACGTTCTCGCCGCCGACCTTGAGCATGTCCTTGAAGCGGCCGAGGAACCGAATGTAGCCGTCGGCATGGCGTTCGGCCATGTCGCCGGTGCAGAACCAGCCGTCGGCGTCGTAGGACTCCCGGGTCTCCTTGGGCTTCTTGTAGTAGCCCTTCATGAGCGCGTAGCTCTTGACCCGCAGTTCACCGGGAACGCCGTCGGGCTGTTGCCGGCCGGTCTCGGGATCAACCACCTTGAACTCGTAGCCCGGCGCGGGATAGCCGGAGGTCTCCAGGCGATGGGGCGGATCGTCGTCTAAGGCAGATAGCGCCGCCCCCACCCACACCTCGGTCATGCCGTAGGCGGACAGCGCCCTCAACGGGGTCATCACCCGTTCGCCGCGTCGCGCCACGGGTGTCGCGCTATGCATGCCCGCCGCGAACAACCCGGTGCGCAGACTGCCGAGATCCCGCGGATTGGCTTCCTGCGCATCGCACAGCATCTGCATGTGGGCCTCGAACCCGTGCGCGATGGTCGCCCGCTCGCGCTCGATGAGATCCAGCGACTCGTCGGCGTCGAAGGTTCCCGTGAGTACCTGCCTGGCGCCGGTCGCCATCGACATCAAGGCCGCCTCCGAGTAGCCGAAGGCATGGAACAACGGCAGGTAGCTCATGATCGTGTCGTTCTCGGTGACGGCCATGCGGAACGCGCGTTCCTCCACGTTGCGGATGAGCCGGTGGTCGTGGAGAACGCCTTTGGGAAACCCGGTCGTGCCCGATGTGTACATCATGAAGACGGGGTCGTCGGGATCCACCGCGTCCGCGCGAGCGCAAAGGTCGGCATCGGACACGGTTTGCGACTTGGCAAGCGCCGATGCCCAGGAAACGGTGCCTTGGTGTTCGCCGTCGCCGACGATGACGACGTGCCGAAGTTCGGGGAACGAGCCATCGTGCGGCAGGTCGACCACTTGCCGCACCATGTCCAGGTAGTCGATCGGCCCGGAGGTGTCGTGGGTGATCAGCATGGCGCTGTCGGATTGGCGCAGTACGTACCGGAGGTCGTTGGTGCGGAACCGCGTGTTGATGGGCACCTGCACCGCGCCGACCTTCGCGAGCGCATACATGAGGAAGATCCACTCCGCGCGGTTGTTGAGCCACAGCGAGACGTGGTCGCCCCGTCCCACGCCAAGGGCCATCAACGCCTTGGCCGCCCGGTCGATCTCGTCCTTCAACGCCGCGAACGTGTAGCGCTGGTCCTCGAACACAAGCGCTTCGCGGTTTCCGAACTTGCGCGCCACCTCATCGGGCAGGTCGCCGAATCGTCGCTTGGGGTACCAATCGGCCATGGCGCGATTCTAGCGAACAGAACACCGGCAAGCGTGTGCGACTGGTAGGGACGGGCCTTGCCCCCGCCCGAGTCGACAGCGCCAAGCCATGTGTTTTGCCGGGCGACTGCAAGGGTCGCCCTATGGATTGTCCAGCCTAGGTAAGATAGGCGAACGGGCCGTTTAGCGAACCAGGCCCGGGCAAGGGGGGATATGCCCAAGAAACGCCTTTCCGTTGCGCTCATCGGGGCTGGGGGCAACATGCGCGGCGCTCACGTGGGGCGCGTAACCTCCGACGGTGCCGTGCGGATTGCGGCGGTGGCCGACCCCCTCGAATCGCAAGCACGGCTGCTGATGGAGCGCGCGGGACGCGACATTCCCTATTTCGCCGACTGGCGGCGGATGCTCAATGAGGTTGAGACCGATGCCGTTCTCGTCAGCACCCCCCACCGGGAGCACTACGCTCACGCCAAGGCATCGTTGGAGAGCGGTCGGCATGTGCTGGTGGAGAAGCCGCTGGTGATTCAGCCTGGCCACGCCAAGCGGGTGTTGGCGCTCGCGCACGAGCGGGGTCTCGCGCTCGTGGTCGCCTACCAGCGCCATTGGATGCCTCATTTCGTCTACGCGAGGGAACTCGTGGAACGCGGCGCGGTGGGGGAGATTCGCGGCGTGGCGGCCTACGTGACCCAGAACTGGCTGGGCGTCGGCGGTTGGCGCCTCGACCCCGACCTGGCCGGCGGCGGCATGTTCATGGACACGGGCAGCCACCTCCTCGCCTCGACACTGTGGGTGACGGGCCTGCGACCCAAACTCGTTTCGGCCGCCTTCGACAACATCGGGTGCGATGTGGATGTCAACGGCGCGGTGATCGTGCGTTTCGCCAACGATGCCATCGGCACGTTGACCACGACCGGCAACGCGTCCCGCCACGACGAACGCCTTGCCATCAGCGGCAGCGATGGCTCGCTGGTACTGCACCTGCATCAGTGGCGGGTGCGCTCCATGCTTCTCAACGACGAACCGGTCGAGCCGCCCAAGCGCATCAAGCCGTCGAACCCCGATGCGGCCTTGTTCGCATGGATCCGCAACGGTCTTGTCGGCTACGAGCCGCAGGATTTCGCCCTGCAGGTGTCGCGGCTTACCGAAGCCGCGTACCGTTCGGCGGCCGCAGGCAAGCCGGTTGCGGTGCGTAGTTGAACGACTAGGTCATTTGGAGACTTGGCATGGTGACTCTCCTCGACGGCGGCATGGGCCGGGAGATCCAGCAACGGCGACCACAAGCGGCGCACGGCCTTTGGTCCGCCCGGGTGCTTGTCGACGAACCGGATCTCGTCGTCGAGATTCACCGGGAGTACATCGACGCCGGGGCGGCGGTGATCACCACGAACAACTACTCGACGATACCGAGCTACCTGGGCAAGGAAGGAATGCAGGGCCGCTACCGGGAACTGACCCGTCTCGCCGCGACGCTTGCCCGCCTGGCCGTTCGGGAGAGCGGCAAGGACGTGGCGGTCGCAGGTTCGCTGCCGCCGTTGGAAGAGAGCTACCGGGCTGATCTCGTGCCGCCGCCGGACGTCGCGCGACCGATCTACCAAGGCGTCGTCGAAGCGCTTCGGAACGATGTCGATCTCTACGTCTGCGAGACCATGTCCTCGGCAACGGAGGCGAACACCGCGGCCAGCGCGGCGTTGGGGCACGGGGGTGGGAAACCGGTGTACGTATCGTGGACCCTCGCCGAAACCCCGGGTCGGGGGCTACGCAGCGGCGAATCCGTCCGTCAGGCCGTCGACGCCCTCGCGGGACTTGCCGTCGACGGCTACCTGTTCAATTGCACGCACCCGGAAGCCATCGAGGTGGGCTTGCGCGAACTCAAGGCGCTCACCACGAAGCCCATCGGCTGCTACCCGAACCGGCTCAACAAGGTTCCCCAAGGCTGGACGCTCGACAACGAGATCACCACCGGGTTGCGCGGCGACCTTCCGCAGCACATCTACGTGGCGGCCATGCTGCGCTCTATCGCCGCGGGCGCGAGCATCGTCGGCGGCTGCTGCGGCATCGGCCCGTCGGACATCCGGGCATTGGGCGAACGGCTTTTCTAGCGCGATCACCATCGGCGATCGCGGGTCGTTGATGTCGGCGCTAGCGGCGCTTGTCGTCACACCTGCCGGATGCCCCCCGTTTTCGGCCGGGACGGGACAAAGCCCGTCCCATGCGGTTTCGGCGGTGCAGGCCCTTACCCCGCCAAGGTTGCCGCCAGCGCGTCGTCGAGTGCCACCGCTCGCTCGTGGGCTGGTCGCGCGTACATCCGATCGACGTAGTCGGCAATCGTGGGTCGGTCCTTGATGAAGCCGAATTGCAGTCCCCAGCCCAATTGCGCGGCGATGTAGACGTCGGCGGCGGTGCATGCCTCGCCGGCGATGTGGGGCGATTTCGCGAGCTGCCATTCGAGGGTGTCGAGCGTCGCGGCAAAGGTCCGATAACCCACCATGCCTTCCTGTTCCGGGGCGATCTCGACGCCAAGACCCTGGTTGATGGCAGCCGGGTCCAGGCAACCGGCACCGAACAGCAGCCAACGGTAGTAGGGGCCGCGTTCGGCGGTCGGCGGTGCCAGGCCGGCTGCGGGGAACGCGTCGGCCAGGTAGGCGCAGATCGCCGCGCACTCGGTGACGACGACGTCGTCGTGGACGATGACGGGCACCTTGCCCATGGGATTCAAGTCCAGGAACGCGGGATCGGTGATCTTCCTGCCGAGTTCCATGAGCACGGTGTCGTATCGGGCGCCGACCTCCTCGAGCATCCAGCGCGCGATACGTCCGCGGGACATCGGATGGGTGTAGAGGGTCAGGGTGTAGTCGTCGGCCATTCGTTTCTCCAGGGTTGCTCGCGGTAGGTCGCAACCTACAACACGTCGAAAATGTGACTGTACTTCAATACCAGTTCGCGACGCGGCGGACCAAGCCCGGTGCGGGCGTCGATCTCGTTGTACACCACGTAGAGACCCGCGTTGGCGGCACGTAGCCAGGCGAACCGGACGTTCGCCGAGAACACGTCGTCGGCATCGTTGTATTGGATCAGCGCGCGCAGGTTGATCTTCGGCGTGAAGGAATAGGAGAACCCCGCCCGGGCAAGGTTGACGCTGAACGAACCGTCCTGCTGCCGAAGGTCGATGGTGTTGTGATCCCAGCCCGCCCAGGCGCTGAAGTTCTCGTCCCTTCGGTAGTTGACATAGGGGGACAGGGCGTGCCGGCGACCGTTGTAGAACCCGCCCGTCACCAGGTGCGTGCCGCCGCTCCAGGTCTTGTTGGGTGCCGAGTTGATGCCCATCTCGAAGTCGCGGGTCTGGTAGTCCCCCGCAGGGACCGTGACGCCGGCAATGGCGAACGGGTGCTTGACGCCCTCGTGGGAGAAATTCACCGCAGGCCAGATGTCGGCGTCGCTCTTCCAGACCCACCAACTCTCGAGGTGGAGCCTGCCGCTCTCGTGGTAGCCGTCGAAGTCCCAGAACCCCTGGTAGGCGACGAGGGGACGCCACTCGCGCAGGGTGTCTTCGTGCACGAACTTCCTCATCGCGAATGTCCCCCAGCTGCGGAAGTCACGCCGGGCAACGAATCCCACGGCCGGATTAAAGCCCGCGCCCACCTCGGCGTAGCTGGCGTCGAGCGTCCATTCGGCGGAGTTGTAGCCGGCGAACAGATTGACGGCGTGGTCGTTGTCGACGCCCGGGGTTCGGGCGGCGAGCGCGTGCAGTTGCCCGTTCGCGCCAATGCCGAGGCTCCCGTCGAGGCCGTAGGTCTGACTACTCGGCCCGAGGCCGCGTCGGTCGGTGGCGATGAACCCCACCGATGACCGGTTGCTGAGATCCCGGCTCACGCGCGCGACCGTGAAGTCGTTGCGCCCTGCGCGGTCGGCAGCGTCTGTGCGCATGTGCAGAAAACCGAGATTGGTTGCAACGCCGACCTTCCCCGAGACCCGGACGCCGCCCTCGATCGCCAGCCGGCGACCGTCCGGCGCGATGCCGATGCGCCGGGAATGGAACAGTTGCGTGTCCGGGAAGCCGATGCCGAACGAGCCCGCGTTCTCGAGGAAGAAAGGACGCGTCTCGGGAAAGAACAAGCTGAAGCGCCCTAGATTGACCTGCTGGCGGTCGGACTCCACCTGTGCGAAGTCGGTGTTGTAGGTCAGGTCGAGGGTGAGACTCGGCGTGATCGAGTACTTCGCATCGAAGCCGAAGTAGTCGTCGCGTTGGACACGGTCCAGATCGCCGCCGCGGTTGGCGCTGCCGAGCACATAGGGCGTGATTTCGAGATTCCGACGTGGCGGAGGTACGTGGATCCCGTCGATCCGCCCGGCCAGCGACAGCCGGAACATGCTGAACTGCCGTGGCACCGGCGACCAGTAGGAGGTCTCGTTGTGGCGTCGGATCACGCGAGCGAAGTTGACGCGCCAAGACTGGATGTCGCCGGACCCGTAGCGTAGCGACTGGAACGGGATCGCAAACTCGGCGCTCCAGCCCGAGTCGTGCGTATGGGTGCGCACCTCCCAAAGGGTGCTCCAGTTCCAGTCGGCGAACTCGTTGGCGACCTGACCATCGTACTCGGCGCCGACCGGGTTGGTGCCGAACACCATGCCGGCGATTCCGGTGCCGAAGGTGTCGAGGACCATGGAGAAGGAATCGGACTGGAGATCCTCGTTGGACACGGTGATGGCCGAGGGGTCGGTCTCATGGCAGACAACGCCCACATGGAGCGCGTCGTCCGTGAAGCCGAAGAAGACCTCCGTGCGTTCGGATGCGGGCGCGCCGTTGTCGGGCCTCAATTGGGTGAAGCCGGTGAAGGGGGACAATCCCTCCCACGCCGGGTCGCCGGCCACGTTCCCGTCCAGCGTTGGCACCTGGGACAGGCGCGTGGCAACACCATGGGGACCCTCGACTGGCTCCGCCGCGCTAACGGCGCCTAGGAGCAACGGGAGCAAGACGGTTGACGGGCGAAGGAACTGCACAGTGTCCATCCAAATCGACATTGGCCAGGAAAGACCCATAGGGGTCGAAAAGGGATACTCCGGAAGGTCTCGCGTAGTGCTCGCTAGGGAGATTCTCAGCCGAGGCGCGCGATTATCTGGGTGCGCTGAAGGGCAGTCAATACCGCGGCCACCGGGAGCTATTCAACACCGCGAAGGAATGGTTCGCTTTCCTCCTCTGCCGCCGGGGCCTTTGGCGCGTAAGTGCTGTTGATCGCGGCTCGGGCGCGCAACGGGTCGGTGAGGATTCGCGCGCGGGCTGCCCCCACCTCGTCGCCATCCAGAGGGCGAAATCGGGGCGGGAGCGTTTTGGCGTTGAATTCCCGCAACACCCAGTTCAAGAGCCTTGCGAGATCCTCGTCGTCGAGGGGCGACTGCGCGACCTCGGGAACGCGGGCGATGTACTCACGGCCTTCGGGAGTTCCCACCAGCGATCCCACCGGCCCGCGGAGCGACGGGACGTCGGGGGCGGATCCTCGGCCGTCCGTGCGGTGACAACCGGAGCAGTGCAGGAGGTAGTCGAAACGGGCTGCTGCGTCCTCGTCCGCGCGCCCCGGGGCCGCTTCGGCGACGGCGCACGCCATGAAAATCGTCAAGCTCGCTATCGGCGATGTAAACCTTGGCCGTGTCGTATTGGCACTCATTCGTGTGTGGGGGATTCTTCGGCCTTCGGGGCCGGCGCTTCGTCCGGTGCCTCGCCGATCACCGTCGCCAACGTGCAGTGGTAGGCGTTGCTGTCGACGCCGAAGCACCACAGTACGTTGCTGCTCTTGCTCGGGAAATAGACCGGTTTGGCGCCTTCGGTGCGGTGACAGAAACAGCGGGGACAGACTGCTTTGCCGCAGCAGTCGTTGTAGGAGATCAGGTACTGCTTGCCGTCCACGGGGTTTCGGCAGGTGCCGATCCAGGTCACCGGCGACGGTTGAGCGCCGGGCGGGCATTTGCTCGGACCACCGCCGCAGCAGGCGCAAAGCGTGCCGCCCAACGCGCAATAGCGCCAATAGTCGCAGGACTTGGGATCGCCGAACTCGCTTAGATGCTCGACCTCATCCCCGTCGACCTCCTCGGCACCGGTCGCGTCGGCTTCCTCAGCGCCGAACGCTCGAGCTACCGGCAGCAGAGGCAACGCGCCGGACCCGGCGAGCACGGCACCAACGCGACCGATGAACCCTCGGCGAGAGGTGCGCTCGGCGAGACCCGCGGTGGCGCGTCGCGTTGCCGCATCGAACCAACGCCCAAGGGTGGCACCAGGATCCGTGCGCCTCATGAAATCTCCTTCGTTGTTGCGTCCGGGACGTCGTGGACAGGCGAGCGAACGAAGTCCTGCAACGTGGCAACGCCGCTGCGCCAGGACTCCATCAAGCTCTCGAGGTGCTCCCGGGTGTTCACCAGACCGCGGCCGAGCAGTACGCCATCGGCGCCGATCAGCACGGCGAACGGCAGCCGGCTCACACCGTAGCGAAGGCCGAGCTCTTGGGAGATCACGTACGGGTAGCGCCGAATCCCGACATCCGCCGAAAACGCGCGGTGCCGGGCCGCGTCGAAGCCGTCGCTGGCGAAGACCAGCCGCAGGCGTTCCGAGGCGGCCAGCGACCTCGCGCCGGGAAGCAGCGCTTTGCACACGGGACAGGTCGGGGAGATAAACAACACGAGCGTGGTTCGTTCCGACGTGGGACCGCCGATGCGTTGCCGCGTACCGTCCAGGTCATCGGTCTGGGTGACCTCGGTGATTTCGCCGACCTTCGGCCCGGCAGTAGGCGTCAGCGCACCGGCGGGGGACACGCGCTGGTTCAACACGCCCACTTGCCGCGCCAGCGCGAGCACGGCGATTGACAGGAGGCCGACGAGCGCCCATAGCACGATGTCGAGCACCAAAGCGGCGTTCACCCTGGTGCCTCGCTCAAGGGGCGCATGGCTGCTGCGTTCTCGAGCAGCGCGCGTGTTGCGAGGTACAGGAATGAGGCTACCGCGAGGATCGGCACGGACAGCGCCAGATCCGCCCAATTCGGCGGGGCTGTGTCGATGATCGCGAGGGGCAGCAAGGCGAAACCGGTAAGCGCCAGGTTGCGTACGACCAGGATCCACGAGAGTTGCTCGCCACCACCGCAACCGCAATCGATCCAGGATCGGCCCCGTAGCAGGTTGAGCGTGATTGCACCGCCGTACCCGGCCATCAACAGCGCCGTGCCGACACCGGCTACAGTCGTTGCTTCAACGAGCCACGGACTGACCAGCCAGATCCCTGCCAGCGCGCCTTCACACGAGGCGATTGCGAGCGCTGCCGGTCGCAATCCCCAACCGGGCACCAGTCGATAGTCCGCCAAAACCGCTAGGAATCCTTCGAGGCCCCGGAGCTTGCGCCACGAGCTCAATCCCAACAGCAATGCGAACCCGGCAGCGGCAGCGATCATTGGCGAACCTTCCATCTGGCCCTCAATAACGCAGCAGCGAGCCGCCTTGGTTCGTCTGGACGACACGTTGTCGGACGCCGGTGGCAAGGTCGAAGACATGGACGCTGCCGCCGATGGCCGCGAGCAACGCCGGCTCGTTGTCCTCGACGACCAGCAACGCGGAGGCCGGGGCCTCGAACGTGATGCGACCGATCCGACGCTGGGTACTGCGGTCAAGGACCCAGGCTTCGGTGCCGTCCTGATCCTGGGTGTCGACGCCACCCTGATGCATCAGGACGACGAGCAGATCGTTTCCCGCGTGAAAGGTGGCGGGTTGGCCGCCGCCCGGCCGCCAACCTTCGTCGTCCTTGCCCAGTATCGACCACGACTTCCCGATCACGATCTCGCCGTTTTCGACAACGGCTTCCATGGTCACACCGGCGAAGCTCAGGAACTGCCATCCCGCAGGTGTCGGCGTCGGATCGTCGAATAGCGGGTCGTCCTCTACCGAGAAGAAGGGCGCACTGCGCACCCGGGCGGATTCGGTGCCGTCCTCGTCGAGCCCGATCCACTGCAACGTTCCGTCCCCGCACATCATCAGGAAACCGCGATCGCCCGTTGGCAGGGTGACTGCGCAACCGGCCGTCGAGATCTCGCCGACGAAGCGGCGGTTCTCCACGTCCACGACGGACACCGACTGCGCGGGCGTCATGTTGAAGACCGTGACGAAACGACCGCCGGATAGGACTCCCAAGTAGTGGCGATGCAGGGCGGCGATCTTGTTCGGGATGGCGATCTCGCCCACGGGCGAGAGGGTTTCGTGGGCATAGATGCGCAGCACATCCGTGCGCTCGCCGTCGTGCCGTCGGGAGTAGTGGGTTTCCGCGGCGTAGATTTCGCCGCGTCCGGCATGGCGGCGTACCGTGGGTGTCCATGGCGTAAGGGACAATGTGCCGATCATCTCGCCGTCGGCGGCGTCGAAGACGTAGCCGGCCCCAAGCCCGGCCTTCACCACGAACCACGTGGGCGCGGCAGGGCCCAGTTGTGTCGTCGAGACCGTTTCGGGCGCCACGCCAGCACCGGAGGCGGCAGCCGCGAGCAGGCAGGCGAGGAGAGTGACTCCACAGCGGGAACGGGTGTGGCGCATCGAGTTGGACCAAGCCGTACCAATCAATGAGTGTGTCGGGTTGCGGATCGGACGGCAACTGCCGTGGTACGGGCCCGTCGAGTTCAATGGGCGCCGGTATTGTCGACGGTTTCGCAAAGGAAGGCGGTCGGCGTCAGGATCGGAATGCCTTGAAACGGCGACATGTCCAAGAGAGCGCGGTCTCCGGTGACTAGGTAGTCGGCTTCGCCCATGATCGCCGTTTCTAGCATCTTGTCGTCGTCAGGGTCCCGGCATCCGAGCCGAGCCCCTGTTATCGACACCCATTCGGACGCGACGAGTAGCTGCAGCAAGTATTCGTCTCGATGGCTTGTGCTGACGTACCGGTCGAACTTTGGCCGACGAATGCGAGTTTGAAGTTCCACGAAGGTGTCATCGGAGAACAGCAACGAGGCGTTGTTGTCACGAATCGTCTCGACCACGCGACGCGGCGCGCCGGATGATCGGAGGGCCGCGCTGATCAGGACGTTTGTGTCGACAACCGCTCGGTCAACTCTCATCGGCAAGAAGCTCGGCAAGCTTGGCGTCCGTCAAACCCCTTGCCTCGGCTTCTTCGGCCATCGCGTCCATAGCGGACGTGAGACGGTCCCACGCCACTCCGCGGAGTCGCTCGTAGTAGTCCACCGACAGCATCACGGTGATGCCGCGACCGTTCTTGGTCACCCGCACCGGAGCACGTTGCGCCGCATCGAGCAGCTGACCGAACCGATTCTTGGCATCTCTAGCGGCAATCTCCTTCATACGAGCCATGTTAGCCACAATGGCTCGGCTGTCAACATTGCGGCAGCGAACCTGCCGGAGGCCCTTTCCCGTTTCCAGCGAGCGCGCCGATGGAGAAGCCCACGCCGCGCATGCACGCGGGTAGCAACGGACAACGTGCGTATACCTACCATCAAAGAAGCCGACCCGCGAATTGCCGACGACTTGATGTTCACGACACTAGGACAATCCCCGCCAATAGTGACAAGCCACCGACGCCCCGTCCCGCAACGAATCCAGTTCGGGCTTTCTCTGCCGGCAATCGTCCCGGGCGTGGCGGCATCGGGTGTGGAACCGGCAGCCGCTCGGGGGGTGGATGGGGGAGGGCACGTCGCCCACCAGGACCACGCGGTCGCGGTCTGCGGTGGGATCCGGTAGCGGGATCGCGGAGATCAGTGCCTGGGTGTAGGGGTGCCGCGGCGAGGCGTAGATGTCGTGCGCCGTGGCGGTCTCGACCACCTCGCCGAGGTACATGACGGCGATGCGGTCGGAGACGTGCTTGACTACGGCCAGATCGTGGGCGATGAAGATGAGCGCCAAGTGCATTTCCCGCTGCAGGTCGAGCAGCAGGTTGATGATCTGGGATTGGATCGAGACGTCGAGGGCGGAGACGGCCTCGTCGCAGACGATGAGCTTCGGCCTGAGCGCGATGGCACGGGCGATGCCGATGCGCTGGCGCTGGCCGCCGGAGAACTCGTGCGGGAAGCGGCTCGCGGCCGCAGGGCTCAAGCCCACGCGTTCGAGTAGTTCCGCGGCCCAGCGGCGCCGTTCCTGGGGCGTGCCCAGGCGATGGATCACGAAGGGTTCCTCGAGGATCTTGCCCACCGTATGCCGGGCGTTCAGCGACTCGAACGGATCCTGCAGGATGATCTGGATATCCCGCCGCAATTGCCGCAACGCCTTGCGCCCCATGGTGGTGATGTCGCGCCCCTCGAAAACCACTTGGCCGGCCGTGGGTTCGTGCAGGCGGAGCAGCGTCTTGCCGACGGTGCTCTTGCCGCAGCCCGATTCGCCAACCAGGCCGACGGTCTCCCCGATGTCGAGGTCGAAGGACACGTCGTCCACGGCGTGAACGTGGCCGGTCGTGCGCAGGAAGATGCCGCTGCGTACGGGGAAGTGCTTGGTGAGTCCTCGCACGCGCAGCAGTGGCTCGTTGGAACCGGTGCTCATGATCCCCACTTCTCCAAGGCGACGGCATCGACTTCGCGCCAACGGTGGCAGGCAACCTGGTGTCCCTGCGATGCCGCGAGGAGCTCCGGCGCATCCCGGTTGCAGAGATCCTTGACGTACGGACAACGGTTGGCAAAGCGGCAGCCGCTCGGCAGCTCCTCGATGCTGGGAACCACACCGGGGATCGTGGTCAGCATCGTCTTGGGTTCGTCCTCGAGACGGGGGATCGATGCCAGGAGGCCGCGCGTGTAGGGATGCACGGGATGGGCGAAGAGTTGCTCGATGGGCGCCTGTTCGGCCACTCGGCCGGCGTACATGACCACCACGCGCGAACAGAGTTCGGCGATGACGCCGAGGTCGTGGGTGATGAAGATGATCGCCATGCCGGTTTCGCGTTGTAGCTCGCGCAGCAGTTCGAGGATCTGCGCCTGGATGGTCACGTCGAGGGCGGTGGTCGGCTCGTCGGCGATCAGTATGTCCGGCTTGCTGGCCAATGCGATGGCGATCATCACGCGCTGACGCATCCCGCCGGAGAGTTGGTGCGGGTATTCGCGCAGACGCTGCTCGGGGGCGGGAATACCCACCTGTTCGAGCAGTCCGAGGGTGCGGCGGTAGACCGCCTCGTCCGGCAGGTCGGCTTGGTGCAGCGCGTAGGTCTCCGCGAGTTGACGCCCTATGCGGTGGACCGGGTTCAACGCGGTCATGGGTTCCTGGAAGATCATCGCGATGCGGTTGCCCCGGATGTCCCGCATGCGCTCGGGCGGGAGGTTGGGCAGGCTCTCGCCTCTGAATCGGATGTCGCCACCCTGGACACGTCCAGACGGCTTGGGGAGGAGGCCCATGATCGTTAGCGCGGTGACGCTCTTGCCGCAACCCGACTCGCCGACGATGCCGAGCGTCTCGCCGGCCTCGACGTCGAAGCCGACCCGGTCGACCACGGTCACCGTGTCGCCCTCGGTGTCGAAGGCGACGGAAAGCTGGTCGATTTCTAGGAGCGCCATGGGGTCAGCCTGCGGAACGGACGCGGTAGTCCGTGTTGACGATGGTGGCCGGTTCGAAGGCGCGGCCCCGTTTCTTGGCGTCCCGGGTCTCCCGCTTCGCCTCGATGTCGATCCAGAACAACCCACCGCCCGAGAAGCCGCCGGAACCCTCGAACGGGCTGAACAGGGAACCGGACGTACGGGTCGCCAGGCCCTCGGGTAGCTTGATCCAACGCCACGCGCCGGCGCGCGTGTAGGGAACCCGGAAGGTCGGTATCACGATGCCGGCGTCGTAGACGACCTGTTCGATCGCGCGCGTCAGTTCTACCCGTTCGGCCTTGGTTGCCGATGCGCGGTAGGCGTCGATCAAACGGTCCATTTCGCGGCTCGCGAAATTCGCGAAGTTGTTGCGCTGGGGCACGTTGGCGCCGGAGGAATGGAAGAAGCTCCAGAACGTCGGCGCCAGTCCGCCGACGGCCCAACCCGTCCAGGCGATCTGGTGTTTCTTTTCCCGCATCTTCTTGAAAGATCCGGGGCCGTCGAGCAGGTCCAGTTCGAGTTCCACGCCGGACTTTTTCGCTTCTTCCTGCAACACTACCAGCCGTTCGGTGTGCAGCGGATTGCCGTAGGTGATCTTGAGCGTGAGCCGCTGGCCGTCCCGGATCCGGATGCCGTCGCCGCCTCGGGTGTCGAAACCGGCGGCATCGAAGTACGCGCCGGCCTTGTCGATGTCGAACTCCCGGGGTTCGATGTCGAGGTTGTCGTAGTCGCCGAAGCCTGCCTGCACGGTGGGCAGACGTTCGTAGTCGCCCCGCAGGACCGTGGCGATGACGCGGTCGAAGTTCATGGCGTGGGCGAGGCCGAAGCGGACGCGCTCGTCGGCGAGAACGGGGTCTGCCGTGTTCAGGTACATGCCGGCGGACTCGGGTATTTCGCTGTAGAACCAGTACTTCTTGATGTAGCCCTTGTCGAACTCCTCGCCCGTGGCCTTGTCGTGCCAATACTGCGGCAGGACCAGCCCGTAGGTGTCCAACTCGCCCTTCAGGAAATGCTGGAACGCCACGTTGGGGTCCCGGATCACCCGCGTGCGGATGCGATCCGGGTTGAACCGGTGCTTGAAGTACTTGGACTCGTCGCCCCACCAGTCGGCCTTGCGCTCCATGACGATGTACTTGCCCTTGCGGACTTCGCCGACCTGGTATGGACCGGTGTTCGGTTCGATGTCCCAATTGGCCTCGGCCACCCAATCGTCCGTCAGCACGTGGAAATGCCGCGCCA
This sequence comes from Gammaproteobacteria bacterium, assembly GCA_028821405.1. GTDB lineage: Bacteria > Pseudomonadota > Gammaproteobacteria > Pseudomonadales > Azotimanducaceae > VXYL01. The sequence goes on along the minus strand of JAPPGK010000056.1, from coordinate 58,523 downwards.
CCGGCCCGAACCCGTAGGTGGCGTGCATTTCGGCACCGGGCTTGGGATTCGCCCCCTGCACGCCGTAGGTCAGGTCGTCGTAGCGCTTCACGTCCCGGATGCGTTCTGTGTAGTACTCGTTGTACCAGGGCGCGACGATCTCCGCCGAGCGCATGAATTGCACGGCGAACACGAAATCGTCGGCGGTGACCGGGATGCCGTCCGACCAGCGGGCCTCGGGATTCAGTTTGTAGTAGATGCTGCGTCCGTCGTCGCCGAACGCCCAGTGCGTGGCGAGGGCGGGGATCGCGCGCCGCGTGTCGGGATGAAGTGCGACCGGACCGAAATGGTTGGGGCGCAGGTAGCCCGCGAAGGATCCGTTCGAGTCGGGGCCTACGCGACGCAGGGTGAGCGGAAAACCGGCGATAAAGGTCCGGAACGTGCCGCCCCGCTTGGCGTCGGCGGACGCGAACACAGGATCTTCTTCATTCGTCTCCCAGACTAGGCCCTGCGGTAACTCGTCCGGCAAGCCGTCGCCTTCTTGGACCTCGATGGGCGGCAGTTCCACCCCGGTGGCCACTTGCGCCTCGGCGGGTTGGCCGAGCTCCTCATAGACGTTGGACTCGACGCCGCACCCGGCGATGACGAGGGCGAGACCCCAGGCGACGAACCTCGTAGCAATCACAGCCTCAGCCTGCCTGTTTCCGGCGGTAGTCGGTATTGACGATGGTGACGGGTTCGAACGCCCGGCCCTCGTCCTTGGCCTCGCGGATGCGCCGTTTTTCGTCGACGTCGATCCAGAACAGTCCGCCCCCGGAGAACCCCCCGGTGTCTGCGAAGGGGCTGACAAGCGACGCGGCGGTACGGGTTCCCAGCCAATCCGGCAACTTGACCCAGCGCCACGCGCCGGCCCGGGTATAGGGTACCCGGAAGGTCGGAATGACGACGCCGGAGTCGTGAACCATCTGCTCCAGGCGCCGTGCCAGCGCCACACGTTCCTCGAGGGTCGCGGATACCCGGTACGCCATGATCAGGGGGTCCATCTCCGGATTGGCGTGGTTGGTTAGGTTGTTGGTCTGGGGTTTGCCCGCATTCACCGAGTGGAAGTGCTCCCAATAGCCGGGCGACAATCCGCCGGCCGCCCAACCCATCCACGCGATCTGATGTTTCTTCTCACGCATCTTCTTGAAGGAACCCGCGCTGTCGAGCAGGTCTAATTGAAGCTCCACGCCGGCCTTCGTGGCCTCTTCCTGCAGGACGACCAGGCGTTCCGTGTGTTCCGGCCATCCGTAGGTCACCTTGAAGGAGAGCCGTTGGCCGTCCTCCCTTATGCGAATACCGTCACCGCCGCGAGTGTCGAAGCCGGCGGCGGCGAAGTAGGCGTCGGCCTTGTCGAGATCCCACTCCCGCGGTTTGATGTCGTGGTTGTCGTAATCGCCGAAGCCGATCTGGAAGGTCGACAGGCGTTCGTAGTCTCCCCGCAGCACCGTCTCGATGACGTGGTCGAAGTTCATCGAGTGCGCCAGTCCGAAGCGTATGTGTTCATCGGCGAGCAGTGGATCTTCCGAGTTGAGGTACATGCCGGACGCCGCCGGGATCTCGCTGTAGAACCAGTACTTGGCGATATAGCCCTTGTCGAACGGCTCGCCGGTGGCCTTGTCGTGCCAGTAGGACGGCAGGGTCAACCCGAAAGTATCCAGTTCGCCCTTCAGGAAGTGTTGAAAGGCGACGTTGGCGTCCCGGATCACCTTGACGTGGATCCGGTCGGGATTGAACCGGTGCTTGAAATACTTGAGATCGTCACCCCACCAGTCGTCCTTGCGCTCCATCACGATGTACTTGCCCTTGCGGACCTCGCTGATCTCGTAGGGACCCGTGTTGGGCTCGATCTCCCAGTTGAACTCGGCGACCCAGTTGTCGGTCAGGACGTGGAAGTGCCTAGGCTGGGGACCGAATGAGTACGTGGCGTGCATCTCGCCGCCTGGCATGGGACTCGCGCCCTGGATGGCGTAGGTGAGGTCGTCGTAGCGCTTCACGTCCCGGATGCGCTCGGTGTAGTAGTTGTTGTACCAGGGCGCGACGATCTCCTCCGAACGCATGAACTGCACGGCGTAGACGAAGTCGTCCGCGGTGACCGGCACGCCGTCGGACCAGCGGGCCTCGGGGTTCAGCCTGTAGTAGATGCTGCGTCCGTCGGCACCGAAGGCCCAGTGCGTCGCAAGCGCGGGAATCGGTCGCCGTGTTTGGGGGTGGAGCGCGATCGGGCCGAACTGGTTGGGGCGGATATAGCCCGCGAACGATCCATTGGAATCCGGCCCGACTCGGCGAAGGGTGAGCGGGAAGCTCAGGATGGTGGTCCGCAGCGTGCCGCCGCGCTTGGCTTGCGGCGAGGCGTATAGCGGGTCTTCTTCGTTGGTGATCCAGACGAGATCGTCGGGCAGGGCCTCGGGCAAACCGTCGCCCTCCTGCACCTCGATGGGCGGCAGCACGACGCCCGTTCGCGTGGGTACCTGCTCGGTTTCGACGGGCGCCTGGAACACCGACGGTGTTTCGGTCCCGCAACCTGCGACGAGTAGCGCGCCGACGACGCTCCCGGCCCTCAAGACCGCATAGGGGCGACCCTTGCGGTCGCTCGTGCACTGTCGTTCTCGCCGTAACGCCATGGTCTCCCCCCTATCGCTCCTATTCGTAGTACGTGAACTTCTTGGGATCGAACGCTTCCCGGATCGCTTCGCCGATGTAGTTCACCATCACCAGCACCAGGCCGATGGCAATGACCACGGAATACACGATCCACGGGGATCCGAGGTGGCTCGTTCCTTGGGACAGGAGTTCGCCCCAACTCGGCGTCGGCGGCGGCAGGCCGAAGCCTAAGTAGTCGAGCGCCGTCAACAGGGTGATGCCGCCGGCGATGGAGAACGGAATGAAGGTCACGATCACCGAGATCGTGTTCGGAATGACGTGACTGCCGATCATGCGCGGGTTCGACGCGCCGAGTGCGCGTGCCGCCAGCACGTACTCCCGGGACTTCTCCTTGTAGGTGGACGTGCGCATGTTCCAGGTCATCGCGGTCCAGCCCAACAGCACCATGACTGCGGCCAGGGTCCAGAAGGTCGGTACTACGATGCTCGCGACGATCATGATGACGTAGAGGGTCGGCACCAGGTTCCAGATCTCGATCACGCGCTGGAAGATCAGGTCGAACAAGCCGCCCCAGAATCCCATGGCGCAGCCCACGGCGATTCCGATCAGGTAGTTGCAAAGCAGTAGCAGGAACGAAAACGCGAACGCGATGCGGAACCCGTAGATCAACCGCGCGAGCACGTCGCGGCCGGTCGAGTCGGTGCCGAGGTAGTGGCCGCTCGCTAGGGATGGCGCGTAGGGTGGATACACGCCGGGCTGCAAATCGTTCTCCAGCGCGTCGTAGGGGACAACTGGCATCAGGACCCAGTCGTCGCCACCGCGTTCCTGCAAGAGGCCGTCGAGGTCCCGGTAGTCCGTCTCGTAGTCGTAGTCGAGGCCGAACGTACGGCCCGGAATGATGTCGCCGTAGGTGGGGAAGAAAAGCTCGCCCTGGTAGGAGACGACGAGGGCACGGCTGTTCACGAGCAGTTCGGCACCGAAGGACATCACGATCATGACCCCGAGGACGACGGCCGAGTAGAAGCCCCGCTTGATGGACCGGAACCGCTTGAACTGCTTGACGGTGAGCGGGTCGAGCGTGAACTTTCCCTTGAGACGACTGGCGAGGACGTTCATTGACCGGACTCCCCGCTGCCGAACTTCACCCGCGGGTCTACGATCGCGACGCAGATGTCGGAGAGGATGTTGCCGATCAGAAACAGCAGGGCGGAGATCACGAGAATGCCCATCACCACCGGATAGTCGCGCTCGACGAGGGACTCGAAGCCGAGCAACCCGAAGCCGTCGATGTTGAAGATCTTCTCGATCAGGAAGGAACCGGTGATGATCAGCGAAATGTTGTTCCCGAACGAGGTCGCAATGGGTATGAGGCTGTTGCGGAACGCGTGTCCGAAGATCGCACGCCTGAAATCCAGCCCCTTGGCGACCGCGGTACGCACGTATTCGGCGGCGAGGTTGTCCATCAGCGAGTTCTTCATGAGCATCGTGGTAAAGGCGAAGGATCCCGCGACATAGGCGATCAGGGGCAGCGCTGCGTGGTTGAACAGGTCCGCAATCTTCTCCATGAGCGTGAAGTCGGCGAAGTCGTCGCTCACGAAGCCGCCCAAGGGAAACCATTCGAGGTTGGCCGCGAATGCCGTCAGCAGGAAGATCGCCACGACATAGTTCGGTATGGCGTAGCCCGCGAAGACGACGGCGGAGGTTAGGTTGTCGAAGACCGACTTGTGGCGTATCGCCTTGTAGATGCCGAGGGGTATGCACACCCCGTAGGTGATGATCAGCGTGCAAACGCCGTAGAAGATCGATACCGGCAACCGATCCCGGATGGTCTCCCAGACGGGGTCGTTGTAGCGCGTGGAGCGGCCGAGATCGAGAACGAGCACCTTGCCGAGCCATTCGAAATACCCGACGACCACGGGCTTGTCGAATCCGTAGTAGGCCTCCAGGTCCGCGAGTTGCTCGTCCGACAGCATGCTGCCGCCGCGGCCGTCGTAGTCCGAGACGGTGCTGGTCTCGCCCGCGCTTGCCAGCGCGGCTTCGCTGAGCATCCGCTCGATGGGCCCCCCCGGCACGAGTCGGGTGAGCGTGAACACCAGGATGGTGACCCCGATGAACGTCGGGATGATAAGCAGAAAACGGCGAATGAAGTAGCTGGTCATGGTTGCCCGGAAGCCACCTCGAAGCCGTCAAGGTTGCGTGTCTTGCGGCTGAACTCTACCGCGACCCGGTGAACGCTCCTGCCGAGGCTCCGGTACTTGGCGGCGTTGTCCCGGTCGCGGAGCGGAGCCATCGCGACGCCCTTTGACGCCGATTCCACGACCTTGAACCCGAACGCGTGCATTATGCGCGGCTCGCCCACGACACCGGCAACGGCCACGGTACCGCTAGCTGGCCATACCGTTGACGGTGCGTTCGATGAGCGCCGTCAGGTCGTCGTTCAAATCGTGCGTCCGGGCGAGGACCGTGCCGTCGGCGTCAACCAGAAGGTACGTCGGATAGCCCCGGACCACCCACGTCTTCAGGATGTCGCTCTTCGGCCCGATGTGCCAGTTCGCCCACGGCATCGGCTCGTCGACCTGGAATTCGGTGACCGTGTCGACTCTCTCGTCCACGCTGATGGAGAGAATCTCGAACCCTTCGTCGGGCAGCGACTCGTCCAACTCGCGCAGCTTGGGCAGCGACGCAACGCAGGGACCGCACCAGGTTGCCCAGAAGTCGAGCAGCACGACCTGGTCGGCGTAGCTCGAGAACGCGTCCTCGGCACCGTCGAGGCCCGCTGCCGTTACGTCCGGCAGCTTGCCGCCCACGGCGAAGCCGAAGCTCGTCAGCAGGTTCGCTTCCGCCTCGGCCAGGGTGATGGGGTCGCGGTCGCGACGGGTCGTGAAGGGTTCGTTCTCGATGCCGCTGCTCAAGCCCTTCGCCGTGGCGAACGCGGCGGCGCGGTGCCTTTCGCGATCCTCCGGCCCCGTCTTGATGTCGTTGACCTGGCGCATGTGGCGCGACGCCTGGAAATACCTTGCAGCCGCGCGATGCACCGGGTTGGACGATTCCTTGGCGATCGTGTCGAAGAGCGCGTCGATGCTCTCCTTCTCGCCGGGGTCCGCACGGAAGTCGAGATTCCACAACAGGAGCGGCCAGTCCTCGTGCACCGGGGCATGGCGCATGAGCGCAAGGGCGCCGACCTCCATGTCGTCGGCGTTGGCGGTGTGTTCAACCAGGAAAACGGCCGCATCCACCGTCCGCTCGTGTTCGCCGTCCTGCGCGACGATGGCCCGCGCGGCCGCCGTTGCCGGTTCGATGTCCGGATGGGGGCCGCGCTCCTCCTCCCGGCGGCGGTCCTTCTCCGCTTTGGAGGCATCCGATGCACGGATCTCGTCCTCGATTTCGTGCCACACCTCGTCGAGGTCGAGGTAGGTCTGCACCGGCCCGTAGTCGGCCAGTGCCACCGTTGCCGCGTTGTCGGCTGCGTCGATGGCATCGATGACGATCTGCGGCAGGAGAAGCTGGGGAAGCACGGCAGCGGTCTCGGCTGTCGAGCCCTTCGGGAAGTAGAGGTAGAGAGGAACCCCGACCCGGTCGTACTTCTCGAGCCATTCGGTGATGGTCGGGTCTTCCGAGGTCCAATCGGCTTCGACGACCTTGATGCCGCGTTCGTTCATCGCGTCGCCGACCGCGTCCGTCGCCAGCGCGGCCCGCTCGTTGGCCTTGCAGCTCAAGCACCAATCGGCGGTGAAATAGACGAATACGGGTTGCCCTTCGTCGATATAGCCCAGAACCCGATCGGGACTGAAGTGTTCGAGGTCCAGCTTGCCGAGGGTCCCGGCGGAGGCGTCGCCGGCAATTTGCGGTTCATCGCGGTAGTCCTCCACGTTGACGCTGGCGACGACGCACGCGATGAGCCCGGCGATGGCCGTTCCATGCCATGCCATGCGGAACTTGGCGGCTGCCGCCTGTCCGTAGGCCCATAACGCGAAGGCGAGCAACAAGCCCGCGAGCAACGCAACGGCCATGGACGATGCGCCAAGCTGCCGGCCGACGATCCAGAACAACCACAGCGCGGTCAGCAGCATCGGGAACGCGAGGATCCCGCGCAGCTTCGCCATCCACGGCCCGGGCTTCGGCAACCACCGCCCGAGTCCGGGCGCATACGACAACAGCAGGTAGGGCAGCGCCAGACCAAGCCCAAGTGCGAGGAACACCGCCATGGCGACCACGGCCGGCTGCGCCAATGCGTAGCCGAGCGCGCCCGCCATGAAAGGCGCCGTGCAAGGCGTGGCGACGACCACGGCCAACAAGCCCGTGAAGAACGCCTTCCTGCGCTCGCCCTTGGAGTCGTCCGCGGTCAGCGACTGGCCCGCGCCCATGAAGCGCAGGCCGAACTCGTAGATCCCCGAGAGGTTCAACGCGATGGCGACCATCAGCAAGCCCAAGGAGAGGTTGACGAGCGGCGATTGCATCTGGAAACCCCATCCCGCCGCACTGCCGGCTTCCCGAAGGACAATTAATGCGATCGCGATGGCCGCGAAGGCGACGAGGATGCCAACGGTGTAGAAGATGCCGCTCGACCGCGCGGTCTGGCGATCGGCACCCGACAGCTCCACGAGGCCCAGAGCCTTCATGCTGAGGATGGGAAACACGCACGGCATCAGGTTCAGAATGATCCCGCCGAGCAGGCCGAAGAAGATCGCCGTGACGAGTCCCATGCCGGTGGATCCGATTCCGCCGACGCCTCCCATGCCGCCTGACGCGACCGGCCCGGCGGCTGCCATTGCGTCCGCAAGGGCACCGTCCGACTTGGTGACGTCGAGCAGCACGCTTTGTTCCGCACCGTCGGCGTCCCGATAGCGGAGGACGGCCTTCGTCTCCTCGATCCGATCCGCCTTGGTCCCGGCCGCTGTGGAGAATTGCAGCCCGAATGGCGTCTCGGCACTCGATTGGTCGTCGTAGCGAACAAGCCGCTTGGTGGCGACGAACAGGTACGGGTCCATCGCGGCATGGGGCAGGGCGACACCGACGTTGACGTTGCCATCGACCACCTCGAACCGTGCCGGCCAGTCGACGGGCTGCGGCTGCTTCGCTCGCGCCGCCTCGAAACGCGGCGCATTGTCCGGATCGGTGCCCCCGTCGCCCACGGGCAGGGTGATGGACAGCTCGGCCCGCTCGGGAACGCAAAGCTCGTCGTCGCAGACGACCCAACTGGCGCGGCCCTTCAACTCGATGTCGTCGGCAGCTTCGAGCGCCGGTACGTTGACACCCGCGAGCAGGAGGATGGCTTCGTCGAAACCGTACGTGTTGAAGATGTCGAAAGGAATGACGTGGGGTGCGGGGTAGGAAAGCTCGCCCGCTTCGAAACCCTCGGGCAGCGTCCAGCGGATCGACACCTCCTTGCCCGCATCGCCCGGGTTGATCCAGTACGCGTGCCACTTGGGGTCCGGTTTCAGGTAGATGCCGAGAGTGACGGCACCGCCGTCCGCCGGGAGGCTCGCCGTCTCGGCGATCAAGTCAACGGTGGAGTATTCCGTACGTCGTTCGGCAGCCGACACGGCAAGGCTGAAATGCGTTGCCAATACGGCAATGCAGGCGCCCATCGAGATGCGTTTGAATCTAGGTGTCATTGCATGACCGGACCGATTGGGTGCCGGACCTCGCGGCGTGTACGTGGGTCGTGGGATTGTCATGGCCACGACAGGTGCGCGCAAGTTGAAGTTGGCAAGTTTGTCGGCGGTGGATTCAACGGCTTCGAGTCGGTCGCGCATCGCCGGCCTTCACCGTGCTACTGTCCCGCCAACACGGTTCGAACGATCCCGCGATGCACACCAAGCGACCCATCGCGCCCGGGGCCGAGGAGATTCTCGGCGGCTACTTCCCGGTGCTCGACCACGGCTTCGTGGCCTTGGTCGACTACATGGGCACCGACGACGACATCGAGCGGGCGGCCAGGGTCAGCTACGGTGCGGGTACGCGCCGCGTCAGCCAGACCCGCGGGCTCATCCGCTACCTGCAACGCCACGCTCACACGACGCCCAGCGAGATGGTGGAGTTCAAGTTCCACTGCTCCATGCCGATGTTCGTGGCCCGCCAATGGGTGCGCCACCGCACCGCCTCGGTGAACGAATACAGTGCGCGCTACAGCTTGCTGCCGCTGCTCTTCTACGAACCGCCCCATGCGCACTTCGCGCACCAGAGCAGCGTCAACAACCAGGGCCGGGAGGCGGATCCGGCATCGCCCGAGATCTACGCCGCAGCCGTCGAGCGTTGGCAGCAACTGCGCGACCATGCCTCGGACACCTACGGCTGGCTGTTGGCGGAGGATGTCGCCCGGGAACTCGCCCGCATCGACCTGCCGCTGTCCACCTATACCCAGTGGTATTGGAAGATTGACCTGCACAACCTGCTGCACTTCCTGACCTTGCGGGTCGACGACCACGCGCAGTGGGAAATCCAGGAATACGGGCGTGTGATGGCGGGCATGCTTGAACGAGTCGCGCCCCTGGCCTACGAGGCATGGCTCGACTACAACGTGCTGGGAACGCGCTTGAGCCACGCCGAGCGCTTGGCATTGGCCAGGTTGCTGCGCCCTTCTGAGGGGGGAATCGCGGTTCGCGACGGCGTCGATGGACTTGGCCGCGCCGAACTTCGCGAGCTGGGCCTCGCGCCCCGAGAGATCCGCGAACTGCTCACCAAGATCGAAGCTCCCGAACGCCCCGACTTCAGCCTGGACCTTGCGGACATGCGCAGCCCGGAGGAAATGGAGGAGAAGATGCTCGCCGCCGTGCCGGAGCCGGAGCGGCGGGCGCAAACCGACGAGGGCGTCGATTGACCGAGTTGCTTGCGCCGGCGAGCGCGGGGGACGGCGCATGGCGGCGAACGTCACCGATCGGCGTACTGTTCTTTCTTGGCCGCGCCTTGAAACAGCTGCTATCGAGTTTCTCGAACTTGGCGGCGTTGGCGGCGGGGACGTTGGTGTTGGTGAAGCAGCACCCGCTGCTCGCGGTGTCGGCGGCCGGCGTGGGTGTGTTCGCCATCGTCGCGGCGGCAGTCCTGCGGTATTGGTACTTCCGGTTCACGATCGACGGCGAGCGGATCCGGGTTCGCCAGGGCGTCTGGCGGAAGACCGAACTGGATCTGCGTTTCGAACGGATCCAGGGAATCAATACCGAGCAGTCGCTTGTCTTTAGGATGCTCGGCCTCGTGACGGTACGGTTCGACACCGCCGGGTCGGCGGGCGATGAAGGAGCGCTTCCGGCGGTGCGCCCCGAGCTGGTTGCGGTGCTGCGCCAGCGTATCGACGCCGCTCGCCACGAGACCGGCACAGCGCAGTCGAGGACGGCATCTCGGGACAACGCCGAGGTTCTCGTCCACCTGACGAGTCCGGACCTGTTGCGAGTCGGTTTGACGGACCCTAGCGCACTGCGCGTGGCGTTGCTCGGGGTGGCCTTCGCAACCCCGTTCGGCAAGGTATTCGAAGATGCGGTCAAGGCGGCCGCCGAAACCATCGAGGCGTCGGTGACTGAGCTTGTCGACCTCGGAGGGTTCGTCGTGGCCGTGGTGCTCCTGGGCTCGTTGCTGGGGATCGTCGGCTTGTTCGTCCTGGGTTCCAACGTCGCGGCGTTCCTCCGCTTCAGCGACTACCAACTTCGGCAAGAGGACAACGCCCTGCGCTCCCGGGCGGGTTTGCTGACCCGCAAGGAAACGGTGGTCGAGGTCGGGAAGATCCAGCGGCTTCGTGTCGTCCAGGGACTGCCGATGCGCTGGCTTGGTCACTCCCGGATGCAGATCCTGGCCGCTGGCGTCCGCATCGCACAACAATCCAGCAAGCTCACGGTGCCGTTCGTGGCGGATCGAGAGCTCGCGGACATTCAACGTCGCGCCTTCGCCCCCGAAGGGCGACGCTTGGAGACGGTTCCGTCGGCGCCGGGTTATGTTGCCGTGTCGCCCTTTGCCATCTGGCCCGTGGTTCTCTGGTGCGGCGTCCTGCCGGCGGGATTGGGTGCCGTTGCGACATCGATCCTGTTCGGCCCTGCAGGGCTATGGTGCCTCGTGTGGGTGGTGGCGGTCGGCGTGGTTGCCTGGCAACGTTGGCGACGCTGGGGGTACTGCCACGACGACGACGGCATGGTGGTGCGCTCCGGATTCCTGGGACGTCGCACCGATGCGTTCCTGTTCCGCAAGGCGCAGTATGTCGCGCTCACCCAGTCGCCGTTGCAGCGGCGCAGGGCTCTCGCCGGGCTCCGCGTCGGTCTGGCCGCCGGCAACGTCTCGATTCCCTTCATCGACTTGGCAACCGCTCGTCGCCTGCGCGACTACATCCTGTTCAAAGCCGAGTCGAGCGCGCGGCCATGGTATTGAGCGGAGGGTAGACATGAGTCCCGGGGAGGAGTGGTATCTCGATACCGCCGATGGTCACTGCACCCTCTATGTCGTGGAACGGGGCGAGGGTCCGCCCGTGATCGTGCTCCACGGCGGTCCGGGACATAGCCACGGCTACATGGCCGACGCGGTCGCAAGCTTGGAGTCCGACTACCGCGTAGCGCTCTACGACCAACGGGGTGCCCTACTATCGCCTTGCGATGAGGGGCACATCTCTCATCAGAACAACATCGAGGACCTCGAACTGCTGCGACGGGAAATGGCGGGAGACGAAGCGGTTCGTATCGTCGCCCATTCGGCTGGCACCCTGTTGGCGATGGACTACGTCGGGCGCCATCCACAGGGCGCCCTCGGACTCGTGCTCTCCGGCTCGCTGCCGATTCGCTACCCGACCCCGGACGAGTTCGAGGCGTTCGCGATCCCCAAGACCGACGACTCCGCGGAACGCTTCGAACAGCGCGCCAAGGAGCAGCTTGAGGTCGAAGGCCTAGAAGCCGAGGTTCTGTCGGCCAGGGACCGGACGAGGCAGTGGCGGATTCGGTTCGCGGCGGGAAACCTCTACCACGTCGACCGCTGGCGTCAGCTCAAGGGTGGCCGCATCTACTACAACGAGGCCGTGGGTATTGCCACGGCCAAGACCTTTCCCCAGGCGAAGGATTACACCGAAGCGCTGAAGGCGTTCGGCGGCCCGGTGACCTTCATCAACGGCGACCAGGAGCATATCCGGGTGAACCGGGCGTTCTGGCAGGCGACCCTGGCGCGTTTGCCGAACGCGGAATTGGTCGTCCTGGAACGCGCGGGACACGCGGCGTGGATCGATCAGCCCTCGGCCTTCGAACGGGAGCTCAGGCGTGCACTGGCAAAGCGCTGACGGTACCCAACGCTTGCCGGTAGCCCGGAGCAGGCCTCGATTGTCGTTATAATGCCGCGCTTCCCGAACGGCCCGGTCATGTTCGTCAACCCAGAGATACCGCCCGACGCCTTGCCGCGCGTGGAGGAAGTCGGATGGCACGCGTTGCACCCACGCTTTGTACGTTGCCTGCAGGCAAAGAAGCTCGTGGGTTTCGCCGTCGTTGTCGTCGTCTTGGGTTTCGCCCAGATCCTCATCGCCTCCGTGCCCCAGTTCGCCAGTGCGCAGGTGCTGTTTCCGACGGCCTGGGTCATCGCGGCGGTTCGGGCCGTGTGGTCCCTGGCGTGGCCGGTCATCGAGGTGCCGCGGCGCAGCTATGCCGTTCGCGACAAGGACATCCTCTACAGGGCTGGTGTCCTTTGGCGTACCGAGACCGTCGTGCCCTTCAACCGGGTGCAGCACACGGAGACGGGCAGCGGCCCCATGGATCGGCGATTCGGCCTCGCGCGATTGACCGTGTTTACGGCGGGATCGGCGGTCGGCGACTTGCGAATCGATGGTCTCGGTGTCGATCTCGCGGAACAACTGCGCCGCTATATCGTTGGCAGACTCACGGACGCCAACCACGCCGAGCAGGGCGAGCATGCGATTGACACCGGTCGAACCGGTCTTGCGTGAGGCAGCGACGTGGATCGAATCCAGACCATGTGCACGGCCAGCGCCGGCATTCGTAGGGCGTCCATGACCGGCGCCCGACAGTGGGCCGGGCCTAGGACCTGGGCAAGGAGAGTCGTGGCACAGGCGCCGCGGCCGGATCCCGGGCCCTCAGGCTGGTTCGGCGACGAAAACCGGGATCGTCCGCGAGGTCTTGTTCTTGTACTCCTCGTAGGGCGGGAAAGCGCCCACGGCGAGGGCCCACACCCGCGTCCGCTCCTCGGCGTCGAGCACTTCGCGCACGCGCATCCGGTGGACAACCGTCTTGTCGCGGATTTCGACGTCGGCATCAGCGCGCAGGTTGTAGACCCAGACCGGATTGGTGGGCGCGCCGCCCCGGGACGCGACCAGCACGTAGTTGTCGCCGTCCTTCACGCGCATCAGGGCGGTCTTGCGGATGGCCCCGGTCTTGTTGCCCTGGTGGGTGACGACGATCACCGGGCGTCCGCCGAGTTCCGTGCCCTCGGTGCCGCCGCTCTTCTCGTAGCGTTCGATCTGGTCGCGGACCCACTTGATGGGGGTTGGGACGTATTCGGCCATTGGTTTGCTCTCTCCGGTTTTGACGTGGCGCGTGGCGCGGACTATCCCAACGATGGCCGACACGTCTGTCAAGACCCGGGGGTGGTGACGTGAGCGAAGCGGCCGCCGACGCCTCGTGGCGGGACTACGTCGAGTTGACCAAGCCGCGCGTGGTGCTGCTCATGCTGCTGTGCGCGCTAGTGGGCATGCTGCTCGCCACGCCCGGCACCCCGCCGCTGGCCGTCGTGCTGACCGGACTCTTGGGAATCGCCCTGGTTGCCGGCTCCGCCGCCGTGGTGAACCATATCGCGGATGCCCGCATCGACGCCCGCATGGCGCGCACCCGCAACCGACCCATTCCGAAAGGGCGGGTGGATCGGAAGTCCGGGATCATCTTTGCCGCGGCGTTGGGCATCGTTGGCATGGCGATCCTGGTGTTCTGGGTCAATCCTCTGACCGCCGTCCTCAACCTTGCCTCGTGGGTCGGATACGGACTCATCTACACCCTCTATCTCAAACGGGCGACGTCCCAGAACATCGTCATCGGTGGCCTGTTCGGCGCCGCGCCGCCGCTCTTCGGCTGGACGGCGGTGACCAACACCATCGAGTGGGGAGGGCTGGTCCTGCTGCTCATCATCTTCGTTTGGACACCGCCGCACTTCTGGGCACTGGCGATCGACCGGCGGCGCGACTACGAGAAGGTGGACGTTCCCATGCTGCCCGTTACGCACGGCGATGCCTACACCCGACGACAGATCCTCTACTACACCATCGCCCTGTGCGTGGTCAGCGTGATGCCCGCCGTGATCGGCATGAGCGGGTTGGTCTACCTGGCCGGCGCACTGCTTCTCGGCGCGGGGTTTCTTGCCTGCGCACTGGTTCTGCTGCGGGGCAATAACGAGCGTGTGCCGCCTCGCGGGACGGAACGCGCGCCGATCGCAACGTTCAAGTACTCCATCGTCTACCTGGCGTTGCTCTTCGTGCTGCTGCTCGTTGATCACTACCTGCCCGTGTAGGATTAGCGCGCCCGACGAACGACGCTTTGGGGGATCTATGCACGCGGGGCACCATTCGGTTGTGCTGGCGGCGATGGCCGACGGCATCGGCGACCTGACGTTCGCTTCCGAGGAGTGGGTTGCCCAGGCGGGCCAAGCGCTTGGTGCCGCAGTCGAGAAACACGCGGGCGGACTCGCCGATCTCGGCCGGTTCACGTTTTGCGAGGTCGCACACAATCCGCCCGCGTATCTGCACGCGGGCGCTTCGCTCGCCTGGCATGCCCACTTCGGTGGGCCCTCCGTTTCGGTCCATGCGGGCGAACTAAGCCCCGAGGCATGCGATCTCAAGATCCAGGGCGATCATTCGATCATGAGCAATCTCGGGCGGATCCGGTTTCACGGTCGGGACCCCATGGTCGTCGCCGCTGCGCAGGCGCGTTTGCAGAAGCTGTCGAGATGGGAGATCGACGGCAGCGTGCCGGAACATCCGGCGCTTGCCGCCGTGCTCCGGTCTCTGCACGACGCCATGGCCGAACGCACGATGCCGCGGTTCGTTTGGATGACACCGGAGTGGGTGAGTTGCGCGCGTCACATCGTGTCCAGGCGTGCCGCCAGCGAGAAGTACGCCGACGGAATCAAGAACATCGTGTACACCTTCGCCGAGGAGTTCACCGACACGCCGCGCTATGCGTTCCCCGACGGTTCCCACGGCGGTTTCTGGATACGATGCGACCACGGCGAGGTCACCGTCGGAGCGGGTCCGCTACCCGAAGGACTGCAGCCCGCCGACACCTTGACCAAGGGGATCTACACCCCCGTGGTGCCGGTTGGGCGAACGGTGAACGCAGCCATGACGGACCCCGAGAAGGAGGAACAGGCCGACTACACGAGGGCGGCTTTCCGCCGGGAGGAGTCGACGGGCAAGCGCCCAGTATCGCAGACGTCCCCGTCGGGGAAGGGACCGATGCCCCGGGAACTTGCACGGATTCTGGTACCGCTGCACGACGAGTTGTCGAAGCGCACGTCCGGCGAACTGCCGGCGGACTACGACCTAGACATAAAGCCGGCGTGGGCTCTCCCCTTGAGCTTCGACCGGGCTTCAGGCTACGACCCGTCCTGGCTTTGCTACGACGAGTTCGACATCTACGGAGAACCGCGCCGCTAAGCGAATCCGCTCATGGTGCGGTTTCCGAGCCAACTCGAGACGGACCGCCTGGTGCTGCGGTCGCCATCGCGTCGTGACGCGCGCAGGCTGTTGAAGGCCGTGGTGGCGTCGCAACCCGAACTGCGGCAGTGGATGCCCTGGGCGGTGGATGCCTACGACCTCGACAAGGCGCGGGCATTCTGCGAGGGGGCGGCACACAAGCTCGCGTCGGAAGAGGAGTTCACGACGCTTGTGATTCCGAAGCATCGCCGCCGGGTCATCGGCTGTTGCAGTCTAACGGCCCGGGACTGGGGGGTGCCGATGTTCGAGATCGGCTATTGGCTGCGTTCCGACCAAGTGGGCCACGGCTACGCCACCGAAGCGGCCCGGGCCATGGCGGAGTTGGCGTTTCGTTCCCTCGCGGCCGAGCGCGTCGAACTCCGCATCGACGATCTCAATGCGCGCAGCTACGCGGTGGCGGAACGACTCGGCTTCGAGTGGGAAGCGACGCTCAAGGCGAACGAACGCGGCACCAACGGCGAGTTGCGCAACACCCGGGTATACGCCTTGTTCACCCCAAACCGCCTACCGTAGGGGGCGCGGCCGCCCATTGGGTGAACCCATGGGTAACGGTTCGTTCCACAGAAGACGCGGCATCACCCCACGTTGACGGCCGGGATTTCGTTCTTGACGAGTTCGTGGGTGCGCTTGCGCTCGTATTTGCGCGCCGGGGTGTTGACGATCATCGCCAGCTCGCCGGCGTCCAGGCCGCGCCGCGCCGTGGCGGAATCCACGTCGTCGTACTCCGTCGTTCGCTGACGCGGTTTGCGCCCGGCGGCCTCGATCATGGCCACCATGCGTTGGGGGGATGTCTCCTGGCCGTGGCCGGCGCCGGCAGCCCGGGTGATGCTCTCGTTCATGAGCGTGCCGCCGAGATCGTTGCAGCCGGCGTTCAGGGCGGCGAGTACGCCTTCGTGGCCGAGTTTCACCCAGCTTGCCTGGATGTTGGTGATGTGCGGATTGAGCGCCAAACGCGCAACCGAGTGAACGAGGATGGCTTCCCGGAAGGTCGGCCCCCGGCGGGCCCGCCCCTTGAGGTAGAGGGGTGCCTCCATGTGGACGAAGGGCAGGGGCACGAACTCGGTGAAGCCGCCGGTCCGTTTCTGCACCTCGCGGATTCGGATCAGGTGCCGGGCCCAGTGCTTGGGCTGGTCGACATGGCCGTACATGATCGTCGCGGTGGTTCTGAAGCCCACACGGTGGGCGGTCTCCATGACTTCGAGCCACTGCGCGGTGTTTATCTTGTCGGGGCAGATGACCGCGCGGACTTCGTCGTCGAGAATCTCGGCCGCCGTCCCGGGCAGCGTGCCGAGACCGGCTTCCTTGAGTCCGGCCAGGTATTCGTCGAGGGGTAGGTTGGCGGTGGCCGCGCCCTGCCAGACCTCCAGCGGCGAGAATGCGTGGATGTGCATCTCGGGCACGGCTTCCTTGACCGCATGGAGGATGTCGACATAGGTCGCGCCGGTGTATTCGGGATGAATGCCGCCCTGCATACACACTTCGGTGCCGCCGCGGTCCCACGCCTCGCGGGTACGGCGCTGGATCTCCTCGTGACTCAGGTCGTAGGGCCGGCCGCGCAGGTTCTCCGCCAGTTTGCCCTTCGAGAACGCGCAGAACTGGCACTTGAAATAGCAGATGTTGGTGTAGTTGATGTTGCGGTTGACGACGTAGGAGACGGTATCGCCGTTCTGCGCTTGGCGAAGCGCGTCCGCAGCTCGAACGACGGCGTTGAAGTCGTCGCCCCGGGCCCGAATCAGGCGCACGATCTCGTTCTCGGTGAGGTCCTCCTCGGCGGCGGCACGATCCAGGATCGACTGGATGTCGTTGGACACGCGAACGGGTTCGGCGCCGATCCGGTCAAGCACCGAAGCCGGCGGTGCGGCTTCATCGCCCGGGCACCAATCGTCGGTTCGGGGCAGGCCTTCGCCGTCGATCCGGTCAAGTACCGCGCTCTGAAGCCCGGCGTCCACCCAGGTCCCGACGTCGAGGGCGAAGCGGGGATAGATGGTCAGCCGTTCGTGCAGCTCCTTGCCGGCGATGGCCGTCTCCCGCGCCAGTTCGTCGAGATGCGGCCAGGGCGCTTCCGGGTTCACGAAGTCCGGCGTCAGCGGCGACACGCCGCCCCAGTCGTTGATCCCCGCGGCGACGATCTGGCTCAACACGCCGGGGCTCAGGTTCGGCGGCGCTTGGACGCTCATCTCGGGGCCGAACACGATGCGCGCGATGGCGATGGTCCATAGCAATTCATCGAGGTCGGGCTCCGGGGCACTGCGCATCTTCGTGCCCGGCTTGGCCCGGAAGTTCTGCACGATGATTTCCTGGATGTGCCCGTAGCGTTCGTGCACCCGGCGAATCGCCAGCAGCGATTCGATGCGCTCACGGCGGGTCTCCCCGATGCCGATCAGGATGCCGGTGGTGAACGGTATCCGCGCCTCGCCGGCGTCGGCCAGGGTCTTGAGGCGTACCGCGGGAACCTTGTCCGGCGAACCGTAGTGGGGCATTCCCTTTTCGGTCAGCCGATCCGACGCCGATTCCAGCATGATGCCCATGGACGGCGAGACCGGACGGAGTGCCGCAACCTCCTCCGGAGTCATGTTGCCGGGGTTCAAATGTGGAAGCAGCCCCGCCTCGTCGAACACTGCATTGGCGGCATCGTGCAGGTATTCGAGAGTGGTCGAATAGCCGTGGGAGGCAAGCCATTCGCGTGCCGCGCGGTAGCGGAGCTCCGGCTTTTCACCCAAGGTGAACAGCGCCTCCTTGCAACCCATTTCCGCGCCGTGCCGGGCGACTTCCAGGACGGCGTCGAGTTCCATGTAGGGGTTGTCGAGCTTGGAGGGCGTCTGCGCGAATGTGCAGTAGTGGCAGACGTCGCGGCAGAGATGGGTTAGCGGAATGAAGATCTTCTTGGAATAGGTGACGACGTTGAGGAAGCTTTGGTCGCGCAAGCTTGCGGCGATGGCGGCAAGCGCGCGGGTATCCTCGAAGTCGGCGAGTGCCAACGCTTCCGCCTCCGTCGGCAGGACGCCCTGCTCGGCACGCCGCAGGATGTCGGAGAGGCTCGGCCCCCGTGTCACCGTGTTCATATTGTCTCTAGCTTGCGCCAAGCGAGCATTATGCTTGGGGCGGGAAAGGGATGCCACGCGACGACACGACTCAACATGCCGACGTAACCACCGAGGCGCGGTTTCCTGGATTGAGGTATCTTCCAAGGGTCACTGACACCAGCGGGGCCGCGCCGTGGAATTGGCATTGACGATCAATGTTCTGGGTATTCGCGAGGACGACGCGTGGTGTGCGATCGCCTTGGAAATGAGTCTGCGCGGGTACGGGGAGACCTTCGATGAAGCTCTGGACGAACTGAATCGCGCCGTCGAGGCGCAGATTTCGTTTGCGGTGCAGCACGACAATGTCGATCAGGTGTTCATTCCGGCGGAACCGCACTATTTCAAGCTCTACGCAGACCTGAAACGAGAGACTTTGAAGCGCAGGCTTCTGGATCTCGAAGCGACAGGCTTGCCGGATTATCGGGTCGGGGACCTCCTATTGCCGGAACCCAGTGGCGCGGCGTTCAGGCGAGCGGTGGCTTGATGGTGGCTGATGGCACCGAAGGAGTATCGCGAGGTTGTGGCCGTGCTGAAGCGGCATGACAGTCGGTTCGAGGTACATAAGCGCCGTGGAAAGGGTAGCCATCGGATGGTTGTTCACCCTGACGTCGATGGCCGAATGCGGCACTTTCCGCTTCCGTACCATGGGCCGAAGACCCGGATAGCGACCGGAATGCTGCGGGACATCGTTCGAGTCTTCGAACTCCCTGCGGACGTCTTTGACGGGTAGGAGCGCCGGCGCGGGATTCTCAGCTCGCCGCCAATTCCTCCGAGAACAGCGACGGAAAGTGCGTCAACGGTTCGCCGGGCCCGGCCAGCAATTGCTGCTGCCGCGGCGTTAGATCGATCCCTTCGGGTGGTGTGACGCGGGTCGCGCCCCAACTCATGCTCGACACGCAGTACTTGTAGAGCAACGTGCGGCGCTCGTGGTCGCCCTCCCAGCGGGCCGTCCCGTGGGTCAGCGCCTCGGTGAACAGGGTGAGGCTGCCGGCCGGCGCCTCGACGATCTTGACCCAGGGCGAGTCCTGGTGCGCCCGGTGAATGGGCTTCGGAATGCGGAAGTTCGCCTTGTGGCTGCCGGGGACGACGCAGAAGCCGCCGATACCGGGCCCGGTGTCGTTCAGGTTCCAACTGCCGGTGACGAATCCCGACGACATGCGGTTGTTGGGGAACGTGTAGTACTCGCCGGGCGGGGACGTTGCGTGGGGTGAACTCGCCCCGTAGTCGGCGTGCAGCTTCCCCGCCGGCCATCCTTTGCGCATGTAGATCCCGTAGAGGCGTTCGAGGCGAAAGCACTCGCCGAGGCGCATCCTCAAGATCGACATGACGACCGGGTGATCCATGAGCCGGACGAAAGGCTCGCCCCACTCCAGAAAGCCCGGGCCGGTCTTCCGAATCGCCCCAGCGGCGCTGCCGAACCGCGGGAAGTTCTCGGGCGGCGGCGGGAGAGCCTGGGCGTCGATCAAGGCGTTGAGCTCCGCCACTTCGTCGGGCTTGAGCGCGTCTTCAATGACGAGATAGCCGTTCAAGTCAAACAGGTACTGTTGTTCCTCGAAGTCGGCGTTCACGTTGTCCCCCTCGTTTTCGTTAGCCCGCGTCCCGTGCGATCTGGAAGCCGCGCCGCTCGGACAGGCGGTCGTAGTAGGTCTGGGTGTGCGGGTAGTCGGCTGTCAGCACGCCGAAGTTGGACGCGAGCATGAGGGTATAGCCCGTCATGATGTCGGCGAGTGTGAAGGTGTTGCCGACGAGATAGTCCGACTTCGAGACGACATCCTCGATGGCGGCGATGCAAATGCGCGACCGGGCCTTGCAGTCCTCGATGACGAAATCCACCTGGCCGCCCGCCGGGGCGACACGGTTGTGGTTGACGATTTCGCCCAGGGGACGCGCAAAGGTCGCCTCGGCGAACCAGGACCATTGCCGGCACAGCGCACTGTTCCTCGTTCCGGGTGCGGGGAGGAGTCGAGTGTTGCCGTGGCGTTCGAGCAGGTAGTCGCAGACCGCGCCGGACTCGAACATCGTGAAGCCGTCGACAGTCACGGCGGGTACTTTGCCCGTGGGACTCTTGCTGCGCCACTCGGGGCTCGACTTGAATCGCGGCGAGAAGTCGATGATTTCGACTTCGTAGGGTATTCCAAGCTCCTCGCAGAGCCAGATCACCCGCACGCCGCGGGTGCCCTTGACGTGATAGATCGTCACCATGTCGCGTCCTCAACCCGTGAAGAATGCCAGGACCGTCCAGCACACCGCGGCGAGAACGGCGGCGACGCTGGCTTGCGGAATCTGCGTCTTGACGTGGTCCATCAGGTCGCAGCCGGTACACATGGAACTCAGCACCGTGGTATCGGAGATCGGCGAACACTGGTCGCCGTAGACGCTGCCGTCCATGACCGCGGCGAAGCACAACGTCATGAACAATTCGGGGTGCGCCAACCCCTGCCCGTTCGCGACTGCCCAGGCGAGCGGCATGGCAAGCGGGAAGGCGACGGCGTAGGTGCCCCAACTCGTACCCGTGGAGAACGCGATCACCATGGTCATGACCTGGAACAGGACCGGGAGCACGAAGTAGGGCAGGTTGTCGCCGAGTTGCTCGACCAAGAAGATGCCGCCGCCGGTCTTCTGGCTGATGCCGCCGATGGTGATGGCGAGCAGCAGGATGACCGAACCCAGCACCACGCCCTTGATGCCGTCGTGGTATCCCGCGATGAGATCCTTGAGCGACATCCCCTTGGCGAGCGCGATGCCCGACGCGAGGATGAGCGCGCCGCCGAACGCCCAGTGGACGTTCGGCGAGCCGAAGACGACGAAGGTCGTAATCGCGACGCCGATCAAGGTGAACAACGGCAGGAAGAACTCGAGCACGTTCGGCCGGTAGCCCTCTGGCACGTTGCTGCCCTGGAGTTCCTTGGCGCTCAAGGGTTCCGCCCCCGGTGCGTCGAGTTCGCCGGTGGACCGGGCTCGCTCCATGGCTTCGCGCATCTGCCTGCCGAGGAAGGGCGGGCGCTCGATGGAAAGCAGGAACGTACCCAGCACGGCGAAGATGGCGTAGAAGCAGAACGGCACGCTCTTGAAGAAGAAGCTGATCCGGTCGGACTCGGTAGCGAGGAAACTGACACCGGCAACGAAGATGAACGCTTGCACGTAGGCCGGCCAGGCGTTGAACGCGAGCTGCGACGCAATCGGAGACGCGGTGGAGTCGACCACGTAGGACAACTCCTCGTGGCTGACCCGTTCCTTGTCGGCCAGCGGCTTGACCGTCGTTCCGACCAGCACGGTGCTCACCGTGCCGCCCTGGAAGAAGATGATTCCAAGGAACCACGCCACGAGCTTGGCGGTGCGCGGGCCCCGGACCACGTGCCTGGTCATCAGTTCGGCGAACGCCTGGGCGGCCCCGGTTCGTGACCAGACTCCCATGAGCCCGCCGAGCAACCACAGGTAGAGGATCAGGATGCCCGCGGCCTTGCCCGTGCCGAGGTGCGGGATCAGCACGTCGCCGGTCAGGTCGTATTGGCCGAGGACCAGGGCACCGGCGATGATGCCGCCGAGCAGCGCGGTGATCGGTTCCCGGGTCACCCAGCAGAGCAGGACCGCGACCACGGCGGGGAGCAGGGACCACCAGCCCCAATGCGGCTGGGCCAGTAGCTGAAAGTAGGCGGGCTCGTCACCGCTCTCATCGACGACGAATTGTTCGTCAACCGATGGCGCCACGCCGGATTCGGCGATGCGCGCCGGGTCGAGTTCGGCGTCGGCCATGGGAATCGCCGCGAAGTGTATGCGATCCCCTTCCATTACGTAGTACGTGCCTTGGGCGTCGGTGTGGGTGTCGAGTTGAATCTTCTCCACCGTCCAGGTCGGGGAAACCGTCAATCCGACCACGGCAGCGACGGCGAGGGCGACGATGAAGATGGAGAACGTGCGGAATCGGGCGAGGGTCATCGGGCGCGGGCGCCTGGCAAGCGGAGGCGGAGCATTATGCGGGGCGATTTGCGATCAAGTCCATCGCCGCACTGCGTGCAACGGTGGCATCAACCGCGTCTCGGACGATGGCGAGGTGTCATCGGCCTTGAGAGATTGACGGGGCCGTAGTGAACATGTGGGAATCCAAGACCTCGAGGCTCCCCACGCGTAGTACTGGGCTTCATCGGGATTGCGAGGGCCGGCTTGCGCCTAACCGCGCCGAGATGCCGCTCGACTCCAGGAATCGACCCGTCCGCGTGCCGGACGCACGCTGGGCCACGACGGCGAGTTCATCAACCGTGTCGACATCCAGGCCCCAGGCGGCGTTGCGTACGACTCTGGGTTCGATTCCAGCTCGACGGGCGGAGGCGATATGCGGTCTGAAGCTCTTGCCGTCGAACAGATATTCGAAGGCGTTGGGCGGTGATGACGCCGCTGCGTTGGTGCCGATGTCGTTGGCGTCGGGTACGAGGGTCACCTGTTCGTGGCCATCGAGTACGGCAACGACATCACGGGGTCGAATCAACGGTACGTCGCCGGGTACGAACAAGGTGCCTTCGGCCTGACGTTGGCGTTGCGCGTAGGCCCCGGATTGAACGACGGCACCGGAGAGGTCCGTGGCGGACTCCTCGAACACGTCCATTCCGAATTCCTCGGCCAGTTCGAATGCCTGGGCGTCCCGGGATACCAGCAGAGTTCCGCCCAACGCGCGGCACTGCGCCAGGGTATCCAGCACGTCGCGGATCATCGCGAGCACCAGGCTCTCCCGTTCGTGCTCGTCGAGAACGGACTCAAGCCGTCGCTTTGCCCCGCTCGCGCCTTTGAACGGGACCAGGGCCCAGATGCCGTTGGCGATGTTCAACGGATGAAACCCAGAACCGACCGCGCAAGCTGCATGCGGTCGTCGAGGGTCGTCATGACCGTTTGGAGCGCGGCGGTCCCCATTCCAAGCGCCGACACCTTCGCCCGGGCACATGCGTCCACTTCGTCGATGACGAAATGGCTGACGAGACCGGCGTAGTGTTCCGCCACCGCCACCGTGGTCGTGGGTACGCCGAGTTCCCGCATCATCTTTGCGGTGGGCCCCTTGATCGCCCGCCCGCCAACGATGGGCGAGACGGCGACGATGGGCGCGCCGGTGGCGAGAAGCGCGTCGCGCATGCCATCGACGGCGAGGATCGGGTCCACCGAGACGAAAGGATTCGAGGGGCAGAACACGATGGCCGTGACCGACTCGAACGGGATCGCGGGATTCACTCTGGCGGTCTCGGCCCCCGCGAATTCGAAGCCGACGGCCTTGGGTTCGCAACGCTCGCGCACGAAGTAGTGCTGGAACGCCAACGGGCCGCCGGGTGTCAGGACTCGGGTGCGCACGGGGTCGTCGGACATCGGAAGGATCGTATGTCTGACACCCAGCCGGCTGGCGATCTCGTTGGTCGCGGCGGTAAGGCTCTTGCCCGCGTCCAAAAGGGTTCGCCGACGCAGATGCAGGGCGAGATCGGCGTCGCCCAACCGGAACCAGGTCTCCCCGCCGAGTCGTTCCAGGGCATCCATGAACCGCCAGGTCTCGTCCTTGCGGCCCCAGCCTGCGACCGGGTTCGCGACCTCCGCCAGGGTGTAGGTGAGGGTGTCCACGTCGGGGGAGATGTGGAGTCCCAAGTGTTCGAAGTCGTCGCCGGTGTTCACCACGAAGACGACGTCCTCCGGCGGCAGGACCTTGGCGAGCCCCAGCGCGAGTTTGGCGCCGCCGACGCCGCCGGTCAGCGCGAGCACCGTCATCGGAAGAGATCCTCGTCCAAGGGACGCGGGATGTCGGCTGCCGACTGCCCCGAGTCCTCCGTGGCAAAACCCCGGATCAGGGCGGCTGGCGTACGCTCGGTGGTCTCGCCCATGGCGAGGGTTGCGGCGCTCGCCAGACTATCCGCGCGGTTCACGAGCGTCACCTTGAGTTCGCGTCCGTAGAGGTCGGTGCCGCCGCGCCGGTCGTCCAATGCCGTCAGGCCTGCCGCGCCGATGGCAATGCCAACGGTTCCCAGCCGCCAGGGGCGATTGGCGCTGTCGGTCACCAATACGCCGAGGTGTCGCCCGGTGGCAGCCACAAGCGCGCGACGTATCCGGGCGGCGCTGGCATCCGGGTCTTCCGGCAGGAGCAGGGCGCTGCCGCCGTCATCGTGATCGATATTGGACTGGTCCACGCCCGCGTGCGCGCCCACGAGGCCCAGGTTGTGCCGCATGATGAGGACGCCCGGCTTCTTGCGCACGACCTCGGTGGACTCGTCGAGAATCAGCTGGACGAGCCGGGGATCCTTTTCCGTTTCCGATGCCAGGCGACACGCTTCCGGGGACGGCAGCACGGTTGCGAGATCGACTTGGCGGCCTTCGGCCTTGGACACGATCTTCTGCGCGACGGCCAGGATGTCGCCGTCCTCAAGGGCAAGACCACTGACCTGCAGGCCGTCCAGCAGGAGCGCGGCCACGTCGTCGCCGGGTTCCACCAGCTTGATGCCGCCGATGGGCGTGATGGTGATGCCGCTGTGCATCTGCGACGTGGTCAATGGTCTGCTTGGCCGACGATCTTGATGCCCGAGTGGGAAATCTCGTGGCGGCGGTTGATCTGGATCAGGATGCTGGTCAAGGCCTCTGCGGCGGCCGAGTTTTCGATGGGACCGGCGTGCCAGGCCCGCATTCCGGCTTCCTCCGCGAGTTGGATCACCTTGTCCCGGGCAGCGCGCTTGTTTCCCGCCACGAGCACGTCGCACTCGATGTGCACATCCT
This sequence comes from Gammaproteobacteria bacterium, assembly GCA_028821405.1. Taxonomy (GTDB): domain Bacteria; phylum Pseudomonadota; class Gammaproteobacteria; order Pseudomonadales; family Azotimanducaceae; genus VXYL01. The sequence continues at coordinate 33,413 of JAPPGK010000056.1, read as the reverse complement.
CCTGAAGCAGATGCGCGGCAACATTCTGAAATGCCGTTACGACCATCACCTCGTCCCCGAGGAAATCCTGGGCGCGCTTGCCGGCGCTGCCGGCGTCCGGAAGTTGCACCGTGCCCACCTTCGGCGGCATCAGGGGCACCGTCACGTCGATCAGGATCTTGCCGGCGAGACCTTGGCGCACCGTCTCCAACGTCGACACTTGGTGTTCTGCCGGAACCGTCAGTACAACGATGTCGCCCGCGGCGGCCGCATCCGGGTTCTCCATGGCGTCCGCCGGAGTCTCCGGACTGATCTTCTTCAGGTTGGCCACCGCGTTGCGGGCCTTCTCCAGGGTGCGGGAGCCGATGACGATGCGGTGGCCGGCCTTGGACCAACGTATGGCCAGTCCGGTGCCCAGATCGCCGGTTCCACCCAGAATGGCGATGGTCTCCGTGCCCTGCGCCATGCTCGCTCCCTATCCGCCGCCGTACAAAGCGGCGCATTATCCGTCCACGGGTGGACGGACGCCAGCAGTCCGGCCCGCTACGGCGCAGCGGCGAAGTACCAACAAATGACCCGACAGTGGGCACGCCCGTCGCAACCCGATCCCTGAATATCAGTTCGCCGGCAGCCTGGCGATATTGACGGATGCGTGTGCGAGATGTCCGCCTTTGTGTAGGACGGAAATCGGGTGTGTCCTTGACGGATTCGGACCGATTCAACATCAGTCTGCCGGCGACCTTGAGATATCGACGGGATGCGTGTGCGAGATGTCTGCCTTCGGGTAGGACGGAATTGGGTGTGTCCTTGACGGATTGAGACACCAGTGCTATTTTTGTAGCACTACGAGTGGTCGCAGGCTTGGGAGGGCATCATGCGTAGAAGACAGCGACGGACGCAGCAGGACAGGATCAACCTAACGCCGATGTTGGACGTGGTGTTCATCATGCTGATCTTCTTCATCGTCACGGCGACGTTCGTCAAGGAAGTCGGCCTCGACGTCAACCAGCCCGCGAAACCCACGAGGGTTGACCCCGAGAAGAGAACCATCGTGGTCCGCATCACCGATCAAGACCGCATCCTCGTTGCCGGAAGTGACGTGGACGTACGGTCGGTTCGCGCGAACATCGAGCGGTTGCACGCCGAGAACCCCGAAGCGCCGGTGGTCATCCAGCCGCATCCCAACTCGCGGGCGGACACCACCGTGCGGGTACTGGACTCCGCCCGACGAGCCGGAGTGGGGAACGTCTCGTTGGCGTCGGGCTGACCGCGCCTCGGCGCCAAGGTCCGGGTTGCGGTTCAGGTTCGGACCACCTTGTCGAGCGGACAACGCACTCGTTGGGTGGCTAGGGCTGTTTGACCGTCAACCGTCGCCGGCCAGCGACTCCCAAAGAAACCGAAACGCCAAGGTCCACATGTAGGCCCGCTGGGCGTTGTCCGCCGCCCCGGCGTGCCCGCCCTCCACGTTCTCGTAGTAGAGCACGTCATGACCCATGTCCCGCATTTTGGCCACCATCTTCCGGGCATGTCCTGGATGGACGCGATCATCCCGGGTGGACGTCGTGACGAGAAGCTTGGGGTAGTTCACGTCCTTGGAGACGTTGTGGTAGGGCGAGAACCCTTCGATGAAGGCCCACTCGTCGGGCTCGTCGGGGTCTCCGAATTCCGCCATCCAACTCGCGCCGGCCAGCAGTTCGTGGTAGCGGCGCATGTCGAACAGCGGCACTTGGGCAACGATGGCCCCGAACAAGTCCGGGCGCATGGTGAGCATGTTTCCCATCAAGAGTCCGCCGTTGCTGCCGCCCATGGTGCCGAGTTGTTCCGGCGTCGTGACGCCCCGGCGAATCAGGTCTTCGGCGACGGCGATGAAGTCCTCGTAGGCCCGGGGGCGATCTTCCTTGAGCGCCGCCTGGTGCCAGGCAGGTCCGAACTCGCCGCCGCCCCGGATGTTCGCCACCACGTAGACGCCGCCACGCTCCAGCCAGGCCGCGCCGGTGCCGGCCGAATAGCCGGGAACCTGCGGGATCCGGAAGCCGCCGTAGCCGTAGAGCAGCGTCGGGCTTGGATCGTTGGTGTCGTCGCGTGAGACCTGGAAATAGGGAATCCGGGTTCCGTCGGCGGAGACGGTCCAATGCTGTGCGACAGACAATCCGCCGGCGTCGAACTTGCTCGGCGCGCGCTTCATCACGACCGGGTCTTCACCCACCGACGCAAGCGACAAGGTGGACGGCGTCAGGTAGTCGGTGGTCGTGAGGAAATACCGGTCGTCGCCATCGGGGTCCACCGCGTCGGCATCGATGGTCTGGAACCCGGCGGGGTCGATCCCCTGAAGGGGCGCGGTGGTCCAGCCGTCGGGACCGGGTGTCGCGACTTCGACCCGGTTGCGCACGTTGTCCAGGATGTTGATGAGAACGTGACTGCGGGTCAGCGAATAGCCGGCCAGAGCGGTACCTTCACCCGGCTCGAAGAGAACGGCGAAGTCGCGCTTGCCGGCAAGGAAGCGCTCCAACCTGATGCCGACGAGACTTCCCGTTGCATACGTCGAGCCCCCGGCCTTCCAGTCGCTGCGCGGTGTCACGTAGAGCCAGCCGCGGTGCACCGCGTAGCCTGCGTCGGAAGGGATATCGAGCGGCAGGAGTTCCTCGCCCTGGCGAATGAAGCGGTCGCTGTTGTAGAAGTCGCGGCTGCGGAAGACGAACTGCATCTCGAACCCCGGAGACAGTTCCGCGTAGGCGCCCACCGAGACATCGGACGAGTCGCCTTCGAACACGGTGGTGGCTTCCTCGAGGGGCTGGCCGCGTTGCCACAGCTTGACGATCCGGGCGTAGCCGGAGTCGGTCATCGTCCCGGGGCCGAAATCCGTCGCCACGAAGATCTCGTCGGGTCCGGCCCAGGCGACGGTTCCCTTGGATTCGGACAGCGAGAAGCCGTCTTCCACGAACGCCTTGGCGACGAGGTCGAACTCGCGGACGACCACGGCATCGGCACCCCCCCGAGACAGTCGCAGCAGGCAGCGGTCGTAGGTCGGAACCAGGATAGGAGCGCCTGCGTACACCCAGTTCTCGCCCTCGTCGCGACCCAGGGCATCGATGTCGAGCACGACCTCCCAAGCGGGGGCCGGCTTGCGGTATTCCTCGAGAGTCGTACGACGCCACAGCCCGCGCGGATTGGCCTCGTCCTGCCAGAGGTTGTAGTACCAGTCGCCGGCCTTGTAGACAAAGGGAATGCGATCGTCGGCATCGAAGATCCCCAAGAGCCGCCGCTCCAGCGAGTCGAAGTCCGGGTCTCCCGCGAACGCGTCGCGGGTCGCCTGGTTCCGTTCCCGGACCCACTTGAGCGCTTCGTCGCCGCCGACGTCCTCGAGCCAAAGATAGGGATCCACGTCAGTCGAACAGCCCAACAACGCCACACTCACTCCTACGCTTGCCAGTAGTCTCGTCATCATCCGCATACCGCCGCCACGGCCAGTCGGCGACCGTCGTTTTGGCGATTCCGGGAGAATTCGCTTATGTTTTCACGGTGCCACGCCGTCTTCAACGCCCGTGCGCGAGCCGTGGGAGCGCTCCAAGGACGCCATGTGCGACATGTGGGACGAGTGGGAAGGGATGCGCGCGGTCGTTGCCGGAGAGCAGGCCAAGGAACGGGCGGCTGATCTGTAGACAGCCCCGGTTAACCTCGCGCTTCGGTCCAGGGATCGATGACGCCCGCGCCGGTCGTCTCGAAGTGGATCACGTTGCCCGTGACCACCGTCATGCCGTGCACCATCGCTGTCGCGGCAATAAGCGCGTCCCGTTCCGAATGCGGGTCGGGCACATGCAATCTGGCGCACTTCAGGGCGACCGCGGCGTCGACCGGGAGCGTGCGCTCCTCGAACTCGGGCAATACATGCCCCTCCATCCAGATTCGCAGGCGCTTGCCCTGTTCGGCATCGCGTCGTTCCACGCGCAGGATTCCGATTTCCAGTTCCATAAGGGTCAGCGCCGAGATGTAGAAGCTCGACGCGTCGCTGCCCGAGACCCACTCGGCGACACGCCGATTGGCCTTGCCGTCGCCGAGTTTGCGCAACTCGGAGATCACATTGGTGTCAAGCAGGAACATCAGGACAGGTCAGGCGAAGCGACCCCGATGCTCAAGCGCCCCGGCTCGAAGTCGATGTCCGCCAATCCCGGCTTCGACAGTGCCTCCGCCAGGCTACGGCCCTTCCCTGCCAGCCTACGGTAGTCCTCGATGCTGAGCAGAACATGCGCGGGTTTGCCGCGGTCGGTAATGAAGACCGGACCCGACTTCGCGGCCCGCTTCGCGCCCCCGACATCCTGATTGAGTTCGCGGCTTGTTACGGTTGTTACGGTCATGGCAGGTTCCGTGAAAGAACGTACAGATGTAACTACATTGTTGGCTGGCGTGCAAGCGCAGGAAGCGTCGCGAGGGGTTCGGCCGTGCCTGGTGGCGCAGTCCGCCGAGGGTCGCCGCGTCCGCAACGCGGGTCAGGACGCAACCACCGGATCGACGTCTATCGACCAGCGATCGAACAACCCGTTGAACTCGACGCACGCACTGAAAGGCAGGGTCGTCCCGCTGACGGGCGGCGTAGCCCCGCCGTGGCACAAACCCGCTATTAGGGGTGCCGCTTGTCGTCGCCCGCAGATTCCTGGGCCGTCCTGGGTGTCGGTGATCCCGCGGTTGATATTATCTGAAATCCAGATAATATTATCGGTATTTCAGATAGAGTGGCTACATGAATCCCGTTCTCGAAGCTGTATTGGGAAACCGCACGGCAGCTTGGGTGCTTTTGTTTCTTGCAGCCTATGGTGAAGGGCATGCGAACCGCATCGCAGGGACCTTCGACCTCGCCGTCAGCGTCGTGAGGGATCAGCTCTTGCGTCTCGAGGCCCACGGCGTGCTGGTCAGCCGCACTGTGGGTCGTGCACGTTTGTTCCAGTTCAATGATCGCAATCCCACGGCTCGGAATGTCCGTGGCTTCCTGCGCACCGAACTTGATCTGCTCCCCGAGAGCGACGTTCGACGTTACTTTCGCCAACGGCAACGACCGCGCCGGACAGGCAAGCCTTTGTGAAGCCCATCACCCGCGAGACGACGTTGGAGGAACTTGCCGCGAGGATCAGCCAGACGTTGGAGGCGGCGGGTATCACTGCGACTCTTTCGGGTGGTAGCGCGGTCTCGATCTATGCCATGAACGAATACGAAAGCGACGACTTGGATTTCGTCACTTCTCATGGTCAGACGGCGTTGCGAGACGCGATTAGTACACTTGGCTTCGTTCCCAGCGTCAACCGACGGCAGTTCGAACACCCGGAGATCGACTGGCTCGTGGAATTCCCGCCGGGTCCGCTGGCTTTCGGCGACATGCTCGTCGGGCAGGAGGATGTGTCGATGTTGGAAACGCGATTCGGTCCGCTACGCGTCATCTCACCGACGCTAAGTGTTCTGGATCGCTTGGCTGCGTACTACTACTACAACGACAACCAGTGCTGGGACCAGGCGGCCATGGTCGCGCGCCATCAGACCCTCGATTGGGATGCGATCCGCGCGTGGATCGCACGGGAGGGCCAACCAGCCGAAGATGTGGACCGACTTCGAGAGCGAGCGCAGAGCTAGCGCGTCTCGCGAGTACGCGAGCCGTTCAAGAGCAATTCGATACGTTGTTCCAAAATGCAACCCGCGTGTAAACATCAAGGCCGCTCAAGGAATCTAGTGTGAACCCGTTCGGTGATGTCCGGATGTCGGATTGGGGAGTACTTCGACGAGTGTTTGCGACGAGTCCGGGCGCGATCACGTCGGCGTAGCGGCCCAGCGGCGGGCAAAGGCAGGTGCGAGCCGTTGCGCGAGACGGCCCGACTGCTCTTCTCGGGCGACGTCGTCGGGTTCGCGCAGCAGTTCTTCGAGATCGGGCGGGGCAAGGTCGGGGACGACCACGGACGTTCCCACGCTTTCGTAGCCGTCGGGCACGGCGACGAGCAAGGTCGCACGGCCTTTCGGCTCGGCCTCGGTGCCGCCGGTGCGTCGCCAAACCCACACTTCCGGCACGCCCAGCCGGTCGTAGGCGGCCAGACGCGCCCGCTCGCGCCCGCGGCTGAGCGGTGTGGTGTCGATCTCCACGACCAGATCCGGAATCGGTGCGGGACGGGATGCCGTCCTCAGCGCGGCCAGCTTGGCGGGGGAGACGAATAGCTGCGCGTCCGGGTGCCGGCGGTCGCTGGCGGTTCCTTCGAGTGGCGCCGTCGCACCCACATAGGCGGGCACCCCCGAGGCGCGGCGCAGTCCCTGCAGCAGGTCGTAGATGGTGGTGGCGCGGGGATCGTGATAGCGTCCATTGGGCACGGGGTCGACCTCCATCGCGCCCCGCAGGCCGTTGTAGCAGGCACCGCGAGGCAGGCTCTTTCCGTCCATCAGTTGGTCGTAGCACTCCACGGGCATGGGGAATATCAACGCCCCGTGTTCAAGGCGCAGATCCGAATGTCCTCCGACGCAGGCGAGCCGACTAGCCATGCGGATAGCCTACGCCACGGCCCGGACGCCAACAACCGCGGTCTCGATCCATGCGCAACGACGAGAATGTGCCTACGACGTATCCAGCGGATCGACGTCGATCGACCAACGCACGGTTTTGGCCCGGGGTTCGGCTGCCTCCAGGCGGTCGAGTGCGCGGTGCAGGTCGCCTCGGCGTCGGGCGAGCAGCAGTAGCTGGCTACGGTAGCGGTCGGCGCGGCGGGCAATCGGGGCCGGTGCAGGACCCAGAATCTCGACGGCTTCGCTCCCCACTTCGTCGGCGGCTTCTTGGAGCAACGCCAAGCCAGCACCCTCGTGCGCGCTGTCGGCCCTCACGAGGGCCAGCGAAGCAAACGGGGGCATGAGCGCAGCTTCCCGCCGCAGACGTTCGCTCTGGGCGAAACCGGGATAGCCGGACTCGATCAGCGCGCGAAGATTGCCGTTGTCGGGATCGAATGTCTGGATCCAGACCTCGCCGGGACGCGCGCCCCGGCCGGCGCGCCCGGCGACCTGGACGATGAGTTGGGCCGTTCGCTCCGGGGCGCGGTAGTCGGGGGACAGGAACCCGCTGTCCGCGTCGAGCACCGCCACCAGCGTGACGTTGGGCAGGTGGTGGCCCTTCGCGAGCATCTGCGTACCGACCAGGATCGCGGGGTTTCCCTTGGCGATGGCCGCAAGGTCTGCAGTGAGCCGACGGGCGCTTCGAGTGGTATCGCGGTCGATGCGGTATAGGGGCACCTCTGGATGCCACGCCGCCAGAAACTCCTCGGCACGTTGCGTGCCGGCACCCACGAGCGCGAGATCGCGACTGCCACAGGAGGGACATTCGCGCGGGACCGGGCGGCGGCGGTCGCAGTGGTGGCAGCGCAACTGACGCGGGTGCCGATGGTAGGTGAGCTTGACATCGCAATGGTCGCATTGCGCTTGCCAGGCGCAACTCGAACAAAGCAGCACCGGCGCGTAGCCACGTCGATTGATGAACGCGAGCACTTGGTTGCCGGCCGCGAGGTGGTCGCGGATGGCGCGGCGCAAATGCCGGCTGATGCCCCCCTCGAGACGCTCGCCGCGGATGTCGACCACACGGTAGGCGGGCATGGAACTGCCGGCCACCCGATGCGGAAGTCGCAAATGAACGTAGCGTCCCCGGCGCGCGTTCTCCAGCGTTTCGAGGCTCGGGGTCGCGCTGCCGAGGACCACGGGGACCGACAGCATCTGGCCGCGTTTGACGGCCACGTCCCGGGCGGAATAGCGAAGCCCTTCCTGTTGCTTGAACGAGCCGTCGTGCTCCTCGTCCACGACGATGACGCCGAGGTCGGCGAATGGCGTCAGCACGGCAGAGCGCGTTCCGATCAACACCTTGTGCATGCCATTGCGGCACTTCAGCCACGTATCGAAACGCTGGGGGTCGGTCATTCCGGAATGAAGTGTCGCCGCCGCACCGAACCGTTCGACGAAGCGGGCGGTGGTCTGCGGCGTGAGGGCGATTTCCGGGACCAATACCAGGGCCTGACGACCCGAACGCAACACCTCGTCGATCACGCGCAGGTAGACCTCCGTCTTGCCGCTGCCGGTCACGCCCTCCAGGACATGGGTCGTCCCACGGCCGAGAGATCTCGCAATCGCGGCGACGGCCTCGGACTGAGCACGGGTCGGGTCGATGTCCGAAGTCCGCGTGCTATACGGGGGCAGCAGGACCTTGCGTTCGAGAAGGCCCTTGGCGAGCAAGGCCTTGAGGGCTTGGCGGTTGATGCCGAGCCCGGCGACATCGGCGTCGGCAACGGCGCCGAGTTCGCATAGGCGTTCGAACAACACGCGCTGCTTCGGCGCCCGGCACAGAAGGCCGTCCGCCTCGTCCCGGTATCCAGTCGGCGTCCAGGCAATCGCGTCGATCGGCGCCGCCCGAGCTCCGCGCCGTGCACTGACCGGCATCAGCGTCTTGACCACGTCGCCGATGGGATGGTGGTAGTAGCGCGCGAGCCACCGGGCAAGCTCGACGAGGTCGGCAGGCACGAGGGGTGTGTCGTCGATTGCCTGTGTTGCGGTCTTCAACTCGTGGGGAGAGGAGTCGATGACGCCGACCACGAGTCCGACGACGTTGTTGCGACCGAAGGGCACGCGCACGCGCACCCCCGGCTCCGGAATCCCACCGTCCTGCGGCGGGGCATAGTCGAACGTACGGCGTAGCGGACGCGGCAGCGCGACTTGAATTACCGGGGCTGAGCTGGCCATGGTCGGGAAGATGGGCGCTCGCAGACTCGATTGCGAGAGTGTAGCGATGCGGCGGCCCGCCTAGTGGTTCGCGCATCGGTGTCATAACCCTGTTGCGTTTTTTTGATCATCGTGTTTAAAGTTGCGCAGGTTGGATGGCCGTGGGTGCCGATGGCGACTGTCAAGCTCGCCCGCCGCGAGCGGGAGGCGTTGGATGTGCTCTACCGCTATGCGCCCTGCACGGTCGCCGACGTTCAGAGCCACCTCGGCGGGTCCTATGCGGCCGCCCGCGCCGTGTTGTCCCGGCTTGCCCGGCGGGGATTGGCATCGCACCGCTACGACGGTCCGCGGTACGTCTACGAGCCAACCGGGGATGTTTCCGCCGCCGCCGAATCGGCGTTGAAGAATCTCGCTGCGACATTCTTCGGCGGCAGCAACGCGGCCGTGATGGATGCGCTCCTCGGAATGTCCACGGACACCGTCGACGATGTTGAGTTGAGACGACTGGAGGAACTGGTCGCGGCGGCGAGGAAGTCCCGGCGGGACAATGCTTGAAGCCTTTGCCACGTTCCTCGTCAAGACCACGGTGATCCTTGCCTTGTTCGGATTGACGATCGCATTCCCGCTCGGCACGGCGGCCGTCACCGCGACACAGTACGGAGATCTGTTCGAACCCACTGGCGCCCCGGCCGTTTTCCTCGACCGGCCCGGGCTTGGCTGGCACGCGAACCTCGACTCGAGCGAGCTTGTCGTAACCGGTTGCTGTACCTGCCATGCCCGGCAACCGGTTGTGGTTGGCGTGCAGGGGACGGTGCCCACGACGGCATGGGCGCTGGCCAAACCGGATGGCGGCGAAACGCCGGACCCACGCGCGGCAACCGACCAACAACCCGGGCAGAAAGCGCGGCAGCCCGCATGCTAGCCCGCAGCGAGTCAGGCCGTTCGTCCGGGCGGCTTCTCAATCCCTTCCAAGTCGCGATGGCGAGTGCCGCCGCCGAGTTGCGTATCGCACGTCGAACGGTCCGAACCTGGGTGATCGCCGCGCTGGCCGTTGCCGTCGGCTTGTTCATCTACCACACCTCGTCAATCCAGCACTCCCAGATGGGCATGACGGCGCCCCCTCGGTTCGCACTGCCGGGTTTCGGCATCCTCGTGCTGTGGGTGCTGGTTGCCGGCATCGTGTTCCTGGCCTTCGACATTCCGGGCCGCGATACCCGGGAACGCGTCGCGGCGGCATTGGACAGTCGTCCACCTTCGAATGTCGCGCTCCTGGCTGGCCGCCTGCTGGCTGTGGCGCTGGCCACGTGGCTGCCGCTTGTGGTGCTGGCGGCGCTGCTCCAGGTCGGCGGTCTCGTCATCGACCATATGGATGCCCGAGCGGGAGTTGCCGCCGAACCGGTGTCGTTGGCGACCTTCGCGTTCGTCGACGCGCCGGCGATGCTCTTGTTCTGGGGTGCCCTGGTCGTGCTGCTGGCGGCGCTCCTGCGCAATCGGCTTATCGTCGCCTTGGTCACGCTGGGTCTGCTCGCCATCCATGTCTGGGCGGTATTGAACACGCCCCTCTATCTGCTACCGATCATATCGGGTGTGGCGAACCTGGGATTGCCCGGATCGGACATCCTGCCACGCACCGTATCCGGCACCGATCTGGTTCAACGGCTGTCCGTGGTGGTGTTGGCGGCGGGTCTGCTCGCCACCGCCGCCGCGGCGCTTCCCCGCCGGGATGCGACTTCACGGATCCCCGGCCTGGGTGCGGGGGCGGCCTTGCTGGTGCTGGGTGCCGCCGGAGTCGGTGCCCTGGTCTGGTTCGTCGAGGCCGAACGTGGCGAGCGCATCGCCTGGGCCAATGCCCACGAAGCTGCCCTCGATGCGCCACGCGCCGATGTCCAACGGCTCTCGGGAACGATCGATGTTGACCCCGAGCAGGAGCTTGCGATCGACGTGGTTCTCGAACTGCGGGCCCCGGAGACGTCGTTCGATGAGCTTCAATTCACCTTGAACCCGGCAATGGCGGTGGAATCGGTCCTCCTGGACGGTTCCAACGTACCGTTTCGGCATGAACTCGGACTTCTGGCGGTGGACCCGCCCCCGAGCCTGGCACCTGGCGCGTCGGCACAGCTTGCCATCCGGGCTGCCGGTGTCCCGGACCCTCGCTTCGGCTATCTCGACAGTTCGGCGTGGGCATTGGACGAGACGCTCCTCGGGATGCCCATCGTGCTGCAGGGCGATGTGGCGTCGATCTTCGACTCGGATTTCGTCGCGCTGATGCCCGCCGTCGCCTGGCTGCCGATGTCCGGCGCGAACTTCGCGATCGACGATCCAAGCCGACGCGTACCCGACTTCCACGACATCGATCTCGTGGTTCGGATTCCCGAAGGTTGGCATGCCGCGGGGCCTGGGCGCGTGGAAGAGGACGACGGCGTCCGATTCCGACCCAGCGTGCCGCTGGCGCAGTTCCCCCTCTTCACCGTGCCGTTCGAGCGTCGGGCTCGGCGTGTTGGCGACATCGAATACGAGGTGCTCATCCATCGAGAGCACTTGACCAACGTCGAGTATTTCGAGGAAGAAGAGCGGGCCGAGGCGACCCTTGCCCACTTGGACCAACGCCTTCAGTTCAGATCGGGACCCTGGTTCCCCTATCCCCATGACGTGTTCAGCGTCGTCGAGGTGCCCGGTCAACTTCGCCGCTACGGCGGCGGGCGGATCATGGACACGATCCAGGCCCTGCCGGGCGTGCAGATGCTGCCCGAGCACGGCTTCCCGACCCGCCGTTTCGCAGCCGAACCCCCCTTCCAGGGAATGCCCGACGAGATGTGGCTCCAGCAGCAACTGTTCTCGATCGAGTTGCGGGGTCCGCACAACGTCTCGGCGGACGCGGGGGCATCGCGGAACATGGGGCCGTACCTCACCAGTGCCTCCGGCGATGGTGCGATCGCCGCCAACTACCTCTTCGAGTCCCTGACCTCCTGGCTTGGACAGGGCCGCCGCACAGTCGCACCGGCCCATTGGCTGCAAATCGGTCTCGCACCGGGCCTGCCGCTCTCCGGCAGGGTGCTGAACCGGCTCATGGGGACCGCGACCTTCAGCTTCGGCTGGTACCAGTTTTTCGGGATGGGCCTCGAGAACAAGAGCGCCGGGTTCTCGTTCACCGGAGTCGATGCGAGGGCAACCACCGAAGGGGTCGACATCCTGATCCACAAGGGCAACCTCATCGCGCTGGCGGTCCAGGGCTTGATGGGCCGAACAAAGATGGCCGAATTCGTGGCCCTGATGCGCGACCGGCACGGGGGCGGGACGTTCACCGTCGACGAATTCATCGCCGCCATGTCCGAGACCGATCCCGCGATGGCGCCGTATATCGGGCACTTCATGCGCGAAGACACGTTGCCGGGGTTCCAAATCTCCGATGTCCGGGTAGTGAGGCTGTCGGACGACGACAACGGTGCGCCTCGCTACCAGGTCGCCGTCCATGTCCGAAACGATCAAGGCGTGCCCGGTGTTGCCGGGCTCGGCGCACGGGAGTCCCGACCCGACGGCTTCGGCGGCATCTTCCATTGGGGACAGTTCATCCATGTCCCGGGCAATACCGCCCTGGAGTTGGGCGTGGTGACCCAGGCCCCCCCGGCGGATGTTCGACTGGAGACCTATCTTTCACAGAACGCACGCGTCATGCGCCTGCCGCTGCCCAGGGTCGACGCCGAGTCGATCATCGCCGAGGCGCCGTTGATCGGCGAGCGACCGAGCGACTGGCGGCCGCCGGATCTCGGCGTCGTTGTCGACGATCTCGATCCGGGCTACTCGTACGTTTCGCCGCCACAGAAGGGACTTCGACTGGGTTTCGCGCCTGAAGACGCTGCCGCCGACATGCCCGAGTACTACTGGGGCGCCCGCACCCCGGGATGGCACCGGCAGGGGGATCCGCTGACGATCAGCTGGGGCAGGTACCGCAGGACGCTGACGCGGATATTGGCCGGCACCGGCGAAGGCACGGCGACGTTTGCCACCGAACTGCCGACACAAGGCACTTGGCGTCTCTACTATTTCCTGCCGGGCGCAACCGCGAGCGCTGGGCATCATTGGCGGGCCGGCGGCTGGAACCCCGGCGACGAGTTCGGAACCTACAACATGACCATCGAAGCCGGCGACCTCAGCGTCCCGGTCCAATACGACGCACGGACGGCGGTCCAGGGCTGGAATGACGTCGGTACGTTCGAACTGCCGGCGGGGCCGGTGAGTCTCACGGTATCCGACCTCACCGAGGGCGGGGTCGTCGTGGCGGACGCAATCCGCTGGGTGCCCGTATCGCCCAAGCCCCCCCAATCAGGCGCCGAGAGCCCAGCCACGGGATCCTGAAGCTCTACCGGCGGCGCGCGTGTATGCTCGCGGCAAAATCGCACGCGTCGAGGGTCGTTGCGAACGTGCAACGAACAACGGACCCCAGGGGACGGGATTGTCCCGTCCCGAGCCGGTAGACCAGGCTCGGGCGACCGTGCACCTTGGCGGGCGCGAACGGGTCGCCCCTTCGGCTGCCACGCGATTCGACGGGGCGGATATGTTCCATGGGAGCACGGCCTTGGCCATGACAACCCATCTGGCTGATGTTCTCGCGGTCGCGGCCGCAGAGTTCCGACAAGCACGGCGGCTCTGCCGAACGTGGCTGTTGGGGTTCTTCGTGGTCGTCGGGGGCTTGTTCGTCTATCACCTCTGGGCCGGTCCCGCGACGTTCGGGGCCACGGCCGAACCCCGGTTCGCACTACCGGGCATCGGCATGCTGGCGCTTTGGGTGTTGCTCTTCGGCGTCGTTTTCCTAGGCTTCGACATCCGTGCCCGGGACGAGCGCGAACGGATTGCGGCAGTGCTCGACACTCGCCCGATCCCCAACATCGTGCTGCTTGGCGGTCGATGGCTGGGCATCGTGCTCGTCGCCTGGCTGCCGCTGGCCGTCTGGGCGCTGTTGCTGCAGGGCACGGGAATGATCATCGAAGGGGTGAACGTGCCCGGCGGCATCCCGCCGGAGCCGGTTTCCCTCGCGACCTTGTTGTTCGTCGATGCGCCTCCGGCGCTGGCCCTTTGGGTAGCGTTGGTGATGCTCCTGGCCGCAGGGCTCGGAAACCGGCTGGTCGTGTGCCTCGTTGCCCTGGCGTCGCTCGCCGCCGCGTTCTGGGGGTTGTTCAACACGCCGCTCTACCTGTTGCCGGTGGTCTCCGGCATCGCGAACCTGGGCTTGCCGGGTTCGGAGATCCTGCCCCGCATGCCCTCGTTGGTTGACGTTGCACAGCGCCTGGCGGTGCTGGTCCTGGGTGCCGGCTTGGTGACGATTGCGTCAGCGGTGTTCCCTCGTCGCGACGCAGGCTCGCGTGTGCCCTGCGTCGCGTGGGGCGCCGCCCTCCTGCTGGCGAGTGGCGCCGGTTTCGCGGCCCTGGTGGCGCATGTCCATGGCGAACGCGCACAACGCGTTGCCTGGGCCGAAGCCCACCGGGCACTTCAGCATTCGCCGAGGCTGGACCTCGAGCGTGTAGCGGGGGACGTGCGGATCGATCCCGGGCGGAAGGTTGCCATCGCGGTCGACCTCGACCTCCGGGTACCCGGGGGAAGTGCCGGGGCTCTGCCGCACTTCAGCCTCAACCCGGGCATGCGGGTGGAATCCGTTCGACTGGACGGCTCGGACACCCCGTTCGAACATCACCTGGGCGTGCTGGTGCTACATCCGGCCAAGGCGTTGCGGCCGGGGGCACGAGCCGGGCTGTCGATTCGCGCCCAGGGCATACCCGACCCGCGCTTCGGCTATCTCGACAGTTCGGTGTGGGCATTGGACGAGACGCTGCTCGGCATGCCCATCGTGCTGCAGGGCGAGCAGGCGTCGATCTTCGATGAGCGCTACGTGGCGCTGACGCCGGCGGTACGCTGGTTGCCGATGCCCGGCGCGAACTTCGGCACGGACGATCCGGCGGTCCATCCCCCCGATTTCCACCACATCGACCTGACGGTTAGGTTGCCGGAAGGGTGGCACGCCGCAGGGCCGGGGCGCATGTTGGCATCGGGCGAGTTGCGCTTTCGACCGGGCGTGCCGTTGGCCGAGTTCCCGCTCATCGCAGCCTCTTTCGAACGCCGGTCGTTGACGGTCGACGGCGTGCAGTACGAGCTCTTGATCCACCCGATGCACTTGGCCGGCGTCGAGCACTTCGCCTCCGAGGAGAACCTCGAAGGGACTCTCGAGCACCTCAGAACCCGGCTGGCGACGATTCCCGGATTGGCCTACCCGCACCGCGTGTTCAGCCTGATCGAAGTGCCCGCCCAGCTTCGGCGCTACGGCGGTGGTCGGTTCCTGGACGCCGCCCAGTCGCTGCCGGGCGTGCAGATGTTGCCGGAACATGGATTGCCTACCTCCCGATTTGGCGCACGGGGGGTCGGGTCGGCCCCGAGTGACGTGGTCCTGAGGTTGGACCTCAGCAACGCGGAGAGCTTCGGGCCGCACCGACTCCCGCTCGCGGCCGGTGGCGCACGGAACCTCCTCGGCGCCCTGACCAGCGCGTCGGGAGAGGGAGCGCTCGCGGCGAACCATCTGCTCGATGCGCTGACGGCATGGCGGTTTGCGCCTCTGGTTACGAGCTACGGACTCCGGGGTACCCGGATCGTGGTGCCCGGTCATTGGCTGCAACTCGGCTTCGACCCCGGCGCACCGTCGCCGCTCCGGGTGATGCACCGGCTCGTTGGCGCAGCGACCTACAGCTTCAACTGGTACCGGTTCTACCCGATGGAACTGGCGGACCGGAGTGCCGAGCTGTCGTTCACCGGGGTCGACCCAACGACATCCCGGGACCATGCCGACATCCTGATCCACAAGGGCGATCTCGTCGCCTCGGCCATCCAGGCGCTCATGGGGCGGGACAAGGTCGCCGAGTTTCTCGCGTTGATGCGGTCGCGCCACGGCGGTGGCACCTTCGAACTCGACGATTTCCTCGCGGCAATGACGGAGACGGACCCGGCCATGGCCCCCTACATCGAGCACTTCATGCGCGAGTCCACGTTACCGGGTTTCCTGGCGTCCGATCTGCGGGTGGCGCGGCTCGCCGACGACGAGAGTGGCCAACCCCGCTACCAGCTCTGTGTCCATGTGCGCAACGACGAGAAGGCACCCGGTGCGGCCGGACTCTCCTTTCGGTCCTCCGACTACAACGCATTGGAGCGGGGCGACGTCTCCCACGTCCCTGGCAACACGTCGCTGGAAATGTGTGTCGTGACCCCCTCGCCGCCTAGTGAAGTACGCCTCGAGACCTACCTGTCGGAGAACCGGCGGATCATGCGGCTCGCCCTACCGGAGATCGACTCGGCGATCATGGCACCGGGTGAACCGTTCCAGGGTGCCCGGCCGAGCGACTGGGTACCGCCGGACCTCGGCATCGTCGTCGATGATCTGGATCCGGGCTTCTCTGTCGTACACCCGCCCCGGAAGGGCCTTCGGCTCGATTTCGGTGGCGTCGAGGAAGATCGTGTGAGGGTTGCGGAATACGACGGCGATGCCCGAGAACGCCGTTGGCGGCGCCAGGAACACGCCGACACGCCGAGCTGGGGCAAGTACCGGCGCACGCTCACGCGTATCCGCGCCGGCTCGGGGGAGGGCCGCGCCTCGTTCCGCACGGGATTGCCGACTGCCGGGACGTGGCGGCTTTCCTACCATCTGCCGGGATCGTCCGCCAGCAAGAGGACCCGGTCCGAGATGTCCCGGTTCTGGCGAGCCGCGGACCGCTTGGGCACAATCGATCTGGAAATCGTGGCGGCGGAGCGGCGCACTCCCGTGAATTTCGACGCAAGCATCGCCGTGCCGGGCTGGAACGACGTCGGCACGTTCGAACTTCCCGCCGGTCCCGTCACGGTCGTGGCCTCCGATGCCACTACCGGCGATATCGTGGTGGCGGACGCAGTGCGGTGGGAACGGGTATCGCCCGAGGACCCTGACCTGTGAGCGACGGCGCAAGCGTACGAATCTATTGGGCGGTCGGCGTGGCGGTCGGCCTGGTGCTAGTGATGGGACTGGTTGTGATTTCGCGTGTCGATCCGATGACAGACGACTCGACCATGGACTCGACGCTGTCCGGCAGGTCCGAGACCATTACCCCGACGTCCGCCGGCCCGTCGTTGGCCGAGGCCGCCGGAATCCGCGACGATTTCGCCCGCAACGCGGCGCTTTATCGCCTTGCTCACGGGGCGACGCGGGAACAGGTCGAGGGTTGGCTCGCCGAGGTGGAGACCTTGCCGGGTACCCCCCACGCCTACGACGTCGCGCGGGTACTCTACATCCGCTTCACCGTCCTCGACCCCCAAGCCGCGCTTGACCACGCATTGCGCGGCGCGACCAAGCCGGTATGGCTCGCGGCCATCTTCAGAACCTGGGCGCAGCTTGATCCCGATGCGGCGGTCGCCCGGGCAGCCATCCTCCACCCCTCGGCCAAGTCGCCGGCGATGCGCGTCTTGCTGCAGCGCGAGTTGCCCCCGGCCGACCTGCGTTCGGTTGCAGCACGGCTGGACGAGACCGTGGATCATCACTGGTATCGCAATCTCGAAGCATTCCACGGGGTTGCGCCCCCGACGCCGGCCGAGCGAGCGTTGGCCGAGATCGAAGCGCGAAGACTCGCAAGGCGCAACGGTGAGTCCCACGCCGACGCCTGGACCCGGGCTATCGGTATCGAAGACGATGCCGTACGCCAGATACTTGCCGAACAGACCGCCATCGACTGGTCGGCGGAGGATCCCCGTGCCGCGTTGGCCGCCCTGGAGTCGGTGCCCCTCGATGACATGGTGGCGACCGGCAGACCCCCTTCCGGCGGAGTGTCCATCGCACCACTTCGGATGAGGATTGGCGAGTCGATCATCGGCAAATGGGCCCGCGCCGATCCGCGTGCGGCACTTGCCTGGATCCTCGAATCGACCGGCGATGCCAGGGGCTGGTACATCCAGCGGCCCATGATTGAATTGGCTCGGCAGGCGCCGGAGCAAGCGATTGCCAGTCTCGCCGCGATCCCGGAAGAACTACGGCGAAGTGCCACAGGGGCAGTGCTCCGAACGTTTGCGTATCGCGATCTTGACCACGCGCTGGAATTGTTCGCACAACTCGAAGTCGGCGAAAAGGCGAGCCAGACGCACACCCTGCGTCGCCTGCTCATCGAGCGACGTTCGGCGCACGACGCCCTGGGTTGGGCCATGTCAGTGGATCATCGAATACGCGGTCGGGAAGTCTCGGCAGTGATCAGGGATGTCCACCGTGACGACCGGGTTGAAGGGTTGCGCTTGCTCGAGTCAATCGGGGACCCGGCGATGCGAACCACTGCCGCGTTGGAGCTGGTATGGCGGGAAGTGCGGCACGATGCGCAGGGTGCATACCGGTGGGCGCGAAACTTCAAGCCGGAGGACGGACGGTCGAGGCTGGTTGTCAAAGTGTTCCGCGTTTGGGCGAGCCATGATGCGTCGGCGGCTTCCCGCGCCCTTCTCGAACACCGGGGCGGCCCGTTGCGGGACGAGGCTACCGTGAGTGTGATGTCCGACGTGATCGGGCACGACATCCACTTGGCGGAACGTCTGTTCGAAGCGATCGAAGCACCAGGTCAGCAGGCGGAGGCGGCGGACCTGCTGTATCGCCACTTCACCGAGAACGCGCCGAATCGGCGCAAGGCGGAGCGGTACCGCAAGTACCTCGCCGAAGACGATGCCGACGCTTAGACGCCCGTGGTACCCGGTCATGGTCCTTGGCATCGGGGTGGTACTCACGTGGCCGGTCAACGGCTTGGGAGTCGAGCAGCAAGACCTGGACGGCTCAACGTCGAAGAGCCAGACCCCCACGGTGCGTGACATGACGCTGGCCGAGATCGCCGCTATCGCAAATGGCTTCGACCGCAACGCCGCGCTCTATGCGTTCATCGCCGATGCCGACCGTAGGCGGATTGAACGGTTGCTCGCCGAGGTGCCCGTGTTGCCGGCAACTCCGTACCGAAGCGACATCTCGCGAGTGCTCTATATCCGTTTTGCATCCCTCGACCCGGCAGCGGCGACGGATCATGCAGTGCGCCACTTGGCCACGCCCGAGGTTCTGTCGGCCGTGCTCCGGGCGTGGGCTCACGGCGACCTCGGCGCGGCTGTCGAACGCGCCATTGAACTCCCGACGGGCGCGAGAGCGGATGCGGCAGCGGCTATCCTGCAACTGGACCTTCCGGTCGCCGAACGCGAATCGATTGCAGAGCGTTTGGGTGTTCGGGTCGATGTGGCCGAGGTCTCGAAACCGGCGGTGCCGACGCATGGCGAAGCCTACGACGAGATGTTGGCGGAACTTGGCGCCATCGCCGATCGTCGCTCGCGGCTGGAGGCGGAAGCTATGATCTCGACAGGCTGGGCGGCTTCAGAACCGGCCCGCGCTTTAGCGGCGATCCTCGATTGGGATGGCGATGCCGGCCTCAAGGGCTCGATGCTCTACCGCGTCATGGACACGTGGGCCAAGGCGGATCCTCGAACGGCGATGGATTGGCTGCTTGCACACGACTCCGAGGAACTACCCGTCTTGGCGTTTCCCGTATTCTCGGCGCTTGCGAGCGTCGATCCAGCAGATGCCGAGTCGCTCGTCGTTGCGCTTCCTTCGGAGGCAGCCAAGCGCCAGGCCCGGATCGGCGTGTTGGCTGCGATCTTGGAACAAGGCGACCTGGATCGCGCGGTCTCGGCGTTCGCCAACCTCGACGTGAGGGATCAGCCGGCCGCGTCGGGTGAGTTGGGAAGCCTCCTGGCACGTGCCGATCCGGAACGGGCCCTCGAATGGGTGTTGGGTCTTCGTGGGCAAGTTCGCAACGACACGTTCGATTGGACGTTGGGGGTGATTCACCGGCAGGACCCGGCGCTCGCCAGGCAGCTCGTTCAGGGAATTGCGGACCCTCAAATGCGCATCCAGGGGGCTCGCACGGTGATTGGCGAATGGCCGGCCGATCCCATCGAGACCTTGGCCTGGGTCGAGACCCTGGGCTCGGAACGGCAGTACGCTCCTGTGCTGGCGGATGTGTTCCGGGCTTGGTTTCGTCGTGATGGCGACGGTGCAGGCGCAGCCCTCATGCGTTATCGGAGCGGACCGGCGCGCGACCATGCGCTCCGGCGAGCTGTCAGTGTGCATCTTTCGGCGTTCGACACTGGGGCGGCGGAACGGTTCTTCGAGGCCATCGAATCGTTGCAAGAACGCCGAATGGCGGCGGCGAGACTTCACCGGTACTACACGGAAACGGACCCGAACGAACGCAAGGCAGCGGTGTTCGGCGCATTGGCGGCCGAAGACGACTGAGTCTGGCGGCACCGTGCTACCGGTTGTATTCGCAGGCTGCGGCGAATAGACTGCGCGCCGCGCTCGAACGGGGCAGGCCAAGGCGAGAATGAAGCCCGACATACATCCGGAGTACGGCGAGATTACGGCGACGTGCAGTTGCGGCAACGTGATCAAGACGCGTTCGACCTTGAACCGCGATATCCACCTCGAGGTCTGCTCCGCCTGCCACCCCTTCTACACGGGCAAGCAGAAGATCGTCGACACCGGCGGACGCGTGGAGCGGTTCCGACGCCGTTTCGGCAACGCTTCGGTCGCCGCGAACTGATCCGCTTCACCGGGGCATCGCCGGGGAACGCCCGGCGTGGCCGGTTCCTCTTGGCGTAGACGAACGGCGATCCGGGCGGAACTTTGCGCCCTTCCGGCCGATCCAAACGGTGGTAATCTTCCGATAGGAACGAGGAGAGCCTTTTCCGTGCACGCAGCCACGAAGCGGTCGTCGCGGACGGCATCGGCGGGATCGCCGAGGCGTTTCCCGTGTACGCGCCGCAGGATCCGAAGGGTCGTGGGCCTGCCACTTGTCATCACGGCGGCGGTCGGGCTTGCCGCCGGTGGTGCGTTCGCCAGTCCCGGCGACAAGATGGTCAAGGAGCTCAAGGAAAAGGAAGGCTTCTACGACGACGAACGCTGGCAAGAGTACGTCAGGGCCATCGGGGAACGGCTCCTGCCGTATACGCCCGATCGAGGCAAGAAGTACCACTTCTACGTGCTCGACGGGGCGGTGCTCAACGCCATGGCGATGCCGGAGAGCCACATCTTCGTCTCGCGCGGGTTGATCGCATACGTCCGTTCGGAAGACGAGTTGGCGTCGGTCATCGGGCATGAGATCGCCCACATCACCGCGCGGCACTCTCGGAAGAAGCGACTCACCGACCTGCTCGGCAAATCGATCGGTTTCCTGTCCTATCTCGCGACCTACCGGGGCGAGCTGAACCAGTTGGCGAATCAGGGGACCGCGGCGCTGACGTCGGGCTACGGCCGGGACATGGAACTGGAAGCGGACCGGTTGGGCGCCGAATACATGGCCAAGGCAGGCTACAACCCGATGGCGGTTCTCGACATGCTGCACGTCCTCAAGGACCAGGACCTCTTCAATCGCAGTGTGGCGGGCAAGCCGGGTGGCTACCACGGCCTGTTCGCTTCGCACCCCAAGCAGGACAAGCGCCTGCACGACGCGGTGGCGTACTCGCAGCAGTACCTCCCCGATGAACTCAGGGAGCCGGAGGGCGACTTCTGGAACCTCATGAACGGGCTGGTCTATGGCGACGAGGCGGCGCGCGGACTGGTGCGCGACAGCACCTACTATCATAGCGCCCTGCGGGTCGTGATCGAGTTCCCGGACCAGTGGCAGGTGGGCTACTCGTCCTCCCGGGTCAACGGTGTTGCTCCCGGGGGAACGGGCGTTGGCTCGATCAGCGTCATGCGCCACCAGCCGGTCAAGCGCAAGTCGCCCGCCAAGTACGTCACCGATGTGCTCCAGCGCGACGACGTCACCGGCGGCGAGGAACTCGAGATCAACGGCAACGAGGCCTACATCGGCGAGGTGGACACCAGCGAATCGAACGTGCTGGTGGGGCTGATCGGCATCCTCTACTCGCGCAACGACGTGTTCTATTTCAAAGGCGAGTGCGGCCCCAAGGGGGATCCCGAGACATTCCGCAAACAGTTCCGGGCGACGATGGACGCGTTGCGTTCGATGACCCAGGACGACTTGAAGATCGCCAACAGCCAGCGCATCGAGGTCATCGTCGCCGAACCTGGACAGACGTACGCCGAACTCGCCCAGAACTCCCCAATCCGCGACTACCCCGAGGAGACGCTGCGCCTGCTGAACGGCCATCATCCCAACGGCGAGCCCCGGGCGGGGGACTACGTCAAGGTCGTCAGGTAGCCAGGCTGGCCCACTGGAGAGCCCCGGATCGCTCTTCCTTGGCGAACGCGGCAAGCTGCGGATAGTAGACGTCGAAGTCTGTTCTCAGGGGGGAGAGCCCGTCGTCAAGCACGCCGGCGAGGCACTGGCCGAGATGGCCGAGCTTCAACCGGTCCAGGACGTGTCCCATGGCGCGGTGCATGACCGCCTCGTCGGAATACCGCGCCAGAAGGTCCGTCTCGACCATCCGCTGGATAAATGCCCGTCCGTGATCCGGAACCCACTCTCCATACTGGCCCACGGCCGCATAGACTCGTGCGGTGAATGCCGGTAGGTCGCCGATGCCGTAGCGGTGCCACGCGAGGCACAGACAGTGATCGGCGACGATGTCCAGCAGCACCGGCGCCACGCGTCGCAGGGTCGGCGGGAAGCGGTTGGCGCTCTCCTTCATGGCCGGGAGACGATTCGAGAACGAGTCGATGCGCCGGTGCAGGCGAACACCTGCGCGCAACTCCCGGGGCAGGGAATCGGGGATGTGACCTTTGATGAAGTCCCCGAGGACTCCGCCCGCGACAAAGCCGTCGCCGGGGTGTGCGAGCAGGCAGTGGGCCAGGAAATTCAACGCCTACCCGTGCGGGGGATGTCCAGGGCGAGAAACCGCTTCAGATACTGATCGAAAGTCTCCCGGTCGGCATTCTCGATGCGCGCCTGTGCGGCCAGCGACTCCTCGCTCATCGCGGTCAGTTCCTTCTGTCGTTCGGGCCTGAGCGGTCGCTCCTCGAAGTAGCCGCGGTGGGCTGCGGATTGATTCATGGCGAAGCGGAAGAACGGCACGCGTTGCTGCCGGAGGGCGTTCAGCACCCGCGCCGAAGGCGTCAAGTCCGGCTCGGCGATCTTGGCGCGTTGTCGTTCGACGGAGTCCATGTGGGCCGCATTCCCGGTCGCCGCGTCAATCTCGCTGGCCACGCGGGCGCACTCGGTGAGCAACTGCCCGGCCCAGGTTGCCATGGGAACGCCGCTGCCGCCGTCGGCCAACGTTAGGCCGGGTTCGCGACCGCGTTCCACGACGCGCAGTTGATTTGCGACCATGCGCTCGGACTCGGTGCGGCTGTCGGGTGGGCTATCCGAGAGCAGACACACCAGCAGGAACACATCGAGGAATCGGCAGACGTCGGCATCGATCCCGAGACTCAAGAATGGATTGAGGTCGAGGCAACGCACCTCCACGTACTCGACACCCCGCCCGTAGAGGGCTTCCAAGGGTCTCTCGCCGGAATGGGTCCGGCGCTTGGGTCGGATGGTGCCGTAGAACTCGTTCTCGATTTGCAGCAGCGTATTGGAAAGCTGCCGGTAGTGGGTGCCGACCTTTACCCCGACGGCCTCGTAGGGCGGATAGGGCCTGGTCAGGGCGTCGTGCATCGTGTGTGCGTATTCGGCCAGGGTGTTGTAGGAGATGTGCAGAGACGATTGCGCGTCGCTCTGGTAGCCGAGGCGCCCCATCCGCAGCGACGTGGCATGGGGGAGAAAGAGCGTGCCTTCGTCGAACGGCTCGAGGCCGGATTCGGCATCGCGGATGAATGACTTGCACAATCCCGGGGAGGCGCCGAACAGGTACACCAGGAGCCAGGAGTAGCGCCGGAAATTGCGGATCAGGCCGAAATAGGCACGCGTCACGAAGTCCCTATCGGCAGCTTCGCCGCGGCCGGCGGCGATCGCAGGCCAGAGCGCTTGGGGCAGGGAGAAGTTGTAGTGGATGCCGCTGATGGTCTGCATCAGGCGGCCATAGCGATGGCTCAACCCGTTGCGGTATACGGTCTTCGACTTGCCCGCGTTGGAGTTGCCGAACCGGGCGATGGGAATGTTGTCGTCGCGACCCATCATGCACGGCATGCTCGCTGCCCACAGCAACTCGTCGCCGACATTGGCGTAGACGTAGCGGTGAACGTCGGCGAGTTCGTCGAGCGCGGCCTCTGCGCTCGGATGAACGCCCGTGATCAGCTCCAACTGGGCTTCGCTGAAGTCCATCGTGATGTGCGGGTGCGTCAGCGGCGAACCCAGTTCCACGGGATGGCGCGTTCTCGCCAGGAGCCCGGCGGGAGTAACCCTCAAGCTCTCTTTTTCGATGCCGCGTCGCAGGGCGCCGAGTTCGGCGCGCCCGCGAATCGCCGTCAGTGACGCGTTCGGGACTACAGACATAACTGAGGCTAGAGCGGTCGGGGTCCCGCGTCGATGATGCCTTGGTCGACGTCGAACTTGGCGAAGTTGGCGGCGAACTTGCCGGCGAGGGATGCTTGCGCCCGGTCGTAGGCGGTGGGGTCGCTCCAGGTATTGCGCGGGTCGAGAAGCGACGCGTCGACCCCCGGCGCGGCGGTGGGTACGTCGAGGTTCAGGTTGCCGAGGTGGCGCCGCGGCGCCGCCTTCAGGCGACCCGACTGAATGGCGTGCACGATGCTCCGCGTGGTCCGGATGTCGAAACGACGTCCGACCCCGTAGCCCCCGCCGGTCCAGCCGGTATTCACGAGGTAGACCTCGGAATCGAAGTTCGCAACACGCTTCATCAAGAGGTCCGCATAGACACGCGCCGGTCGCGGAAAGAACGCCGCGCCGAAGCAAGTGGAGAAGGTGGCCGCATATGGTTCCCGGGAACCCACGACCGTGGAGCCGACGGTTGCGGTGTAGCCCGATAGGAAGTGGTAGGCGGCGGCCTCCTTCGACAGCATCGAAACGGGTGGCAGCACGCCACTCAAGTCGCAGGTCAGGAAGACCACGGCATTGGGTTCGCCCGCTTGGTTCTCCGGCACCTTGGCGGCGATATTGGCGCGGGGGTAGCACGCACGGGTGTTCTCGGTGAGCGACGAGTCCGTGTAGTCGGGTTCGCGGCTCGTCGGGTCGAGGACGACGTTCTCGATGATGGCGCCGAACCGAATCGCGTCGTAGATGACCGGCTCCTTGTCCCGGGACAGGTCGATGCACTTGGCGTAGCAACCCCCTTCGAGGTTGAACACGACGCCTTCTCCCCAGCCGTGCTCATCGTCGCCGATCAAGAGCCGCGCCGGGTCGGCGGACAGCGTCGTCTTGCCGGTGCCGGACAGTCCGAAGAACAACGTCACGTCGCCGTCCTCGCCGGCGTTGGCGGCGCAGTGCATGGGCAGCACGTCGGAAGCCGGGAGCAGGAAGTTCTGCACGCCGAACATCGCCTTCTTCAATTCCCCCGCGTAGCGCAAACCCGCGAGCAGCACGCGTCGGCCGGCGAAGTCGATCATCACCGTGGCGTCGGATGCGGTCCCGTCACGCTTGGGGTCGCAGATGAAATCCGGCGCGCTGACGACCTCCCAGGTCGGCTTGCGGCTGGGATTGAAGACCTCGGGCGTTATGAAGAGCGCCTTCGCGAAAAGCGCATGCCAAGCGTACTCGGCGGTGACGTTGACGGGTAGGTAGTGGACCGCGCCCGCCCCGACATGCACTGCGGACACGAACGCGTCCTTCTCGGCCAGGTGCGATCGAACGCGGCGCCAGAGCGCATCGAAGACGCGCGCCTCCACGGGGAGGTTGATGGGTCCCCAGTCGATCAGATCCTCGGTACCGGACTCGCGGACGATGAAGCGATCCTGGGGCGAGCGGCCGGTGCGCTCGCCGGTCTCGACGGCCAATGCACCGTTCGCCGCGAAACGGCCTTCGCCGCGCAGCACCGCAAGCTCTGCGAGCGCGGTGTTCGACAGGTCAAAGTAGCTGCGGGAATCCCGCGTGGAGTCGAAATTGAGCGCCATGGCCGTCGCCCGTTTGGATCGCGCGAGTTTACATGGGTCGCTTTCCCGACACACGCGGTTTTGGTCCGTGGGGCGACCCTTGCGATCGCCCGATGAAACCCACGGCCGGACTCGGCCGGGCCCTACGTTCCTGCCGGCCGGCCCAGCCCCGGCGCGGGCATTTCGCGGCCGGGTCAGGCGTTGGTCTTGAGGTCTCGGAGCGCCCGGCGTTGTTTCTTGTTCGGGCGCGACTTGGGCACGGTGAGCCCTGCGGCGCGCATGCGCCGCTCGGCCCGCAGTCGCTCGCGGGCGTCGACCGACTCCGGTGTCTCCTCGTAGAGCGTCGCAGCAACGGCGGCGCTGCCTCGCCGTGCCGACAGGCCAACGATGATCACCGTCTGCTCGACGATCCCCCGGGTGACGGTCAATCGGTCGCCGGCAACGACCTCCTTGGCAGGCTTCGTACGGGCACCGTTGAGGTGAACCTTGCCGCCGTCCACGGCAGTCTTGGCGAGACTTCGCGTCTTGTAGAACCGCGCCGCCCAGAGCCACTTGTCTAGGCGAACGCGGGTTGCATCGGGTCGGCTGGACATGCCCCTATACTAAGCCGGGTGGACGCCGCGTTGATCGAAATCGCCAAGGCCGCCGGCAATGCCATCCTCGAAGTCTATGGCACGGCCTTCGAAGTCGAGACCAAGGCCGACAACTCGCCACTGACCGAGGCGGATCGTCGCGCACACCACATCATCGTCGACGCCTTGAATGCGCTGACACCGGATCTGCCGATCGTCTCGGAAGAATCCGAGCCGCCGCCCTACCAGGAACGGTGTCGCTGGCAGCGCTACTGGCTTGTGGATCCACTGGACGGCACCAAGCAGTTCGTCCAGCGCGACGGCGCTTTCACGGTCAACATCGCGCTGATCGACGGTGGCGAGCCGATTCTCGGCGTGGTCGGCGTGCCGGTGCAGGCCCGGGTCTATGTGGGCGACAGCACACGAGGGGAGGCGTGGCGGCACGACGAAAGCGGCCGAACGCCGTTGCGAACGCGTGCCATGGGCCGCGGCACCGTCGCGGTCGTGGCCAGCAAGAGCCACCGGACGCCTCGTCTCGAGGCGTACCTGGCGGTGCTCGAGGACAGCTTCGAACGCGTGGATCGAGTTCACATGGGCAGTTCGGTGAAATTGTGCGTGCTGGCGGACGGCGATGCCGACCTCTACCCGAGGCTTGGGCCAACCTCGGAGTGGGACATCGCGGCCGGTCACGCCGTGTTGGCTGCCGCAGGCGGCGCGGTCATGCAGTTGGACGGCGCCCCGTTGCTCTACAACAAGGAGTCGTTCCTGAACCCGGACTTTCTGGCGGTTGCTGATCCGACCTACCCTTGGAAGGAATCCTTGCCCCGGCCGCCTTGAGGGCCCCATACTCGCCCGTTTTTGCGAGTCGAGGAAGCGAGATGGCGGACAGATCCCCAAGGCCCCGCCCTTTGCCCCAGCCGACGCCCGAGACCCAGCATTTCTGGGACGGGACCCGGGCCGGGGAGCTACGCCTGCAACGCTGCGCCGACTGCAACCACGTCTACTTCCCGCCGAGACCGTTGTGTCCGGCATGCAGCTCGCGCCGCGTCGAGGTATTCGCGGCATCGGGCCGGGGCAAGCTTGCGAGCTACGTGATCAACCACCGGCCGCACCCGTCGTTCGACGGTCCCTACGCCATTGCGGTGGTTGAACTCGACGAGGGACCCACGATGCTGTCCAACATCGTCGACTGCGAACAGACGCCGGAAGCGCTGTTGCTCGACATGCCGCTTGAGGTCACGTTCGAGGACAACGGCGACATCGCGATTCCCCTGTTCCGGCCCCAGGAGCGCCAACGATGACCGTCGCCATCGTCGGTGCCGCCGAGACCACCGAACTCGGCAAGATTCCCGGCATGAGCCAGATCCAGCTTCACGCCGATGCGGCCCTGAACACGTTGGCTGACGCGGGCCTAAAGGCCAAGGATATCGACGGCGTCGCCACCGCGGGCGAGTCGCCGGTCAACATCGCGCACTATCTCGGGATCGCCCCGCGCTGGGTGGACGGCAGTTCCGTGGGCGGCTGCTCGTTCATGCTTCACGTACGCCATGCCGCGGCGGCCATCGAGGCCGGCTATGCCGATACCGTGCTCATCACCCACGGCGAGAGCGGTCGGTCGGGTGTGGGACGGGGCGGTGGGCGCGGCGGTGCCGGGTCGCTGCTGGCGCAGTTCGAGGGCCCCTATGGATCGATGGGGCCGACCACGATGTTCACGATCGGGGTGCTGCGCTACATGAAGCGCTACGGCATGACCCACGAGCAGTTGGCCATGGTAGCGGTGGTCCAGCGCGAGTGGGCGGGCATGAATCCCCGGGCGTCATACCGCGACCCCATCACGGTGGACGACGTCTTGAACTCGCGCATGATCGCCTACCCGTTCCATCTCCTCGAGTGTTGCTTGGTTACCGACGGCGGTGGCGCGCTGATCCTGACCTCGGCGGAACGGGCTGGGGATTTCCCGAACAAGCCCGTCTACATCCTGGGCAGCGGCGAAAGCGTGGAGACGCCCATGGTGAGCCAGATGAAGGACTTGACGAGTTCCCAGGCGTTCCGCATTGCGGGGGGCGAAGCCATGCGGTCGGCGGGCATCGGCCACGGCGACGTGGACCACATGATGGTCTACGACGCGTTCGCGCATCTCCCGATCTGGGGACTCGAGGACCTCGGCTTTTGCGAACGTGGGGAGGCGCCGGCGTTCATTGCCGAGGGCAATACCCGGCCGGGCGGTGCCCTTCCGCTCAACACCAATGGCGGCGGCCTGTCCTATATGCACTCGGGCATGTACGGGATGTACGCGCTGCAGGAGAGCGTGCGGCAAATGCGTGGTACCGCACCGGCCCAGGTGCCCGGTGCCAACGTCTCCCTGTGTCTTGGCGTCGGCGGAATGTTCGCCGCCAGCGGCTGTATCGTGATGAGCAATGAACTGCCGTAAGTCGTTGAATAAAAACGACGTTTTTGAGCGCTGGGAATTCACCGGGGCTGGCCTCACTAGCCGGGCTGCATGGATGAAAGTGTGATCGCCCTGCCGAGGAGAACTACACTGTATCGATATACAGACCCGACTAGTGAGGAGTCCAATATAGCAGATGGAATGGGTGAATTTGAGAGGGTTTCGGCACCCCCCGGCGCGGTCGACAGAAATCTCGAATGACATCAATCGGTTAACGATAGCGATTCCATATTTCCTTCATTTTCTTGGTGGCGGGGCCGCGTCGGGCAGATTCCGGTCTGCACAACGGCCCTATCAGGGGTCATCCACGAGCGGCATGATCTTGCCCGGGATGTCACCTTTCGGCTCAACCCGGTCGGGTATGATTGGCCGCTATGCCTCAGTTGGGCGCGCCGCGGCGGATGATGATCTACAGCCACTATCCGAAATCCGCCGCCTTGGGATTCGATATCCGCAACGGCCCGAACCGGCTGCACGAGTCACCATGGGAGTGGCGCTATCAGCGCATGAAGGCGAACGGAGCGTTCGTCGACTCGTTCCGCCTGGGCAGCCACACGTGAGGTCGGTAGGACGCCGTTTGCCAGACGGGCGCGGGCCGGGTCGACGGGCGCCGAGGGTCCAATGAAGTTCGTCATCTACGGCGCGGGGGGCATCGGCGGCACGATCGGGGCACGACTTCATCAGGCCGGTTTCGAGGTCGTCCTTATCGCCCGGGGTAGCCACCACGAGGCGGTTGTCCGGGATGGTTTGCGTTTTGTGTCACCGACGCAGGATGTCTTCCTGCGCATCCCCTGCGTTGACCATCCGAACGCTGCCGATATCGATGCCGACGATGCCGTCGTTCTGTGCATGAAGAGCCAGCATACGGACGCCGCGCTCCGCGACCTCTACGCCGCGACCGGCGGCGATGCCCGCGTGGTCTGTTGTCAAAACGGGGTTGAGAACGAACGTCTCGCCCTGCGGCGATTCCCGCGTACGTACGGCATGGTGGTCCTATTGCCCGCTGAACACTTGGAGCCGGGTGTGGTCGTCAATTTCGCCGAAGGTACCGCGGGCGGCCTTGACGCGGGTTGCTATCCGAGCGGCGTCGACGATTTCATCGAGAGCGTGACCGCGGCGCTCCGCGAAGCCGGGTTCAGCTCCGCGCCCGACCCGGCCATCATGGGGCAGAAGCACGCGAAGCTACTCGGGAATCTCAACAACGCGGTGCAAGCCGCCACCGGTAGCGGATCGCGCGCGATTGCGGCAAAGCTCCGCGAGGAGGCGCTCGCCTGCTACCGTGCGGCCGATATTCCCTGCGCAACGGTCGAGGAGACGCGAGCTCGCCGTGCCGACATCCGTGGCGGTGACGTGCCGGGACACAAACGCCACGGGGGCTCGTCGCTGCAGAGCATGTTGCGCGCCACTGGCGACATTGAGACGGACTTCATGAACGGCGAAATCGTGCTTCTCGGCCGGCTGCACGGCGTGCCCGTTCCCGCCAACACGATCGTTCAGGAAGTCGGCAATCGTCTGGTTCGCGAGAACCTGGCCCCGGGAAGCGTCGCGATCGAGGAACTCGAGCACCTCATTCTCGGCGCGGCTGCGGGTTAACACTTCGAAAGTCCATTGACGTGGGCCGGGGTGGTTCCCGGCGGCTGGTCTGTTCCCGGTTCGCCGAGGGTGGGCGCCGCAGCGCGCAAGGTTGATTCGCCGCGGCGCGCAAGGGGATGTGCGGACCCCACCAAGGACCCCGGTGCCGTCACCGTGATGCTGCGCCTGCGACGCCAGGGCGTGTGTCCCGGTTGTGGTTGATATCACGGTGATGTTGCGCTTGCGACTGAAACGCGTGTGTCCGAGTTTCGTCCGAGTCTCGGTGATATCAACGTGATGTTGTGGTTGCGACCAAGGTTGAGATGTCAGGCGTTTGTAGGACGGAATGGCGTGTGTCCGGAACCGGAAAAAGACCGGGAACGCCGGCGAGACAACGAATGAGGAGGGGAGGGGGAAGGACTTCGTTATCTCGCCGGCGTTGCACCGGGAGACAACGGTGCAACGACCTAGGTAAGCGTCCGGAGACCGTGCTCCGATTCCGCGAACGCCGCCGGGGTTGGCCGCATGGCCCTCCGGTTCGCGCGCGGGACGCCCGTATGTCGTGCTATCTCAATCATAGGGGCGCGCATTGTACGCACCGAAAGTTGCTCTGCAAGGGGTATTTTCGATTTTCTTGGAACGACCTGCGGTGGCGTTCGGAGCGTGTCGCTGGGATGGCCGAATCGGGTCAACCAAAGAGCGCCTCCAATCGGCGTCCGGCCTCGGCGATGCTCCCGCCCGGCATCTGCACCAGTTGCAGTTCGGCGCCGGATGCGGACCGGTCCGCCAGTTGTTCGGCGACGGACTCGATGGGGCCGACGACCTGGATCTCGCGCACCATGTCCTCGGAAATCGCCTTCACGGCGCCTTCCATGTCGCGCTTGCTCCACGCGGCCCGGGACGCCGTCACCTCGGCTTCGAATCCGTTGGCGAGGAGCATGTTCCAATAGAAATCGCCCATCCGGTTGATGTAGTGGAACAGGGGCTGACGCGCCGCAAGCCACGCCTTCTCGTCGTCGCTTGAATCGCCGCTCAGCACGTAGACGTTGGTGAACGGCGCGATGGTCACCGAGTCGGCGTCGCGGCCGGCAGCCGTGGACGCATCGCCGAGATCCTTGCGCAGGGATGCGAAGCGGTCCTTCGGCCAGTGGATGGGGAAGATGCCGTCGGCGATTTCGCCGGTCTGACGGATCGACTTCGGCGTAATGGCCGCGATGTAGATGGGCACGTGGTTCCGCGGCCGGTCGTAGTCGAGACGGAACCCACGGTTCATCGAGAAGATCTGCCCGTCGTAGTTCAACCGTTCGCCCTTGAGCAGGATGTTGATGATCTCGACGTATTCCCGAATGCGCCGTAGGGGTTTGTCGAAGGGTACGCCGTGGAAGTGCTCGATGACGCGATGCCCGGACGACCCCAGCCCACACACCATGCGCCCGCCGGATAGCGTCTCCAGCATCGCGAACTCCTGGGCGATGGCCCCGGGCGAACGGGAGTAGACGTTCAATATGGACGTGCCGATTTGGATGTTTCTCGTGTGCGCCGCCAACAGCGTCATCCACGGCACCGTCGAAGGCCCCCAGGCCTCGCCGGTCGCGACGAGTTCGTAACCTAGCGAGTCGGCGATCCTCACCTTCTCGAGTGACTCGCGCCAGTCCCGACCGACGCCGGCCAACACTCCAAGCCGCATGCACTACCTCCGAGCTGTCCCGTGCGCACTGTGGTTCAAAGGGGGGTGCAATGCAACTCGGGCCGACCCACGCGGGTACCACTCGCTCGCAAGTTGAACGAGCGTCGATGGCGAATGACGACGGACGGCGCGCCGTCGTCATCACGCGTCAATCGGGGTCGCGGCTCTTCAGAGCGTGGTAGATCAACAGCAGCACTGCCGCGCCAACGGTGGCGAGGAACAGGCTCGTCAAGTCGAATCCCTGGACGGAACCGATGCCGAGTCCGGTGCCGATGAAGCCACCGATGAACGCTCCCGCAACCCCGATTACGGCGGTGAGGAGGATGCCGCGGGGCCCCTTGGCGGGCATGATCAACCTCGCAAGTGCGCCGGCAACCAACCCAAGTAGAAGCCAACTCAAGATGCCCATCACGACTCCCAAGACGTACTAGCCACGATTGATGCGTTCGGCGGGCGAACGCCACCAAAGAGTGTGCGCCGCCGAAACGACACGTCAAGGGCCGTGGGCAGGTCGGGGGTGACGATCACAGCCAGCCCGGTACCGACGAGTGTCGGTCTGTGTTGGTTCGACCGGCAGGTGATGGGTAGGGCACCCCTGCAAGAGAGAACCGCTATTGCGAAACATTATCATTTGCATTACGGTTCTGTGCTTCCCCCCGATCTGGAGCCACGATGAAGGGAACGCTAGTTCTGGCGGTGTTGACCGCAGGTGCGGTGAGTGCGAGCGAGGATTTGGACGAGTCGCCGCACTTGGAGGAGGTCACCATCGTCGGTACCCGCGACCAGGTCGCAAGCACCCCGGGCGCGGCGCATTTCCTCGACGACGAGACGCTGGCCCGCTTTTCCCATACGGATGTGCAGCGCATCGTACGGCAGGTCCCGGGCGTATCCATACAGGTCGAGGATGGCTTCGGGCTGCGCCCGAACATCAGCATCCGCGGTGTGGCGACCGAGCGCAGCGGGCGGATCACGTTGCTCGAAGACGGCGTCTTGATCGCCCCCGCGCCGTACTCGGCACCTTCCGCCTACTACTTTCCGACGAGCGGTCGTATGGCCGCCTTCGAGGTCTTGAAAGGCCCCGCAGCCATCACCCAGGGCCCGTACACGATTGGCGGTGCCTTCAACATGATCTCGACGCCCATTCCCGCTTCGGCCACCGGCAGGCTGTTCGCGGAGATGGGGCAGCATGCCACCAACCGCCTGCATGCCACGTACGGTGCGTCCACGGCGGGTGGCTTCGGCTTTCTGCTGGAGACCCACCAATGGCTTTCGGACGGCTACCAGTCCGTCGACCGCAGCGATGTCGATACGGGCCTCGCCGTGCGGGACTACACGGTGAAACTGGCTGTCGCGCCGCCACGTTCGCGGCATCGGGTCGAACTCAAGCTTCAACACGCCGACCAAGGCTCCAACCAGAGCTACCTAGTGTCCTGTGCCATAAATAGATTGAATTAACTCTCGTGCTTCTGCACTGCG
>JAPPGK010000048.1 GCA_028821405.1 Gammaproteobacteria bacterium | reverse complement strand
ACTTCGCGTTGGAATCGGCCTTTGGCTTCACCCTCACTTCGCGTTGGACAGTACGTCCGGTTTACACCCCCCAACCCCGCGCGTATGATCCGCCCCCACGTTTGGCCAAGGTGCTCCAATGCTGAGGATTGTTCACGAAGCTCTGACATTCGATGACGTCCTCCTTGTGCCTGCCTACTCCAAGACCCTCCCCTCCGAAGTCGACCTCGCCACCCGCCTAACAAGCGAAATCGGGCTGAACATCCCGCTCGTCTCCGCCGCCATGGACACCGTGACGGAGTCCGGATTGGCCATTGCGCTGGCCCAGGAAGGCGGCATCGGCATCGTCCACAAGAACCTGTCCATGGAAGCCCAGGCCCGGGAAGTCCGGGCGGTCAAGAAATTCGAGACCGGCGTCATCCGGGATCCCATCACCATTGGTCCGGAGTCCACCGTCAGCGAACTCGTGGCCCTCACCCTGGAGCATAAGATCTCCGGTGTGCCCGTGGTGCGGGGTTCGGACCTGCTCGGCATCGTGACCAGCCGCGACATCCGGTTCGAGACACGCATGGATGCCAGGGTGGCGGACGTCATGACGCCCCGAGACCGCCTGGTGACCGCGCCCGAGGACGCACCGGTGGAGGCGGTCACAGAACTGCTGCACAACCACCGCATCGAGAAAGTGCTGCTCGTCAACGAACGGTTCCAGTTGAAGGGGATGGTTACGGTCAAGGACATCGCCAAGGCCCAGGCCTTTCCGAACGCCTGCAAGGACGAGCGCGGCCAGCTCAGAACCGGTGCATCCGTGGGCACGGGGGCGGATACCGACGATCGAGTGGCGGCGTTGGTCGAGGCCGGCGTCGACATCATCGTGGTCGACACCGCCCACGGTCACTCCCAGCGGGTTCTCGACCGCATCAGCTGGATCAAGCAGAAATACCCGACGGTTCCGGTGATGGGCGGCAACGTCGCCACCGCGGACGGGGCGCGGGCGCTGATGGATGCCGGCGTCGATGCCGTGAAGGTCGGCATCGGGCCCGGCAGCATCTGCACGACGCGGGTGGTGACCGGCGTCGGTGTGCCGCAGGTGACCGCGATTTCGGAAGCGGCCCGCGAGGCGGCCGAAGAGGACATTCCGGTCATTGCCGACGGTGGCGTGCGCTATTCCGGGGACATCGCCAAGGCGGTCAGCGCCGGCGCGTCCGCGGTGATGGTGGGATCGCTTTTCGCCGGCACGGAGGAAGCGCCAGGGGAGACCGAGCTATTCCAGGGGCGGACCTACAAGTCCTACCGGGGCATGGGCTCGGTGGGTGCCATGTCGCAAAACCACGGTTCCAGCGACCGGTATTTCCAGGAACCCTTGAGCGACGGCGGCAAGTTCATCCCCGAGGGTATCGAGGGACGCGTTCCCTACCGGGGCCCCGTCGCGCCGATCATCCAGCAGTTGATGGGCGGCGTCCGGGCCGCGATGGGCTATACCGGTTGCACCGACATCGGCGAGCTGCGCACCCGGCCCACGTTCGCCAAGGTGTCGTCGGCGGGCATCGCCGAGAACCATCCCCACGACGTGGCGATGACCAAGGAACCGCCGAACTATCCCGTTGCCTAGCCCGATGCCACCCGAGGGCTTCGGCGACCGCGTTCTCGTCGTCGACTTCGGCTCGCAGACCACCCAGCTCATCGCGCGCCGGGTCCGCGAGCACGGTGTGTACTGCGAAATCCACCCCTTCGACCTCGACGATCAAACCGTTCGCGAGTTCGCTCCCAAGGGAATCATCCTTTCCGGCGGTCCGGAGACCGTGACGGAGCACCTGACGCCGCGTATCCCGCAGACCCTGTTCGATGCCCGGGTTCCGATTCTCGGCATCTGCTACGGGATGCAGGCCATGGCGACCCAACTCGGCGGCCAGGTAGCCGGTTCCGACCGCCGCGAATTCGGCCACGCCACGGCCCGGGTCGTCGGCGACACACCGCTGTTTGGCGGCTTGGGCGATACGCTTGACGTGTGGATGAGCCACGGCGACAAGGTGACCGAATTGCCTGCGGGCTTCGAGCGAGCCGCCGAGAGCGGCAATGCCCCCATCGCGGCGATGGCGGACGTGCAGCGCGCCCTTTATGGGGTGCAGTTCCATCCGGAGGTCACCCACACCCGCCAGGGCGGGGAGATCATCCGACGTTTCGTGCACGACGTGGCGGGGTGTCGGGGCGGGTGGACGGCCGAGAGCATCATCGAGCATGCCGTCGCCCGGACCCGGGCGGACGTGGGCGAGGGCAGGGTCATCCTCGGTCTTTCGGGTGGTGTCGACTCGAGCGTCGTCGCGGCGTTGCTGTCCCGGGCCATCGGCGATCAGCTCATCTGCGTGTTTGTCGACAACGGCCTGCTGCGCAAGAACGAGACCGCCGAGGTGGAGGCGGCCTTTTCGTCAGCGGGTCCAGGGCGCTCCAACGTGCTGCCCATCAACCTGGTCTCGGTCGATGCCCGCGACGAGTTCCTCAATGCCCTCGTCGGCGTCGACGATCCCGAGGACAAGCGCAAGATCATCGGCCGGACCTTCATCGAGGTCTTCGAACGCGAAGCGGCGAAAATCCCGGGTGTGGCCTGGCTCGCCCAAGGCACCATCTATCCCGACGTCATCGAATCCGCCGCGTCGAAACACGGCAAGGCGCACGTCATCAAGTCCCACCACAACGTCGGCGGCCTCCCCGAACGCATGGGACTCAAGCTCGTCGAACCGCTGCGCGATCTCTTCAAGGACGAGGTGCGGGCGGTGGGTCTCGCCCTCGGGCTACCGGATCGTCTTGTCTACCGCCATCCGTTCCCCGGACCGGGACTCGGCGTACGGGTGCTTGGCGAGGTGAAGCGGACCTACCTAGAGGTGCTGCGGGAAGCCGATGCGATCTACATCGAGGAACTACGCGAGGCCG
Source organism: Gammaproteobacteria bacterium (assembly GCA_028821405.1). Lineage (GTDB taxonomy): Bacteria > Pseudomonadota > Gammaproteobacteria > Pseudomonadales > Azotimanducaceae > VXYL01. The sequence goes on along the minus strand of JAPPGK010000048.1, from coordinate 10,376 downwards.
GCTACTACGACAAGGTCGCCCAGGCGTTCGCGGTCTACCTGCCGGTGAAGTCCGTGGGCGTCGTCGGCGACACCCGCCGCCACGAACACGTGATCGGTCTTCGCGCCGTCGTCACGACGGACTTCATGACCGCGAACTGGGCTGAACTGCCCCACGACCTGATCGCCCGGGTCAGCAACCGCATCGTCAACGAACTCGCCGGGGTCTCGAGGGTCGTCTACGACGTGACCAACAAGCCGCCGGGGACAATTGAGTGGGAGTAGGGCGGCAGGGGCGAACCTTGTGGTCGTCCGCACGACCCTAACGCGGCCGTAGGGCGGGCCCGCCATCGCTCGTCGAATGTCGCGGCGTCGCCCCAACGTACGAGAGAGAGTGGCAGCATTCGATCGCGCCGTAGGGCGCGCCCCGTCCCCCTATGACCGACCGTTATCCCCCCGCTTGGCCGCCCGGGCGGCGTCGATCTCGCGCTTCATCTTGTAGATGCCGAGTGATTCCTTGACGCTCTCCGGCACCGGCGACCGAAGGGCCGGAATTCGTTGGTATTCCCCCTTCTCCATTGCAAGGCGCAACGTGCGCGTGGTCTTCGGCGTGGAGTAGGTGGCGATCTCGGTGAGTCCCGACGAGTAGAAGCCCATCCGCTGAAGGAGCTTGTCCGAGGCGTTGGCGAGGATCTCGGGATCCACCGTCAGTTGCCAGTTCTCCTGCTGACGCAGCCAGGGTTTGACGTTGGAGTTGGTCATGATGTAGCGCCACTCGTCGGTGTGGTTCACACCGGTGCCGTGCAAGAGGCGCCCATCCATCAGGACCACGGTGCCGCCCTTGGCCTCGACGTTGACGGCGGGTGGCAGGGGACCGACTTCATCGCCCGGGCGGACGGACGAGACCAACCGGTGGCTGGTGGGAATGACCAGCGTCCCGCCGTTCACCTCGTTCATGTCCTGCATGATGTAGACGGTGTTGACGAGGATCGGCGCGCCGGGCGTCTGGATCGGATGAATCGCGCCGGAGTCCTGGTGCAGATTCTGGGGGTAGCTGCCGGGACGGGCGATGTTCGAGGCGAACGAATAGGCGTAGTGGCCGCGGCCCAAGAGCTCGTTGTTGAGTTGCTCGATGAGCGGGCCGCCCTGCACCCACTCGGGATTGAACTCGATGCACTTGGCGAAGCAGTCGCCCTTGTTGACCAGCGTCCACATGATGTGGAAATGCGGGCTCATGTCGGCGAGGCCGCACTCGCGCTCTGCCTCCGCCTGCTCCTCCAGGCGGTTTCGCATGGTGGCGCACTGCCGTTCGCTCATGGCATCTTCGATCAAGCAGAAGCCGTACTTCTGGAGATCTCGCCGGGCTTGGTTGATGTCCTTGGTCTCCCGGGGCAGGTCGTCGAAGAGCTTCCAGTAGTTGTGCTTGCGCGCTACCGTCGTGTCGTAGTACGGCGTGCCGTTCAACCCCCCGCCCTCGGCGCTCCGTCCGGCCTCGAACAGCGGACACCGGAAACGCGCCGTGAGCGAACCGTCGGGGCGCATCGCCGGTACGCCGTTGCCGCCCACCGGCGGCTTGAGCCAGGGATTGTTCTTGTGCATGGAGCGAAACGGCTCGCCGGATGCGAACCATTGGGCGTCGGTCATCCTCGAGTCGTCGTCGGACAGCGCCGCGACATTTGCCGGCAGGAACTCGCTCGGTACAGCGTCGGTAGGCGTTTCCGGTTCGGGTGTGGCCATCGCGGCTCGAGTGGTGGATGTGGAGTTTGGGAGTCTACCAAGACGGCACGTGGACGCGTCGTCTACCATACGTGCATCCACAGAGCAGGCGAACATCCGTGGCACCGCGAATCGCCATCGTCGCCGTTTCGGCCTAGCCCTGTCTGCGCGTCCCCTGGAAGGAACCCTGCCCGTTGCCGATTCTGCCGAGCCCCGCTCGGATCGACCACATGCGCCGCCTCCCATTGGCTCCCTGACATTCTGCCTGAACCAGCGATATGATTGACCTGCACATGGCTGCAGGAGCGATCGTGAGGAATCTGATTGTGGCTCTTCTGTCCTTGGCCGTTGCCTCGACAACGATTGCCGAAGACGAGGCGACTTCGGCCCATGTGTACCAGGCCGTTGTCCAACTCGGGGCGGAAGTGGGCCTCGTGCGCGAGGTCATGGGCCGACCCGAGTCGACCACCGATCCGTGGATCGTGGTCGAGGCGCAACCAAGGCACGTCTTCTACCAGGCGCTGACCCTCTTGCGAAAGGCCAATCGGCTGGCGGTGGAGTTGACCGAGGAACAACGGGTTGGATTGCTACCGGTTCCTGAAGGCGACATCCAGCCGGCCCTTGTCCTTGACGTGATCAACCGGGCAAGCATGCAGATCGACGCCGTACGCAACGAACTGGGGATCACCTACCGTGCGGAGCCCCCGGTACTCGAGGTCGACCGGCAGCCCTCGGATGTGCTCCGCGAGATCGTCCAGGTCAGCCGGCAGTTGAACTTCCTGATCGATCGGAAGTTCCGACCCGAGGATGTATATGGGCGCCTGGAACTGGCGGCGACCTACGTGGCGGGCGCATTGACCGACGACGATGCGGCGCCCGTGTACGGCCAACTGCCGCCCTTCGAATCCGGCAAGGTGCCTGCCGATGTCTACCGGCGGGTCCTCGAGTGCCTGGAACTCGCGACGGTGATCGGCGAGCGGCGCGGTGTCGACGTGTTGAAGCTGAATCTGCGCCGCGAGCTTCGTCGTCGCGACATCGCCCCGGCTGATGTCTACGACTTGGCCACCACGCTGCTGTCCGAGGTCGCGTACCTAACCCTGGTGCTCGAAGCCAACGATGTCGACGCGCCGCCGATCGAACGACCGAGGCACATCTTCCCGTCGCACGTCTACCAGATCGCAGGCATGCTGCAGGACGAACTGGCGCGTCTGGAAGACCGGATGTAGTCGGCTTGCACGAATTCTGGATGCGCCGGGCGCTGGCCCTGGCGCGGCAGGCGGGTGCCCAGGGCGAAGTTCCCGTCGGCGCGGTGGTGGTCGTGGACGGGGAGTGCGTCGGCCGCGGCCGCAACCGGCCGATTTCCGCCGTGGACCCCACCGCGCATGCGGAAATCGAAGCCTTGCGCATGGCGGCGCGGGCCGTCGGGAACTACCGCCTGCCGGGGGCGCTCCTGTACGTCACGGTGGAACCTTGCGCCATGTGCGCAGGCGCCATGGTCCACGCCCGCGTCGCGCACCTCGTGTACGGGGCGCCGGAACCCAAGTCCGGTGCCGTGGCGAGCACCGCCCGACTGTTCGAATCGCCGGGGGTCAATCACCGCGTCGAGGTGACCGCCGGCGTGCTTGCCCACGAGTGCGCGCAGTTGCTGATCGACTTTTTCGGGGCTCGCAGGGGTTCCTGACAACCGTGGAAGTAACGGCTGGTGTGTCGACGCCGTATAATGGCGCCGCCCATGCCATCCCGCGTCGAGATCCTGACCGGTCCCCCCGCGCTATCTCGCCCGCGACTCGCGGCAAGGTTGGGCGAACTTCGACAGATCGATCGGCGGGTCGAAGCCGTATTCGCCGAGTACGTGCACTTCCTGATCCTGCGGGACGACCTAACGGGCACCGACCGAAACACCGCGCAAGCGCTCTTGACCTACGGGCCGCGTCGAAACCTCCCCGAACGGGTGGGCGCGGAGTTTTGTGTCGTCACGCCCCGCTCTGGCACCGTATCGCCCTGGTCGAGCAAGGCGAGCGACATCTTTGCCCGCTGCGGGCTCGAAGCCGTCGCCCGGGTCGAGCGGGGCGTCCGGTGGTATCTGGGAGGCGATGTCGCGCGCGCCCGGACACGTTTGCTCGGCCGCGAGAAGGCCCTTGCGGATCGACTCCACGACCGGATGACCGAGACGGTCGTGTTCGACGGCGACTTCTCGGCGTTGGCCAAGGCGGCCGTGCCGAGACGGTTGCGCACGATCTCCCTAGGCGACGACCCGGGAGGCGCATTGGCCGGGGCCAACGAACGCTTGGGTCTCGCCCTCTCCGACGACGAGATCGACTACCTCGCGGCGGCGTACTCGGAGTTCGGTCGCAGCCCGACGGATGCCGAACTCATGATGTTCGCCCAGGCCAATTCCGAGCACTGCCGGCACAAGATCTTCAATGCGAATTGGCGGGTCGACGGGCACAGTCAACCGAAGTCCCTGTTCGCGATGATCCGCAACACCTACCAGCGCATCAACGGCGAAGGGATCCTCTCGGCCTACTCGGACAACGCGGCGGTGATCGAGGGTGCCGAGACGGCGCGCTTCTTCCCGGACGCGGAACACGTCTATCGCTCGACACCGGTGTCGACCCACGTGTTGATGAAGGTCGAGACCCACAACCACCCCACCGCCATCGCTCCCTACCCGGGCGCCGCAACCGGGTCCGGGGGCGAGATCCGCGACGAAGGTGCCGTCGGCCGCGGCTCCAAGCCCAAGGCGGGCCTGGTCGGGTTCACCACCAGCCACCTGGAACTCGGGAACGCACTCGAACCCTGGGAGCTCGGCGCCGGGAAACCGGACCGGATCGCCTCGCCGCGGGAAATCATGCTGGACGGGCCCCTGGGCGCGGCGGCGTTCAACAACGAGTACGGGCGGCCGTGTCTCGCGGGCTACTTCCGGACCTTCGAGGCGGTGAGGCGGGACGGGGATGCCTGGGGCTACCACAAGCCGGTGATGGTCGCCGGCGGCGTCGGTGCCATCGACGAGCCACACGTTACCGCGGCCGAAGTGCCCGTTGGCTCGAAACTGATCGTGCTCGGTGGTCCCGCCATGCTGATTGGATTGGGCGGCGGGGCGGCGTCGAGCATGGCCTCGGGCGAGAGCGATTCGGATCTCGACTTCGCCTCGGTGCAGCGCGACAACGCCGAGATGCAGCGCCGTTGCCAGGAGGTCATCGACCGCTGCTGCGCGATGGGGGACGCCAATCCGATTCGGCTCATCCACGACGTGGGCGCGGGCGGGCTATCCAATGCGCTACCGGAACTCGTCAACGACGCCAGCGTGGGCGGGCGTTTCGACATCCGTGCGGTCCCCAACGCCGACCCCGGCATGTCGCCGATGGAGATCTGGTGCAACGAGGCCCAGGAACGCTACGTGATGGCGGTGGCGGCGGAGGATCTCCCGGTCTTCGAGGCCGTCGCGACGCGGGAGCGTTGCCCCTATGCGGTCGTGGGGGAGGCGACGGCGGAGAAACGGTTGATCGTCAACGACTCGGCGCTTGACACAACGCCCGTGGACATGCCGCTGGGAACGCTGCTGGGCAAACCGCCGCGGATGAATCGGGAGTTCGTCTCGCTGCCGAGGGGGACGGAACCCTTCCACTATCGAAGCATAGATCTCGCGGAGGCCATCGACCGCGTGTTGCGCTTCCCAGCGGTGGCGAGCAAGAAGTTCCTGATCACGATTGGCGACCGGAGCATCACCGGTCTCGTGGCCCGCGACCAGATGGTCGGGCCCCACCAGGTCCCGGTGTCGGATGTCGCCGTCACGCTCGCCGGATTCCACACGGTCCGGGGCGAGGCGATGGCCATGGGCGAGCGCGCGCCCGTGGCCGCAATCGATCCGGCCGCCGCCGCGCGCCTCGCGGTCGCGGAGGCGTTGACGAACCTGGCGGCGGCACCGATCGAGGACCTGTCCCGCGTGGTGCTCTCCGCCAACTGGATGGCCGCCGCGGGACACGCCGGCGAAGACCAGGCCCTGTTCGAGTCGGTCCGCGCCGTGGGCGAGGAACTGTGTCCGGCGCTTGGCATTGCCATCCCCGTGGGCAAGGACAGCCTGTCCATGCGCACGACCTGGGACGACAGGACGGTCGTTTCCCCGGTGACTCTGAACGTCAGCGCCTTCGCACCCGTGACCGACGTTCGCAAGACCCGCACGCCCTTGGTTGACGAGGTAGACGAGGACACCCACCGCCTACTCGACCGTCCAGGGGACCGTCCAGGGGACACCCACCGCCCAGGGGACACCCACCGCCCAGGGGACACCCACCGCCCAGGGGACACCCACCGCCCCCGCCCAGGGGACACCCACCGCCCAGGGGACACGCACCGCCTGGTTGGAGGGGACACCCACCGCCGAGGGGACACCCACCAACAAGGGGTTGGGGACACCCACCAAGAACAAGGGGTTGGGGACACCCACCAAGCACAAGGGGTTGGGGACACCCACCAAGGGGTCGGAGGCGGGGTTAGAGGGGACACCCACCGTCCAGGGGACACCCACAGCCTGTTTCTCATCGAGCCGCCCTTTGCCCGGCGCCGACGGCTCGGCGCAAGCGTGCTGGCGCAGTGCTACGGATCCCTCGGCGACGAACCTGCGGACGTGGACGACGCGGCGACACTCAAGAGCTTGATCGAATTGGCCGGCGAGCTTGTCGATGCAAACCTGATCACCGCCTATCACGACCGGTCCGACGGTGGACTGATCGCAACCCTGCTCGAGATGTCCTTCGCCGGCAGGACGCATGGCCTCGACATCCCCGTCGGCGAGAACCCGATCCCCGAACTCTTCGCGGAGGAGGTGGGGGTGGTGGTGGGCATCGCGGGACGGCATGTCGAGGCGGTCGAGCGACGTGCGGCCCAAGCCGGCATTGAGTTCTCGTTGGTGGCGGAACTCCGCGACGATCAGCGTATCGTCGTCCGCCGCCAAGACGTCGAAGTGTTTGCGTCCACCCGTGCGGACCTGGAACGAACTTGGGCATCCACCAGCCATGCGATGCAGCGCCTGCGGGACGATGCCGAGTGCGCGGACGAGGAGTTCGCGTTGATCGACGCAAGGGAGTCCGGCCTGGTATACCAGGCGGCCTTCGACCCGGAAGACGACATTGCCGCGCCGTTCGTCGCTGCCGGTCGACGGCCGCGGGTGGCGATCCTTCGGGAGCAGGGGGTCAACGGCCAGATCGAGATGGCCGCCGCCTTCGACCGGGCGGGGTTCGAAGCCGTGGACGTGCACATGTCCGACCTCTTCAATCGCACCGGCTATCTCGACGAATTCCAGGCGCTCGCCGCCTGCGGCGGGTTCTCCTATGGAGATGTACTCGGCGGCGGCGGTGGATGGGCGAAGTCCATCCTGTTCGAGCCGCGGATCCGGGAGTCCTTCGCCGCCTTTTTCGCCCGCGACACCCTCGTCCTCGGGGTCTGCAACGGCTGCCAGATGATGGCCGAACTCAAGGAACTGATCCCTGGCGCCGAGAACTGGCCGCGGTTCGTCGGCAACCGCTCGGAACGCTTCGAGGCACGCACCGTGCAGGTGCGCGTCAACGGCGTGGCCTCGCCGTGGCTTGACGGAATGGCGGATGCGTTGCTGCCGATTTCCGTGGCGCACGGCGAGGGGAGGGCGGAGTTCGACGAGGGCGTTTCGGCCATGGACTTGGAGCGCGCGGGGCAACTGGCCATGCAATTCGTCGACGGGAACGGTGCGCCGGCGAGTCGCTACCCAACGAACCCCAACGGATCCAAACTTGGACTGGCAGGCATCACCGCGGCATCGGGAAGGACGCTGGTCATGATGCCGCACCCGGAACGGGTGTTCCGGGCCGTACAGAACTCTTGGGTCCACCCAACCTGGCGTGAGGACGGGCCGTGGCTCCGGCTGTTCCGGAATGCGCGCGTCGCGCTTGGGTGACTCGCGCTTGCGTTGAGAAACGGCTTGTCGGCCTTAACTCGTGTAGGCTATGTGCGCCGGATTTCCGAACCCGAGCGATTGAGTATGCAGGCCGCCAATTTCAAGGAAATCGCACATCGACTTGTCGATGAACTACCTGACGATGCGAACTGGGATGATGTCATGGCGAAGGCCTACGAACGCCAGATGATCGAAGCCGGCCTCGCCGATAGCGAGGCTGGTCGGGTCACCACGGTAGAGACCGTGCGCAGGAAGTACGGACTGTCCGAGTGAGGGTCCGTTGGACCGATGAAGCCCCGGGGCATCTTGACAGCATCTACCAACGCATCGCTGTGACTCGCCGGTCTACGCACTTAGGATGGTCGACAAGCTCACGCGGCGATCACAGCAGATTGGCGACTTCCCGCTGTCAGGACGGCAAGTCCCGGAGCACGAAGAATACAAGGTGCGAGAGTTCATCGAACCGCCATATCGCATGATCTACCGCTTGGCATCGGATGGCGATGTTGACGTCCTAGCTGTAATCCGCGGTGCATGGTTGTTGCCCGACGCTCTCCGGGAGAACCATGATCTTTAGCCTCGAAGAAAAGGTTCTCCAAACCGAAGGCGACCATTTCATCGCCGACACGGCCGTCGTCATTGGATCGGTACGCCTAAAGCACGAAGCCTCCGTGTGGTGGGGCGCGGTGCTTCGGGGCGACTTCGACACGATCACCGTGGGTGAGCGCACCAATGTGCAGGACAACGCCGTGGTGCACATGGACGAGGGCTACCCGGTCACCTTGGGCGATCGAGTCACCGTGGGCCACAAAGCGGTGCTGCACGGTTGCACCGTGGGCCACAACAGCCTGATCGGCATCGGATCGGTGGTGCTGAACGACGTCGTCATCGGCAACGACTGCCTGATCGGCTCCAACGCGCTGATCACGGAAGGCAAGGTGATCCCGGATCGGAGCCTGGTGCTCGGTTCGCCGGGCAAGATCATCCGGGAACTCTCCGACGAGGAGGTGGAGGAGATCACCGGGTTCTCGGATCTCTACGTCAATAACTTCCGGCGCTATCAAGCAGGCTTGCAGCGGAACCCGGCATGACCAGGATCGGCACGCCACTGTCGGCTAGAGCCACCCGGGTAATGACGCTTGGGGCGGGCGAACTTGGCAAGGAAGTCATCATCGAACTGCAGCGCCTCGGCGTCGAAGTGATCGCCGTGGACCGCTACGAAAACGCCCCCGGCATGCAGGTCGCCCACCGCAGCCACGTCGTCAACATGCTCGACGGCGCCGAACTGCGACGCGTGATCGAGGCCGAAAAGCCTAACCTTGTGGTTCCCGAGATCGAGGCCATCGCCACGCCGACGCTCGTGGAAATGGAGGCCGAGGGCTGGCGCATCATCCCGACGGCGCGGGCGGCGAGGCTGACCATGAACCGTGCGGGCATCCGCCGTTTGGCCGCCGAGAACCTGGGCGTGGCCACGTCCGCGTACCGGTTCGCAGCGACGGAGGCGGAGTACCGGGCCGCGGTGGAGGCCATTGGGACCCCCTGCGTCGTCAAGCCGGTGATGAGTTCCTCGGGCAAGGGCCAGACCACCGTGCATTCGCTTACCGATGCCATGGCATCGTGGCACGCCGCCCGGGAAGGTGCCCGGGGCGGTGCCGACCAGGTGATCGTCGAGGGCTTCATCGACTTCGACTACGAGATCACCCTGCTGACGATCCGGCATCGCGACGGCGTCACATTCTGTGCGCCCATCGGCCATCGCCAGGAAGGCGGGGACTACCAGGAGTCCTGGCAGCCCCAGCCCATGACCGATGCGGCGCTCGCCGAATGCCAGCGCATTGCCGAACTGGTGACAGGTGAATTGGGCGGAAGCGGGCTATTCGGTGTCGAGTTCTTCATCAAGGACGACGCGGTCTGGTTCAGCGAGGTGAGCCCGCGGCCCCACGACACGGGCATGGTGACCCTCATCAGCCAGGACCTGTCGGAGTTCGCCCTGCACGCACGCGCCATCCTCGGTCTCCCGATCCCGGTGATCCGGCAGTTCGGCCCGGCGGCCTCGGCGGTGATTCTGGCCCACGGCGATTCGGATCAGGTGTCCTTCGGCAACCTCGAGGACGCGCTGACGGCGCCGGACACCCAGATCCGGTTGTTCGGCAAGCCCGAGGTCCACGGCGAGCGGCGCATGGGCGTTGGCTTGGCGTTGGCGGACTCCATCGACGCCGCTCGCACCAAGGCAGCCGCAGTGGCATCGGCGGTCGAGATCGACCTATAGGGAGCTCGCGAATCAAGGGGGGCGTTCAGGGGGGGCGTTCAGGGACACCCACCCTGGAGAGGGGGCGTTCAGGGACACCCACCCTCCGGGGCGTTCGGCGGTGTTTTAGGGCATTCGGCGGGTATTCAGGCGTTGCCAGGGGGGGCGTTCAGGGGGGAGGGTTCAGGGACACCCACCCTAGCGGGGAGGGTTAGGGGAGGGTTCAGGGACACCCACCCTAGCGGGGAGGGTTCAGGGACACCCACCCTCGGGGGCGTTCGGCGGGGGGGGGCGTTCAGGGACACCCACCCTGGAGGGTTCAGGGACACCCACCCTGGAGGGTTCAGGGACACCCACCCTAGGGGGGAGGGTTCAGGGGGAGGGTTCAGGGACACCCACCCTCGGGGGCGTTCGGCGGTGTTTTAGGCATTCGGTGGGTATTCAGGCGTTGCCAGGGGCGTTCAGGGCGGAAAACGAGGCCCGCGGCTAGGGGCACTCGCGCCAC
>JAPPGK010000072.1 GCA_028821405.1 Gammaproteobacteria bacterium | reverse complement strand
AAGGGGACATCTTAGAATTGGACAAAGGGGACATTACTGCTTTGGGCTAACAGCACGTCGCACGGGATAGCCTTCTCCGGACCTCCAGTTGTAGTCGTCGCCTGCGATGATGCCGTTAGGCTTGGTCTTTCTGAGGCACAATTGAAGATCCTCGAGTACAAATTCGTACGTGTGGTTGCCGTCGATGTAGATCCAGTCAAAATGCGCGTCACCGAACGTGGGCAGGACATCTCGGGACATGCCCCGGTGGATCACCACGTTACGTTTTTTTGCTAGTCTGGACCGCAGATCGTCGAACACTCGATTCATGTCGTCTTGGTTCGCGGCGCCGCCGCCACCATAGTAGCGCTCTGGATATTCGGCCTCGAACTTCCATGGGTCGATGAGATGCAATTGCTTCGGCCGTGTGCGACGTAGGATGCGCGCGCTGAACTCACCTTTCCAGACACCGATCTCGGCGCAGATCGCTCGGCGGGGTAGATGTCTCAGGAGCATTTCGCGAGGGTCGCGTCGCGTTCTTTGGTATTTGCGACACACCGCCCGTGCGGCTCGCCACACGTGGTCGCCGACTAAACGCCGGACGAATGGGTACGCCCGTCGCCGAATCACACCGCCCTCGGGTCTTGCTGGCCAGCGAGGATCTCGCCCATTTCCCGCATCAATGCCCCGCTAAGGCCTCACCCATTTGGGAACGCCGTTGCTTGAGGGGTAGTTGCTCATCAAGAAAATCGTTGCCTATTCTGGACGCCTAGGAACAAGGGTCAAGGGAGGGGCTTTCCCGTTGCGGGCATAGCGCACATTAGCGCCCGAAGAACGGACAGGTTGGGCTGATCTCGGGCATCCCGAGTCTGAGCCGTTGGTTTGTAGGTGGCCTTGCTTCCCTCGCGGGATGTCCGACAGACTCCCGCCCGGTGCGAGCCCGGGACGGACCACAGCGAAGTGCTTGGCCTGGACCTGTTCGTACTCGGCGACGGCTTCAGTTGCCGCGTCCCGGAGACCGAGGCAAATCCTGCGGGAGCATGCCGAAGCGATGGCGCAACGCGGCCGCATAAGGCGGTGTGGCGTTGACGGTCGAGGAAGGGTCACGGTGCGAGCGACAAATGACCGGTGTACAGGTCCCGCGCCGTAGAATGTCGGTGCCCCTCGTTGGATTCGGAGAGAAGGATGTCCAGTGACGTATTGCTCAAGGACAAGGTCGACCATGTCGCTGTGTTGACGCTGAACCGTCCCGCCAAGCTGAACGCCCTTGACGGGGAACTGCGCGGGGCAATGCTTGAGGCGGTGCGTGGCGTGCGGTCCGACGACGAGGTACGCGCGGTGATCGTGACGGGTGCCGGCAGGGGTTTCTGTTCGGGCGCCGACCTGACCGGCGGCGGTGGCGGCGAGCCGAAACCACCGACACAAAACGATCACCTCGACGACCTCGGCTGGGTCGGGCGTCAGGCGCTCGCGCTTTATGGGCTCGACAAACCGGTCATCGGCGCGGTCAACGGCGTCGCGGCCGGTGCGGGCATGAGCCTCGCGCTCGCGTGCGACGTGCGTGTCGGGTCCGAGAAGGCGCGTTTCAAGACGGTTTTCATCGAGCGCAACCTGTCCCCCGACTCGGGGATGAGTTTCTTCCTGCCGCGCATCGTCGGCTATTCCCGGGCCGCGGACCTGATCTACACCAGTCGGCCCGTGGAAGCCGAGGAGGCACATCGTATCGGGCTCCTTGACCGGCTGGTGGATCACGACGAGCTCCAGGAACGCGCAATCGAATTTGCGTCGCAGATGGCCGATTGGCCGCCGCTGGCGCTGCGCGTGTCGAAACGCGTTCTTCAGCACAATGTCGAATGCGACCTCGACACCGCGCTTCGCTACGAGTTGACGAGCCTTTCGTACGGCAACCGGGCGGTCAACGACCGCAGGGAGTCGCTGGCGGCATTCCGGGAGAAGCGCAAGCCGACCTACACCGGAACCTGATCGAGTTCCGCAAATCGCCGACTCGCGATTTGCCGGCGCCACTCCGGCCCTGGCGAACGGTTTGCAACAGCCGGAGTGTCTCCGCAGGAGCGGGCGCCGGTCTCCGGTCAACGCGGTCGATATCCGGCGCGAACAAGCGGCAATCTCGCACATGCGGCCGGGCCGATCTCGCTACCGCCTCCCGCGCGCATTGTTGGATGCTATCCGGCTCGCACCCAACGCCAAGAACACCTGTGGTACTTTCCGATGATGAACGATCAACCGCTGCCTGCGGCAACGCCGGGCGCGGACGGGGCCGCCCGGGCCACCGGGACGCGCTCCGAACCGTCGCTGGCCCGGCGGCATTCCCGGGCGCTTTACCGGCCGGTGCCGCCGGTCGAGTGTGACGACGACGGCTATCCCTTCCGCGACGGCGCACCGGTGGAAAGCACCCTCCACGAAGAGCTGCGGACCTACGCCTCGAGCGCGTTGAAGGCGCGCTACGCGGCGCGGGACGACGTGTTCGTGGCGGCCGAACTCGGCCTGTTCTTCGAGCGGGGCAACCGCAAGGCGCTGCTGGCGCCGGACGTGATGGTGTCGCTCGGGGTGAAGGCGGAGCACCGGCTTTCCTACAAGGCATGGGAGGAGGGTGCGATACCGGACTTCGCGCTGGAACTGCTCTCGGCGCGGACGTGGCGGCGCGACGTGGCGGTGAAGCCCCCGCTCTACGAGGCGATCGGCGTACGCGAGTACTGGATCTTCGACCCGATCCGCAAGCTTCCCGGTCCCGTCGTCGGGCGGCGGCTAGACGCGGCGGGCGTCTACCGCCCGGTGCGAGAGCTGCCCGGGGGCGGCTACCGCAGCGAAGGGCTCGGCCTGGACCTGATCGTGCACGGCGACGGCTTCCGGTTCCGCGACCCGGAGACCGGCGAGATCCTGCCGAGCCACGTGGGAGCGGTCGCGCAACGCAACCGCGAGGCGTCAGCGCGCCAGGCGGCCGAGGCGCGGGTGGCGGAGCTCGAAGAACTGCTACGCAAGCCTTAAGCGCGGGCAGCGGCCCGAGACCGACGGAGACTGCGGCGGCCATCTTGATGCCGGTGCAAGTGTTACACTCTCTCACCCAGGTCAAAGGAGCAGTCCTTCGACGCCGCCAAGGGGGCGACTAGGCTTCGACGGCGGTTACGAAGTCATCAGGTGCATGCCGAGAGGGTAGTGACTCTCGCTAAACAATCACTGCAACTAGAAATAGTTGCCAACGACGAAAACTACGCACTAGCAGCCTAGGCTGCTTGCCTCGATGAATCGGCGCCCGTGACGACGATTCGAGGGCAAAGGTCCACGGGATAGCGGCGGCCCTCGCCTTGGTGGCAGCCGCGAAACTTGAACGAGGCTCGTCCGTACGCACCCTGTCCGCCGGGTCGCCAACGGACTAGATCAATAGACGGCCTAAGCATGTAGAGCCGATGACGGAGAACCGTCGGACGCGGGTTCGACTCCCGCCGCCTCCACCAAATCCGGATACTCGCAGTCCTTGTACCCATTCATGCTCGGTGGCATTCCTCGGGATGACCGACGGCAGTTCGTGGACCGGGGTGCGGGCGAGTCTCAGTCGGCTCTCGCGTAGGTTCTCGGTTGCTGGCGGACGACGGTCACGCCCTTGTTGCGGAGCAGCGGCAGCAACTGCTGGGAGAGGAACAGCCCGCAGGCGCCGTTGGTCTGGGCGGCGGGATGGTGGGGGCACCGGCGCCGGATGATCTCGCGAACGTCGCCGGCCCGGAACCTGCCGGGGGGGATTTCCTCAAGCAACCACTGAACGACGGTTGGGATCGCGGGAAGTCCGTCGTTCGTGTTGGCAGCGCGTTCCGACGCCTTCCTGGGCCGCTGATCAGGGGCGGCAGCGACGACCCAGCGCAACTGCTCGGGAACGAAGTCGACGATTTCCTTGGACAGTCCGCTGCCACCGGCCACGTTGATCCAGAGAAACGGCGGTGCAATCGTCTCGCCGGGCGTGGAAGCGAGCTCCTGAAGCTTGACAAACAAGGCGCCGAAGTCGCTGTCGTTGCTTACGACCGCGACGTGATGGACGACGCCGGTGGTGTAGTCGGCGATCGCGTCCGCAACGATGGCCATGTCCGCGGAGTTCTTCGACTCGCGGGCGAAACGCTGAATGCCGCGGACGTGAACGTCGAGGCCGGGAAAGCGACCCGGCGCCCAGGCGCCCCACAGGCCGGCCTTGTCGGCAGGGGCGTACAGGTATAGGCGGCGCACCGGCGGCAGGCGGTCGTGCCAGTCCCGGACGACCGTCTCGATGACGTGGCGCGCATGCTCGGCGTTCTTCAGGTTCTCGATGTCGACGTAGACGGCGGCGACGCTGGGAGGCGGGAGAAGCAGGTCGGCGCGGGCCTGTGCGCGGCGGCCACCGAGACGCAACAGTCTTGCGATGCCGCCCCGGTTGGCGTGGTGTCGTTCGGTCACTTTCGGTGTCCGCAGCTTCGTGCCGACTCTCGCAGCCAGCACGATCGGTTGTCAAACGGAATGCCGAGGCAGTGTCGTGCCCGCCGTCGCGACGCCTCCGGTTCGTTCTGGCTCCAAGCCATTTGTCGCTCGGCTCGCGCTCGAGTTCTGACTGTGATGGATGGTCTTACGCGGCATGGCATCTCTCCCGTTCTCGCGTCGTCAGGTGAATGGCGATCGGGATGGCGAAGCAGAAGATCGGCCAGAACATGCGGCCATCGGCATAGGCGACGAGCCAAGAATACGCGTAGTGGGCCGTGGATCCGGCGAGACCGGCCCACATGGGTAGCCACAGGGGATCCATGGCGCGGCGGCGCAGCTTGGGGAGCGGCGTACGCATCCGCACGAAGGGCAGGACGACCGTCGCAGCACACAACGCCAAGGTGAGCCACGAACGGGCGCGAAGCATGTTGTACTCGAGCGTCGCGAGGTTCATGTGCCATTCGGCGTGGTGCAAGACCGGCACCCAGCTCCGCACCGCAAACCAGAGCACGGTCCAGATCCCGAACGCCAGGATGGTCCACGCTGCCGCCACCCTCCACGAATGGGTCGTCTGCCAGACGCCGACCGCGAGCGCGGGGATCACCATCACGATGTTCTCTTTGGCTAGCAGCCCGAAGCCGATCGTCAGCGCGGCTGCGAGGTGGCGGCGGTCGTAGATCAAGTTGAGGCACGCGATGACGGCGAACACCAGGACCGGGTCGATGTAGCCGATCGTGGAATAGTAGAAGGTAGGGAACGAGACGACGAACAGCGCGCACCCGAGCAGCGCGTCGCGTTCGGGGACGGCGAGCAGCCGCTCGAGTCGATAGAGCAGCAGCATCGCGCCGATCACGAACAGTAGATTGAGCGTGTTGATGGCCGTCATTGGGCTGAATGGCAAGACCGCCGCGAGTGCGGGCACGACAACCCGGTAGCAGAACGGCGCCCGCAGGACCTCTTCGCCGGGTGCCCCGGGCTCGCCGTAGAGGCCCGCCTTACCGCGGAACCACTGAACCGCCGAGACGTAGTTGGCGGCGTCCCCAAGATGGACGGCCGAGTCTTTGCCGTCGCTGGTCAGGTTGCCGACGAGCCAATCGACGCGATTGAACCGGGGTGCCGTGACCGCTACGGCCAAGAGCGAGAGCAGCAACAGCAGTCCGAGCGTACGGGCCCACGGAAGAACGGGGGAGTCGCGGCGCATCGTGACACTCCTGTGCGGAGACTGCGGTGCACGATTGTCGCTCGCTCGCGCGATCCGTGCACGGCAAGCGATCACCCTGAGGTCGTAGTTCACATGGTTTCAGGACTTTGAGGATTGTGCGCGACGCTTCGATTGTGGTGTCATGCCGCACCCTATGGCGTGAGTCTCGGTGGTCGAGTCGAATCACCCTCGCTGGTGGCCCCCGAGCAAGGTATTCCACTACTGACACGGTGATTGCCATGAGCTTCTATCTGATACTCGACAAAGCGAAGATTCATCGGAAATTCGATGTGCTGGGTGCCGAAATCCGGTTCTACAGCTTCGTCAATGCCGGGCAGTTGTCATTGCCGGGTCTGGACGCCTTGATGGGAACCGAGGACGTGACAGAGCTGCGCGACCGCGTGCGTGGGATGGGGCGCGAGGTTCTGGCTCGTTGGGAGAGCATTCGCGTCGATCATGTCCGGGCCGGGCACACGTTTCTCTTTGGCGACACCGGCCGGGTTCTCTATCGATCGGACTCCATTCCCACATCGCTCGATTGGGTCATGCTGGTCATCGAGGATGATCGAGATGTCCGCAGTCTCGGTAGTCGTATCGAGGAGCTTCTGCCGGACGAAACGGTCGACCAGCTGGCCGGCCACATGAGGGCGTTCGCGGGCGCCACGCAAACACCCGCGGCAATGGCTGGTATCGCCCTGTCCAAGGCTCTCATTCGGGGCGTAACGTACGTCCTGAAGGGCAACGGCAACGACCAGGTCGGGGTGGTGGAGCAATCCTTCGTTCGCGAACTGCACTACCCGGACGGCAAGAGGATGGCGAAGGAAGTCCAGGACCTGTCCGGCAACATGTGGTACGACTACACGATCTTCGGCACGCTCGAGTGACTTCGGCGAATTGCCGGCATCCCGGGGTGTTTGTCGCCCTGGGCCGCGGCACGGAGAGACAGGGAACGAGGGCCCTCGGGCTTGTCCGTCCCGTTGTCCAGGTCGCCCATGCCGGCACGGGCGATGGAAAGGGTCGCCCCGACCGCGGCAGTGCCTCAACGCGGCCGCTTGCGACGATCAGGGACTTCCGCCGCTGACGTAGAACTCCAGGAGGGCGGCCTTGTCCGCGTCGGACAGCGTCTCGAACTTCGCCTTCATCTTGTCCACCATGCGCCGTGCCCCACGGTCGAAGTCCTCGAATTCCATCTTGAGATATTCGCGCCACTGGCCAGCCAGGAGGGCGAGGTCGTCATCGGCAACGCTGCCGCCCGCCGAGTGACACTTGTCGCATTTGCCGAGGTGGATTTCCGCGCCGCGCTTGGCGAGTGCGGTGTCGAACGATTGCTTGTGTGGATGCCAGGTCTCTCGCGCATAGTGCGCAGCCACCGCTTCGATCTCCTCGTCGGACAGCGCGCGGCTGATTTCGACCATGTCGGTGTCCGTGCCGTCGGGAAGCGTGACCGGTCTCCCCTGTCGGAAGCCGATGCGGAAGCTCTCCAGCAGATCGATGATGGCGTATTCGGAGAAGCCGCCGATCGAGGGCACTTGGGAGTCCTCGCTTCGACCCGACGGACCGTGGCATTGATCGCACTGCTCGGCGATCAACTGGCCATCGACGCCGTGCACATGGGGCGACCATGGGGGTAGGGCCAAGATCGCCATCAGCATGGTCCGTAGCGTTCGGTCCATCGCGATGCCCTGGTTGATGAGCCGTCGAGCGAGGTTTGCTAGCTGCTTGGCGGGCGTTGCCCCACGGCTTGCGGCTTGGTGAACGCGGGACGTTCGGTCCACTCAAGTTCCTTCCGGTTGGGTTGGTTGAACCGCTGCTTGTGGGGATAGTCGTCGCCGACGACCTGGCTCGGACAGTCCCCGGCCGGCGGAATGATCCAGTCGCACCCAGGCGTGTTGTCCGGCCCGTTCGTCCAGCAGGTGAGCAGTTCCTCGAAGTCCTCCGTCAGGCTGCCGGGATCGTACGGGGGCATGTGCTGGTCCGGATGCCAGTGATCGCCCATGAACTCCTCGACCGTCTTCATGCCGATGCGGTGGCAGTTCAGGCACTCGTTGCCCTCGATATGGATCGTACGCATGTCCCAGTCGCCGCCGCCGATCACGTAGTAGGGCGTGTTGCTCTTGCTCTTGCGGCCGCCGACTCGGGGAACGACCGGGTGATTGGGCGCATGGGGCCGTTTCGCACCGTCGATGAAAGGGTTGTGGATAAACGGGTCGGCCTGATGACAGGCCACGCACTGCGTCTGGGCTCTCACGTAGGCCCTGTCGAAGGCTTCGGGATCGTCGATCCCCGGCAGCCTTCCCATCAGCCGGTTGGTTTCGGGATCGACATAGGTCCACTCCCGGTTGTCCGCGCTCTCGAAGAAAGCCGTCGCGCCCGTCACCTTGTTGTACCCGATCATCTGCACCGAGTCGCCGATGTCGTATCCGAAGTCGTCGCCGCGACCGTCATGCCGGCAGAAGCTCACCCAGACGACATCGTGACGCGTAGAGCCGTCGGCGTCCTTGCCGACATAGCGCTGAACGCTGGACCCCGACATGCAGTCCCCGACCTGCAGGCTGGGGTTGTCGCATTGATGGAGGCCGGGGTCGCCCTGGATCTTCGCGCCGTTGACGTAGATTGGCTGCTCCACGCCGGCACCGCAGTCGACCACCGGCGGTACACCGAGGTCCGGCTCGATCAGCCTGGCGTAGGCGTGCGCGGAGGAGCTCCTGCCAATGCTGGTGTTCTCCGGCTGGCACCCTCGCCAAGTACCGTCGCCCTCCTCGTCCGGCGCCTTGGGCGCGAGATCCGCCTGGGCACCGACACCGATGACCACGCCCACCACCCCCGCTAGACATCGTAGGGGCGAGGTTTGCCCTCGCCCGCGTTCGTGCAGGGAAACGGCCCTGCGGCGGGGGCGCGAACGGGCAGGGATCACAGGCCAGCGTACGGGCGGGACCGTAGAAGCGGGGATTGCCCGCGCCCGAGTCGCCAGCGCCGCGCCGTGCGTTCCCCACGCGACGGCAAAGGTCGCCCCCTCGGTGCCTCTCCTGGAACGCACAAGCTCGCCAGGCTGGTTTTCCACGCCGTTCCCCGTGTTGGCCGAGTCGAAGATACCGTCGAGTGTAACCCCACGGGCATTGGGGACGTTGCAGAATTGGGGG
Organism: Gammaproteobacteria bacterium; assembly: GCA_028821405.1. Taxonomy (GTDB): domain Bacteria; phylum Pseudomonadota; class Gammaproteobacteria; order Pseudomonadales; family Azotimanducaceae; genus VXYL01. Next base: position 4,568 of record JAPPGK010000072.1, on the reverse strand, counting down.
CAATCACGCGGTTGCAGTACGATTGAACCGTCAACACCGCGCGGGAGAGGCGGATGAGACGTCGCGGACATTCGCTAGGGGCGGTGCTCGTGCTGGCCGTTGCGCCATGGTGGGCGCACGCGGAGATTCACCGTTTGTCCCTCACAGACGCCATGCAGGAACTGGTGGCGGCCCAGGGTCCCGTCGAACCGGATTCACGGTTCTCCGTGCCCCTCGACGACTTCGTGGCCAGGATTCCCGACATGGCGCGGGTGGTGATTCCAACGCCGGGGTCGCGCAACATCAAGGCGATCTTCGCGGTCAAGCCACCCGGTGGCGAGGTCGACCGTTCGATTACCGTCACAATGAAGACAATCGACGATGGTTCCTACGCCGTTGCGCGATCCTCCAAGCGCGCCTTGCGATCATGGCTCCGCAAGCGCCTTCGCGACCTGATGCAGGGGCATGTGGTCCTCGAAGAGATCGTCGGCCTGGACCCGTCGGGGGTCTCCTTCGACCTGTTGGTCGATGTGGCTGCCGATCTCTTCCAGATAGAGGAAGAAGAGCAGGACGGGAGGCTCACCGACCGAGCGGTCACGCAGATCATCGGGCTATCGGTCAAGGAGGCCGGGTTCGCGGATTTCGAAGGCGGCACCCGGCAGTTCGCGGACTTCGAGGACCGGACGCTGCTGCTCAACATCTGGGCTACATGGTGCGTACCGTGCATCGCCGAAATGCCTGCGCTGGAGTCGCTGCAGGATCGCTACCGTCACCGCGGACTGACCATCGTCAACTTGTCGGACGAACCCGCCAAGGTGGTCAGCGAGTGGCTTGCGGAGAATCCGTCGAAGATGTTGCACGGTCGCGTCGACGGGTTCGAATTCTTGCTTGGCACACCACCCGTCGAAGGGATAGACCGCAATCTCGGCGTGCGGCCGGTCTACGTGGTCGTCGACCGCCAGGGAATCGTGCGCGTGATTCGCGTGGGTTCTGTGAAGGCGGTCGATGGTCCGGAGGCGGCCGAGGACGGCGAAGACGAACACCACGCCGCGGCTTGGGTGAAGCCCTACCTCTAGCAAGGCCCCGACTTAGCCCGGCGAGGGGACGGAACCGCGTAGGCCCTCCGTCGAGGACCGCTATTCGAATTTGCGAACACTGCGGGGGTCGAACATGAAAGCGTCGAAACCTTCGGTAACGCGCCGGTTCTGCGCAATCTCCTCGAACGCCTCGGCATCGGCGTCCTCCACCTTCGATGCCCGTTCGATGTAGTTCGCCTCCAGCAATGGCCTTGCACGCCCTCGAGGCTTGGTGGGCCGGCCCTTGCCGGCGTAGCGCTTCACGAAATGACTCGCCAATCGGTTTTCCTCGAGCCTCCGGAACCGGAACATTATCGTGATCTCCATGTCTTCCAAGGAACCGTAGGAATATGCGTAAATCCCACTGCTCAACGCCGACCCTGACGCCTCTTGTATCAGCCGCATTACTTTCGGCACATCAATCGTTCGATGTAGTCGTGGCGGTATGCCCAGCGCGACGAACGCCGCTGTGCTTTGCGCTAATACATCAGCTCGGTCGTCGCCACCACCCTCCGGCGCCGTCAGGTACCTTTCAGTGGAGAGACCACGCGCTCTTTGGTCCCCCGACCGGTCCTGTTCGAACACGTTGCCGAACGCGGGTTTCACAAGTTCGGTTTCCAAGTCCGACGAGTCCTGTGCCCGGTCGTCCAGATGGTTCATCGCCACGACAATACACTTGCCCTCCATGAACGAAATCAGCTCCAGAGGATCGATGTCTCGACACACTATCGAAACATTCCCAGAGAAGGTGAAATTCGCGCAACGCATCATGTATTCGACGAGGTAGTCGTTGAGCGCCTGAAGCTGTCCGTAGTCACCTTCGTTGGGAGGATTGGAGAAGAGAACTGTCGAAAACGATCTCTGGTTGGGTTGCCCGCGGCGGAATACCATCGCACAAGATCGGGCCAGGAATCGACCGGCGTTGAGCGCATACCGAGGGTTTAACACACTGGCCTGAGTGTTCGGCAGAACAACCAGATTCACCACGAGGGACCCCCGGTCGGACTCGGGTCCATCAAGAATTGCGTCGCACGCGAGATGAGCGCCACCACCAGAACCTGTCCCGCCGCCGGCGGAAGCCACGATGAAGAAGATCCGCACCCGGGGTCCCCTACCGCTGCTGTGTGAGGACACGGTAAATCCCGAACCATCTATACCAAGGCTCCGCCGGAGTTCATCGGCTGGAAAGACGTTCGAGACAACGGCCTCCCCGACGATTCCGTTGGCGCACCCATTGTCTCGCCCGGCTAGGTCTAAGACCTGTGTATCGAGAATCAGATCGACCAGATAGCGTTGTAGTGGGGTGAGATCTTCAACTGGATTCGTCAACTCGTCTTGGAAGGCGGCGAATGCGTTCTTGACATAGTTGTCATCGTTGCCGTCGATGATCGCGAATTTGGGGTCCACGAGCAGGGCGCCGCCGGGGTCCTTGTCTAATTCAACAAACCCCTTGAGTTTATCGGCAAGTTGACCGATCCAGTTGCGTCGCTCGTAGTCGGACATGAGCTTCGTCAGCAGCTCATTCGTCGCGGCCTTCGAGCCATGTTGCTGGGGACGGGACCTGATCTCCTTGGACTTGCTAAACCCCGTTAGCTTCGCTATCAGGTCCAAGGTAATCGATGAACCGCACTGCCCGATGCCTACGATATATGTCTGCACTAGAGTACCTCCAATACGAAAACGAATACGGATGCAATCGCAGCCACGAGCACGAGAAATACGGTTAGCATGCCGAGCTCGAGACCAGACCGCCACAGTGACGCCTGCATCGTCCTAAAGGGCTGCAGCACAGCTGGATCAGTGATATGCCGTTGGGGATCGGAGAGTTCGTACGCGGCAACGAATACCGCGTGGACTGCGAACGTGAAGACGAACATCGTAACCACGGCGGTCGTGTAGTCGACGGCCGCGAGAGTCCTTCCGCGTTCGACTACTCCAACAACGACCACCGCCGCGTGGATGCCTAGTACCGCGATCAGAATGGAGAATGCCAGAGGAGCGAGCCGGACGTAGTAGGTCAGGTACGAATGAACCGGAAGCTGTTTGAACCGACCATGTTCGATGATCGGCCGGTGTCCACGTGTGTCCATTATGTTTGAGCGGAGTCCGCGATAGTTGGCCACCACCCGGGCAGCCGACACGATTGCCACAAGATCGAAAAGAAACGCGTTCAACTCGGAACCTACACCAGCGGGGTCGACCGAGCGAAGATTGGCTCTCGCACACCCGAGCACGAAGCAACTTAGCCTACCCATGCTTCTCCGGCCACGGACAATCACGACGAGTTGTGTCGGGATTTTTCCGAACGCCCAATATGCGATTGGCGGTGCGCGATCGAACCGTGGCGGGGCTTGCCCCCCGCCCGAGCCGGCAGCGTAGGCGGCGCACAGGGAATGCGAAGCGCCGTCCCGGCTTTGGGGCGCTACCGGGCCATGCGACTCGACGGCTTGCGGGAGGACGGGTTGTTCCGTCCCGTCGGCGGTGGGCGGGGCGTGCGGCGCGGGCGACCGGCAGCGGTTGCCCCTACGGGTCCACCCGATTGGCGCGCGAATCCTGGGCTAGCGCAATGAGCTTCGGCAGATAGCCTTCCTCGTGGGAGAGGCTGTGCGGCGGCTTGATCTGAAGGGACGCCAGGCGCCCGATGCGCCCGATCCAGCCCCAGATCTCTTCCGCGAAGCCGCGCCATGTGTCGTTGTCGTCGCGCAGGGTACCGTCCGCGAGGATGCGCCGACTACCGGCGTGGTCGAAGCGCAACTCCGACGGTAGATGCGGCACGAGGTCGCCTTCATTGACCACGCGGTAGTTGGGTTTCCCCTCGAGGGATTCGTTCAGTCGACGGGCGAACGTCTCGTTGCCCACGCGGGGGGCCGCGTAGGTGTAGAGTCCCGCGACGTCGATGTTGTTTTCCGCCAGCGTCGCCGCCAGGAGCACCGCCAAGGCCCCGCCGAGACTGTGGCCCGTTATCCAGATGTCCCGGTCGCCCCGGATCTCGCCGATGGTCTTGCCGAGGACGAAGGCCGTCGCCAGAAACGCATCCTGGAAGCCTTCGTGAACTTCGCCCCACGGACCCGGATCCTTCACCGCTTGGACATTCGTCACCCAGTCGGGCAACGACTCGGTACCCCGGAATGCCACCACCATCCGGCGGCTGTTCGCCGCCACGTAGCCCTGGGTGTCCACGTCCTTCCCGCGGCGCAGGTCGAATGGTCTGACCTCGGAGAAACCCCATGCGCTGGTCTGCGCTTCGACCTCCGGCGCATCCCTGTAGGCAAGGAGGCTCGCCAGCGCGAATGCGACGGCATCATGCGCGTTGTAGGCGTCGGTGTCGTACTCGGGTGCAAACTGGTCGAACAGTTCTCGGGTCATTTCAATCCTCGGTGATCCAACCGTCTCGGGTCGATGCCCGGATGCTGTCGTCACTTCGCCACCGGAAAATCACGGATCATCGCATCACAGCGGGCGTACTGTCCAACGCGAAGTGAGGGTGAAGCCAAAGGCCGATTCCAACGCGAA
>JAPPGK010000073.1:759-13995 GCA_028821405.1 Gammaproteobacteria bacterium | reverse complement strand
CGACATGGTCCGAGCCGCCCAGCAGGTCAAGTGAATCTCAAATGCGATTGCCCTGCGGTCATGGTACGGCCGGTCATTCGGTTGCCAAGATTGGGGCACCCTCTGAGAGTCACCTCGAATGGCGGCACAACTTCCTCGGTCGTTGACGTTTGACATGATGACATCGTGACTTCATAGTCGCGCTGTCATGCCTTCAACCCATTTGACGATTCGCAACGTGGACGCAGACCTTGCGTCACGGCTGCGCGCGATCAGCAGTGAGCGGGGCGAGAGTTTGAATGCCACCGTGTTGCATGTGCTTCGCCAAGCCGTCGGCCCGGACACCCGGCGCACTCGCCTACTCCGTTACGCGACTTGGACGGAAGAGGACGCGAAGGAGTTCGACACCGCGCTGGCGGAACAGCGGGTGATCGACGGGACGGATTGGAGATGACGGCGATCGACCGACTCGTTCTCGACACCAGCGCCTATTCACACCTCCGCAAGGGACACGCCGAGGTACTTGCGAACCTCACCGCAGCCGTGCGGGTATCCATCCCCGTGGTCGTGCTTGGGGAGCTGGAAGCAGCCTTCGAACGTGGAAGCCGCACCGCCGAGAACCGACGTGTACTCGCGGAGTTGCTGGAGGAGCCGTTCGTCAACGTGCTCGACGTCACTTCGAGGACTGTCCGTCACTATGCCCGCGTCTTCGTTTCGCTTCGAAACGCCGGCACGCCCATCCCCTTGAACGACGTCTGGATCGCCGCCTGCGCGCTGGAGTGCCAAGGTCGTCTTCTGACGTTCGATGGGGACTTTCTGCGCGTACCAGCGCTGGAATGCACGCTGCTCGAAGCCCCTAAACCATAGAGAGTCCTACGAGCGCCGGCGGGCCATCGGCGGGCGACCCCGGGAAGCGTTCTCGGCGGCGGCCAAGCCCCGCATCATGCGGTCCATGCCGCCTTTGCGCGTCACCTTGCGCATGACCTTCTGCATCTGCTTGTGTTGCTTCAAGAGCTGGTTGACGTCCTGGATGCGGGTGCCGCTGCCGTCGGCGATCCGGCGCTTGCGCGAGCCGTTGATGATGTCGGGGAAGTGGCGTTCCTGGGGCGTCATGGAGTCGATGATCACCTCCATTCGCCGGTACCAGGCGCCGTCCAGTTGAGCCTGGGCCCGAGGCGGCAGTTGACCCATGCCGGGGAGGCGGTCGGCGAGGCCTTCGACGCCGCCCATGCTGCCCATCTGCTGGAGTTGGTCGCGGAAGTCGACGAGGTCGAACTTGCGACCCTTGCGGATCTTGCGCGCGAGGCGGTCCGCCTTCTTCCGGTCGACCTTGCGTTCGGCCTCTTCGATCAGGCCGAGGACATCGCCCATGCCAAGAATGCGCGACGCGATCCGGTCCGGGTGAAAGGCCTCGAGGGCATCGGTCTTCTCGCCCACGGCGAGGAACTTGATGGGCTTGCCGGTTACGGCGCGCACCGACAGCGCGGCACCGCCGCGGGCGTCGCCGTCGGCCTTGGCGAGCACCACGCCGGTTAGCGCCAAGGTCTCGTGGAACGCCTTGGCCGTGACCGCAGCATCCTGGCCCGTCATGGCATCGACCACGAACAGCGTCTCGATGGGGTCGAGCGCCGCGTGGATCGCCGCAATTTCCGCCATCATCTCGTCGTCGATGGCGAGCCGGCCGGCGGTGTCGACGATCAACACGTCGTCGAAGGCCTTCTTCGCATCGGCGAGTGCGCGTTTTGCGATTGCCACGGGCTTTTCGCCAGTGCTGCTCACGATGAACCGGGCGCCTGCTTCCCCGGCCAGTGTCCCAAGCTGCTCGATCGCCGCCGGGCGGTAGACATCGGCGCTCACCACCGCCACCCGCTTGCGCTCGCGCTCCTTCAGGTAGCGCGCAAGCTTGGCCGCCGTGGCCGTCTTGCCCGCGCCCTGCAGGCCGGCCAGCAGGACCACCGCCGGCGGTCGCGTCGAGAGGTCGAGGGCGTCGTTGGCCTCGCCCATCAACCGGACGAGTTCGTCCTGCACGACCTTGACGAATGCCTGGCCGGCATCGAGGGAGGCCAGGACCTCGCTGCCGATCGCGCGTTGCTCGACATCGGCGGTGAACGAGCGCACCACCGACAACGCGACATCCGCCTCGAGGAGGGCGAGGCGCACCTGGCGCACGGAGTCGCGGATGTTGTCCTCGGTCAACCGAGCGCGCCCGCCAACGGCGCGAAGGGTCTTCGTCAAGCGTTCGCTCAAGCTCTCGAACATGGATCGCGGACTTCGGGGAGATGGGTGGATTGTCGCGCACCGTCGGGTGTTGTGCCACACTCGCACCCTTGGCCCGCCGGGCAGGGACAAGCCAACCGAGCCGGCATCGCGCGGGGCGGGCTATCGACGTGAATCGCCTAATCGCCTGCAAGGGCATGCGGCGGTAGGCGCGACGGATGGCGCACACGCCACACGCAACGGAGGAGACATGACCAACGACGTTCCATGGGAGGTCGGTGTGGCTGGGCCGCGCGAAGGCGCGTCCTTCGGACGCGGCCGGGCCGGCCTTGGGGCGCTCGCAGGCAATCATCGCCGTCCAACCCAGGCCGCGGAGTCAAGCGCATTGCTGACGTTCCTGCTGGCCGCTCTCGCCATGCCCGGATGGGCCCAGAACGACCACGGGGATGACCACGCCGACGACGACGGCGAACACCACGTACCGCTATTCCCGACCGCGGGGAACGAGTACGGGCGGCAGGGCTTCGTGCGCGTCATCAACCACGACGATCACGCCGGCGAGGTGCATATCGAGGCGGTCGACGACACCGGCCACGCGGCCCCCGAGATCACCCTCGCGGTCGCTGCCGAGGAGACCGTGCACTTCAACTCGGACGACCTTGAAGACGGCGGCGCGGGTGCCGAGGAAAAGGGACTGTCCGGCAGTACCGGTGCTCCCATGGGGGGCGACTGGCGCCTGAAGATGACCACCAGCCTCGACATCGAAGTGCTGGCCTACATCCGTCACACCGACGGATTCCTGACCTCGATGACCGATATCGCGCCAGCCGGTGCCGGGCGGCGATACCGGGTCGCCGTGTTCAACCCAGGCAGCAACATCAACCAGGCGAGCCGGCTACGCTTGATCAATCCAGGCCACGGCGATGCCCACGTGGAGATCGTCGGCGTCGACGACGACGGCGTGTCGCCGGGTGACACCGTCGAGGTGACCGTCGGCGAAGGCCGGTCGGTGACGCTGTCGGCGGCGGATCTCGAAGAAGGCGGCACCGACTTCGACGGCGCCCTGGGCGACGGCAGGGGCAAGTGGCAACTGAACATCGCCTCCTCCGCGCCGATCATGGTCATGAGCCTCATGGAGAGCACCCGCACCAATCAGCTGACCAACCTCTCGAGTGCCCCGATGACCGAGTTCGAGACCGCCCGCGAGGTCTTCGACGCCGACATTTCCCAAGACGTCGTCCAATCGAAGTGCGTCACCTGCCACGTCGAAGGTGGCCAATCGGGGCACACGCCGTTGGTGTTCGTGACGACCGAGACCGACAACCACGCGGACCACAACTTCGGGGAGTTCAAGGACTACCTATCCGACACCGACCACGGCGACCACGACCACGACGACGACCGCCCCGCAGCCGTGATCCTCGACAAGATCCAGGGCTTGAGGGACCACGGCGGTGGCGTGCAGGTGGCAGCCGACTCGGCGGACTTCGGCAACATGGAGCGGTTCCTCGCGATCCTCGAGGACGAAGTCGAGGCCGAACCGGACGACCACGGCGACGACTGAAGCGATCCGCAACTACACGACGAACGTGATGTAGGGCAGCAACGAACTCGCGAAGGACATCAAGGCGGAGAAGACCGGCACGCCGAAGAGCCCCGCGACGATCAGCGCGAGCAACGCGAACACCCCGTAGCGGGCGTTGTAGTCGATGTAGAGGCGTCTAAGGCGTGTCGGCAGGAAGTACGGCAGTATGTAGTGGCCGTCCAGGGGCCCAGCGGGATCAGGTTGAAGACCATCAGCAGCAGGTTCACCTGGACCAGCAGCTCGAAGAAGATGCGTACGTTCATGCCAGAGAAGAAATCAACGCCCGCGATACGCATCGACAGGTAGAAGTTCCAGGCCACGACCGCCAGGATCAGGTTCATGCCCGGCCCCGCCGCCGCCACCCAAAGGTCCGCGCTCTTCGAGCGAAAGTTGCGCGGGTCCGTGGGCACCGGCTTCGCGTAGCCGAATCCGACCAGCACGACCATCACCAGCCCCATGGGATCGATGTGCGCCACGGGGTTGAGCGTCAGGCGCCCGGCCCGCTCGGCGGTATTGTCCCCCGAGAGCTTCGCTACGTACGCATGGCCGAATTCGTGGCAAGACAGCGACAACACCAACGCGATCAGGAGTATCACGAACAGGACGATCTGCCCTTGGAAGACTAGTGTGATCATCGCGCGTTCGGCCGCATGCGGGTTCCGTGGGAACTTGGAGGCGCCTACGCGCCTACGGTTCCCCAGCCAGACAGTCGAGCAGTGCCTGCGGGGCATCGTGTGTGTCGGTGATGAGCAGGATGATGTTCTTCACCGTTGTCTCCAGTGCGCCCGCGACCGGTCCGGTGCCGCCTCCATCGGGTCTTCGTCGGCCAACGCCTGTTGCCGTTTGCGTGCCAGGCCGAAGGCCACGCGCGCGACGACCACACCGGCAAGCAGGCCGAACAGGTGGGCCTCCCACGACACGCCGTCGTCCCGGGGCACCACGCCGAAGATCATGCCGCCGTATAGAAAGACCACCAGCGCCGCGACGCCGATGGACTGCCAGCTCCGCTCGTAGAAGCCGCGGGTCACCAGGAAACCGAGGTAGCCGAACGCCAGGCCGCTTGCCCCGATGTGGGCGTTGCTGCGTCCGAAGCACCAAAGCAACACGCCGCCCAACAGCATGATCATGAACGTCACGGCGCCGAAATAGCGGATCCCCCGGAACATCACCATGCCACCGAGTATGAGGAGCGGCATCGTGTTGCTGATCAGATGCAGCCAGGAGCCATGCACGAAGGGCATGCCGATGATGCCCGGGAGGGCGCCGAAGTCGCGCGGGATCAGGGCAAGGCGGTAGAGGAGGAATTCGCTTTGGGTCAGCAAGGCAAATCCAGAGACGCCCCAGACCACGCCCACGAACATCGCGAGCACGAGGATGCGGGACCCGACCGCTTCACGGTCGCCTTGAGGATTCGCAAGGCGAGTTCTCCGGTCAGAAGACAAACGACGTGCTGGTTCCATGGACAACCTGCCGGCGACTCCTTCTGTCAGGGAACCAGGGCGTCGGCGCCCAGGCGCTCTGCCAGCCAGGTCTTGAGCGGCACGTCGTCATCGGTGGGCGACGTGTAGCCGAAGCCGCCGTTGGGGCTCTCCCCGAGCAGTTGCCGTCGGATCGGGTCCGCGCCGGGCAGGTAGTGGGCCACGGTCATGTCGTCCCGGGGCCGCAGCCAGCGGTAGCTGTAGCCGAGGAACAGCACCTTGCGGGTCACACCCGAGCGGTTGAAGCCCGCCGAATGCCAAAGACGCCGGTCGAAGAACACCGTATCGCCGGCCTCCGCGCGCACCGGCGTTGCATCCGGGTGGTCGGCTTGGTCGTCTTCGGGCAGGTCGAGCCGGTTCAGACGATGGCTGCCCGGCACGACGTGGAAGTTGCCGCGGTCGGTTTCCATCGTGCTCGTGAAGAAGAAGCCCACTTTCAGCGATACCCGTGCCCGGGGTTCGCCCTCCAACTCGAGGTTGAGGCGGCCGCTGTCCTGGTGCCAGCCGAGGCGGGGTCGCCGCGACACGTGGTCCCTCGGCAACGGCGGGGTGATCATCAGGTGGGAGTGGTAGAGCTGGATGTTCCAGCCCAGGATGTCCACCACCCTCATGATCGTCTGCGGCAGTTCGAGCAGGTCGAGGAACTCGTCGTCCATGCCGATGGCGTCCAGGATGTTCAACGGATGGTGGGGTTTGGCCCCGCGCTTCGGCCGCCACTTGGCATCCAGGCGATCCGCAGCCGCCGCCAGTCGGGTCACCTTGTTCCGCGGCAGTACGCCAGGGACGACCAGGTAGCCCTCGTCTTCGAATTGTTTCCGTTCGCCGTCGCTCAGCCGGTGGGCAAGACAGGATTCGTCCAAGTCGCCGCTCCCCGGACCTCAGTCCTGGTACGACTCGGTGATCGCCTGGTTGGCGAACACGCGCAGTTCCCGGCGTAGTGGCCAGGGCGAGCCCATGAGCTGGATCATCCCGATCACCACCATCTCCTCCACCGGGTCCACCCAGAACACCGTTCCGGCTGCGCCGCCCCAACTGTATTCGCCCAGGGAACCAAGCACCCCGGCACCGACCGGGTTGGTGTTGACCCCGAACCCGAGTCCGAAGCCGAAGCCCCGCGCGTCGGCCCCCAAGAGCGGGTTCTCGCCGCTGCCGGCGCCGGTGACGGTCGCCGGCAGGTGGTTGGCGGTCATGAACTGCACAGTCTTCGGACTCAGGATCCGCACACCGTCGAGTTCCCCGCCCCGACGCACCATCTCGGAAAAGCGCAGGTAGTCCATCGTCGACGACACGAGGCCGCCGCCCCCCGAGAACATCTGCGTCTCCTCGTAGGGCGCATCGAACTGAACAAGCCGCTCTTCCTCCCGGTCCCAGCTGTGATTCGGCAGCAACCGGTCGAGTTTGTCCGCCGGGACGTTGAAGAACGTGTCCTCCATGCCCAGGGGGTCGAACAGTCGTTCCTTCAGGAAGGCGTCGAAGGACATGCCGCTGATCCGCTGGATGACCAACCCGGTGACGTCCACCGCAACGCTGTAGTGCCACCGCTCGCCGGGTTCGAAGGCCAGCGGCAGGGTTCCCAGGCGTTCCGCGAACTCGTCGAGGTCCTCACCCGCGAGTGGCTGGACCTCCCGGTACTTCTGATCCACCGGATCGCGCGGATTGAACCCGTAGGAGAGGCCGGTGGTGTGGGTCAAGAGATGCCGCATGGTCATGGTGCCCTCGGCCGGGACCAACTCGCCTTCGACGAGAACGTCGAGGTCGGCAAGCTCCGGTACGAACTTCTCGACCGGATCGGAGAGCGCGAACTTGCCCTCTTCATAGAGCATCATCGCGGCGACCGCGGTGATGGGTTTGCTCATCGAGTAGATGCGGAACAGGGCGTCGGTGGTCATCGGCCGGTCGTCGTCCGCACCGCGCTGGCCCACCGCCTCGAAGTGCACGATCTTGCCGTCCCGCGCAACGAGCGTGACCACGCCGGCGAGCTTGCCCTCGTCGACGTAGCGCTGGCTCGTCGCGGTGATGAGGTCCAAGCGCTCGGCGGACATGCCCGCGTCGCCCGCCGGTGCCTCGACTAGTCCGACCGGCGACGTTTCGACCGCGTCGGGTGCGTTGACCTGGATGTCGGAAACCGCGACGCAGCCCGGCAGTCCGCAGGACAGGACGCCTGCGAGTACGATGATGCACTTCCTCATAGGTTTCCCGATCACTCTCGACAAAACGCCGGAGTCTAACAGCCTGACGCCGCCATATGCGGTTCCGGACGCGGGTATGCAGGGAACACGGGCAAGCGCTTGGTGTGACCGTAGGAGCGAGGTTCTTCCCCCCCGAGCGGTAGTGCCGCGCCGAGTCGTTCCCAGCCGATCGCGAGGGGTGCCCCTTGCATGGAACAAACGCCAAAGGGAGCCTGCGACCGTGGCGATTGTTCCATGGGTAGGTCGGCGTGGCTGGGCCGGAGGCGAACCCCGGCGCACAGCGAAGCGAAGCGCCGGGGACGGCTTTGGGGCGCTACGGGCCGAACTCGTCGACGTAAGCCTCTCTCAGGACGTTTTTCTGAACCTTGCCCATGGCGTTGCGGGGCAACTCGCCGACGCGGATCACCCGCTTCGGGTGCTTGTAGCGGGCGAGCCGCCCCTTCAGGAATCGATCCACCCGCGCCTGATTCACGGCAGCCTCCGCCACCACCACCGCGACCACCGCTTCGCCGAAATCCCGATGGGGAACGCCGATCACGGCCGATTCCACCACTTCCGGCATCTCGTCCAACAGCGCCTCCACCTCCTTGGGGTAGACGTTGTAGCCGCCGGATATGACGAGATCCTTGGCGCGACCGACGATGGTCAACCGACCCTCGCCGTCCATCGTGCCCATGTCGCCGGTCACGAAGAACCCGTCGTCCCGAAACGCTTGCGCGGTCTTCGCAGGCTGCCGCCAATAGCCCTTGAAGACGTTGGGACCGCGCAATTCGATGTTGCCGACCTCGCCACGCGGAAGTTCATTGCCCCCGTCGTCCGCGACCCGTACGGCAACCCCGGTGAGCGCGAACCCCACTGTTCCGGCGACACGCTCGCCGTGCAGCGGGTTCGAAGTGTTCATGAGCGTCTCGCTCATGCCGTAGCGCTCGAGAATCCGAAAACCCGTGCGCTGTTCGAACGCCGCGAAGGTTGGCGCCGTCAGCGGCGCCGAACCCGAGATGAACAAGCGCATGTTGGGACACGACCCGGCATCGAACGACGCCTCGTCCAGTAGCCGGGTATAGAACGTCGGCACACCCATCAAGACGGTGGCGCGGGGTAGCTCGCGAAGCAATGCCGCGATGTCGAAACGCTTGTGCAGAATCACCGGCGTCGCCTTCAGGAATGCGCAATGCAGCGCGACGAACAAGCCGTGCACGTGGAAGATCGGCAACGCGTGCAGCAACACGTCGTCGTCCCGCCAGCCCCAGGCACGACACAGCGTCTCGGCGTTGGAGAGCAGGTTGGCGTGGGTGAGCATCGCGCCCTTCGATCGACCGGTTGTGCCGGACGTGTAGATGATCGCGGCGAGGTCGTCGTCCGCCCGGTCCACCGTCGCCGTGGGCGTCGATGTCGACAGCCGCCAAAACGAACCGGCGCCTGCGCCGTCGAGCACCGCTACCCGCACATCCGTGTCGAAACCGCTGCCCGCGACGAACAGTCTCGGCTCGCAATCGGCAATGAAATACTCGACCTCCGGTGCCGTGTACGCGGTATTGATCGGAACGTAAACGGCGCCGCACTTCAGGCACGCGAGGTAGAGCGACACGGCTTGGGGCGTCTTTTCGGTTTGCACCAGAACCCGGTCGCCAACACCGACGCCCCACACCGACAGGGCCGCCGCCGCCCGGTCGACTTGGCCCAGTAGACGCGCATAGCTCCAATCCTCCCTGTCCGGCATAACCAGGGCCGACGCATCGCCGGCGCTTTTGAACTCGGCCTCGAATCGCGCGTAGATATTCATGGCCACCATTATTCCATCGCCGTCCCTTGGGCGCGCCGAGGCTGGCGTTTTCCCCTTGCCGACCCAATAATCCGCGCCGGACAACGTGGGAGGAAGCCATGGCGGTGATCGCCGAGACCCAATCCGGGTCCATCCAAGGACGCGAGAAGGACGAAGTCCTGCTGTTCGCCGGCATTCCCTATGCCGCGCCGCCCGTCGCCGAACGGCGCTTTCGCCCGGCCGAACCCCACGGCGGCTGGACGACCGTTCGGGATGCCCGAGAATTCGGGCCGGCCGCGCCGCAGATCGCGAGCGGGGGCATCACCGATCCGCCGGTGCACTGGGGCGAGGACTGCCTGACCCTGAACGTGCAGAGCCCGGCGCTCGACGATGCCGGTCGGCCCGTGCTGGTATGGATCCACGGCGGCGGCTACCGGAATGGCCAAGGCGCGGTGCCGTGGTACAACGGTGCGCGCTTCGTCGCCAATGGCGACATCGTGGCCGTCACCATCAACTATCGCCTGGGCGCCCTCGGGTTCACCGACCTGTCCCGGTTCGGCAACGAGTTCGCCGCCTCCGGAATCAACGGCATCCTCGATCAGATCACCGCCCTTGAGTGGGTGCGGGACAACATCGCCAACTTCGGGGGCGATCCGGCCAAGGTGACGATCGCCGGGGAATCCGCCGGTGGTTTCAGTGTCGGCACCCTGCTCGGTTCGCCCCGTGCCGCGGGTCTGTTTCGGGGTGCGATCGCGCAAAGCGGCGCCGCACACCATTGCCTCCCGAAACGTGCCGGCGAAATCGTTGCTGACCGATTCCTCGAAGCCCTCGGCTTAGACAGCGTGGTGGGGCTGGAAGCCGCCACCGTGGACGCGATCCTAGCGGCCCAGGTGGACGTCTGCGAGGCGCTGGAACGTGGACCCGGCCTCACCTCGGCCCTCGACGTGCCGGTCTCGGCGTTCTATCCGGTGATCGGCAACGACATCCTGCCGGCACCGCCGTTGGATGCCATCCGCGCCGGGCTCGGTGCCGATGTCAATGTCCTGGCGGGATCGAACCGCGACGAAACAACGCTGTGGGGCTATGGCGATGTCGAGATGACGCGCGTCGAACGCACCGCCGACCGTCTGGGCACGCGGGAAGTCCTCGACGTCTACCGACGGGCCCGCGCCGGCGCGTGTGCCCGGGAACTGATGACCGCCATCACCACCGATCACATGTTCCGAATCCCCGCCATCCGCCTGGCAGAGGCCCATGGCGGCAATACCTGGCTCTACCAGTTCAACTGGCGCTCCCGACTTGGGAATCTCGGTGCCACCCACGCCCTGGAGATTCCGTTCGCATTCGATAACCTGCACCAGAGAGGGGTCGCGGCCTTTGTCGGGGAAGGATGCACCCCGCAGCATGTCGCCGATGCCGTCCATGGCACTTGGACACGGTTCATCCGGGATGGCGATCCGGGGTTCCCGCCCTACTCCACCGCCCGGCGGGAGACAATGGTCTTCGACGACACCTCGGGTGTCGTGCAAGACCCGGATGCCGAGGAGCGAGCGGCTTGGGATGGCTTGCGGTGACCACCGAACTGTGGCGGCCGAGTACCGCCGCCATCGCCGATGCGAACCTGACTCGGTTCGCCGGCGGTCTGGGATTCGCCCCGCCCGACTACGCCGCGTTGCACCGCTACTCCATCGATCATCGGGACGTATTCTGGCAGGCGGTCTGGGATTTCTGCGATGTCGTCGGCGAGCGCGGGACGGGCCCGGTGCTTGAGGACGGGGAGCGGTTTCCCGGTAGCCGATGGTTTCCCGGCGCCCGGCTGAACTTCGCCGAGAACCTCCTTCGCTACCGCGACGACGCGGTGGCGATCATCTCGGTCCTCGAGAACGGCCAGCGCCGAACGTTCACCTACCGGGAATTGGCCTCTGCCACCGCGGCATTCCGGCAGACGCTCCTCGGCCTCGGTGTCTCCCCCGGGGACCGCGTAGCCGGCTGGCTTCCCAATGTCCCGGAAACGGTTGTCGCAATGCTGGCGACGGCAAGCATTGGTGCCGTGTGGTCGTCCTGCTCCCCGGACTTCGGCGTCGAAGGGGCGCTCGACCGGTTCGGCCAGATCGAGCCGAAGGTGCTCATTGCGTGCGACGGCTACGAGTACGGCGGCAAGTGGTTCGACGTCCGCGAACGCGCACACGCGGTGCAACGTGCCCTCGGCGCCATCGAACACCTCCTGTGGGTGTCCCTCGTTGACGATGGCGAGGACGCGGTCTCGAGGGCCTCCCGGGAGCATCCCGAAGCGCCCCTCGATTTCGCCCGACTGCCCTTCCACCACCCGCTCTACGTGATGTACTCATCGGGCACCACCGGCCGCCCGAAGTGCATCGTCCACGGGGCCGGCGGCACCTTGCTTCAGCACCTCAAGGAGCATCAACTTCAGGTCGATTTGAAGCGCGAGGACACGCTGTTTTTCTTTACCACCTGCGGCTGGATGATGTGGAATTGGCTGGTCTCCGCCCTCGCGACCGGGTGCCGCGTGGTGCTCTACGATGGATCGCCGTTCCACCCGGGGCCGAAAGCGCTCCTCGACCTGGCCCAGAACGAGTCGGTGACGACCTTCGGCGTCAGCGCCAAGTACCTCTCCGCCATCGAGAAGGCGGGGGTCAGGCCGCGCCAGACCCACGACCTCACGGCCTTGCGGGCGGTTCTGTCCACGGGTTCGCCCCTCACCCACGAGGGCTTCCGATACGTCTACCGCGAGTTCAAGGACGACGTCGCGCTGCAATCGATCTCCGGCGGCACCGACCTGATCTCCTGCTTCGTCCTGGGCTGTCCCTGGCACCCCGTCCACGAGGGCGAGTTGCAGGCCAAGGGACTCGGCATGGCGGTCGACGTATTCGACGAAGCCGGACAATCGAGGTCGGTGGGCAAGGGCGAATTGGTGTGCACGCGATCCTTCCCGAGCGCGCCCATTGGATTCTGGAACGATCCCGGGGATGCGAAGTACCACGAAGCCTATTTCGACAAGCACGAGGGCGTCTGGGCCCACGGCGACTTCGCCGAGGTCACCGAGAACGGCGGCATGATAATCCACGGGCGGTCGGACGCCGTACTCAACCCCGGCGGCGTGCGCATCGGCACGGCCGAGATCTACCGCCAGGTGGAATCCATCGAGGAAGTGGTCGATTCCCTCGCGATCGGACAGGACTGGGAGGATGACACGCGAATCGTCCTCTTCGTGGTCATGCGTGACGGCATTGAACTCGACGACGGCGTCCGCGAGAACATCAAGCGTCGCATCCGCCAGCACGCGAGCCCCAGGCATGTCCCCGCGGTGATCGCCGCCGTGCCCGACGTGCCTCGCACGCTAAGCGGGAAGATCGCCGAACTGGCGGTGCGTGAGGTGGTTCACGGGCGCGAGGTCAAGAACACCACCGCGCTTGCGAACCCCGAGGTCTTGGATGCCTTTGCCGACCGCGCTGAACTTGCTTCCGATTGATGGGGTCGATTGGGGTCAACATCACACGACAATACGACCTCGTCGTACGCCACCCTACGAGCCAGCCAGACATTCGCGATAACCATACAAATTAAAGGGTTTCAGCGATCTCTTAATGCTTGACCGAAGCTGTCGGCGGGTCTATTGTCGAGCCCACTCCTTGGCTTGAGATCCGAACGTGCCAGCCACCGCTAAGGACACCCGAGGAGTGTCGATGCGAACGGCGCGTTCTGTAGCAGGAAACAAACCGATGTCGCAGCCGACACCCTACCAGAGCATCGAAGAAAGACTCGCCAGCGTCGAGACGAAGACCGATCGGCTCGTGCAGGAGGTCGACGCCGCACGGATCGAGAACCAGGTCGAGTTCAAGGAGCTCCGTAGTCTTATCGCCAAGAACGATGCCTCGATGCGAGCCGACACGCAGGAGATGGAAAGTCGTCTCCGGTCGGAGATCAAGGGCACCGAAGACAAGCTCCGCTCCGAGATCAAGGGCACCGAAGACAAGCTCCGCTCCGAGATCAAGGGCACCGAAGACA
>JAPPGK010000073.1:0-659 GCA_028821405.1 Gammaproteobacteria bacterium | reverse complement strand
AGCTCCGCTCCGAGATCAATCGATCAGAAGAGCGACTACGCGATCACATGACCACGAACACCAGCACTCTGCTCAGTCATCTCAGGCTAGTCGTTGCGATCATGGTCCCCATATCGTTGGGAGTACTTGGGCTGTTGGCCAAGGTGATCTTCGACAGCGGCTGAGTCCCTTCGGCACCTTCGCCGGACCCGTGGATGGCGGACTACACGGTTTCTCGTCGCCGTTTCCGGTGCTTCCGGAACACCCAGGCGTAGATCAAGACGTTAATTCCAATCGCGATACACCCCAAGGCGATTCGGGCCGCGGGCGTCAGTATCCCCTCCTGGGCCATCTCGGGATAGACGATGGGCATCAGGTAGCGGGCGACGAAGCCGCCGGGCTGCGGGTCGTCGCCACGCAAGGCGTCCTCCAGGTAGGTGAGCGGGCATATCCAGTCGGCGAACTGCACCCACGCACCCCATGCAACCGCTGGCAGGTGGATCCAGGCGATCCGTGGCCAACGCAGTGCCAAAAGGCCGCCGCCAGCAACGAAGACGATGAACGCCAGATGCAGGACGACGACGATTTCGGCTCTGTTCATGTCATGAGCGGATCAGGTGCATGCGGCTAGTGTCCCGTCAACCCTCAAACGTCGCGTCAGCGTGGCCGCAAGCGTCGCC
>JAPPGK010000044.1 GCA_028821405.1 Gammaproteobacteria bacterium | reverse complement strand
TCCACATAACAACTCACTACACACAATACGTCATATGTGTAGCTCCACATAAGACCTATTTAGTTGCGTGAGCTTTTATGTGGAGTAACGCCCGCAAGTCGTTGACGACGAACGCCGGATGGTCGCTGAACACCACATAAAACCGCGAGTACGCGGGGAGGGTCCCTGCAGCAGGACGCCCTCTGTGTCCGGCGCGCGGTCACAGCGCGCGCAGCCACTCGATCAGGGAACGGTCGTTTTTCCAGGACGGGATGTCGGGGAAGGTCGTCGTGTCGGTGGCCTGTTCGAGTGCCTTGCGCTTCATCTCGAGGTTTGCACGGGCGTAGATCTGCGTCGTCAGAACGTGCTCGTGCCCGAGGAAGTCCCGGATGACTTCGAGGGAGACCCCGCTCTGGAGCAGGTGCATTCCTTTCGTGTGGCGGAAGGTGTGCGGGGTGACCTTCTGGCTGAAGCCCGGATGCTCCCTTCGGACGGCCTCGACGTGTTTGTCCAGGATGTAGCGCACGCCCCAACGCGACAGCCGGTCGCCCCGGCGGTTCTGGAACAGCGGCTGTTCGAGCCTCTCGGGCCGAACCAGGCCGCACTCGCGCAGATAGTCGCCGAGCAACCGGGTGGTGGCGTCCATCAGCGGCACGGCACGCACCTTGCGCCCCTTCCCGAACAGGCGGATCTGCGCGGGGGCGTCGAGGCGAACGTCGCCGGCGCTGATGTCGACCAACTCCTGCACGCGGGCGCCGGTGTCGTACAGCACGCTCAGGAGCACCGCATCCCGTCGACCGGCGCCGGTGCGGACGTCGGGCTGCGCGAGGATCCTGGCGAGGTCCTCCTTGGTGAGGTAGTCGACGGTCGTGCGGGAATGGCGGCGCAACGGGATGGCAAGGATGCGCTGACACTGCAGCAGGTGGTCCGGGACTTCCGACTGCACATACCGGAAGAAGGCGTGCAGCGCCGCGAGCCGGTAGTTGCGGGTGCGGATCGAGACCTCCCTGTCCTGTTCCAGGTGGTCGAGGAACGCCTCGACCAGCGGAACGTCGACCTGCTTGAGGCACAGGCGTTCAAGCGCGATGCCCCGCCGGTCGCGACAGTATCGGAGCAGCAGCGTGAACGTGTCGCGGTAGGCGCGGATCGTGTTCGGGCTCAGGTTGCGCTGTGCGGCGAGGTGGTGGGTCAGGAAGGCGGTCAGGTGCACGGACAGATCGGTCGGCTTCATCGTCGAACGCTCCCTGGTATGACATCACCGAACGCCGCATCGGCGCGTGCGGTGACCTCGGGGAACAGCTCGGCCGTGAGATGCAGGTAGCGCTCTGTCCCGAGGAGGGACTGATGGCCCAGGTAGGTTGCCAGTATGGGGAGCCTCGCATCGAGGTCCGCACCCTCGCGATACCAGCGCAGCATCGTGTGCACGGCGAAGGTGTGCCGGAGATCGTGGATCCGCGGCCCCTTGCCGCGACCGCCATGCGGGATGCCGCAACGATGCAGCATCTGCCGGAAGAAGCTGTAGATCGAGCTCTCATGCCAGGGGCCGCCGCGACGCGACGGGAAGTAGAACGCGTCAGCGGGCCGGCGGCCGACGACGGGTCTGATCGCCGCCTCGTAGGAACGGAGGCGCCTGACGAGCGACGGCGCTGGCGGCACCAGGCGATCCTTGCCGAACTTCCCGTCGCGTACGGTGAGGACACCGCGGTGGGTATCGACATCGCCGACCCGCAGCGAGAGGACTTCGCCGACGCGGAACCCGCAACCGTACAGGAGGCGGAAGACCTCGGGCATGACCAGGTGGCGCAACGGCGACAGCGCCGTCGGCGCCGGACGATCGCCTTCCTGCAGCAGGCGCCGGACTTGCGCGTGCGTGAAGATGTACGGCGTGAAGCCGGAGCGGCCCTTGGCGGCCAGCGACGCATCCGGCACGTAGGCCGGGTGGCCGTGTCGGCACAGGAACAGCGCGAACTGGTGGGCCAGAGAGAACCGGTTCTGCTGCGTGCGGGGACTCTCGTGCGGCCGCTTCGCCAGCCAGTCGCGGGTGATGGACCGCGACAGGGTGCCGGCCTCCGGCGCGTGGTCGGCCAGGAAGCGATCCAGGCGCATCAACTCCGCCTCCCCCGCCTCGTAGCGGTAGCCGATCGCTCGCTTCTCGCGCAGGAACTGATCCATGAGCGGCGCGAGCGAACTGGCGAAGGAGACCTTGGGGTCGCTACCCGACATCCTGCACCTCCTCGGGATCGAGGGCCGCTTCCCGCAGCATCTCGGTATCCGCCTTGGTGTAGATCAGGGTCGACTCCGAGGAGGCGTGTCCCAGGATCTCGGCAATGACATGGAGGGGCGTCTGCTCGCGCAGGAGCCGCGTTGCGAGCGTGTGGCGAAGCGAATGAAAGCCGTGACGCTGCTGGTTGGGAAAGCGGATGCCCGCGACCTGCCGCCAGCGCTTGACGACATAGTGCAGGTGGGTGGCGTCGCCGAACGGCCCGACCGGCGGCTTGTGCCTGAGGAAGACTTCTCGATGCTGCCCGTGTGCCGGGCGACCGAATCGCAGATAGTCGATCAGCGCCTCGCCGACGTCTTCGGGAAGCGGCAGTCGCTGGGGCGTGCCGGTCTTCGACTGCGGGATGTTGATCGTGGCCGCGTCCCAGTCGATATCGTCGAGTCTGAGCGTCCGCAGGTCGCCTACCCGCGGGCCGAGGCGTGCGGCCAGCAACAGCATCGCGTAGTCGCGCTTGCCGATCGGCGAACTGCGATCCACCGCGGCGAGCAGCTTGACCACAAGCTCGGCGTCCCAGACCGACGGGATGGCCGCGTCGCGAGGAACGCGGATCCTGGGCAGCGTTGCGGCGAGGTCGCGCTGCAGGATCCCGCGCAGGGTCAGGAACCGCAGGAACTGCCGCACATCCGAGACGATCCGCGAGACGGTCTTCGGCCGATAGCGTCCAAGCCACGTCACGAAGGCGGTCAGGTCGGCAGGCTGCAACCGCGGCAGGGACTCCACGGCCCTTGTGTCAAGGAAGTCCAGGAACTTGGCGATCGCGTCGGCTCGTTCGTTGAGCGACGAGCGGCGCAGGTGCAGCCGATCCCGCGCGTAGTCCTGGTAGTCCTCGAACGGCTTCCTCATCGCCGGCGGGATCGTCAGGGTCCGCCGGTCAACGCGGGGGCGCACGATGCGTCCATCGCGATGGAAGTCGCCGAGCATCCTTACGCCGCTACCGACGTGCCGACGCCAGCCTCGGGACGCGTCGGGCTCCGCACGACACGCTGCAACGAAGCTCGTCGCCAGCTCCTCGGAGTATCGGCTCTCGACCCCCTTCTCTTCAGCGAAGCCGATCAGAGCCCGCCAAATCGTGTCGTACCGCCTCAGCGACCTCCTGCTGTAGCCGAGTCCTTCCAGATGATGGTAAGCGCCGTCGACGAGGCGTTCGAGCAGAACGTCGTCCACTGCTTCCGTGATGGTTGTTGTTGTATCCAAGATCGATCTCCCATCGAAAAAGGGCGCCCGTAGTGGCCGCCCGGGAGATCGATGATCTTTTTTTATGTGGAGTAAATGAACGCTGGAGCGCTGATCCAGTACAGGAAAAGATGGCAACTGCACATAAACGCCAACGCCACTAAATAGGTCTTATGTGGAGCTACACATATGACCTATTTGCGCTGACCGCTTACCGTCCGCCAACGCGACCGAGCGCCAGCGCCGATCCCAGGACCCGAACCGCGCCGACACGGCGAACCGCCGTTACTCGCAGACGATCCCGTCGCCGTCCCCGTCGCGCATGTAGCGGTATGCGGGATGCCCGCGCGGCACCGGCGCGATACCGTGGCGGCGCGCCTCCGCACAGGTGATGCGGCCGTCGCCGTTGTCGTCCCAGAGCGCCAGCGCATCCACCTCGCCTGCGGGCGAGTTGCGCTCCGCAGGGTAAACGACGTCCGGCGCGGGCGCACCGCACGCCACGATCTGCATTTCGGTCGAGTCGCAGTCGGCCAGCACGGCCTCCGCCGTCGCTGCCTCGGCGCGGTCGATCGTCAGCCCGTACTTGCGACGGACGTCGAGCGTCCTGGCCACGAACCAGCAGGCGTTCCGGGGCGGCGTCCACTCCGCCACGTCCCGCGCGCCCTTCAGATGACGGTTGACGCCAGGGGCCGCGAGCGTGAGGTTGAGCAGGTCGGACGCGAACGCCGACTTCACGGCCGCCGTCGCGCCGCACAGGCCGCTGTCGTGCGCCTCGGACGTGGCTACCATGTGCTCGATGTCCGTCTCGCGCGCGCTCGCGAAGCAGCGCCCCGTGTACGGCCCGTAGACCCTGCCGATCGACGCCACGATCCGCGCCTCCACCGACTGGGAGTACCGGTAGTCGTCTCGGTCGTAGGGCGCGCAGCGGCGCTCCGGCGCGACCTCGATACCGCGGTAGCTCTCCGCGCTCGCCGGCGCGGCCAACACGGCGACGAGGCCGGTCGTCAGTGCCGCACGCCGCATGGCTCCTCCGCCGCGCCGTCGGCCTGCGCCTCCTCCTCGACTCGCATCCATACCAGCGCGCTGTCGACCCAGTGCCAGGCTCGGCCCGCAGCGTCCAGCGCCACGAAATCGAACTGGCCTCGGTCCACTGGGCTCGGCAGTGTGGTCGGCATTTTCGGTTCGGTGGTACGCATGGTCCTGTCCTTTTCCTTGTGCTTCGGCGTTTTCCCCGCCCGGCGCCTTACGCTCCCGGTGCCGCCAATGACGCCACGATCGCGGCACAGCGGTCAATGGGAAATCTCCCGCGTGCTCGTGCGATCCGCACCCCGCCGGCGACGCCCTAGTTGCGATTAGCACCAGGCTAAGGACTGCCCTTGCCGGGCGGCCCGGACGGCCACCACGCTGTGTCAGCCTACTTTGCCCGCTTCCCCGGAATGGCCTCTCGCAAGGACAGCGTGGGCGGCCTTTCGACGGCCACAGCGCAAACAAGGGAGACTTCCCGCAGCATCATTGTGTTCGCGCGGCGCCTCGCCGCGCGGCTGAAACACCGCCGATGTCGGCGGTCGCGCGCTTTCCCCGGTAGGATTCTCCAACTCGCGAATGCCTTGGCGACCAATGAAGAAGCAAGTCCACCGCGCCACCTTCGACCTGAGCGGTAAAAAGGTCCCCGGCATCCTGACACTCAAGGGACGGCGGAGCACACTCGATCTTTGGAACGATGAGTTCTTCCATGTATTCGGGGGAACCTTGCATGGCACCACCGCCGATGCCAAAGCGGTCTCCGTACTCGACTGCTTGGAGTCACATCCAACCTCGACATCTGGCAAAGAGCATAGTGGTTTCCGTGGCAGTGTGACATTTGGCCTTGTCACGGTCGGGCATGGCCAGCACCTAGACGCGGACGATGAGGCTGTGATCGCCGTGGAATTCTCCTTCGAGGAATTGGAGTGCCTCTCGCGCACGGGTGTAAGTGGCCCTTACGGCTACATCCCCGACCCGGACCCAGCACTGATCGAGTCCCTACGGCAACACAAGCCGGATTACATGCCCGACGTTGGCGACGGGGCGATGCTCGCGTATTTTGGCGGCGAGACGACAGTTCTGTCGGAGACACCGACCAACAACCGGGTGCATGTAAAGGCGTTCCTGACAGACACCCTGGAGTTCGTCTACGGCGTGGCGGAACTCATCGAGTGTGGGTGGAACGCGCAGCGGCTCGCTCACTTGCAGCCTGGCGACCATCCATTCGCAACTTACCTCAAGGTGTACGACCTCCAGCTGAGCCGCAGCGCAATCTAGGATGCCTCTCCACCGGACAGTGGACGCTGTCACCCAGCGCCGGGCGCGGCCCGCCGCGTCCAGCGCCCCGAAAGCGTCAGCCTACTAGGCCGCGTTCCCGGCGTGGCCGCTCCCCAAGAGCGGCGTGGGCCGGCGCACCGTAACCAGGGCGCGTGGAACAGCGCCGCTTCGTGGCGCACGAAATCCCGGCCCGGCTCAGGCCCATCACTCCCGACGGGGAATCGAACCCCGTCGGGCCTTTCGGTTCCCGGCGGGATCCCAATAAGGAGAAGCCTATGGAACCGGAGGAAGAGCGGGCTGCGGCCGAGTTGAGGCGACTTAACACGGAAGGCGAAGAGCTCGGCGCAGAAGCCGCAAAGCTGCGGCTGGAAGCGCTGTAGCTCGCCGCCGACGCGGACAAGGCCAAGGCGGACATACGCCGGAGCCGAAAAAGCGCGACCGCTGAGTTCGCCCGGTTGGCACTGGCAGCGTTCGTGGCGATAATCGCCGCGTACAAGTTCGCTGAAAGCCTAGGCTGGCTATAGGAGGCAATCATGCCGCAACGACATGATGTCCTGAGCAGCGGCATCAAGATCGATCGGGACTGGTGGTACACCACCAAACTGATCGCCGTGATCGTGATCGCCGCGATAGCCGCCTTCGCGGTCATCGCCACGCTCTTGTAAACGCGTGATGGCCCTCCCCAGACGGGGAGGGCCCGATCGTCCCGCTTCCGCTCTCTGTTCAGCGCTCAAGCGCGGCACCCCAACCACCCGCTCGTCTAGTGGCCGCCGCTTGCCCTCGGGAACGCGTCCTGCTCATGCTTGACCAATTGGCCGAACGCCTTCAGGGCGGGACTTGAGTCGATCTCCTGGCGCAACCGCTCCGCATCCGGAGCGCGCAACGACACCTTCCCTTTCATGATCGCAAAGACGAACTCCAGCGCAGCGTCGCCCACATCGCTGCCGTGGCTCCCAAGCACCGGTTGGCACACGGAAGCGAACTGCCGACTCAGATCATCACTTCCCGTGTAGTCGAGTTCAGAACGCTGCGTTGCACGCAGGAGACACGCCTGCAAAATGCCGTCGTTGAACCGCGCGAACATGCTCGGATCCAATACGGTGCGAACGAACGGGTTGTCGTCGAATCGCGGGCGAGATGACCCGCTATCCCGTCCACCAAGGTCGTGCGGTTCCCTTGCTGCCTGGACCGCCGCCGACACCATCGCGTAGACGGCAACCTGCGAAACCTGGCCGTCTGGCTCCTCGGCAAAGAACACAGAGCCGTGGCGCAAACGGAGAGGTTCCCCATCAGTGCGAGGCAGAAACAGGCCGTTGTCCGGAATTGAAGATCGTGCGTTCCGAGCACTCAACTCCTCCGCTAGGTCTTCGCCTAGTTGCTCCCGCAGTGTTGCAATGCCCTCGTCGCTCAACCCGGCATACTCCGGGATCAACGACTCATGGATTGGTGCCGCACCCACTGGGAGGATCAAGTACTCCGACCATCCGTATTGAGGGCCGGACGGTCCCATCCGCAAGTCCAGCTTGAGGCGCCTGTGTTCGCCGCGCGACGGCGGAAACGCGTAGCCGACCACGTAATGGCGGTGGACCGGGTCTACGCTTCGTAACGCGATGTTCACTTCTCGAACGCGTTCGAGCCCAGGGTCACCGTATGCGACCACTACCACCGCGCCTCCCGCTATGGACGAGCGATCCATCTCCGCGAGATCCGATGCGGACTTTGTCGGCACTTCCGTGGGCAACGCATCGACCAGCCAACCCGCGAGGCACGCCGACATCGGATCTTCAACGTGTACCACCATCCGCACGGACGCTGGCAGCTCGTGTACGAGGCGTTGGCCAACCCATCTCCGGATAGGGGGACACGTGGCATCGGTGGCGTCCGCTGCCATGGAGAACGTCGAATAGGCCCCACCGACTCCCGGGGCGTGGAACTTGAGGGCATCACGATAGAATGATTTGTGCAGTTCATTCGAGCCCTTCCGGTTCACGTGCTCGCGAGTCAGCGCGACGGCCGTCGGTGGACCTTGGGCGACCAAGAACTCCTCGGTACCAATCTCTATGAGCGCATTCCGTTGACCGGAAGATCCGCCCATCCGAGCCTGCGCACCACGTTCGCGAAAGTAGACGCACGAGTCTCGGAAGGGGCTGTCCCCGGACCCCACCCCCAGCAAGTGCACGATCCGGCCGGCGTCCGCTTGTTTCTCCTCCACAAGCTTGCGAGCAAGACCGCCTGACGTCGAGGCTGAGATTAGTACGAAGTAGTCCGCCTCGTTCGGTATTCTGAATTCGGGAGTGATCTCATAGGAGTGAAAGTTCTCGATAGCCAGCGCGGGCAGGTCTGAGTCCAACCGCCGGAAGTAGTCAACAAGCGACTGAATCCCCAACGCGAAGGACAGAATCGTGAAGCTGTCGATGTAGACCAAGCTGCATTTGGGCGGCATTCTCCGTAGTAGTAGATAGCCAAAAACAGCAAGACATTTCGGGTCTCGGAGCATGTTGCCCGCACGCACGAAGATGTCCTCTTCCCGATTCGACAGCTTCCGAAACGCATATCCATGGGGTGCATGCAGGATCGTCTTCGCGTCGTCGAATATCGCACTCACCGCCTCTTGAGCCAGCGACTCGACCAGCCCGTCACAGATCGCCCAAGGCGATCCGGCGCACTTCAGGTGGGTGACGGACTCCGCCACTAGCTTGCCAACGTTATCGTACGGCGCTATCACCACATGCGACGCCGACGCCAAACGTCCTTCCAAGTCCTCCCGCCTATCGCCGTACGCCTTCGCCAACGCGCCCTCAACACCGAACGGACAGACGAACAGTAGCCGGCTCGGCGGCACACGTCGGTTATACCCCTCGACTAGCTCCCCTAGTCCCGTCGACGCCAAGCGCTCATCCCCGTCTCCGTGACCCGCAAAGACGACTTGCACGGTCACCGGGACCGCGTCAAGCGCCTTAACCAATTCGAACGAGTACATGGGCCGTTAAACCTCTAGCGGAACGGCCATGGTCAACGCCGTTCCGACTGCTTTAGGCAGGTCGCCTGCAACGTGAGGAGCGGGACTTTGGCCAGACGCTTGCGAGAACGGCGAGAAGAATGCCTCGGTGGTCGACGTTCGGATCCGAAGGAAACCGCCGAGCGTGCGGAGGTGCGAGAGCACGCGGCCTAGACCCAACCCGGAGTTCGGTCCCCCTTTTCTTGAGACATGGTCCACGAAACAGAGCGCAACCCGGCCAGCATCACTGTCCTCCGGTCCGGCCTGCCCGGCTATGGTGGCCGTGAAGCCTGGTCCCGTATCGAGGACCGAGAGTTCGAGCATGTGGACAAGACGTCGTTGCCCGAGAGTGGCTCGCTCACGCAAGCGACCAAAGTACTCTTCGAGTTCCGGGTGTTGCGCAGATACAAGCATTCTTGGATTGAGTTCCTTGGGATCGGCGTTTCGCGCAGCGATCACAATGCACCGTAGTCCCCTGCGCGGAGTTCTCCCAGCCTCGTCCAGATACGCATGTTCGGCCGTATTCCGAAACGTCTCGTGCAACAGCGTCCCCAACGGGTAGCTTCCCTCTTTTAGAAGCGGTGCAATCCGCCCGAAGTCCGCCCGCGGCAGTCGCTGTGCGCGAAGTACATTCACCAGCAAAGCGTTCATCTCGCGCGGCGAGACGATCAGCTCGCCGTGCCTCTCGGGATCCATAAGATCTGGCGGAGCCGGTCGTCGCCGATAAACCGCGGAGTGGAACTGGTGCCTGGCGTGATGAACGAAGATCAACTCCGTCAGAGGTCCTCTTGCCGCGCTTTCATAGAGGCGCTCGCTCATCGCACTGATGCGGGGCGCGGCTGCTTCCAGGATGGATCGCCTGAGGTTGGTCACACCATCGTCCGCGGCGACGCAGCTCGCGTAATACGCTGCCGCTAGGCCGTGAAGACGCGAAGCGAACCGGTCGATGTCGTCACGGCCACTAACTGGAAGCGTGGTGAGGATTCTCCGCTCCCGGCAAGCCGCTGCCCAAGTCGCGATCAACTGGGCGAACGACACCGACCGCCCCAGACCGCCCGCATGGCTGACACTTCGCGGCAGCTTGAGCACTAGCTCTTCGCGCTGTACGGCCTGCATGTGGCGGTCAAACTCCACCATGCCGTCGCGTTGCCGCACGGCGAGGATCTCGCCTTCCGTCATCTTTCCATACCCACAGGGACTCGCGTACTCGACGGGGGCACCCCCGGCGTCAACACCTCAGACACCGACAAATCGTGACCAAACTCGCGAGTATGGTCGCAACGCTTCATGAACGGAAGCTGCGGCACTAGAAGAGGCTTCATCCGCGATCCGGGACCACCTCACCGCAGCCACCGGGGAACGGGCCGGCATTCGATGACCACTCCAAAATGGAACCACGAGCACCGCCCCTGATCTTCCAGATCAAGCTCAATCATCGCGGAAACCCGACCTCGCGATTGATCCGGCCAGCTTGCTCCACGGCGCAACGCCAACGCGCGCCCGGTACCTGCCACTGGTCGCTTACGCCACGCTGAATCTACGCTGCGACCGCCCATCCGGTCGCATTCGCTACTGCGGCTCCGCCAGGTACATACTCCACGCCTGCATCAGCTCTCGCCGCCGCTCGAGCAGGTCCGTCCTCGCGTACGCGGCCTCGGCCTTGTTCCGAATCGTGTGGGCGAGCGCGGCCTCGGCTACTTCTCTCGGCTGCCCGCTCTCGCCGCACCAGTCCCGGAAGCTCGACCGGAATCCGTGCGGCACGGCATCGACGCCGATTTCGCGCAGCAGCTTCGACAGCGTGTTGTCGCTCATGCGACGCCCGGTCGCCGACGGGAACACCAGGTCGTTCTCACGGATTTCGAGCGCCTCGGCGAGAACGCCCGCCGCCCGAGCGCTGAGCGGGACGCGATGCTCGCGGCCTGCCTTCATGCGCTCTGCCGGCACGGTCCAGACCCCGCCCTCGAGGTCGACCTCGTCCCAGGTCATCAGCCGCACCTCGCCGGAGCGCGCCGCGGTCAGAACCAAGAACTCGAACGCGAGCTTGGTCGCTTCAAGCGCGTTGGATCGCCGCACCGTGTCGACCGCCGCCGCCACTTCCCCGTGCGGCAGCGCCCGTTGGTGCCTCTGTCTCTGCCCACCCTTGGGCAGCGCCGCCGCCAGCGCGTCTCCCGCCGGGTTGTCGAGCCGATGACCCGCCGCGATCGCCGCCTTCATCACCGCCGAAATCCGCTGCCGCGTCCGCTGCGCCGTCTCCCGCTTCGTGTTCCAGATCGGCCGCAGCGCCCGCAGCACGTCGCCGCTCCCGATCTCGTCGACGCGCATGTCGCCCAGCACGGGATAGGCGTAGTCGCGTAGCGAGGCTTCCCACTGCGCGGCGGACTTCCCGTTGCGCCAAGTCGGACGGTGCAGGTCGATCACCTCGGCCGCCGCCTGCCGGAAGGTCGGGGCCTTCGACTTCGCCTCGGGCTTGTCCGATCCCGCCGGCGCATGCACCACCGATGGGTCCTTTCCGGCCCTCGCCAGTCTGCGGTATTCGAGCGCCATCTCCCTCGCATCGGCCAGCGTGACGTACGGAAAGCTCCCGAGGCCGAGGTCCCGCCTTCGTCCGCGAACCGTTCCGCGCCAGACCCAGTGCTTGTTTCCCGACGGCCGCACGCGCAGGATGAGCCCATGCTGGTCGTAGTACTTGTCGAAACCCTTCCCGCCGCTGTGCGTCACGTTCTTCACGAACGCGAAGCTCAGTTTGGGGGATCTTGAGTCCGCCATCTTGTTTTGAGCCCCCGAATGATCCCACAACTGGATCCAGACTAAGCGATTACGCGAGGCTCGTCAAGACACGAAGAGTGCGATTATCTTTATGCTAAAACAATGAGTTACGAGTGAACTGGCGGGCCTTTGAGAAACCCTCTTCAACACGCTATACAGGGACTCCCTCTCCGCCAATTATTACTAAAAAACAATAGGTTATTGAACTCGTACCCCAATTCGTACCACAGAAATGAAAGCCTTGAGTACCCTGACTCGTCCCGCGACTCTCTGCGCCTCCGCGGGCCGGAATCTGGAATTCGCCGAATCCCGCCTAGACGATGTCCCCGACGTCAAAGTCCTCCATCTCGCAGCGGGAAGTCGCCGTGTACTCTGAGCATGGGGACCTCGACAGACCCGAAGACACCGCCATCCTGTGGCGCTACATGGACTTCACTAAGTTTGTCTCGCTCCTCGACCGGCGCGCCCTGTTCTTTGTCAGGGCTGACAAGCTCGGAGACCCTTTCGAAGGCGCATACACGAAGCTGAACATGAACCCGGAGGTTCTGGACATCCTCATGCCCGGCGTCGACGAGCGCAGCCGCCGCGGATTGTTCCAGCACCTGCAGCGGATGAGAGCGGCGACGCTGATTAGTTGCTGGCACGAGGGTGTCTCTGAGTCGGACGCCATGTGGCGGGTCTTCGTCGAAGGAAACAATGGCGTGGCGCTCAGGACGACATTCGCGTCGCTTTCCCAGTCTTTCCGTTGCGAGGAGGACGTACTGATCGGACGTGTGGCCTACAAGGACTACGACACCGACGTCATATCGTTGCAGAACGCCCTCTTCCCGTTTTTCCACAAGAGAAAGGCCTTCAGCCACGAGTACGAAGTACGCGCCTTGACAACAGATCTCGAGGTCAAGCGAGAACCGGTCGCCATGGGCACCTACTACGAAGTCGACCTAGCCACGTTGATCTCCGAAATTCGCGTCTCGCCTGATGCCGACGACTGGTTCGTGGAGTTGGTCCGATCAGTCGCCACGACGTACTCCATCGACGCACCGATCGGCAAGTCGAAGCTGTCTGATGTCCCAATATGGTCTTCGACTACGCCTCGCTGATCGAGCTTCGGACCTCCGCGCCCCCGAACTGACGGCAGCCATGCGCCTTCGAGACTCCGCAGGGTCAATTAGGAGTTTCCGATCGCTTCGCCAAGGACGCATGGCAACCATTCGAGCCCTGGATTCCTGACCACGCGTTCGAGAGGATTTCTGGGAGAGGCTCCCGAGGGACCTTCAACTTCTCATCGCCCAGTGGAGCAGGGCTTTCGCGGGGCTTCGTTCGACACGCCACCATCCGACAGGATCTCGGTCGCTGCCAGCAGCCGAGATGCACCGGCACTCCCGCCAAGAGCTGCCAGCGCTGCCTTGATCGGCGCCGCTTCATGTCGAAGGCGGAGGGCTCATTTCGTTGCCAACGGCGGTTGTCGGCGCTGCGCCGACCGGAGACGTCTCGAATGCGATTTCCTCTGTGCGATGCCGGGAAGCTCGTCACATCGCGCGCGCAGAGGCGCCAGGACGCCATCGACGCTGCGGCGATCAACGAGTTCGCGGCCAAGCTCGACAAGGCGCATCGCGCGAGCAACCTAGACCGCGGTATCTCGCCATTAATGCCGAGAGGTTGGTAATGCCGAGTTGAGCGCGAGAGGCTTCGGAACGAGGGCCTCTGCGGCACTTTCACTCGGCATTACACCTGGAGTCACTTGCCGCCGAGCAGCGCCACCAGACTGTCCCTGACACCGCGGAACGATCCGGGTCTGATGGACGGCGGCGTGTTGGTTGCCAGGATCCCCAGCTTTTCGGCCGGGCTCGCGCGGACGTACATCTCGGTGGTCCTGATGTCCGCGTGACCGAGCCACAGGGACACCTTCCGGATGTCGCCCGTGGCATGCAGGATCGCCATCGCCGCGGAGTGACGAAGCACGTGCGGCGTTACCCGTTTGGCGTTGATGGACGCAACCGTCCTGGCCGCCGTGGCGGCATGCTTGGCGAGCAGGTACGCGAAGCCGTCCGTGCCCATGGCTCGTCCGCGCGCATTGAGGAAGAGGTACTCGTTCGAGGTCGATGGCCTCGCGTCGAGCCACCTTTGAAGCACCGTCCTCGTTTCCTTCCAGAGCGGGAGTTCGCGTTCGCGGCGCCCCTTGCCGAGGATGCGGATCGTCTCCAGCCGGGGACCGGACAGGCTGTTCATCGTGAGTGCCGTCAGCTCGGACACGCGCAAGCCGGCGGCGTAGCAGAGATGCAGCATTGCCCGGTCCCGCAGACCGGCAACCGTCGTGGGGTCCGGCGCGTCCAGGATCGCCTGTATTTCAGTCCGATCGAGCCAATCGATCAGCGGCTTGTCGACCACCTTCTGCGGCAGGGCACGCACCTGCAACGCGAGATCCAGGCAGTTCGGCACGCGATGTTCCAGATAGCGGAAGAACGACTTGATCGTGGCCAGCCGGACATTGCGCGTGCT
>JAPPGK010000030.1 GCA_028821405.1 Gammaproteobacteria bacterium | reverse complement strand
GCGCCTCGTCCGGGCCGCCGCAGGCACCGGCGAGACCGACGCGAGGAGTCGGACCTTGCAGCCGCCGACCGACAACCGGGGGGACGCGACGGTGGGTGTCCTTGCGAGCCTCGGGAGAAGCGACGGTGGGAGTCCCTTGCGACGGGCCCCCTTTGCGACGAGCCGGCGACAATGGGTGTCCCTCGCGACGACCTTCCCTTGCGATCCCGTGCGGTGGGTGTCCCCTTGCGACTCCCCCCTTGCGATCCTGCGGCGGTGGGTGTCCCTTTGCGACTCCACCCCTTGCGATCCTGCGGCGGTGGGTGTCCCTTTGCGACTCCTTCCTGCGGCGGTGGGTGACCCCTTGCGATCCTTGGCGGTGGGTGTCCCCTTGCGATCCTACTGCGGCGGTGGGTGTCCCCTTGCGATCCGCCCCTTCCTGCGGCGGTGGGTGTCCCCTTGCGATCCCCTTCCTGCGGCGGTGGGTGTCCCCTTGCGATCCGACCGCGGCGTTGGACGGGAACGGGACAAAGCCCGTCCCCGTCCTCGGCCCTTATTCTTCGCCGACTCGTTCGAACACCATTAGCTGGTAGCGGTCTCCGAAGAGGAAACCCACGTTCGGATCGAAGATGAAGAAGAAGACCGAGCCCGACACGTAGAGATGCCGCCCGTCGGGACTCGCGCCCACCGAGTAGATGTCGTCGTTGTCGGGAACCGTGTTTCCGAAGGAATCGGTGCGGAGTCCTCTCACCAGGTCCGAACCGAACACCGAGCCGTCGCTGCCGACCTGTACGGTGAAGTACTCGGCATTGGCGCAGGCGACATCCACCGCACTGACGTTATCTCGGGCGAAAGCGTGGTTGCAGCTCCCGAAGGATGACGCCTTGAACGAGTCTTGGCTACCCAGGAACGCGGGGTTGGCCCGGTCGGCCAGATCGAACACCAGTGTGTCGGCACCCACGCTACCCGCCGAGATGAACAGGTGCGAGCCGTGAACGGCCAGCGAGCGTGCGTCCGCCAACCCTTCGACCGTGGCGCCCTCTTCACCCACGACGGGGCTGCCGTCCTGGATGATGGTCGAGATGCGCAGCGCCCCGGTCTCGGCGTCCCGCTCGATGGCGATCAGCGTCGACTCGTCATCTCCCGCAAGCGCGTAGATGTTCTCGCCGTCGGCGGTTATGACCGCGTTCGTGACATCGGGGATCATGCTGATGCCCGCCGGGCTCAGGGAGTCGTGACCCTCGTCGAACTCGAACGTCTCGATTAGGTAGGGCGCCATCACGTGGTGGACCAAGTCGCCGTGGACCAGCACATCGCCGACGGGGCAAGGCGCCCCCTCGATGCTGCCGACATGCTGGATCCCGCCGCCATCGGCGGCCGTGAACTTGGCCCACTCCTCGCACCCGGTGACCAGCAGGGCCGAGCCCGCTTCGTCCCAAATCAGCCGCGCGTCGGGGTCGGAGATCTCGAAGTCCTCAACGGTCCCCATCAGGCCGACCTTGCCGGTCGCGGGATCCCGTTCGAACACCATGATGGCGCCGTCCGATGCCGCGTAGAGTTCCGTCCCATCGCCGTTGAAGGCCTGGTCGTCCAGTCCGCCGAGTTCGATCTCCGCGCCGTTGTCGGCGACCTGGCCATCCTCCACGCTGTCGACGTAGCGCAGCACGGCAGGCGGGTCCGACGGTGCCCAGGCAAGCTCGAACGCACCGCGGCCGGCCCCGCCCAAGCCATTCGCGTCGTAGGCGTAGCTTCCGAGTCGGATGACATAGTTCTCGCCAGCCTCGAGGCGGACGGTGGCCGCGACATTGCCGAGGTTCCGGCTAACGCGGACCAATTCCAGACCACCATCGGCGCCGACCCGGTAGATCGCGAGTTTCGATCCCCTCGGGCCATCCAATTCGAACCGGACCCAGCCGCTCTCCTCCGGCGCGAGCGTCCACCACAGCGACGAGTCGCCCAGCGAGCCGGTGTGCTCGCTCGGCTCGTTCGTGGCGAACTCGTTGGAGCCGGCGACCGAACCGCTCATCCCGGCGAGTGCCGTGGCGTTGGCGAAGTCGTCGTTCTCGGGCGTCGGTCCCCATTCCATGAGCATGAACGCCGACGGCAGACGTGTCTGCGCCGCGTCCCTGGGAAGACCCAAGGCAACGTGATAGCCGGTGTCGGCCTTGGCATCGAACGCCAGTTGCAGATCCTGGGTCTCGGTACCCTCGTCCATGGCGACGAGTTCGAGGGTGGACAGTTCGTTGCCCGCGAACACCGACATCTGCAACGGTGCCTCGTCGTTGATGAACCCCGCCACGCGTGTCGCCAGCCAGGTGTACCGGCCGTCCTCGCCTGGCTGCCACTTCCACCAGACCGTGCGCACACCCGACGCCGCGGGTTCGCCGTGCTCCACGGTCTTGTCGTTGAATGCGACGCTGCCGAAGGCGAAGTTGCCGAACGCCAGCGAGGCGGCGGCGACATCGTCGTTGGCGGGGAATTCGCGTGCTCCCGGCGCCCACGACAACTCGAACTCGGTACCGGCCCAATACGCACTGCCGGAGGCGACGGCGATCCGGTACTCGACGCCCTCGGTCGCCGGGAACACGATCGCCTCGTCCATGTCCCCGCCTTGTGCCGGAACGCCGGACACCATTCGCGCCGCCGCCATGCTGTCGCCCTCGAAGGCGGCGACCACCTGGGCGGTCCTGTTGACGGAGAACTGGTAGTCCCCGGTCGACGGTGCCGTCCAGCGGTACCAGACGCTCGCCGCCCAGCCGTTCAGCACGAAGGGCGAGGTCGCGCTGGAGTTGCCCATGAGCTCCGCAGGTTCCGACGTTGCGCCAGCGTTGGTGCCGGACACGGTGCCGCTTTCTCCCTCCATGGCGGCGGCGTGCGCGTAGTCGTCGTTGTCGGGTCGGCTGCCAG
Source organism: Gammaproteobacteria bacterium (assembly GCA_028821405.1). Classification (GTDB taxonomy): domain Bacteria; phylum Pseudomonadota; class Gammaproteobacteria; order Pseudomonadales; family Azotimanducaceae; genus VXYL01. The sequence goes on along the minus strand of JAPPGK010000030.1, from coordinate 85,524 downwards.
GGCCCCAGCTGAGCGTCAGGTCGGGCAGCGCCGACCGCCGATCGGCAAGATACAGCGCGTGGGTGCTCAGCCGGACGCGGTAGGTCTCGCCCTCCTCGGCGAAGAAGGTCTTGCCACCCCCGAGCTGTCCGTCGCCCAGCGCCTCGAGGCCCGCCATCGGGCCATCGCGGAAAACGTCCACGATCACGTAGTCGGAATGGTCGCCGGCCACGGACTGCGCGACTGCGAAGCGGGCGAGGCCGGTCTCCGGTGCCGTCCAGACGTACCAGATCGACCGCGCCCGGAGCGGGTGTCCCCTCACGAAGGCGAATGCCGGCTCGCCGGGGTCCGGCGTCGCGGCGACGAGGTCGAACGTTGTTTCGCCGCCCATGCCGTCGAGTTCCATGGCCATCGCGAAGTCGTCGTTCGGGGGCCGGTACACCGGCGGCGGCATGTCCGCCTCGCCGACCACGACCGCCACGGAGGTTTCGCCGCTTTCCGCGTTCCAGCCGCTGGCGGTGAGGTGAAGCCGGAAGCTGCCCTCCGGCTGGCCGTCGAAGCCAAGCGTCACGGTCTGCTCTTCCGCGGGGCCGATCTCGCCGACGACGACCGAGAACGTGTCCCGGGTGAGGTTGCGTTCCAGCCCGTCCTCCCGGTGCACCATGCTCTCGTCGGGCGTGTAGGAAAGCTCGTCGCAGGCGGTCGAGCCCACTTCGGTGCGGCATTCGACGCGGAGGTTTGCGCCGGCCGCCACGTAGCTGTCCGAGGAGACCGTCACCTCGACCTCGAACGGCACGTCGGGGCCGACCTCGACATGGTCGCTGTCGGCCGCGACGGCGAGCGTCGGCGACGAGTCGCCGCGGATCACCGTCCAGGCGAGGCCCGCGCGGGGGGCCGCGCCGTAGATGCGGTTCGGCAGCACCTTCAGGCGGTACACGCCGGCCGGCGGGTTCGGGACGATGACCCACTCGACGTTGTCGATCCGCGACCGGGAGTTGTAGTGCCCGCAGGCGGCGATGTCGCCGCAGGATGCGCCGCGATCGACCCATAGGTCGAGGTCGTGCAGCACGGGACTCGAGATGCTCTCCGCCGGCGGCTCGGTCCAGGTCATGACGATATCCAGCCGGCTGGCGCCCTCGGGGACCACGATGTCGTGGTAGGCGTGGCTCGACGCGTCGACGTCGAAGGCGGCGCTGCCGCCGGTCCAGCCGTCCTCGGTGTCGTGGTTCAGCACCGCCGTGCGGGCGGACACCTTGCCGAGGCCGAACACGTTGTTGATCGTCCCCGGTCCGTTGGTGTTGTCGAACGGGAAGGCAGTCGCGTCGTCGAGGAAGGCGTCCGGCTTGACCGCGCTCGCCATGAGCCTCGCCGCCAGCGCGGCCGGCTCCTCCTTGAGTTCGGGCACCGCGTCCATGACCAGCGCCGCCACGCCGACGACCGCGGGCGACGACATGCTGGTGCCCGAGAGCACCCTGTATCCCGAGGTGGCACCGCGACCCCTCGCCGAGGCCACCGACACGCCCGTGCCGACGACCTTCGGGAGCAGTCGGCCATCGTAGGTCGGCCCCTGGCTGCTGAAGGCGGCGATGTCGCCGATGTTCTGCGTCGCGCCCACACTGAGCGCGTTCTTCGCCGCTGCCATGTTCGTCATCACCCGGGTGTCGCCGTTTCCGGCCGAGGTCGCGAACAGATGCCGGGCCGCCCAGACCGAGGCGTCGATCTTGCGCTCGACCACGGACCGCCCCTCCCAGATGTCACTCGAGGCGCCCAGGCTGGAGTTGATGACCAGTGCCTTGCGGGCGGTGGTATCGCCGCCGCACGCCGTCGGCGTGGCGAACCAGTCCATGGCGCGGTTCCACCCCAGGGCGGACGCGCTGCCGTAGCTGCTCACCGACTTGGCGATGCGCAGATCCTGGACCAGCGGCGCGATGCCGGCGCGGTCGCGCACGTCGGCGCCGTTGCCGACGACGATCCCCGTGACGTGGGAGCCGTGCTGCCCGAAGTCCAGCCAGAGGTCCTGGTCTTCCGCGCGGGCGTCGAAGAAGTTGGTGAAGTTGGCACCGCAGATGCTTCGGCGGTTCGACGAGAGGTCCGGGTGGTCGATGTTGAAACCGCTGTCCATGACGCCGACGGTGACCGACGCGCCGCCGACGCCAACGAAAGTCTCCATCCCGGCGTCGTAGCTGCGCACGGCGTCCGCGCCCATGGCCGGAGCCGCGATCTCGAGGGTCCGCTCGACCCGGCCAATCGACTCGACGGCCAAGACGAAGTCAGCTTGGGAAATGGGCGTCAGGGCAGTCAACGGTATGGTGGCCGCGTAGGTTCTGACGGCAGGGTCGAACCGGCCCACCTCGGCGCCAAGCTGTTTGAGCGCTTGACGCCATTGCCCGTCGGGGTCGTCGGACATCAGTGTGATCCAGACGGGGACTTCCTCGTGGGCGTTGGCCGCTGCCCGTTCCGAGAGTGTGTCGGTGATCTTCTGCTCCGCGGGCACGGCCCCCATGCCGGCCACGACCGAATCGGCTGCGGTGATCGCGCCCAGGCGCGAGGGGTCGCCGGGCAGACGCGCGCGAACCAGGTCGCCCGCTCTGCCGATCACTGCCCCGCCGTGCGTGGCGAGCAACGCTTCGAGGCCTGCGAGGTCGGCCCCTTCGGCGAGCTTGATCCAACCGAACGACCACTCGCGATCGGCCCTCGAGGCCAGTTCGGCCAGCGCATCGTCGTTGAGGGTGAGCCACTCGGGGGTCGGCGCGACCGGGTTTTCCCGGTCGAGATCCTCGGCGGTCATCGGACCTCGCGCCACCTCGTGGTAGCCGGTGAAGGAATAGCCGTCCGGGGGCGTCGCCTCCTGGACGATCGCCGGCGCCGGCACGAAGCCCGGTGGCGCGGTCGCTTGGGGCAACGGTTCGATGGCTTCGTCCGCGTTATCGACGGCACGTGAATCGAGCATCTCGCTCTCGGCGGCGATTAGGGAAAGCGCCTCCTCGTGCGCTAGTTGGCCTTTGGCGGTTTCGTCAAGTGCCGCTTGGGCATCGAGCGGTTCGGGCTGTGCGTCTCCAAGGGTCAAGCCCAGGTAGACGACAACGGCGACGGCAGCGAAAACGAGACCGATGGATGTGACTTTCTTGACCATGGTGCATTTGCTCCAAAAAAAGATAGTTGGGCGGCGGTCGCGGTATGTCGAGAACAACGTGGTGTGATGTGCCTTGTTTAGCACAGATGTCATCGGATCCCACTATGCCTCCCCAACATTTGGGGGATTGCCCAACGGGTGACGCGACTATCCACAGCGAACGGTGGTCGGTCAATGCTGTGCGATCATCCAGTGACGGACTATTGGGCGCGGAGCACCATGAAGTCGACGGCGGCCTCGAGTTCCTCGTCCGAACAGGACGCGCACCCGGCGCGGGGCGGCATCCCCGGTGGCATGCCGATCTTGACGTTCCGGACGAGTTCGGCGCGCGTCTTCTCAAGGCGCCCCGCCCAAGCTTCCTTGTCCCCAAGCTTGGGGGCATCGGCGATCCCCGCTTGGTGGCAGGCGTAGCAGTAGCGTTGGTAGACGGCCTTGCCGGGATGTTCGGCCTCGTCCGGTTCGGCGCCGCAGCCTGCGGTCAGCGTCAGCAATAGGAGGATCGCCCCGCTCGGGACGCCCTTGCGGCGTCCCGCGCCCGGCGGATCGACGGCGTGATCCAACGGGCCGCGATCAGCGGGAGGGACAAAGGTCGACGCCACCGCCCCGTAGGGCACCGCCCCGTACACCGTCCCGTAGGGGACACCCGCCGCCTCGTGCGGCACCGCCGCGTTGGGGACACCCACCGCCTCGACCGCCGCGTTGGGGACACCCACCGCCTCGACCGCCCCGTAGGGGACACCCACCGCCTCGTAGGGCACCGCCTCGTAGGGGGCCTGCCCGTATGGGGCCAGCCCGTATGGGACACCCACCCGGCGTCCCGCGCCCGGGGCCGACCCGTAAGGGACACCCATTCGGAACCTGTACGGGAACCTGTAAGGGACACCCATTCGGCGTCCCGCGCCCGGTGGATCAGCGGCGAGGGCCAACGGATTGCCGGCGCCGGTAGGGGCAGAGGCCGACGGGACCGCCCCGTCGGGGGTGCCCTTGCGGGGTCCCGCCTCCAGCGAATCGCGGCCATGGGCCAACAGATCGCGGACGACGGCAAACAACGCCCCCGCGAATCTCCGCGACGGACCCGGCACGGGCGTCATCACGGCGCCACCTCGAAGGTGTCCGCGTCGCGCCAGGCGGGGAACCGATCCCGATATTCCCGCAGGGCGTCGAGATCGAGGGTCACGGACAGGATCCCCGGCTCGTCTCCGGCTTGGGCCAATGCCGCGCCCTCGCCGTCGAACACCGCGCTGCCGCCGCGGTAGACGACGCCGTTTCCGTCCACGCCGACCCGGTTCACGCCGACGGCGTAGCACTGGTTCTCGATGGCCCGGGCGCGAAGCAGCGTGGCCCAGGCGGACTGGCGCGCGGCGGGCCAATTGGCGACGCACAACAGCACGTCGTAGTCGTTGTGGGACCGAAGCCAGACGGGGAACCGAAGGTCGTAGCAGACGCACAGGCAGATCCGCCAGGGACCCATCTCGACCACGATCCTCTCGCTGCCGGGCGCGTAGTGCTCGTGTTCGCCGGCCATGCGGAACAGGTGACGCTTGTCGTAGACGGACTCGTGCCCGTGGGGGGGCATCCACACCTGGCGGTTGAACCGCTGCCCATCCTCGATAACGACGCTGCCGGTGATGGTGACGTCGCGCCGCGCCGCCTGGTCCCGCAGCCACGCCACCGTTTCTCCGTCCATGCCCTCGGCCATCGCGGCGGAACACATGGTGAAGCCGGTGCTGAACATCTCCGGCAGAACGACGACGTCGACGGGCGCCTCGATGGTGTCCATCATCCCCTGGAACAGCTCCCGGTTCGCCGCCGGGTCGTGCCAGGCGGGCGCAGCCTGCACAAGCGCCATATGCAGCTTCCCTTGCATGGATCAACCCGTCGGGGCGACCCTCGCGGTCGCCCGGATTCGCGCCGCGCGGGCGTCAGTGCGACGGTCGACGCGGATCGCGACAAGCCCGTTCCATACGGCCACGTTGTTCCATGTCCGTCCGCGCCCCGGTCCCGGAATGGACGGCGTGGCTAGGCCAGAGGCGGAGTCGGCGCCCCGCAAGCGGCGCGTTAGACCGCACGGCGAACGGCGAAGCCGCGCCCTTGGGACGCGGCCGACGCGGCGTTGGGACGTTACAGACGGCACAGGATCTCCGCAGCCCGCCGAAGCGTGGCGTCGTCCTTGGCGAAGCAGAACCTCAGCAGTTCCTGGTTCGGCGGCTCGCGGTAGAAGACCGACACGGGAATCGACGCGACCTTCTCCTCGACGGTCCAGCGTTTCGCCAACTGGGCGTCGGGTTCGTTGGTGATCGCGCCGTAGTTGACGAGCTGGAAGAACGTCCCGGCGGAGGGGGTCAGCTCGAACCGCGACCCGGCCAGAAGCCCGCAGAACAGGTCCCGTTTGGCTTGGTAGAAGGCGGCGAGATTTTCGTGGTGTTCCGGGCACTCGACGAGGAAGTCGGCGATGCCGTACTGCAGCGGCGTCGCGGTGGTGAAGGTGACGAACTGGTGGATCCGGCGGAACTCCGCGCTGAGCGCCGCCGGGGCCACGCAGTACGCGACCTTCCATCCGGTGGTGTGGTACGTCTTGCCGAACGACGACACCACGAAGCTCCTGGCGAAGAGGTCGGGATAGCGGGCGAGGCTCACGTGGGGGCGGCCGTCGAAGACGATGTGTTCGTAGACCTCGTCGGCGACCACGTAGAGATCGTGCGCCGCCAAGATCGCACGCAGCCCCTCGATGTCGCGTTCATCCCAGACCGAGCCCGTCGGATTGTGCGGCGTGTTGACCATGACCAGGCGCGTTCTCGGTCCGATCGCATCGGCCACGCGATCCCAGTCGATGCGGAAGTCCGGGGCGAAGAGGGGGATGTGCCGACAGGTGCCACCGGCCAGCGTCACGGCGGGCTCGTAGGAGTCGTAGCAGGGATCGAAGACGATGGCCTCGTCCCCGGGCTGGATCACGGCGGTTATCGCGCAGAACAGCGCCTCGGTGGCGCCCGAGGTCACCGTCACCTCGGTTTCGGGGTCGACCGCCGCGCCGTAGAGCGAATTCACCTTGCCGGCGATGGCCTCGCGAAGCGGCTCGACTCCCGCCATGGGCGGGTACTGGTTGTAGCCGTGGGTCAGGTAGTGGTTGACGCGTTCGAGCAGCAACGGCGGACCGTCGAAGTCCGGGTAGCCCTGGGAGAGATTGATGGCGGCCTCGTCGGCGGCAAGCTTGGACATGACCGTGAAGATGGTCGTGCCGACGCCGGGCAGCTTGCTGATCAGGGACAATTCGCACCCTGCGCTCGTTCAAAGGGCAAGGGATTCTGCCACATCGTGCCGTGAGCAATCGGCCATAGCGCCCCCCGCATGGAACTTTCCCCCGCCACCCATGTCCAGACCAAGGACCAAAGGGAGATCAGACCGTTACCGCACCCCGTTGCCACCGTTCCTTAAATCCGGACTCGGACACACCCAATCTGGTCCCACACGCAATAGCATGACGATATCGATCCGGACTCGGACACACCCAATTTCGATCCTACAAGCGATATCACGGTAACTCCGGACTTGGACCCACCCAATCTGGCCCCACACGCAATAGCACGATGTCAGAAATCGAGACCCCGACCCCCGTTGCCGCCCCCGGACCTTCCACTGATTCCCTGTCCGGCGCCGAGTATCATGGCCGCATGAAACGCTTGGGCGAGATGCTCGTCGACCGCGGTGCGATTCAGCCAGCGGATCTCGACAAGGCGCTCTACATCCAGAAAACCGCCGGCGGCAAACTCGGTGCGCTGTTGGTGCGGACCGGGGCGATCTCGGAGGATGTGCTGCTCTCGACCCTCTCGGATCAGCTCGGTGCCACCTATCTCCGCGATGTCGACGAGTTCCCGGAGCAACTCGACATCTACCGCGTGATGGCCGAGTCACCCATCAAGCTCGATTGGTTCCTCGACCACGGCACGCTGCTCTGGGAACACGACGGCACGATCTGCTGCACGGCCAAGGACATCCGCGACCACGCCCTGGAGGAAACCTTCAACTATTTCTATCCCGGCGCGCCGATCACCTACTACCTGGCCGCGAACCATCAGATCGACCGGATGCTGGACGGCGTACGCAAGGAGCGCGCCATCGAGGACCTGTTCTCCGGCGACGACGCCCGGGCGCTGCGCGAAATGGCGGAAGAAGCGCCGGTCATCGAGTTGGTCAACAACCTCCTGTCGTCGGCGGTGGACCTCGGCGCCTCCGACATCCACGTCGAGCCCACGGAGGAAGTGTTCGTGGTACGCATGCGGGTCGACGGGGTCCTGCACACCCGCCTGACCCAACCCATCGACCGTTTCCCGGCGGTGGCGTCGCGGATCAAGCTCATCGCCGGCATCGACATCGCCCAACGCCGCCTCCCCCAGGACGGGGGCATCCGCGAACGCATCTCGGGCAGGAACATGGACATCCGGGTTTCCACCGTGCCATGCACCTTCGGCGAGTCCATCGTGCTCCGCCTGCTCGACCAGGAACGCGGCGACCAGGCGCTCGAAAACCTCGGCATGGCACCCGACCACCTCACGATGTTCCGGGGTTGGCTGCGGTCGAGCAACGGCATCGTGCTGGTCACCGGCCCGACCGGCTCGGGCAAGTCCACCACGTTGGCCGCCGCGATCGAGGACATCGACGACGGCATCAAGAAGATCATCACGGTGGAGGATCCCGTCGAATACCAGATGCCGAGCATCACCCAGATCCAGGTTCACGCCGAGATCGGATACACCTTCGCAAGGGCCCTCCGGCACATCCTGCGCCAGGACCCCGACGTCATCATGATCGGCGAGATCCGCGACCTCGAGACCGCCGAGATTGCCATCCGTTCGGCGCTGACCGGCCATGTCGTCCTCTCCACGGTGCACACCAACGATGCCGTGTCGAGCTTCACCCGCCTGATCGACATGGGCGTCGAACGATTCCTGGTCGCCTCGCCGACCATCGGTGTCCAGGCCCAGCGGCTTGTCCGCCGGGTCTGTTCCCACTGCGCGGAACCCATCGACGAACCCGCCCTGGCCATGGAGCTCGTACACGCGGCGACCGCCCATCAACTCGGCAAGGCGTGGGTACGCGCCGTCGGCTGCGATGCCTGCCAGCACACCGGCTACCGCGGCCGGATGGGCATCTACGAACTGGTGCCGATCACCACCGAGCTCCAGGACATGATCGTCTCGGGCACGCCGCTCGTCGAATTGAAGCGTTTCGCCCACGACCAGCAGGGCCACCGCACCTTGCTGCAGGACGGTCTGCTCAAGGCATCCCAGGGCCAAACCACCGTGGAAGAGGTGCTCCGCCAGACCCTGTCCGGCATCGACGAAACCTGAGCTGCGCGGCGGGCGGGCCCGCCGAGCGGACACGACGAACGCCCCGAAAGAGGCGTCGTCCTACACGGATTTCCGCCTTTTCGCACACGCCCTGTGGTCGATGGCTGTCGGCGCGGCAGCGTCGCATCTGGGACGATTCGGGTCTTCGAGACCTTGAGCCATCCGATGCACCGCGACCCCGAAACGAGCCAATTGAGCGTGCCGTGGCGACCGTGCTACGTTTCCGTCACGGTAGGCGACGCGCCCGCAGCACGGCACCCCCCAACCGGGCGCGCCCGGAATGCGCGTGGAAAGATCCACGCCCAGTGAGACCAATCCATGAGCGACGAAGCCCTCGTCCTGGACGCCGGTGTTGAGTACCCGACCTCGGACGGCAGACCCGTGGCGGAGACTCCACTGCACTACCAGCGCCTGGCGGATGCGGCGCACGCCCTCAACATGCGTTTCGAGTCGCAACCCGGCGTGTACGTCGGCGTGAACATGCTGGTTTACGACCAACAGGGCAACCCGAGGCGGCACCTTTCGCCGGACCTCTTCGTGGCCTTCGACGTCGAGGACCGCGAGCGGGACATCTACAAACTTTGGGAGGACCGATCTCCGTCCTTCGTACTGGAGTTGACCTCGAAGAGCACCCGCGGCGAGGACGAGCGCAAGAAGGCGCGGTATTCGCGTTGGGGGGTGGCGGAGTACTTTCTCTACGATCCCAGACGCGAGTACGTCAAGCCGCCGCTCCAAGGCTTTGAGCTGGTGGGCGGCCGCTACCGCGCCATGGCGACCGATGTGCTGCCGAATGGCAAGCGCGGGTTCACGAGCAAGACCGTCGGCCTCGGTCTGTGGCTAGACGGGTCCGTCTTGCGGTTCTACGACGCAGAGACCGGCCGAAACTTCGAGACGCTCGGCGAGGCCATAGCGGGCCGGCGGGAGGACGGAACGAGGCTGCGCGAGTACGAAACGAGGCTGCGGGAGTACGAAACGAGGCTGCGGGAGTACGAAACGAGAATACGGGAAAACGAAACGCTGCTGGGGGATGTCGAGACGAAGCAGGCTACGGCCGAGACGAAGCAGGCTACGGCCGAGACGAAGCAGCGGGAGGCCGAGACGAAGCAGCGGGAGGCCGAAACCGAACTGGCCGCAATCAAGGCCCGGTTCGGCATTCCCTAGCGAGCCCGCACGCGCAGGCCAGCGCAACAACAACCGCCATACGACCCGATTGAGCGCGCTGCTAAGGCGGCTGGTGGCCGAACTGGCCGCGATCAGGGCCCGAGGGCGACCGTAGGGGGGGCTAGCCCGCCTGAGTGGCAGCGATGCCCGTACCGTTTCACGGGCGACCCGCACATATGGGTCGACGGTCGCCTCGAGCGGGTGTGGGCCGAGCCTGCCGCGCCATCGCTATCGATGTCCTGCGGGTCGTGTTCGTCCATCCGACAGGTGGCTAGAAACCGCCGAACGTCCTGATCGCGTTCGGCGGCAGCCAATGCCATCCCGACCATTGCGGCGACAACGCCGCGACCACCAGGAAGGGCCAGATTCTCCCCCGGTTTCGGGCACACCCAAATGCGTCTCAATGGTGCCATCGCGCTGATATCAAACCCTTCCAGTTTCGGACACACACGAATGCGTCTCACAGGTGCCACCATCCTGATGTCACCCGGACTTCCAGTTTCGGACACACACGAATGCGTCTCACAGGTGCCACCATCCTGATGTCACCAGTTTTCGCCAGTTTCGGACACACACGAATGCGTCTCAACGGCGCCATCACCCTGATATCAACCCTGGCCGAAGAACCCGCCGTTTGAGCGCCCATCACCCCTGTGCTACGTTGCCGCGCACGTCGAGGCCGAATCCGAGGATGGACCCATGGGCGACGCCACCTACTCCGACGCCGAGAAATCTGCACGCCATGACGTCGAGGCACGATGCTGCCGCCGGCGGAACTTACCAGCCGAGGCGTTGTCTACGCCCTCATTCCCGTGCCGGCATCCTAGGGGGACTCCAGCCGGACGCCAATCGACCCGGTGAGCGTTACACGACGCTGCGCCAGCCACGGATATGCCCCAGTACGACTACGAGATCGTCAACGGCGAAGGCGAACTGACCAAGGGCCAGATCGAAGCCGCGTCCGCCGCGGACGTCGCCCGGCGCCTGAGCCGGGACGGCCAGACCCTGGTGGGCGTCAGCGAAACACCGCCGACCACGCTGCCGACCCTTCGCCGCCGCCTGCGCACCGTCGACGTGGTCATTGCCTTCCGGGAACTCGCCACCCTGCTCTCATCGGGCGTGTCCCTCGGCGACGCCATCATCTCCCAGAGCAAGGGCAGCTACCATCCCCAACTCGCCACCGCGTTCAACGACATCTCCCGCGAACTGATGCGCGGCGCCAACTTCCTCGGTGCCCTCCGGGCCGCCAAGCTGCCGTTGCCCGAGCACCTCTTCCACCTGGTCGAGGCCGGCGAGTTGAGCGGCCGCCTGGCCGAGTCGCTGACCCGCGCGGTGGAGCAGATGGAGTACGACCGCCACGTCGCCGCGGAGTTGCGCAGCGCACTCACCTATCCGGCGATCCTCGTGGTGTCGTGCACCGCCGCGGTGCTCGCGGTGTTCCTGTTCGTCGTTCCGGAGTTCGTCCACTTGCTTGAAGAGGACGTCCAACTTCCCCTCGTCTCCCTGTTCGTCCTCGGCACCGGCGCGTGGTTCAACGACAACAGCTGGCTGGTCGGGGCGATCCTGCTCGCCGTCGCGTTCACCGTTGCGGCGCTCGTCAGGAACCCGGCCGTGCGCCAACGCTTCGTGGACACCCTCGCCCGCCTGCCCCTGCTCGGCCAGTGGTACTCGGAAACGGACACCGCCAAGTGGGCCATGGTGATGAGCGCCATGCTCACCAGCCGGGTGGAACTGGTCGGCGCGCTGGCGCTCGCGGCCCGCGGCGTGCGCGTCTCCCGGCGCCGGGCGATGCTGGAGCGGGCGCTGGCGGACGTGCGCGGCGGCGAGGCGCTGTCCGCCGCTCTCGAGAAGCAGGAGGCGCTCACCGCCACCGGCTACAACCTGATCCGGGTCGGCGAGCAATCAGGGGAGCTTCCCACCATGATGCGCTCGCTCGCGAACCTCTACGAGGAAAACAGTTCCCGGCGGATGAAGCGCGTCCTCACGATCATCGAACCGTTGGCGATCCTCACCATCGGCGCGTTCATCGGCACCATCTTCATCGGCGTAATACTCGCAATCACGGCGGTCAACAATGTCCAATTCTGATTACACCCTTCTCCCATGGCCCGTGAAGGCGACCCCCGCGGTCGCCCGGATACCCGACGCGCGAACATTGGGTGCGACCGCGCACGCGCGACGCGACAAGCCTGCCCCCCACGCGGCCCTCGCCCCGCGTCTCCGCAAACCGGTCCGGCATCCCGGGCGAGGCGGCCCCGACGATCCGCCCCGCGGCTTCTCGCTGGTGGAACTCCTGGTGGTGCTGGTCATCCTCGGCCTGCTGATCGGCATCGTGGCCCCGAATTTCATGGGCCGGGCCGAACAGAGCCGTGGTGAGGTCGCCAAGGTGCAGATCGAAAGCCTGCACAGCGCACTCAAGACCTACCGCCTCGACATCGGCCGCTACCCTTCCACCGAGGAAGGACTGGCGTCGCTGCTGCAAGCCCCGGCGGAAGACGCCGACTACTGGCACGGCCCCTATCTCGACAAGGATCTGCCCCTCGATCCCTGGCGAAACCCCTACCAGTACCGCTTCCCCGTGAACAACCTCCAGGGTCTCGCGCTCTATTCGTTCGGCGCCGACGGGGCCGCAGGCGGCGAGGGCGACAACGCCGACATCGGCTACCTGCCGGACGAGAGCACCGAGTAGCCCCCGCCATCAACCGCGCGCCTCACACATACATATATATACATGCCCCTAGAACGAACACGTCGCCACCTGCCGCAAACGCACGCCACGGATCCCGTCCCGGCGACGCTCGCGGTCGCCCTGGAAACGCACGGCGGGTCTCGCGCAAGCCCGCACCCCGGCGGCCGCGCAAACCCCGCCCCCGCGGCTCGTGCGTGCACAAACCCCGCCGCGGATCGCGCGGCGGCGGCGCCCGGCGGCCACGCTAACCCAGCCTCCACGGCTCGTGCGGCGGCGCACCGTGCCGGCCGCGCAAACCCCGCCCCCACGCCCCCCTGGGGCGCCCAAAGCGGCGTCACCCTGATCGAACTCCTCGTGGTGGTGGCGCTCCTGGCCGTGCTGGCCGCCTTGGCGTTCCCCAATCTCGAGCGGCTGACCGCGAGCATCACCCGCGAAACCCAGCGCGAACACATCCTCAACCAGTTCGCCGGACTGGGCGCGACCGCGATGCTCCACGGTCGCGACTACGTCGTCATCGGCTCCGATCCGGACGAGACCGAGGACGCCCAAGCCGCCCTCGTTGGCCGAACACGCTACGAACTCGACGTCCCCGACGGTTGGTCCGTGCTCGTCGAGGAACCGATCCTGGCACGCGCCAACGGCGTATGCCTCGGTGGCCAGGTGACCCTCCTGCATGCGGAGCTCGAGGCGATCCACGTTGAACTCGAAGCGCCGTTCTGTCGCGTCGATGCGTCCTGACCGTCCCAACGGCACCGGATCGGGAGACGGGTTCCCCCCGTCCCGCAACGGGCGACCCACGAGCGGGCGCAAGCAAGCCCCGCCCCCACTAGCCCGTGGCAAGCGGGTCAAGCCGGACAGAACTCCTCCCCAAAGGACCCGCCGCAATCAAGCATGGGGCCGAGCAATGCGCGTCGCGGGCTTCACCCTGCTCGAGAGCAGCGTTGCGCTCGCCATCTTCGCCGCCGCCGGCATGACTCTCTACGGCCTTTTCAACACCAACCTGATCGCCCTCAACCGCAGCGCGGACGTGACCCGCCAGGCCGTCGTGGTGCGCAACGCCATGCACTACCTGTCGTCCATCAACCCCCGCACCCGGGGCGAGGGCAAAGTCGAACTCGGCGGCGTCGACGTCGCCTGGACATCGACCCTCGTCGAACCCGAACGAAAGGGCCAGACCGCCCTCGGCGGGATGGGCGACTACGATATCGGCCTCTACGAGGTCGAGTTCATCGTCACCGAAGATGGCCGCTCCCTCGGCACCTGGCGCATGCGCGTCACGGGCTATGAGAAGGTGCGCGGCCCGGCCCCGGGCGAGGACCCGTTCTGATGCTCGCCACGGCACACCACCCCGGCCGGCCGGCCAACCGCCGCACGCCGGGATCCAACCGCCGGGGCACCCGGGGTCTCACCCTGGTGGAGACCCTGGTGACCTTCGTCATCCTCGGCTTCCTGGCCACGCTGATGCTGCAGGCCGTCGGCTTCTTCGCCGCCCGCTTCGAAACCGTGCAGCGCGTGTACCGCGCCTCGACCCTGGGCACGCTGCAGCAGAACTGGTTCGCCACCACCGTCCAGGGCCTCGTGCCCACGGGCCTGAGCGAGCGCCGGCTCCACGGCGATGCGACCTATTTCGAAGGCACCACCCTGGAGCCCTTGAACGCCGAACCCGGCACGCCGGTGACCGCGCGCTGGTCCATCGAGGAAGACGTCGTCCTCTATACCGAGTCGCCGGCCCCCGGCGAGGAAGGCATCACCTGGACGGTGCGGTCCGCCGCGGCGGGCTCGGCCTTCAAGTACGCCGACTCCCTGGGCAATTGGTACGACCATTGGCCGCCCTCGGCCGACCGTCTACCGACGCCTCCCACCGCGCGTCCCGCGCCCGCGATGCGCCGGCCCACGCCCGCAGCCCTCCCGCGGCCGCTTATCACCCTCACCATCTTCGATCCCAGCCTGGACTGGACGCCAACCCTCGTCCGCATGGTCGCGCCGGATTCCGCGACCGTCTGGCTGGCGCGGGTGGAACCATCCCGCCGCCCCGTGATCACCGAGGCCAGCTTCCGGTGAAGCCGCACCAACACCGCACCAAGCACCGCGCCAAGGCATCGGTGCCGTCGAACGTTGCGCCGGGGGGCTTCATCCTCGCCGCCACGCTCTGGGCCCTGGCGGCCGTGGTCGTCGCCGCCGCCTACATCAACGGCGTCACCGAGACCAACGTCGAGAACGCCCGCCAGACCAAGCTGATGCTGCAGGCCGAACTGGACCGCCGCAGCACCGAGGCGACGCTGCTCTACCTCATCGCCACCAACCAGATGACCCACACGAGCCTGCTGCTCGAGACCGAGCAGCGTTTCGGCATCAGCACCGTGGCTGCCAACGCCGCGCTTCGCGACCAGAGCCCGGCTGGCGAACCGCGCCTGGCCGGCGAACCGCGCATGGCCGGCGCGGAGCGCTTGCCCGGCGAACCGTTCCCGGTCGGCGAACTGAGCCTGGCGGGCGACCCCTACGCAGGCCTCGGCGACACCGGATTCTCGATCCAGGACGAGCTCGGCCTGATCTCCGTCAACCAGCCCCGCGACCCCCTGTTTGCGGCCATGATGGAGAGCGTCGGCGTGGCCGAGGATGACGTCGCCCGCCTCGTGCCCCGCATCGTCGACTACACGGACGTGAACGACCGGCGCTCCCTCGACGGCGCCGAGACGCACCACTATCTCGAGGCGGGCCTGCCGCCGCCGGCGAACTGGTTCTTGGCGACCCCGACGGAAATGAACCGCGTCCTCGGCGCGGCGGAGGTGATCGACGCCGCGCAATGGCGACGGCTGCGCGACATGGCCACGCCGCGCATACACGTCGGCGTCAACTTCAACACCATGCCCGTCCCGGTCGCGAAAGCCGTCCTCGGCGTCGAAGAGGACGTGCTCGACACCTTCCTGGCCGAACGTGCCGAACACCCGATCGCGAGCTATGCGCGCGTGCAGGAACTGACAGGCGCATCGCCGCCGGTCGATCCGGTGACCGTCGCCGTCATCCCGTCCCGGTTCCTGAGGATCACCACCTGGTGGGTGGGCGGCGCGCCGCGCTCCGTCGTCGGCATCACCCTGACGCCGGCATCGCGGATCGGGCCCTGGCGCACGGAATACCGGTATTCGGAACCCGTCGACCGGAACAGGGTGCTCGCCCAGCCGCCCACGCCGCTTCTCGGCGGTCCTTGAGCGCATCGCATGTTCACCGTCACCTTGCATCCGCAAACACCCCGTCGTCCGTCCGCGGTGTTGCCCCGTCGGTCCGAGGCCTGCCCTCGTCCGGTCGGGGCCGCTCGCCGTTGGTCCGGGGCGTTGCGTTCGCGTCCGTGCCCGAGGCGGTGCTGATCGCATGAATGCGGACCCTTCACAACCCGTGGCGGTCCCCTCGACCGGCGACGGATTCGATCCGTCCAGAACCCTTGCCCGGCTGGGCGATGCCCTGCGCCGGCTGCGGCACCGGTTCGCCCGCCGCCGAAGCGCGATCCAGACCCGCGACGGCATCGCGGTGCTCGACGGCAATTCCACGCATTCGCGCTGGATCGTCGCGCGCAGCCTCTGCATGTACCGTTCGGAGGACTTCGCCAACATCCCCCGCAACCGCCGCGAAGCCGCCGTCGCGCTCAGAATCCCGGTGTGGAGCCCGTTCGAGCGGGTCGGCCACCACTGCGCCTGGTCGGGCAGCACCGCGATGGTCTGGTTCTGGGACGAGGCCGTCGTGCAGGTCGATCCCACGCGGCTGGGCCTGCCGGCGGAGGATGCGACGGATTCCGGGCCACCCCCGGGCATCCGCACGCTGCCCGAAACCGTCCTCTATCCCAAGCCCGCCGACGGCGTACAGGTCCAGGCCTGCCGCGAGGGGTTCGATCTTCAATACTGGCGCGACGGCGTCCTGGTGGATTCCCTGTGGTTGGCCGAGCGGCCGGACGCGCCTCGCCTGCATGCCTTCGCCGCCCAGCACGCGGATGTGGACGAAACCGATGTTGCCGGCGCCGCCGCTGTCGATGCGCCCCGGATCTCGCCCGCCACGTTCGCCCCGGACCCCTGGGTATCGCCGTTTCAGCCCCGGGCCTGGTTGCTCGCCAACGAGCGCGCCCTGGCGGTCGCCGCGTTGACCGTGGTCGCCGCCGTCGCGGCGTTCCAGGAGGCCCGCTTCTGGCGCTACCACTTGGCCCACGCCTCGGATTCCGCGGAGTTCGACCGCATCGATCAGCAGCTCGACCCGATTCTCGAAGCCCGCAACGAACTCGACGCCCTGAACCGCGAGAACGCCTTCCTCGCCCGGATCATGAACCAGCCCTCCCAGGCCGAAGTGATGGTGCGCATGGACCAGGCGCTCCCGAGCCGCGCCACCCAGTTCCGGGCCTGGCGCTACCAGCAGGGCGACCTCACGGTGGTTCTGTCCGACCATGCGAACCGGGACCCGGTGGCGGTCATCGCGAGTCTGCAGGCGGAGAAGTGGTTCGCGGATGCCCGCCCCGGCCGTACCGCGCCCGACGGCCTCGAGGTGTCGCTCCGCATCGACCCGGAAGCGTCCCGGCCATGAGTGTGCTGCGCGCCGCCGCCGACAATGTCCGCGCCGAACTCGCGGCCAACCCGAAGCTGCGGCTCGGGGTGTGGACCATCGTCGCGATCCTGCTCGGCTACTGGGTTTCGGTCCCCCAAGCCGCGCGCGTGGGCCAGGCCGCCGCCGACTACGCAACCATGGACGCTCGCCTGGCGCGGGGGCGGGACCTGGTGGCCCGGCAGGACTGGCAGCAGCGGCTCGACGAGGCGCGCGCCGCGGAGAAGGCATTGAACGACAGGGTCTGGCATGCCGACAACCCGGGCCTCGCGCAGGCCCAGGTGCGCACGGCGGTCGAGGAGATGGCCCGGCGCGTGCGACTCGAGGTGCGCGTCGACGTCGGACTCAGCCGCTCCGTGCCCGGCGTGCCCGGCCTGTGGCGCATCGACGTGCAGGTCAACAGCCGGTCCAACGTCGAGGCCGCCTTGGGTCTCGTCCACGAGCTTGCCCGCCACCCCCGGATCCTCGTCGCTGAGCGCCTGACGCTGACCCGCCGTGTTCGCCCCGGCCGCATCGACGAGGTCGTCCTGGAGGGTATGCTCTCCGCCTACTTCCGCCTCGGACCGCGCCAGGCACAAGCCGCCGGGCACGGAATTGCTCCGTCCCGCGCCGCCCGCCGAGCCGCGTTCCGATCCGGCCCCGTAGGCGACGGGTTTGTCCCGTCCCGCGCCGATAGAGCCGCGTTTCAATCCGGGCGACCGCAAGCGTCGCCCCTACGAACCGCGCACGGAAACCCCGAACGGAACCGCGGGGGAGGCACGAATGCTTGACCGCCTCACGACCTGGCTCGGGCCCCGCATCCCCGCCGGGGTCCGGCGCCCCCTGCGCAAGGCGGCGCCGCTGATCCTTGCCGCCGTGCTGTTCGCCGCCATCGGCGCTGCCTGGCCGCTTTCGGGGTCGCCCCCGCCGCCCGCACCCCCGGGGCCGCTGGAGATTTCCGCGGCGACGTCCGCGCATACCGAGGGTCTCGACGGCTTCCTCGCCATGACCCGGTGGGGCACGCCGCCCTACGACCCCGAGCGGGCGCGCCGGGAAGAGGAAGAAAGAAGGCGCCTCGCGGGCCAGCAGGGCGGCATCAATCCCGAACTCGCGAAGCTCGGCGTCATCGGCATCACGTCCGTCGCCTCTCGCCACGCGGTCCGCTTGCGGAAATCTGGTGGCGCGATCGTGCGCCTGGTCGACGGCGATACCCTGCCGGACGGTCGCGTGCTGGTCTCGGTGGCGGCCAATTCCCTCGTTCTCCAGGACGCCCAAGGGGAGCCCGAGGAGTTGCACCTGTTCTCCCGTGTTGGCGAGCCGTTGGCGGCCGACGAACCGCCCGCGGACGCGGAAGCCGTTCCCTGATGGACATCGAGCGAACCGATCGACGTGACCCAAGGTCTCAAATGCCGGGCCATTGCCCGGATGTGGAGGATTCAATGACCGACAAACTGCCTGACGGGCAAGCGCGCAGGGTGGCGTGCATCCCGTGCCTTGCGTCGCTAAGCCTGTTGGCGGCCGTCGCCCTAGCCGGGTGCTCGTCCCTGCGCGTCCCGCCGCTGCCGGAACCGCTACGCGCCCCGGCGACGGTGGCGGAGACGGACCCCATGGACCTCCCCGGAGAATCGGGCGAGGAACGAACCGGCCTGACGGTAACCCCCGTGCCGGGCGTACCCGTCGGCCCGGGCATCGCGGAAGGCACGGTGGACCGCTTGGGCGCGGACCTCGCCGGCGACCCCATCGCCGTGGCGTTCAACAACGCGCCGTTGCCGGCGTTCATCGACGAACTCTTCAACGAACTCTTGGGGCTGTCCTACCACATCGCGCCCGACCTCCAGGAGAAGACGGACCTCGTCACCCTGCGCATCAGCGACCCGATGACGCCGGCGCAGGTATTCGCCACCGCGCGCCGCATCCTGGAGGAGAGCTACGGCGTGCGCATCCGCGAGGAGGACGACGGCACGCTCACCTTCGTCGCGGCGGAGGAGGTCACAACCGGCGGCGTCCCGCTCCTGATCAGCGGCCGGACCCGGCCGGAGGTGCCCGCGACCCAGCGCGTGATCTTCCAGATCGTGGTCATGAAGGCGGTGCGGCCCGTCGAGATGGTGAGCCTTTTGAACCCGCTGCTGAGAGGGCTCGACCTCGAGGTCGAGGACATGCCGGGATTCAACGCCGTGCGCCTGAAGGGCAAGCTCGCCCTCGTCGACCGCGCCGTGGCCATGATCGAGGTCCTCGACCAGCCGATCCTGTCGAGCCGTAACGCCGTGGTTATCGAGCCCGTGTTCCTCGACGTCGGCGAAATGGCCAGCGAACTGATCGAGCTTCTCGCCGCCCAGGGCTATACCGCGAATATCGGCCGCGACGACCTCGGGGCCGCCGTCATCCTGCTGCCCCTGACCACCGCCAACAAGCTGGTGGTGTTCGCCGTCGAACCCGAGGTTCTCGACCGGGTGGTGGATTGGGCGTCGGTGGTGGACGCCCGCCGCGAGGCGTCGGTGGAGGATGGCTGGTTCCACTACGAGTTCCGGAACACCCAGGCCGAGGAACTGATCGCGACGCTCAACGAGATCATGAGCGCCGAGGCGGCGACCCGCAGCGCGACATCGGGCGGCCAGGCGCAGCAGTCCGCTCGCAAACTGGTCTTCATCAAGAGCACCAACACCGTTCTCTACCGGGGCAACGGCAAGGACTGGTCCCGCATCCGGGCGTTCATCGACCAGTTGGACCGGCCCGTGCCCCAGGTGCTGATCGAGGTGGTGCTTGCCGAGGTCACCCTGACCGGGAAGGAGGAATCCGGCATCCAGTACCTCGTCAACGCCGGCGTCGGCAACCGCGACGTGGACATCCGGCTGGCCCCCAGCGGCGTCACCCTCACCCTGGACGGCGCCGGCCAGACCCGCGCCCTGCTGACGCTCGCCTACGAGGACACCCGCGTCGCCATCCGCTCCCGGCCGTGGCTGGTCGCCAAGAGCGGTCAGGCGGCCAACATCTTCGGCGGCTCCCAGGTTCCCGTCATCTCCCAGCGCGCGGAAGGTCCCCAGTCGGAGGGGTCCGCGAGCGTCGTCCAGCAGATCAGCTACCGCGACACCGGCGTGACCTTGAACATCACCCCCATCGTGCAGGCCAACGGGCTCGTCGACCTCACCATCCAACAGAGCCTCTCCGAGCAGCGCGCCACCGGCGCCGCGTCCCTCACCCCGACCATCCTCACGCGCCAGCTCAGCACCAGCCTCACCCTGCGCGACGGCCAATCGCTGCTTATGGGGGGTCTCATCTCCGAGGGTCAGAACCAAGGACGCTCAGGGGTCCCGGGGCTGGCACAGCTACCCGTCGTGGGCCGCCTTTTCAGTGCCGATTCGTACCAAAAAGACCGTACCGAACTCGTCGTAATGGTGATACCCTATGTCATCGCTGACCACAGGCAGGGCCGCGAGCTTACCGACCAGATCAGGTCGCAGCTTGAACTACATCGGCGTTTCCTGTAGAAACAGCGCGGATTGGGCTTTTGAGCGGTGCAATTGGCCAAAAAAAGTGTTGCCAATGCGCCTAAGGCGTGGCTAAATCTCGCTAGCTCAGTGGCGTGGGGGGGGTTCCCCGCCCGGGTCATAGGCTCTATGGCAGTGAATGTTAGGAAGACTTTGGAGTAAACAATGCTCTGCAAAACAACCATGAGGGCTGCTTTGGCCCATGTGCTCGGGACCGTCGGCATCGTCGGGGCCTTCGGGGCTGGTGCCGCACCGGATGATCCGTACGCGGCCGAGAGTCTGACCGGAATGGCGCCCTACTCGATCATGGGATCGCCGATGGGCGAGATCGTGCTGGATGTCGAGATCGACACCCTGCTCGATACCGGCACCTACTATCTGGCCGTCAACTTCTGGACGGCGGAGTTGACCGGGGAACTCGGATTGACGTACACGGAGACTGCGCCGGACACGGCCGGCACGGCAGGCGACCCGGTTGGGACTGTCATGCCAACCAACATGCTAATGCAGCCGGTGATCGGGAAAGGGACTGGATTTCGGTTCTACACGGTAACGGCAAGCGTCCAAGGGAATCCGACCGCCACGCCCCCCGTTACCGCCGTCGATGGGTCCATCTCCGGTCCGACTGCCGTCCCCAACAGCGACGTAACGCTCACACGTGCGTACAGGGGCGACGAAGAGGAATCCGGGGGTGCCTACAGGATGGTCGTCGTTGGGGCTGGTATTCCGATCGACACCCGCCTTCGGCTGGATCTCAGTAGCAACCTCGCGATACGAAGCAAGGCTGCGGCCGGCTACCGCGGGGATGTGTACATCTACGAGGAGCTCGGTGACGCGCGGGCCGCCGTACGGGCCTCGGCGCCGGGTGACGTGCCCGACAATCACCTGTTCTCGGGTCACAGCGCGCTGTTCCGCGTGGCCAGCAAGATCGCCGCACCGACGATCACGCCGATGCTCGTGACAGCGGACGTCGGCTATGAGCGAGCCGGTGATCCGGAGAACAACGTGTCCACCGGCGGACCGTTCCGCGGCTTCACGGCACCATCACCTAACGTAGGCGTCTTGGCGACGATTGCCCTCAACGAAAAGATGGACAATCCGGCTACGGCAATGACGGATGAGGGTGCGTTCCTGGCTGCAGCGACCGGCTTGGCGTTCGAGGGAACCGTAAATACGGCCGCCAGGGTCGTGGTCACCTCTACTGTGGACGGTGCCTTCGGGTTCGGCAACGGTGCCGGCGACAAGGAGCGCAGGGTCACCGGCGACAATCCGGACACCCCGGCGGTCGAGACCGACTACGTCCTCAATGCAGGCGGCGCACCGATGGCCTTCAGGGTTGGCGCAGTCGGTGCCACATGCGGAGGCACCGCGCTGACGCTGAGCGCCCCCAACGCGGACGGCGATCAGGTGTCGATCAACCCGTTGGCCGATACTAATCCGACGTTCTCGGCAATGGCGAACCAGGGTGCCGCAACCGTAAGTGGCGGCGGACCGTTCCAGTTGTGTGTGAACGTCAGCACCAACGAAGTGGCGATTCCCGCCGTTGGCGACGACAGGATGTTGGACGGCTACATGATGACGGTGACGCCGATGAGTGGTCCGGCGACCGGTAGGTCGGCCGGTCCGGCTAAGAGTGGCGCCGCCGGTTCCATCGATCGCAACGGTACGACGGTCAACATTGCGTACCTGAGCACCAACCTGTCCTACAACCAGCGGCTGGTGATCGTCAACCGTGGCAGTCGGGATGCCGATTTCTGGATGGATGACTTCCAGACCGAGGAAGGCATCTCCATCACGGGCGAGATCAGTGGCACCGTCAAGGCGGGAACCAGGATGGTCGTCCGGGTGCAGGACATGTTGGACTCAAGCGACGAGATCGGGGCACCCCGCGCTTCGGGCACCCTGAACCTCACGGCGCGTGAGGCCGCTGTCTCCGTCATGACGATCCAAGAGAACCTGGGTACGGGTCAGCTCGACACCACGATGTACTAGACACCGATTTGGTGTCAGGTACCTAGAACCGAGCATTGGGCTTCGCTCCGCCGTCCCACGGCGGAGCGGGAACCCCAAGGATCGGGGTTCTAAAGGCCACACTCCAACATTAGGAGGGCGTTCTACGCCCTCCTTTTTTTTGGCCCACCGAAAAGCCGCAGGCGTCGAGCCTGCCCTTCCAAGCCCAGACAACACGCGACGCCGCGCTCACACGAGGTCGATTCCTCGCGATCCTGGTACCGTGCTTTTGGGATTCGCTCGAACCGCCCTTTGAGCCTCATCGGCAACGAGTATGGCGCAATTGCCGGCTTCACCCACCGCTGGGCGCTCCCGCCTCGAACCCGACGACGTGAGCTTCCTACCGGTTCGGCAGGAACCACCAGCGAGGCTCCGCAACGGATCCAGGCGGCGTGCCGTGGGGGCGAACCCGTGCGGTCGCCCGGAATTGCGCACCGCGCCCACGGGACGGAATAAGCCCGTCTCCTAACACCTAGGCGCGGCATGCCGTACGGGTCACTGGGTCGTCCGGCTCTGCGATTTCCTGCGCGTATTCCAGCCATCTCCCACACACAAATCAGCGATCGCCAACGCGGACTGCAGCCTTCGCCTACATCGCCGGCGGGGAGTCTGGCCGATGATTCGCCGCGTACCACCGGCGGGTCGCGGACATGGCGGACGCCGTCAGTCGGACCATGGAGAGTCGTGTCACCGCTGGTGGGCCGCCGAGCGCGCGTCGACCCATCAGGGATCGGTAAACCCCAGAGCCTTGCGTACCACCTCCCGGGCCTTGTGCGCCTGTTCGAGCGCCGGGTCGAGTTCGAGTGCCCTTTCGACACTTGCGAGCGCCTCCTCGTTGCGGCCTAGGTGGTGCAGGACAACGCCGTGGCTTGAGTGCGCCACGGGGTTGTCCGGATCAAGTTCGATGAGTTGCAGGTAGCGCTCGTGCGCTTCCTCGTAGCGTTTCAGCTCGAACAGGGACGCAGCCAGGTGGTTCAGGGCTTCCCGGTTCTCCGGCTCGATCTCAATGGCGAGTTCGTACTGTCTGCTCGCCGCCGGGATGTCTCCCAACTCGCGTAGCGAGTGGCCACTGAATAGCCGCAACGAAAGGGCATAGGGCAGGCCGGGCTGTATGTCCAATGCCCGGATCATCGAATCGACGGCGGGCCGGAAGCGCGCGCGCTGGTACAACGCAATGCCCAGGCCCGCATGCGCCGGGGCGTTCCGGGGGTCGATCTCGAGCGCTTCCTCGTAGATGGCGATCGCCTCGTCAACCTGACCTTCCTTGCGCAGCGATTCCGCGATCATGTGGCGCAACGTCGGATCGTCGGGGTGCAACTCCCGCACCCGATGCCGGAACGCTTCCGCTTCCTCGGCACGTCCCTGCCGGACCCGCAGGTCACCCATCGCCAACAACGTCAGCATGTTGTCGGGTATTTCAGCCACGGCGCGCTCCAAGTGGGCCTCGGCTTCCGCGAGGTGTCCAAGTGCCGCGGCGGACTGGCCCAAGTAGAGGTAGAGCGCACCCAGCGTCTCCGCGGTGGCCGGCGACTCCACCGCCAAACTCAGGTGGTCGAGCGCTTCCGCGTAGCGCCCCTGCCGGAACAGCACGGTGCCAAGCCCGGCATGCGCGAGGCCATGACCCTCGTCCATCGCCAACGCCTCCCGGTATCGGGTCTCGGCTTCGGCGAGGCGCCCACGTTTCCGCGCCAACTCGGCCCACATCTGCATGGCGTCGACATGCTCCGGATCCGCCTCGATGGCTTGTTGCAGGGCGGCCGCCGCCTCATCGAACCGCCCTTGTTCCATGAACGCCTGGCCGAGGATCGTATAGAACCCGGGCGTATCCGGTCGTTGCTCCCCGGCTACACTGATCGCCGCGAGAGCGCGTTCCAGGTGCGCCTTGGATTCATCGAGATACCCAAGGTCTCTGGCCGACCGGCTCATCAACAGGTAAAGCGTGCCCCTAGTGTCGACCGTGGTCGGCGATTCCACTGCAATGCGCAGATGGTCGAGCGCCTCCCCATAGCGTCTCTGCTCGAATAGCACGGTGCCGAGCCCGGCGTGTGCGAGGCCGTATTCCCTGTCAATCGCCAATACCTGCCGGTAACCGATCTCGGCTTCGGTGAAATTTCCCCGTCGCCGTGCCAACTCGGCCAGGCTCTGCAAAGCGCCCCGATGCTGGGGATCCGCCTCGACAGCCCGTTGCAGCGCTTGCTCCGCTTCTTCGAGCCGTCCTGCCTCGAGCAGGGCGGAGCCGAGGCTGAATTGGGCGTCCCGCGCCGTTGGATTGTGCGACACGATGTGGCCGAAAAACGTTATCTCGTCCCGGTACACGCCGGCCTGCTGCCACGTCAGACCACCGAGAGCCGCGACCGCGATGGCGGCCAATGCCACTGCGCCGCGCTGCGCCATCGGGGTCAGCCTCCTCGCACCATGCGTCAGGCATCCGAGAACAACCGCGATCAGCCCGATGCTCGCGAGGTACTGGAACCTGTCGGCGACCAGGGAGAACTGCATGAAGCCGAAGTCGACGAACCCGAGCACCGGCGCGAGCGTCACCGCGAAGAACAGCGCGCCGGCCAACGGCCCACGCCCGATCCGGTGGCGGCAGAACCATAGCGCGCCGGCCAACAGCGCGGCGGCGGCGACATGGAACCACGCTCGGACGTCGCCGACATCGATCTCCCACAACGGGTAGATCACCGCGAGGTCCGCGGGCCAGACTAGCTTTTCGGCATAGAACCAGAGGGCACGGGCAGCGATCAGCGGCCGTTCGGGGAGCGAATACGCCACGTCAAAGGAGAATCGCGAAGTGTAGAACGCGAGGTCCGCGAGGCTGATCGCGAAGCCCACCAGGAAGAACGGTGCGAGCCGCGCCCCATCGACAGGCTTGATGTTGCCCTGTCGCCACCAATGCCAGACGAGAAGTGCTGCCGGTAGCGTCACGACGACGGACTTCGACAGCATGCCAGCCACAAACAGTGCCAGGGCCAAGAGATACCCCTTTACAGTCGGTGTCTCGGCGAACCGGATCCAGGCCAGGAAGGCCGTGAGGTAGAACAGCCCGGATAGCACGTCCTTGCGTTCGATGATCCAAGCCACCGACTCGACGTGTACTGGATGCACGGCGAAGACGGCCGCGATCAGCCACGCCCCGGGAACGGACAACCGCCCCATCAGCCGCCACACGAGCAGCGAGTTCACGAGATGCAGCACCAGGTTGACGATGCGATAGCCCAAGGGATCGAGTCCCCACAGCTTGTGCTCGAGCCAGAACGTCGTGTAGACGATCGGCCAGTAGTGGCCTTCGTCGCGGATGTCGGCCGGGGAGAACCAGATGTTCCAGATGCCGGACGCCGCCTGGACCACCGGTGCCTCGGTGAAGACGAAGTCGTCCCAAACGAACCCGCCCGCCAGCGACGGGTAGTAGCTGACGCACGCGAGCACCGCCAGCCCCAGCAAGGCGAACAAATCCCGTTGCGCGAATTCGGCCATCGAAAACGCGCCCGCTAAGCCTTGTCGCGCGGTCGTCACCGGTCGTTTACCGACCGTGCGCCACGCGCTTGGCCAACGCGCGGCGGTTCGTGGCCCCGCGATAGGTTGGTACCAGGCCCGGCCTTGGCTAGGGATCGTCAACTGCGGTGACCATGAGCGCGGATTCCTCCCGCAGGGTGCGCCCGATCGGCGATGAACCAAGGAACTCAAGCATCGAGGAAGCACGGTGGAAACTCAATGGGGATCTGGTTCGACGACTAATGCTTCTTGAATCGGGACGTACGTTGAGGGTAGGCACGGCCGCGCCGGCACCGGGTCTGCAACTCGCCGTTCGACGACACGCGGGTTTTGGTCCAAGGTGGGAGTCGCGTCACCGCTGGCGGGCGTCGACGCATCTCAGGGATCGGTCAATCCCAGGGCCTTGCGTATCTCCTCCCGGGCCTTGTGCGCCTGTTCGAGCGCCGGGTCGAGTTCGAGTGCCCTTTCGACCCTTGCGAGCGCCTCCTGGCTGCGGCCTAGGTGATGCAGGACTACGCCGTGGCTTGAGTGCGCCACGGCGTTGCCCGGATCAAGTTCGATGAGTTCCTGGTAGCGCTCGTGCGCTTCCTCGTAGCGTTTCAGCTCGAACAGGGACGTGGCCAGGTGGTTCAGGGCTTCCCGGTTCCCCGGCTCGATTTCGGCGGCGAGTTCGTACTGTCTGCTCGCCGCCGAAATCTCTCCCAACTCGCGCATCGAATGGCCGCTGTATAGCCGCAACGAAAGGGCGTAGGGCAGGCCGGGCTGTAGGTCCAATGCCCGGATCATCGAATCGACGGCGGCCCGGAAGCGCCCGCGCTGGTACAACGTAATTCCCAGGCCGGCAAGCACCGGGGCGTTCCCGGGATCGATCTCGAGCGCTTCCTCGTAGATGGCGATCGCCTTGTCGATCTGACCTTCCTTGCGCAGCGATTCCGCAATCATGTGGCGCAACGTCGGATCGTCGGGGTGCATTTCCCGCGCCCGGCGCCGGAACGCTTCCGCTTCCTCCGCGCGTTCCTGCCGGATCCGCAGGTCAGCCATGGCCAACAGCGTCACGACGTTGTCGGGCATTGCGGCGATGGCGCGCTCCAAGTGCGTCTCGGCTTCC
The DNA here is from genome assembly GCA_028821405.1 of Gammaproteobacteria bacterium. Classification (GTDB taxonomy): domain Bacteria; phylum Pseudomonadota; class Gammaproteobacteria; order Pseudomonadales; family Azotimanducaceae; genus VXYL01. The sequence goes on along the minus strand of JAPPGK010000030.1, from coordinate 58,562 downwards.
TCCAAGTGCCCAAGTTCCCAGGCGGATTGGCCCATGAACGGATAAAGTGCGCCTCTAGTCTCGTCGGTGCCCGGCAGTTCGACGGCCATCCGCAGATGGTCGAGCGCTTCCGCGTGCCGCTTCTGCCGGAATAGGAGGGCGCCAAGCCCAGCGTGCGCGCGGCCGTATTCCGGGTCAATCGTCAATACCTTTCGGTAGCGGGCTTCGGCTTCCGCGGGACGCCCTACTTTCCGCGCGAGCTCGGCCCAGTTCTGCAGAGCGTCGCGATGAGCTGGATCTAGCTCGATAGCTCGTCGCAGGACGTCATCCGCCTCTTCGAACCGACCTTGTTCCACCAGCAACTTACCAAGAACCGAGTAGGGTTTCGGGGCATCCGGACGTTGCTCCCGGGCGATCCGGTTCGCCGCAAGACCCTCTTCGATGCGCCCTGCGTCGAACAGGGCGATGCTCAGGTTGTGATGGCCATCAAGTGCCGTGGGATTGTGTGTGACGATGTGGCCAAACAAGGTGATCCCGTCCCGGTACACGCCGGCCTGCTGCCATGTCAGACCACCGAGGGCCGCGACGGCGATGGCGGCCAACGCGCCCGTGCTGGCCTGCACCATCGGGGCCAACTTCACGGCACCATGGGTCAGGCATCCGATAACGACCGCGATCAGCCCGATGCTCGCGAGGTACTGGAACCTGTCGGCGACCAGGGAGAACTGCATATAGCCGAAGTCGACGAACCCGAGCACCGGGGCGAGCGTCACCGCGAAGAACAGCCCGCCGGCCAACGGCCCGCGCCCGATCCGGTGGCGGCAGAACCAAAGTGCGCCAGCCAACAACACGGAGGCGGCGACATACAGCCAAGCGCGGAGATCCTCGGCATGGATCTCCCACAACGGGTAGATCACCGCGAGGTCGAGGGGCCAAACCAGCTTCGCGGCATAGAACCAGAGCGCGCGGGCCGCGATCAGCACCCGTTCGACGAACGAATAACCCAAGTCGATGGACTCTCGCGACGCATAGAACGCGGAGTCCGCGAGGCCGATCGCGAAGCCCACTAGGAAGAACGGCGCGAGCCGAACCACATCGAGGCGCTTGATGTTGCCCTGTCGCCACCAATGCCAGACGAGAAGTGCGGCCGGTAGCGTCACGACGATGGACTTCGACAGCATGCCTGCCACAAAGAGTGCCAGGGCCAGGAGATACCCCTTGACCGTCGGTGTCTCGGCGAACCGCATCCAGGTCAGGAAGGCGGTGAGATAGAACAGCCCGGAGAGCAGGTCCTTGCGTTCGATGATCCAAGCCACCGACTCGACGTGTACCGGATGCACGGCGAAGACGGCCGCGATCAACCACGCCCCGGGAACGGCCAACCGGCCAATTAGCCGCCACACAAGCAGCGAGTTGACGAGATGCAGCACCAGGTTGACGATGTGGTAGCCCAAGGGATCGAGTCCCCACAGCTTGTGCTCGAGCCAGAACGTCGCGTAGACGATCGGCCAGTAGTGGGCTTCGCCACGGATGTCGCCCGGCGAGAACCAGATGTGCCAAATGCCGGACGCCGCATGGATTACGGGCGCGTCGACGAAGACGAAGTCGTCCCAGACGAATCCTCCCGCCAGCGACGGGTAGTAGCTGACGCAGACGAGGATCGTCAGCCCCAGAAAGGCGAGCGCATCGCGCCGCGTGAAGTCGGCGATCAAAGACGTACCCGGCAAACCTGGTTGTCTTCCGGCTGCCACCGGCCCGTCGCCGACGGTGCCGCCTCTCGGCCGGTTCGTGGATCGACGCCGCGCTCGTCGCTTCCGCCTGTCCGCCACCGAAGCCCTCTACCGAAGACGGCCCGCGGACGCGGTGCGACGACGACCGTAGACCCAGCCGTTGGCCACGAGGTAGTTCGCGATACTTCCGACGGCCACTCCGCAGATCAGCGCCAGCAGACGGTTGCGCCCGAAGAACGCCACGAAACTGGTCAACGCCGTATAGGTGCCGACGTTCAACCCCAGGCCGAGCAGACTGCTGCCGACAAACTGCGCCCACTGCCGGGCCCGGGGCCGCCAAGGACGTTCGGCGAAGGTCAGGGCGCGGTTGAGGCGCCAGTTCCACGTGACGGCGGGCCAGAAGGAGAGGAACCGGGCCAGGCGATGCTCAATCCCCAACCCCTGCAGACCGAGGTAGAACGCGACGTCGATAACGAAACCGCTGGCACCGACGCCCAGGAAGCTCGCCACACGAGCCACGCGGCCATAGCGGAACAGGTACAGGCGATGCACATGGCGCAGGTAGTTGAACTGCTGTCGCCAATTGAGCTTGCTCGTGCCCAGCACGCGGTCGCTGAACGCGATGGGCACTTCGGCAACTCGCAGCCGTCCCCGCACCATCAACTCCAGCCCGATCTTGTAGCCGATGGGGTACAGCCGCCCTAGGTCCGGCAGCGTGTTCCGATCCAAGGCGAAGAAACCGGCCAACGGGTCTTTGCAGGCCACCAGCGGACGGGCAAGCAATGTTGCGAGGCGCGAGTTCAGGTGGCGCCACGCGCTCCATCCCTGATCGATCTCGCCACCGGGTGCATACCGGCTTCCCACCACCATGTCCGCACCTCCGTCGAGGGCGCATAGCAGATCGGGGATACGCTCCGGCGGATGCGAGAGATCCGCATCCATCACCACGATCCGATCGAACCGTGCGAGGCCGATCCCCTCCAGCACCGCGGCCGAGAGGTCGCGCGGTACCCCTCGCCGGACTTCCATCCGAACCGGCAGCCGCCCCGCCAATTCGTTCGTGATCTCGATGCTGCCGTCCGCCGAGTCGTCATCGACCAGGATCAGCTCCCACGTCCACCCGCTCCCCGCCATCGCCGCCGCCACGCGCTTGGCCAACGCGCGTAGGTTCGACGCCTCGCGATAGGTGGGCACCACGATGGAGGCGGCCTTAAGGTCGGCCCGACCATGGCTAGTGGCCGTCAACTGCGGTGCCCATGAACACGGATTCCTCGCAAGGCCCACCCGATCAGGGAGGACCCAAAGCGCTCAAGGATCGAGGAAGCAAGGTGGAAACTCAAGCCGTTGGCGACTTTGGACATACACCACTCGCGTCCCACACCGCGCCAACGCCCGTCGGGGTCGACCCTTGGGTCGTCCCCGCTGGCGATCTCCTACGCGCGTTCCAGCCATCTCGCACGCCCAAATCAGCAATCGCCCACGCGGATTGCAGACATCGCCTGCATCCCCGGCCGCGGGTCTGGCCGATGATTGGCTGCGTACCAACGCCGGGGCGCGGACATGGCGGATGCCGTCAGCCACGACCACAACTTCAAGAACCTCCCATGGAACAAACGCCAAAGGGAGCTTGCGACCGCGGCGTTCGTTCCGTGGCAGCCCGGTGTGACTGGGCCGGAGACGGCGTCGGCGTATAGCGATAGCGAAGCGCCGGCCCGGCTCTGGGGCGCTCATCGTCGAGTACCCCGCGACGCGGTCGCCCCGGCGGAGGCATGCGGCAGATTATGTCGTAGGGTTGTGGGAGCGTATGCCGCAAGGCGAGCGGGGTCGCCTCAAGCGTTGGCGGTCGCTGTCGAGGTGGCAGCGGCGGCGGCTGACGTGACTGCTGAGGCGGCGGATGCGGCCGCTAGGGCGGCTTCCGAGGCGGCTGCTCGATTCCTGCCGACCCGACTCGAGTCTTGGGCGGAACGAACGCTCGACCCCGGTGCGCTGGGGCGCCTAGGGCCGCCCGGAAACGCGCACGGGCTCCCACGTCGCTGCTAGCCGGACCAAGCTGACGCCTTGCATGGACAGCCACGTGTGTTCAAGATTCGCAACGTCATGAAGTCTCGGGGCAACAATCCGAAACGGCGCATCGTGCTGCCCGGCCACTTTACGGCGGCTGAATTGGCCAGTTTCGCGACCCGAGCACGGTATGAGGGCAGCGCTCTACACAAGATAAAGGCTGCGAACTACGCCTTCGTGCCACCCACCAGTCCTCGGGCTTCGAAGTCCGTATGCGATGACCTCCGCGTCATCAAGCTGGGAGAAGCGCAAGCGTTGCTAGACGCCGCATTTGCACACGGCATGGTCAGTGCCTGCGATCCAGAAGCTCTCCCGAAGTACGCTTGGGCGGTCGACGCGGACGGCGAGGCGTACGAAGCGAAGCTGGGGCGAAATGGATACCATGGCTATCGACTTGGCAGGGACGATAGGGTCATGCGCGATTGGGTGATCGACGAGTGGAGGGAACGGGTAGGATGAGACTCGAACTCACTCCCCACGCCCTGCATGATCCGGCGGCATCTGTAGAGGAGACGGCGACTGCCGGCTTCCTGTTGATCGAGGCCAATGGCACATGCCTCACGGAAGGGGTCTCATCTGAGGACCACGAGCTAAGGGGAGGGCCACTGGTGTCAGCCTATCCGCTGGCGGAATGGCTGGTGTGGAATTGGTGGCGCCTCCGGTGGGAGCCAACTCCTCCGCGCGTCGGCAGGACTTGGGTCTTCGCGCACCGATTGTCATCCATCGGTGGGGGATACCGTTGGCCCAATCTAGAACTCGCGTCTGACGGCGTGCGTGTGTGCCTTACGTCCGAACCGTCGGCGGAACCGGACTCAGGTACTTTCCGGTACGTGGGCGCTCCAAGAACGGAAGCTGTAGCGGCCCACGCATTCGAGTGTGCAGTCGATGCATTCGTGCAGACGGTGATCGGACAACTCGAAGAAGACTCGAGACCGTCGTTCAACCTCAGCCTACTCGCGGACGAGCTCACACGGGACAGGTCCGACGCAAGGCGTTTTTCGTTCAGGCGTCTGGAGGCAATGTTGGGAAATGACCCTGGAGAAGGGGACGAATCCATGATCCGTGTTCGTCTCTCTGAGGCAAACTCATTGGGCGAGCAAGCCATTCTTGAATTGGCGGCTGGCGCTGCTCTAGTCGGTGTCCAGGAGCTGCGCGATTGCTTGGGTCGCGCCGGCTTCGACTGCCAGCCAGGCGATACGGTCGAGATGGACTCGCATGATCCGGTAGCCACATGGGGAACGACGGATGCATGGCGGATCGGAGTGGCGGTCGCTCGACATTTGCGAAAGCAAGAGTTGTGCAACGGGGATCCTGTCACCAATCGAAGGTTGGCTGAGATGATGGGCACGACCGAGCGGATCCTGTCAGACACCACCAGCACTTCGGATAGCGTGTCGTTTGAGTGGGACATGGGTGAGCGGTGCCAGATGGTACTTCGATCAAAGTGGATTACCGGTCGCCGGTTCGACTTGGCGCGACTGTTGGCGGCACGACTGTTGAGTCCGGACGACGCTGAACCACTGCGCGCGGTTACTAGGGCCTATACATATCGTCAGAAGGCGCAGCGGGCTTTCGCAGCCGAGTTTCTGGCGCCTATTGAAGCCGTGGACGAGTTTCTGTCCGAAGACTATTCCGAGGATCGGCAGAACGATGCAGCTCGGCACTTCCAGGTTTCGTCGTATGCGATCCGGTCGTTGCTGGTAAACAATCATCGCGTTGGTCGGGAAGGGGCACTGGATGCACTGGATCTCCTGTAGGCCCCACCGGGACGGGACACGCCCGTTCCCTAGGACCCAGGCCCGGCCGAATACCGTACCGGTGACCCCCTCTCTGCGATCTCCTACGCGCGTTCCAGCCATCTCGCACGCCCAAATCAGCAATCGCCCACGATGATTGGCCCTGCCGGTCGTGATCTTCCTGCGCGGCGCCGGCCGGGCGCCCGCGTCCCTCGCCCTCGGCACCTAGCGCCACTCCTACCTGACCTTCGACTACATCGCGTGCGACTTCGCCGAGATGCCCGCGGAGGTCTCGCTCGACAGTGACAACGTGGTCACCCGCGTCAACCTGCCGAACATGCGCAGCGCCCGGAACGTCGAGTCGAGGTCTACGCCGGAGCGGTGCGCGGTCTGGTGGAGTTGGAGCCCGGCCACCACCGGCGGGAGAAGTACGTCGACTTCATCGCCATCTACGCCGGCCTCACCGACAATGAACGCCAAAATACTGGCGGCACTATTTGGAGGAAGACAGAACCATGGCGGGAATTCTCCAGACCGTCCGCGGAGAAAGCATGCAGCAGGGCCTCGAGCAGGGCATGTGCCTGGGCCGCGTGGAAGGGGCGGAAATCCGGACACACACCTGCTTGCCGCCTTGTATTGACGCCCAGCGCTGGCTTCCCCAAGCGTATGGTTGACACTATTTGGGGGCTATGGAACTGTGCGGATCGTGCTTGTCGCGTCCCGAAAGAGAAACACCATGGTTTCCGAACAACTGCGAAATGATGTCTGGTTGGACTGGTGGGATGCAGCTCGACTGACTCGATACTACGATACAGTCGGTGATCGTTTGCAGCGATGGCACAAGGCGCTGATGGTGCTGATTCTCGTATGCGGAACCGGCTCCGCCACCTATCTCCTCGAATTACTCCCACCAGATGTTCAGCCCTATCTAGGCCTTGCGCTTGCGGCCCTTGCGATCTGGGCGATGGTGGGCAACTACGCTCGGAAGGCAGCCATAGCGCATGCCATCAGTATCGAATGCGCCGAGTTGGAAGGCGAGTGGAGAGGGTTGATGGAAGTCATCGACTCGGAGGACGTAGAAAACGCCTACGTTCGTTCAGAAATGGAGAGGTTGCAGAATCGCATCGATTTGGTTACTGGGCGTGCTCAGGTTGCGGGAATCGCCACAGATGTGAAGCTGAATGAGAAGACGGCTGAGGAAGCTCGTCGGGTATTAGAAAGTAGCTATGCCGTAGCCACCTAAGCCGACCACGGGGACGCGCAAGTCCGTTACCGCCGCCGGAAAACCGTCCCGGCCTGCAACGACACCGCCAAAGCCGAGACCAAGGCCGAACCCCCCGGCGTCCAAACCCAAGGCATAGGAAAACGGCAACAGTACCACCTTCATGTCGGGCAAATTGACGTCACGTCCAAAACCGGATGACGTTCAAATCCTGACACACGACGCCGGTTCACACGCCCCACGCTCCAATCTGGACACACACCATCGCGTCCCGCACCGAGTGGCGGGGCTCTCTGAACCGCGATGCTGCGCAAATCCCACGCGCTCAAAAGGTGATGAGGCGTAGAGTCCATGCTCGACGGCACGTCGAGTGGCGGTGCCGGGAGGCGGCAGTTCTTTGGAGACGCCTTGTGATGGTCGCTGAACAGACTGCTTCGGCGGCAACTGCATCGTCGGTTCGGCCCCCTGTCGCCCGAAGCCGTCGAACGCCTAGGCGACGGCGTGCGACCTCGAGCCTGGGCCCCACGGCAGGGGCCCGCCGCCGCCGGGCGAACTTCGCCTTCATCGACATCTACGCCGCCCTCAACGACAATGAGCGTGGCGCTACCGGCGGCAGTATCCCCAAGGAGAGCAGAACCATGATAGGAACGGTCCAGAGGGCTCGCGAGGAAGGGTATGCGGAAGGGTTCTTGACAGCGTTCGCGGCAGGGTATGCGGCAGACTATGTCGCCGGGTTTGTGGAAGTGTATGCCGCAAGGCGAGCGGGGTCGCCTCAAGCGTTGGCGGTCGCTGTCGAGGTGGCAGCGGCGGCGGCTGACGTGACTGCTGAGGCGGCGGAGGCGGCCGCGAGGGCGGCTTCCGAGGCGGCTGCTCGATTCCTGCCGACCAAACTCGAGTCTTGGGCGGAACGAGCGCTAGACGCCGGTGCGCTAGACCAGGCGTTCGACTCGACCCACTAGGAGGCGCCACGGGGATGGGATTCTCCGCTCGGGTCATAGGTTCCATGCCGTGAATGTTGGGAAGAGCCCGGCGCAGACAGTGGTCTTGAGACCCACCATGGGCGCTGCCGTGGCCCGTGTGCTCGGGATCGTTGGCATCGTCGGGGCATTCGGGGCGGCTGCCGCACCGGATCATCCGTTCGCGGCCGAGAGTCTCTCCGGAGACGCTCCCTACTCGATCACCGCAACCCCGGTCGGTGACATCGTGCTGGACTTCAAACTGGACACCTCGCTCGAGAGTAACGACGACTACTACCTGGTCGTCAACTTCTGGTCCGCGCAGCTTACGCAGGACATCGAACCCAACGAGGCTCCGATTGCGCATCGACCAGACGTGGCGGGTACATCGGGCAGCGATGTGGGTGTCACACCTGTTGTAGCGCCGAGGGAACCCATGCTCGGCGAGGTGACGGGCTTCCGGTTCTACAGCAAGATCGCGAACGTGCAAGGCAACCCGACCGCCACCCCTCCAGTGACCGCAGTCAACGGTGAGTACCTCTCGTGCGCCGGCACCCCGGCCGATGTCAACAACACCAATCCCTGCCTCGCGGACATAAACCTCGTACGCGCGTTCAGAGGCGAAGCAACCGATTCTGCGGGCGTCTACAAGATCGAACTCGCTGGCGAGCACGACATCCCCATCGACACCCGTGTCCGGTTGGCGCTCGGCGAAGGGCGCTTGGCCATCGACGACGTCGGTGCGGCGACGTACCGGGGCGATCTGTTCATCTACCGGTCACTCGGTCACGCGCGTGCCGCCGCGCGGGCGACCGATCCCGTCGATGTCCCCGACACGTACCTGGTTCACGGGTACGGGACGTTGTTCGAGGTGGCGCCCAAGATCGCCGCACCGACGATCACGCCGATGCTTGCGACAGCGGACGTCGGGTATCCGGAGAGAAACGTGTCCACCGGCGGACCGTTTCGCGTCTTCACGCGACCCTCGACCGACGTAGGCGTGCTGGCGAGGGTAACCCTCAACGTAAAGGCGGATGATCCCGCCACGATGGTTGATGAGAGTGTGTTCCTGGATGCGTCCGACGGCGAGGAGTTCGAGGGGACAGTCAACACAGCCGCCCGGGTCGTGGTTACGTCAGATACCGCCGGGGCATTCGGGTTCGGCAACGGCGCCGGCGATGGCCCCAATGGCGAACGCAGGCGCACTGGCGACAACCCCGCCACCCCCACGATCGAGACCGACGCTGTGCTGAACGCAGGCGGTTCGCCGCAAGCCTTCAGGGTGGGTCCAGTCCCCGCAGAAGGCCAGCCCCCTTCCTGCACCGGTGCCGCGCTGACATTGAGAGCCCCCGACGCGGATGGCGACTTAGTGGCGATCAACCCGACGGCCGACACCGATCCGACGTTTTCCGCGGCCGCGACCCAAGGCATCGCAACGGTCGTTGGCGGGGGGCCGTTTCAGTTTTGTGTGAATGTCGGCACAAACGAAGTGGCGATTCCCGCCGTTGGCGACGACAGGATGTTGGACGGCTATCTGATGACCGTGACGCCGATGAGTGGTCCGGCGACCGCTCGGGTCAACGGTCCGGAGGCGAGCGGCCCCGCCGGTGCCATCGCCCGCAACGGCACGACGGTCAACATTTCGTACCTGAGCACCAACCTGGCCTACAACCAGCGGCTGGTGATCGTGAACCATGGCACTCGGGATGCCGGTTTCTGGATGGACGACTTCCAGACCGAGGAAGGCGTCGCCATCACGGGCTCGATCAGTGGCACCGTAAAGCCCAGGTCCAGGATGGTCGTCCGGGTACAGGACATGTTGGATTCAAGTGACGAGGCGAGGGCGCCCCGCGCTTCGGGCATCTTGAGTCTTACGGCCCCACGTACCGCTGTCGACGTCATGACGATCCAGGAGAACCTGGGCACGGGTCAGCTCGACACCACGACTTACTAGCACCCCGGTACCGGCAACAACCGTAGGAGCGACACTCGTAAGCGCTAACTCCCATGGAGCGACCAATAGGGTCCCTCACCCGGGGTTGTGGTAGAGCTTTGTGCGGTCCATGGGTTTCTCCGCCGTAACGACTCGGTGCAGAGTGACCGCCATCTCGGGCGTGTCAACGCTCAACGGGCCTCGTGCCGTGTGCGCGCCCTAGCCGACCACGCTAAGCTCAGTCCGCCCACACCGCAAGGGATCTGGCCTCCAAATGAAACCACTGGCAACCATCGCCTTGCTCTTCTGTTCCGTTGCTGCCAATGCACAGGACAGCAAGGTCGAGGCGCGCATTCTGTCCGCCTACCACGGACTCGATCAGCTACCGGAACGCGCCGGCGCCCTGGCGCTCATCTGTGGACGGCCTGTCGGCGGTCACGATGGAATGCCGGTTGTCTTTTCGGCACAGCTAGACATCGACACGGTCTCGCCAGATGCGTTCGCCGTGGAAACCAGCTCCGGAGACACCCTGACGCCTCTGTGCGCGACGCTTCGGCCCGCCAGGGAGCCGCTCGAACGCCGTACCGTCCTTCTCATCGGGCCGTTCGGTTCCGCCGATTCGCCGCCGCTCGGCGTCGAGGTCGTGGGTCGACTCAGGGATGTCCACGGAAACGCGCTGGCGGGTTTGAGAACCGATGCGGTCACCGCCCTCTCGGCCGGTCCCAGTCTCGTGTTTGCCGAGCGGTTTGCACCCGGTGCGCCAGGGCTTGACGAGGAGTGTCCCGAAGCAACCGCACAGGCCGTCCTGTTGACTTGGGAGGGCGGGGTCACGGGCCCTCGGGGTGCCGATCTTGCCGAGGCCCAACGCACAGCCATCTCGGTCGTGCTTGAGAACGGTGGCCGCGTGCACCCACTCATCCTCGGTGATGTTGACCGGGACAATCACGTCATCGCATGCGTGGGCGAAGCAAGTCCGGCGGTTTCAGTAAACGTAACGGCAGGGTTCTTTCACGATCCGGGTGACGACGCCAATCCCGATACCCGTGTCGACGTGATCTCGAAGTTCTAGAGCCGGATTGCCCCCCAGCTCGCCTTGCCGTCTCACCGTGCAACCCGTAGGGTCACGCGGCAGATCCTGGAGAATGCTGTAGGAGCGCCTGGGAGGCCGCTTCCGGGCGCTGGACACCCCCGCTGCTCGTCGAGTGGGCCGACGGTCGCCGCGAGGCGGTCGCGTTCGCGCTGGAGGAGCAGACCGACTCGCGCCGGTTCTCGCTGCACCGTCTGGCGCACTACTGCCTCGACCTCGCGGACATGCTCGGCACGAACCGCGTGGTGCATCGCGACGTTTGTGATCACGATCATAGGTCTCACGCTTGCTCGTACTAGGGCTTGTAGCCAACCGGAGAATAGACTGCCGACATGGCGGCCCACGAGCCGAGCTTTGGCGGTTCCATCCACCCACCCCAAGAGCCCCAAGAGCCCTAGGTCGTTGCCAGCGCTGTTAAGCTAGTGCAATGGCGGGCAACACATTCGGAGGAGGCCCTCACGCTCACGACGTTCGGCGAGAACCACGGCGTCGCCTTGGGCGCGGTCGTGGACCGAGGAAGCCATGCTGGCGTTGATGCTCAGGGACACCTGCTCGACCGGGGACAGAACGCTGATGTCCATAGGGGTTAAGAGCCCCCGCTGCCATTGGGAGTGGCTATTGCCGGTTTCCTTGGGGCTGCTTGCCATCCCCGGGTTCGGCGAGTCGGACGCCGGGCACGACGACGATCGTGCCCAACCCCAAATCCACGAAGAGATCATCGTCTACGGCCGCGCCCAGCACCACATCGGCGCTGCGACATCGGCCTCGGAAGGCGTCGTCGGCTACGCGGACTATCACCTGCCGCCGTTGCTGCGCGTCGGCGAGCTGGTCGAGGCCGTGCCGGGCATGGTCGCCACCCAGCACTCCGGAACGGGCAAGGCAAACCAGTACTTTCTGCGTGGATTCAACCTCGACCACGGCACCGACTTCGCTGTCCACCTGGACGGCGTACCCATCAACATGCGCTCCCATGGCCATGGACAGGGCTATCTCGATCTCAACTTCATCATCCCCGAACTCGTGCAGACGGCGGTGTACCGCAAGGGCGTCCACCATGCCGAGAAAGGCGACTTTTCGTCGGCTGGCAGCGTCGACTTCTCCTACTACGAACGCCTTCCCGAGCCCTTTGCCGAGCTTGCGCTGGGCCAACACGGCTACGTCCGGGGTGTCGCGGGGGGGAGTACCGACATCGGCGACGGCGTGCTGACCGGCGCCGTCGACAAGACCCTATACCGAGGACCTTGGCGGCTCGACGAAGATCTCGCGCAGTCCAAGTTCTTCCTGGGCTACGGGCTATGGTTCGGATCGACTCGGGCGCATGTAGCGCTGCACGGGTACACCGGACGGTGGAATGCGACCGACCAGATTCCTCGGCGTGTCGTGCGTGCGGGCTTGGTGCCCCGCACGGGATACATTGATCCCGACCTCGGCGGCGACACGGGCCGCCTCGGTGTCGTCGCGCGGCTCGAGGGCGAGGGTTGGCGCGCCGGGGCGTATCGGCTCGACTACGATTTGACCTTGTTCTCGAATTTCACCTACCAACTCGACGACCCCGTGCTCGGCGATGAATTCGAGCAGCGCGACCGTCGCACGATGAGCGGCGCCTGGGTTGGGGCGGAGCGGAACATTCGGCTCGCCGGGCAACCCGTCCTATTGCGTTGGGGTGTCGAGGCGCGCCGGGACGACATCCACGAGGTGGGGCTCTACGGCACCCAGGCGAGGGTGCGACACCGCGTCCTGAGGCAGGACCGCCTTGAGGAAGACTCCGTTGGCGCTTACGGCGAACTGAGCGTGTATGCCACGGACCGGGTCCGGGCCACGCTGGGGCTTCGTGCGGATTACTACGACTGGGAGGCGACTGGTCTCGGCGAGGCGTATCGTGTCGCCGGCGACGACAGCCTCACGAGTCCCAAGTTCGGTGTGGCGTACCGCATCCTGGACGGGCTCGAAGCGTATGCGAACTGGGGCCGAGGGTTTCACTCCAACGATGCTCGCGTGGGCCCTGACACGGATGGTGCCGCGGCTGGCATCGGCGGCGTGGACTTGCTCTCGTCCAGCGAGGGCGCGGAAATCGGGCTACGGTTCGAACCGACGGCGTCGTTCAACGCGACGCTGGTCGGCTTCCACCTGAGACTGGACTCCGAGTTGGTCTACGTCGGTGACGCGGGGAGCACCGAACCCAGCGACGGATCTGTGCGCCGGGGGCTGGAGATGGCCGGCTTCTGGCAGGCGCGGGATTGGCTGACCGTCAACGCGGCTTTCGCCCGCAGCAACGCGGAACTGGAGACGGGGGATGAAGTGGCCGGTGCCGTGGGTGCGACCGGTAACGTCGGCGTGAACGCGCTGTTGGGAAGGGGCTTCCACGTGAGCGTGAATGCGCGTTTTCTGGGCGAAGCGCCGCTGAGCGATGACGGCAGCATCCGTTCCGACCCGTCCTGGCTCTCGCATGCGGGAATCGGCTGGCACGGCCGTCGCGCCGAATTCGGCGTCGACGTGTTCAACCTGTTCGACTCCAGCGACGACGACATCGCCTACTCCTATCACTCCCGGCTCCCGGGAGAACCCGCAGACGGGGTGCTCGACACGCATTTCCATCCCTTGGAGCCGCGAACGGTGCGCCTCCGGCTGGGAGTCCGCCTCCGATAGAAGCACCCCAAATCCGGAAGGCACCCCAAATCCGGACACACACGAATCCATCCCACACGAAGCGGCGGCACTCTCCCACCCCTGATGCTCCCGTGAATCCCACGCGCCCCATATCCGGACGCACCCAAATCCCACCCAAATCCGGACACACACGAATCCATCCCACACGAAGCGGCGGCGCTTTCCCACCCTGATGCTCCCGTGAATCCCCGCCCCCATATCCGGACGCACCCCAAATCCGGACACGCACCCCAAATCCGCACCCCAGATCCGGACACACACGAATCCATCCCACACGAAGCGGCGGCACTCTCCCACCTCTGATGCTCCCGTGAATCCCACGCGCCCTCATATCCGGACGCACCCAAATCCGGACACACACGAATCCATCCCACACCAAGCAGCGGCACTCTCCTAACCCTGATGCTCCCGTGAATCCCACGCGGGACGTGCTAATGTCCATCGGCGTGATTTGCCCTCGTCGATACGGCAGCATGCTCCGCCGGCTTCGCGGCGGGTTGACCACGGGATTGGTTGCCGGCATTGCGTTGCCTCTCGGCGCCAACCACGACGTGCCGTTGTTCCCTGCGGCATCGGATCGCGAGCGCCAGGGCCTCGTCCGCATCATCAACCACTCCTCCCGGTCGGGTTCGATACGGCTCTACGCGATCGACGACTCTGGCGACAGGATCGGCCCGCGCGAGCTCTCCATAGGTGCCCACGAGGTTCTCCATTTCAACTCCGAGGACTTGGAGACCGGCAACGCGGCGAAGGGGCTGACACCCGGCACCGGATCCGGTCGAGGCGACTGGCGTCTGGAACTCGCGAGCGACCTGGACATCGAGGTGCTCGCCTACACCCGCACCGGCGATGGGTTCGTCGCCTCGGTGCACGAGGTCGTGGGCATCGACGGCGACGACCGATATCGCGTGGGCTTCTTCAACCCCGGCGATGAATTCGAGGCGGCGAGCCGCCTGCGTCTCGTCAATGCCGGTTCGGACCCGGTGGCCGTCACGATCACCGGAGTCGACGACCAGGGGAATGCCTCGGGCGAGGTCGTCGTGCCGGTTGCGGGCCGGGCTTCTCGAAAAATAAGCGCCAGCCGCCTGGAACGCGGCAGCACGTTCGAAGGCGTTTTGGGCGACGGGTCGGGCAAGTGGCGGCTGTTCGTAGACGCCGACGGTCCGATCAGGGTGATGAACCTGGTGGAGAACCTAACGGGCGAATACGCGAATCTCGTCTCCGTGCCATCGTCCGTCGCCGAGCCCGAACCGCACTCGGCGCCGCTCTTTCCGGGCACGTCCGACGGGTCCCGACGCCAAGGCGTGGTCCGCGTTGTCAACCGATCGGACACGTCCGGGACAGTGACCATCGACGCAGCCGACGCATCGGGTGCGGACCACGAGCCTTTCACGCTGACGGTCGGTGCGAACCAGGCGGTGCTGTTCAATACCGCCGACCTCGAGACCGGCAATGCCGAACTGGGCCTGACCGGCATCGGGGCGGGAAGCGGCGACTGGCGGTTGAGTCTCTTAAGCGACCTCGACATCGAGGTGCTGTCCTTCGTTCGCACCGACCACGACGAATTCCTGACGCCGATGCAAGAAACCGTTGCCGGGATCGGTGGCGGCTATCGAATCGCGACCTTTGAGCCCTTCGGCGACGATGACCAGGCCAGCCGCCTGCGGCTCCAGAACCTTGGCGTGGTCACGGCCGAGGTGTTGGTCACGGGCATGGACGACCTCGGCGCGTCACCGGGATCCGGTGTCAGGCTGTCGATTGCGGCCGGGCAGACCGTGATGTTGGATGCGGAGGATCTCGAAGCCGGCAGCGAGGCCCTCGAGGGCAGTTTGGGCGACGGTACGGGCAAATGGCGGTTGAGGGTCGACTCGGACGCACCGCTCGTGGTCATGAATCTGCTGGAGAGCCCAACGGGCCATCTGACCAACCTGTCCAGCGTGCCCACGAACTTCGCCCCGGCCAACGCCTCGGCGTTCGGTGATCGCTTTGTCGGCAAGCGGATCGTCCAGGGCGACGGGAACCCCTACATCGACGTTTCCGCCATCGGCCGCTATCGGGAGACGAAGGACGGGCAGGCGACCCAAGGGAGCTATTCGTACACGAGGACCGGCCGCGCAACGGCGTCCATCGAGCTTGAGGGCGAGGATGGCGGCGCCTGCACGACCGAACTGACCTTCGAGTCGCGCATTTCGGGTCGCCTGGTCTCTTGCGACGGCACGGCCGATTTCGCTTGGCGGCTCCTGGTACCGTCTCGGCGCGGCCCCGACGGGCTCACCTACGACCTGACGGCGATCGTGGCGACGATGCCGACGGACGGGTCGGCGCCGGACGTGGTTCGCGGCGCGGTCGTATCGGTGGTGAGCGGCATCGTGCGCATCGACTTCGAACGAGGCGGCTATGTCGAGGCGGGCGAGTACCGGTACACGTGCCGGGACGTGAGGGGCTGCGTCATCGTCGACGGGAGGGTCCGGTCCGGGCGGATCGTGGAGACCCCGTCGGCGGGAATCCACGACTTCGACCTGGTGGAGGACAACGATGCACCCTCCGGGCTTGCCCACCACGGCGGCAGCTTCTACGTGCCCGATGCGCGCGACGACAAGGTCTACGTCTACGACGACTCGGGGCGGCACATCCCCGAACGGGACTTCGCTCTCGCCCCCGAGACCCACACGGCGGAGGGCATCACCGTCGCTGGGGACAGGCTCTTCGTCGTCGACGCCCTGGATATCCTGGCGGGCGGCTTGCGCCGGGTGTTCGCCTACGATTTGTCGGGGCAGCACCTTGACGAGGCGGGCTTCGATCTTCACGCGGTCGTTCAGGAGCCGCTCGGCATTGCGCACGCCGGCGGCAGGCTCTTCGTGGTCAACGCCTGGGGAAGTCGAAGGGTCTTTGTCTACACCACGGCCGGCGAGCGCGTTCCCGCCGCCGACTTCGACTTGGTGGGCGACAACCTGTCGCCGCGCGGGATCGCCCACGGCAACGACCGGTTCTACGTCACGGACATCTTCGAGGACCAGGTCTATGCCTACCGGGGCAACGGCGAGCGAGATGCCGGGGCGGATTTCGAACTCGCCGGCGGCAACGGTCGTGCCCAGGGCGTCGAGGTTGTCGGCGACCGGTTCTACGTGGCGGACCGGCATCGGGTGTTCGCCTACCCGGCAGACCGGCCTGACCTCGTCGTCGAGTGGTTCTCGGCGGGCGCTGGCGGATTCGAAGCGGGGGCGCCCTTCACCCTACGCGTCACCGTACGCAACGTCGGCCACCGCAGGTCGAGGCTGACGACGGTGAGCTTTCGACGCTCGCCGGACACCTTTATCGGCGACCGGGACGACGAGGAACTCGGCGCAGCCGACTTCGACGGCCTTGCGGTAGGCGCCGCCCGTGTGGCCACGATGGACGTGGAGGCGCCGGCGAAATCGGGCTACTACCTCTACGGCGCGTGTGTCGGGCCACTGGCCGAGGAATACGACGTGCGCAACTGTTCCTCTCCCCTGGAGGTTGCGGTACCGGTCGACGTCGGCGGCCCCACCGGCGGTTTCATCCTGGATGCGGACAACCGCAACCCGACGGGGGTCGCCTATACCGACGGTCACTTCCATGTCCTCGACTCGGCGGACCACAGGGTCTATGCGTACCGAACCAGTTCGGCTCGCAACCCCGACCTCGACTTCGCGCTCGACGTCGAAAACGGCACCCCGACAGCCATCGCGTACGCGGATGACCGGTTCTATGTCGTCGACCGGGC
The DNA here is from genome assembly GCA_028821405.1 of Gammaproteobacteria bacterium. Taxonomy (GTDB): domain Bacteria; phylum Pseudomonadota; class Gammaproteobacteria; order Pseudomonadales; family Azotimanducaceae; genus VXYL01. The sequence continues at coordinate 41,446 of JAPPGK010000030.1, read as the reverse complement.
GGACGACAAGGTCTACGTATACGGCAAGACCGGCGAACGCCATGCCGATGCCGATTTCGACTTGCACGCCAACAACACCAGCCCGAACGGGATCGCCTACGGTGAGAACCGGCTCTACGTCGTCGATCTCAACGACGACAGGGTCTACGCCTACACGATGTCCGGCCTACGGACCAGAACCCGGGAGTTCAACCTTTGGCGAGCCAACGACACCCCGTGGGCCCTGGAGTTCGCCGAGGACCGCCTGTACGTGGTCGACAACACCGATGACCGCGTCTACGTCTACGAGACATCCGGAGATCGAGACACCGCGCTCGAGTTCGTCCTGGACTTCGACAACGCCTCGCCTGAAGGCATCGCGTTCTTCGACGGCAGGTTCTACGTCCCCGACCACATCGACGACAAGGTCTACGGCTACGCCAAGCCCGAGCCGTAGGGGCGGGACTTGTCCCGCGCGAGCCACCCGTCAGCCGCTGGCAATGCGATGGAGATTCGCGGTGGCGGCACACCGTGCGGCCGTTCGTGGTCGATGATCGCCCATCGCCCCGGGTCGTTGATGAGTGTAGGGTAGTGGCAGATTCGAACCGCGTTCGAGCGTCGAGGTCGGTCGCAGGCGTGTCCGGCAATCCGGATGACCAACCGCATAGACGCGGAGTGGTAGTGATGGTTGGCACTATTCGTCCGTAGCTCCTGGCGCGGCGACGCTCGAGGTCACGTTACAGCCGCGTGGCATGTGTCGGCTCGGCGTTCGGAGCAAGGCTTGCAGTGGAGATGGGCCCGTTGCACGAGCACAGGGGAAACCGGCTGAAACAGCTCCGGGCGTTTTGCCAAGTTGTCCGCCTCGGCTCGGTGACCCGGGCAGCGAAACACCTTTCGTCGAGCCAGCCTGCGGTTTCGCAGCAGGTAAGGAACCTCGAGCGGGAGCTTGGTGCGACGCTCCTGAACCGCAAGGGCCCGCGTCTGATGCTGTCCTCCGCAGGCCAGGAACTCTACGAGATGGTGATGCCGCTGCTGGCGCGCGTGGATCGTCTGCCGGGCACGTTCGCGGACCAGCATCGGGGAGAGGCGACCGGCGAATTGGACATTGCCGTGGGTCCCACGACGGCGGAAAGCGTACTGCCCGAGTACCTGTACCGTTTTCACGAGCAGCATCCGCGCGGCGTCGTCAACGTGGCGGTGGTCAGTGATCGAGAAAGGGTCCGGCGGCTGCGGGATTTCGAAGTCGACATCGCCTTCTCGGCGGTCGACGTGCCGCAACTCGATCTCGATTTCCAGCCGGTGTTCTCCTCGAAAATGGTGTTGATCGCGCCGCAAACCCATCCGCTGGCCGGCGAACGTTCGGTATCGATTGCCGAGGCTGCGATGTATCCCGCGGTCACGCCGCGTCTTGTCGACTCGGTCAGTCACCGCGGCGAGCAGTATGGCCAACTGCCGAATCGGGTGGCCGAAGTCGACGGGTGGGGCGAGATCAAGCGCTACGTGGCGGAAGGCGTCGGCATCGCGTTCGTTCCGGAGATCTGCGTCTCGGCAACGGACCGCGTGCGTAGGATTCCGGTTGCGGAATACGCCACGCCGCTCGTCTACGGCATGCTGACACGGCGCAGTTCCCACCTCTCCCTGGCCGCGGAGTCGTTCGTGGGGATCGTCAACGAATGCGCGCGTGAGGGCTGAGCATGGCGTCCGGCATGGTCCGCTCCAAACGCGACCGCCTGAAGCAGTTGCGGGCATTCTGCGCCGCGGCGGGCTTCGAGAACATCACCCGGGCCGCTGATCGCCTGTCCGTCACGCAGCGTGCGGTGGCGCTCCAGGTACGAAGCCTGGAGGACGAGCTCGAGACGGCGTTGTTCGAACGCCGAGGACCGCGACTTGCGCTAACCCAGGCGGGCAGGCGCCTCTACCAGCTCGCCCAACCGCTGGTGGCGGATCTCGACTCCCTTGCCGAGGACTTCGCCGAGAAACGACGCGAGCTCGTGTCGGCACACATCGACGTGGCGGTCGCGCCGGTGGCCTCGGAAGCGCTCCCCGGAATGGTCAGTCGTCATCGGGACGAGCATCCCCGCGTGCACATCCGAGTCACCCATTGCCCGATATCCGACGGGCTGCGTCATCTTGCCGATGGGCGGGTGGATCTCGTGATCGGTCCCGGTGTCGGCGGTACGGACTTCGCCTATCGGCCGCTCTTTCGCTACGAACTCCTGTTCGCGACATCTGACGAACATCCGCTGGCTGGGCGACGACGCCTTGGTGTGCGGGATGCCCGGGCGTTCCCCGCGATCATGCCCGCCGCAGGGACCTACGGTGCGCGCTTCGAGGACGCTGTGTGTAGTCGACTCTCGGTTGCCGCACGCGTGGGGGTCGAGTCCAGTGGCTGGGGCGTGATGAAGTCCTTCGTGCGGGCCGGGAAGGGCATCTCGGTGATTCCAAGTTGCTGCATCAACGAGACGGACCGGCTGCGGGGGTTCGCGATCGACGGCCATCCGAACGGGCATGCCTGCGGCGTGTTCGCCCGTCAATCCGTTGCCCGCCCGGTTCGTGACTTCATCCGGAGTCTAGAGCGAGAAACGTAGGCGAATAGCATTGGACGACACCGAAAAAATCCAATGATGAGTACAAGCAGCATGTAGTTGCATTTCGACCCGTGGCCGGGAAGCCTGTATGCGTCGCAGTTGTGCGTCGTCAGGTTCTTAAGCAATACGAGGACTGAAAGGGCGAGCAGCCCGTCAAGCGGCGGCCGTCAGGCGATGCATAGGCATGTAATGCAGACACCGGCACGCAGTACCTCCCGGCCCGGGCGGCGTCGGTGTCAGCATTGTTTTTGCGTGGCGAGATATGCGGTCGCTTGGCGATGTTTTTTGCGTGGCGAGACACGCGGTCGCTTGTCCGTGGTCGGTGCCCATGGCAGCGGCGAAGCCTGACGCCACCTAAATCTGCCGCCCGGACACGCGCGATGAGGTGCCACGGGGCAAGAGGTCAGAGCAGTCCCAGTAGAACCTTCAATTCGGCCACCTCGCCGGGAATCTGGTTGGCCGATGGCAGTCTGCGTCCGGCTCGACCCCACCAGTAGGCCGCGGTGACGGTATCGCCCTCCAGCGAGTGCACGATTCCGTGCACCCAGGCTCCGTACCGGGAGTCGTCGTTCTGCACCATGCGGTGGGCGGCCTGCAAATCGCCCGCCTCGAGCAGACCTATCGCGTCCGACAAGGAACTCATGCGCCGACTCTACCACGCGTGCCGCCGCTTCCACGGGGCGAAGGGGAACAATCCCGCCGAACTGCCAGCCCGGCACGACGGTCGCCCTGTGGCGCCTTAAGGGATTCGTCGGCGTTCCCGGGCGGCGTCGAAGACTCAGGATCCTTGCGACGCGACCCCGAACCGGTCCCATTCGATGTCGATGTCGAACCTCGCACGTCCGTTTGCGGCGAAGTCCTACACGGTCCGTGGCAATGGTCCGCTGTCAGCCGCCTGCAGCGCGGTGGAGACTAGCCCCGGCGCGAACCGAACCGGCGCTCGCCCATCGTCCCACGCCCCTGATGGGTGTAGGGTAGGGGCGTTCGAACCGCATTCGAGCGTCGCGGTTGGTCGCCGCAGGCATGTCCGGTGATCCGGACCAACCGAGTAGACGCAGGAGTAGTAGTGATGGGTTTTGAAGCATTCATCCCGAGTGCACCGTACGTGGGTTCCGTGCTGGTTGTGGGGCTTTTTCTCTGGCGGGTGTTCGTCAGGATGTTTGGCAGCATCGAAGAGAGGGTCGACGAGCGATTCGAGAGGGTCGACGCGAGGTTCGACAGGGCCGACGAGAGATTCGACAAGATCGAAGGGCGGCTGGGACGAATCGAGGTGAGCTTCGGTTCGCTGGAAGCGAGGTTCGATGGCGTCGATAGCAGGTTCGATGGCGTCGATAGCAGGTTCGGTTCCTTGGAGGACAAGGTGGACGGGTTGGCCGAGGACCACCATCGGCTCTCTCGGGAACTGTCCGAATTCCGTGGCGAGATGCACGGTCGGTTGTCCATGCCCATCGCTCGTGACACCGGCGAAGCCTGACGCCACGACGCGTAACCGTCGGCAGGCACCGACTTCGTTCTCAACTACGACCTGGGGTTGTTGTCCGCATCGGGATGCTCGTGGTCGTGTTCCGAGCCCGGTAGGCTGGTCGCCAGTTCGGCCAGCCGCTTCTCCGCCGCCTCGGCCCGCTTGGCTTCCCGGTCGGCGCGCCCCGCTTCCCGGTCGGCGCGCTCCGCTTCCGGGTCGGCACGCCCCGCTTCCCGGTCCGCCCGTGCCCTCGCGCGCTTGGCTAGCGCCATGCTCTCGGTGAGATCCGGCATGATCTCGCCGGTCGCGCGGTCGCGCAGCCGGAGGTCGCCGGCGTCGACGAGAATGTCGAGATCCAGCACGTCGCTGACGAGCCCGCCCCCGGCGGCGGCCGGCACGGGTTCCCAGCGGCCGTGGGCGCCGAGGCGCCGCCCCTCCAGGACCGTGCCGCCGTCCCTGCGGACCCGGTACGGGTCGAACAGCCAGTACTCGGCGATGCCGAGAGCCGCATACAGGTCGGGCTTGTCGTAGACGTCCTTGCGCCAGGTGCGTCGCGACACGACCTCCAGCACGAAGTCGGGCACCTTGGACTGCTCCCACAGCTTGTAGGAGAGTCGGGGATGGCTGTCGACGCCGAAGGCGACGAAGGCGTCGGGCACCACGAGCGCCTTCCGGTTGCCCTGTTCGAAGTAGAACCCCAGTTCGGACGCCGCGTACACGTCGGGCCGGTCGGCGAACCGCGCCCGGACCACGGCGACGAGGTGCGCGCGCGCCTTTTCGTGATCCTGCGACTCCACCAGAGACCCGTCGCTGTAGGGGAAGCCGTCGTCGTCAACTTCGACCGGGGCCACCGGCCGGTACAGCGCCCGCGCATGGATCGCGGACAGCGGCGGCGACCGCGTTGCTCGGACATGCGAAGGGGCCGCCGGCGTCGCGTCGCCACGGCCGCTCGGGGAGGGCGTTGTCGAAGGCATGGCGGGAACGTACCACAAAACCGACTCTCGGCAGGACGGCGCAAGGATCGGCCATTTCGGGTGGTCGGCGATAGCGAGATCGCCCCGTCGGCGTGTGCGAAATCGCTGATTTCGAGGGCGGACAGTGCCGCAACCCCTTTAACGTCGGCGATGGCCCACATCCGCATGGGTCCGGGAAATCCTGACCAGCCAGCCGAACAGCGCAATGGCCGCCGCAGCGAGTCCGACCACGAGCCCCCACCAGAGGCCGTACACACCGATCGGCGTGCCGAAGGCGTTTGCCAACATCCCGTCCAGGGAAGGAATGCTCCCGACGCCGAAGCACAGGGCCGCCCCGACGGGCAGCCCCACCAGCCAGTAGGCAACGACGGCGATCCCCATCGGCGCGACGGTCGACTTGTAGCCTCTGAGCGCCCCCATCGTTGTCGCTTGCGCGGCGTCGAAGACCTGGAAGAGGGCGCCGATGGCCAAGAGCGCCGCAGCCACACGGATGACCTCCGCGTTGTCCGTGTAGAGGCCCACGATCGGATAGCGCGCGGTGAGCATGATCACCGCGACACCGGTTCCCCAGACAAGCGTTGTCGTCATTGCGACCCAGGCGGACAGCCGTGCAGCGGCCCGGTCACCGGCGCCGATGTTGAAGCCGACCCGAATGGTCGCCGCCATGCCGAGCGCCAGCGGCACCATGAACGCGATACCCGCAACGTTGAAGGCAATCTGGTGGGAGGCGACCGCTTCCACACCGAGCCGACCGATCAGCAGGCCGGCAACCGAGAAGAACCCGACTTCGACCAGCAGGGCAAGGCCGATGGGTACGCCAACGACCAACAGGTCGCGGATGACGCTGAATTTCGGCCAGTCGAATGCCCGGAAGAGATTCGAGCCGCGCATTCGGGACCGCGACACCACGACGACCATCACCAGGAACGTGTAGCTCATGACGACGGCGGTGGACCAGCCGCAGCCCACGCCGCCCATGGCCGGAATGCCGAGCGCCGGCGAGCCGTGCATGAACAGCCAGTTGAGCAGGATCTTGAGCGGCAGAGCGCTCAGGCTGATGCACATCGCCGGCGTCGTCCACGACATGCCCTCGGCCAGACAGCGGAACGACGTGTAGGCGAGCAGCGGCACCAAGCCCAGGCTTGCTGCCGACAAGTAGCCCACGGCGACCGGAATCGCCTGTTCGTCGACGCCGAACAGTCGGTAGGCGGGCTCGGCGTTCCGCAGCAGCAGCGTCAGCGCCAGTCCGCCGCCGAGGGCGATCCACAACGCCTGTCGGACCACCGCCCCGGCATCCCCGACCCGACCGGCGCCGTTCAGTTGCGAGACCGAAGGCGTCACCGCCATCACGATCCCGGACATCAAGAGCATCGTGGGCCAGAAGAAGTTGCCGCCCAACGTCACCCCGGCAAGGTCCGTGGCGCTCACCCGCCCCGCCATCACGGCGTCCGCGACGCCCATGCCCATCTGCGAGAGTTGGGCAACGATGATCGGCGTCGCGAGCACGCCGAGCCGACGGAACTCCGTCAGCACGGATTGGGGAGCCATGGATTCAATCGACCCGGCAAGGGCGGCGAATTGTACACGTCGTCCGCCAACTGCCGCCCCACGCGACCGACGTGATCCACCGCCCAACGCCAATATCACCGAGATTCCACCGAAACTCCACCGAAACTCGGACACACGCAATTTGGTCTCAACGGTGCCATCGCCGTGATGGTGCGGCCGCGGAAGACTCGGACACACAGATTTGGGTCTCAACGGTGCCATCGCCGTGATGGCAAACCACTCTCCGAAACTCGGACACACGCAATTTGGTCTCAACGGTGCCATCGCCGTGATGGTGCGGCCGAGTACCGGTTCTGGTGCCGCAGTCGTCGTCGGCTTGGCCGCCGGCGCCGCCACGCTAGAATCCACTCATGGACTCCAGGCGACACGCGCGGTGGTGAAGCGGCAGCCGGACACGTGGCTGCTAACGGGCATTCCGCGTTCGGGCAGTTCCCTTGCTTGTCGGCTCGCGGGCGAGTTGCCAGACCTCGTCGCCTTGTCCGAACCCATGGCACGCACCGAGAGCGTCACCATCACGGCCGCGACGGCCTGCGACCGAATCGAGCAGTTCGTCGCTCGAACCCGCGGTCTCATCGAGCGAGAACGGCGCGCCCCCTCGCTTCACGTGGCCGGCCGCCTCGACGACAACGTTGTGGCGAACGACGCCGAGGGTGGTCTGCGTCGTCGCCAGACCGAGCAGGGCGAGATTCACATCGCCAAGACACTGTCCGGCCGGTTCACGCTCCTGATCAAGCACAACGCGCTGTTCGCGGCGCTGCTCGGGCAACTGTCGGCATCCTTTGCCTGCGTCGCCCTGGTGCGCAATCCCCTGGCGGCGCTGGCGTCCTGGCAAACCGTGGATCTGCCGGTGAACCGGGGTCGCATCCCGGCGGGGGAACAATTCGACGCCGAGCTGCGCAACGTGCTCGATCGCACCGGGGACGGACTCGCACGGCAACTGCTGGTCCTCAACTGGTTCTTCGCGCAATACGGGGACAGCCTGCCGGACGAGCGGATCCTCCGCTACGAAGACCTGGTCGCGAGCGGCGGCGGCGTGCTGTTCCGGCTACTCGGGCATGTCGATGCCACACCGCAGCCATTGGCAAGCCGCAACGCCCATCCGATCTACGGCGAAGCGGGCGTCGAGGCACTGCTCCATGCGTTGACGAAGGCGGGCGGCGCGTGGATGCGCTTCTACAGCCGGGCGGATTGCGAAACGGCGGCCGAGCGACTCTTGCGCCCTGACCGAGTGGCGGCCCGACCTGCCCCGGACCCGTGCCCGTGACCGCGCCGCGAGTGGTCTGGTTCCACCGCGAGTACGCGCGACTCACCGGTGGCCACGTCAAGCACGCCCACTATTTCGAACACGTGTCGCGGCTTGCCGGTTATTCGCGTCGGATCGTGTTCGACGGTGCCGCCGTGGACGAGCGCTTGGGTCGAGAGCGGGCAGCGCTTTGGCCGGCCGCCTGCGGCGAACGTGCCACCCGCTGGCAACCCGGCGAGCGGGACATCCTCTTCCTGGCCGGCACGGACTGGCGCTACCACGCCCAAGCCGGCTTGGACGATATCGGGATTCCCCACGTCAACCTGATCCAACACGTGCGGCATGGGCATCCCGGCACCGAACTCCACGGCTACCTCGACAAGCGCGCCGTGCGCATCTGCGTCAGCGACGAGGTGGCGGACGCGATTCGTGCCACGGGCCGCGCCAACGGTCCGGTATTGGTCATCCCCAACGGCACCGACCGCAGCCCCGCCCAAGTCGACGTCAATGGATCGGTCGGGTTCGGCGAGCGGGCCGAGACCGTCACCATCGTGGGCTACAAGCGTGGCGATCTGGCTGCCGCGCTATCCCGCCGGCTGGACGAACAGCGAATTCCCCACCTCGCGCTGGGCGACTTCATCGGTCGGGACGCGTTCCTGAGCCTGCTCGAACGCACCCGGATCGCCGTCTGTCTTCCCCGGCCGGAGGAAGGCTTCTACCTGCCCGCCCTCGAGGCCATGGCGGCGGGCTGCACGGTGATCACCCTGGACTGCGTGGGCAATCGCAGCTTTTGCCGGAACGGGCACAATTGCCTCGTTGCCGAGCCGGACCCCGAATCGCTGGCACGCGCCGTGGGACATGCCGCCGGGCTGACCCCCCCGGATCGCCGGCGCCTACACGCCAACGCCGCGGACACCGTGCAGGCACATTCGCTGGAGACCGAGCGCAAGCGATTCCACGAGGTCTTGCTCGACATCGACCGGCTGTGGAAGGAAACGGCGCCGCCGGCACGTTCAAGCGTCGCACCGGCCGGGTCCAGGCAGGGTACACGCCACGTCGATTTCATGATCGTTGGCGCCCAGAAATGCGGCACCTCGGCACTGGCCCGTTTTCTCTCCGCCCACCCCGCCATCGCCATGGCGGCGAGGGAGGGACACATCTTCGACGCGCCCGACTACTCGACCGACTGGTCGGCGGCGGAGATCGACCGGCGCTACGCGCGTCGCATCGACGACAAGCCCGGCGCCGCGCTGCGCGGCGAATCGACACCGTTCTACATGTATCTCGCCGACATCCCGAGGGAACTTCGTCGCTACAGCCGGACTCTCAAGCTCATCGTGATGCTGCGCGATCCCGTCGAACGCGCCCTGTCGCACTATGCCATGGAACGAAGCCGGGGGAATGAGACTCGACCGCTTTGGCTCGCCCTGCTGGCGGAGCCGTGGAGACGGTGGCGTTGTCGGGACCCGCGTGCACCGGAGTCGGCGGCAAGACGACACAGCTACCGCTCACGCGGCTTGTACAGTGTCCAACTTCAAAACCTTTTCGCGGCGTTCCCCCGGGATCAGGTGCTCGTTGTGCAGACCGAAGACCTGTTGCAGAGTCACGACGAAGTGCTCGAAAAGGTCTTTGTGTTTCTGGGCGTATCGGTTAGCGTGCGCGTTCCGCCGGAGATCGTGTTCGCCGGCGTCGACCTCGGCGGCAAGCACGCCTTGATGCGTTGGCTGTTGCGCTTGTCCTTTGCGAAGGAGTCCCGTCGGCTGCGCGCGATTCTGACCGCGCCCGGCGAAGGTCCCGGCTGACGCCCTGGAGGATGCAAATGTCGAACCCGCTCCCTTGGCTCGCTGCTCTCGCCCTGGTCTGCGCGGTGGCAGGCGGCAGCGTGACCCACGCCCTGAACGCCTCGTTGTGGCTGGGGGTCGCCGTCGGTCTCGGACTGACCATCCCGGCGTGGGCCGCGCGGTTCGCGCCGGCGTCGATGCCGATGTTCAAGGGCTTCGATCTCGAGCGATGGGCCGAATTCACCGCGCTGATCCTGCTCGTCGTCATCGCGGCGACCATGGCGGTCACCGGGCTGTTCCCCGTGCTGGCCTTGGTCGATGTCCCGATGCGCATCGAGTCGAACCTGTCGATGCTGCTGATGGCGCCGGTCCTCTACGGAACCTATATCGTGCTCAATCGCCGGGGGTCGACGGCGCGCGCGTCGACGATCTCCGAACGACTCGGCGTGGCGTTGTCCGGTCCGCCGCTCGTGCTCTCGCTGGTCATGGCCGTCGCCGTGGCGACCGGTGTGGTGCTGGCGATCGATTTCGTCAGCCTCAAGGTGCCGGCGTCGGAGTTCCTGGCCGCCAAGTTCACCCAACGCGGGATCATCCCGCCGCTCACCCTGGTGCTGTTCTTCTGGGGGCTCCTGCTGCTCGGCAACAAGGCGTGGGGCGTGTCCCGCGAGCGGCGCATGCTGGGCGGTGTGCAGGACGGCTCGATGCTGGTACGGGCGCACAAGGGCGCGTTGGGAGAGTCCATGGAAATCGACGGGTTCGTCGAGATGATGTGGCGCAAGTCGGCGGATTTCTACGTCGTGCCGCGCTACCTCAACTGGGCGATTCCGATCCTGGGCTTCATCGGCACCGTGCTCGGCATCTCGCTGGCCGCGGACGGCATCCAGAACATCATCGGCTCCGGGCGCGGCCTGTCGGACCTCTCCGGCGATCTCGGCGAAGCCATCGCGCCGCTCGGTATCGCGTTCGACACCACGCTCATCGCGCTGTCGCTCTCGGTGGTCCTGACCTTCCTGCAGATCGGGCTGCAACGGCGCGAGGACAACGTCCTCGGAGACTTCGAGAGCTGGGTACGCAACGGCGCGTCCTCGAGCCGGCGATCAGCCCGGTCCGACGACGCCAAGGGACCGCCGGGGCCATGATCGAGTCGGCATCGGCGCGCGACCAGGAGTCCAACAGCGCGCCGATGGTGGAGATCTTCGGGGGCCTTTTCGCCCTCCTGCTGGTGCTCTTCCTCATCATGAACCTGCTCTCCCAGGCGGCCCTCGTGGAGCGCATCGAGGCGGCAGCCGACGAGGGGCTCTACCGGGTTGGCTGGGACTCCGGCGGCGAGGGTTTCGTGGTGCTCGCGTTCCCGGGCGAAGTGCGCATCGTCGAGACCGGCGAGGCCGTGGGCGCGGGTAGGATCTGTCAACCGGGCAGCGAGTTCGTCGACTACGTCCGCCGAATCTACCGTGGCGAACGCCAGCAGATCGTGTTCGCGATCCTCGAAGGAGGCGTGGCGACCATGGCCGAGGCCCGCAACTGCATCCGCGCGATCCTGCCCGGGCAGGAGTTGACCATCGGTTGGATCGTCGCCAACGACGAGCTTCTGAAGTCCGTGGCCCTGAACGAGATTCCCGCCTATGTGAAGGCGGCGGTGGAAGACTAGTGTCCCGTCAAGCCTCCAACGTCGTGTCAGTGGCCGCCGGAGCGTTCCTCGCAAGGCGCGGTCGCGAAGTCGTACCGGGGGTACGTCGAGCCGGCCGCAACGCCGCGAGGGGCGCTCCGGCGACCACCCGAAGGGCGCGGCCGCAAGCGCCTCCCGCGTCGTTGGCGCATCTCGACGTAGCCGCGCTATGCCTTCGATACGCCGCCTCGCGGGGCGACGCTTGTGGACACGCTGACGCGACGTTTGAGGCTTGACGTGACACTAGTGTCCCGCCCGACGCGCTCGCTGTTTCCGCCGTTCGCAGGCGTGGCGCTGGCGGACATCCTCGCGAACAGCGCGGCCATCGTCATCATCATGATCGTGGTGACGCTGATGGCGAGCCACGAGCAGGAGGAGGAGAAGCTGGAGCAGGCCGAGGACGTTGCCGTGCTCCTGAGCCGGGAGCTGGCGACATCCTTCGTCATGAACGCCTTGCCGACGAGTCCGCCGGCGCGCCTGCACGACTATGTCACCTGGGGTCCGGATCGCAATCCGCAGCACGCCTTGATGCCCATCCTCGAACTGCACCACGGCTTCGTCCGCGACTTCTACACCGGCTCCGTCTACCCCCGCGAGGAGCTTCTACGCTACGACAACGCCCTGGACGCCTATCTCGACGGGCTGCGTGCGGAGCAGCTTGCCGCCATCCGCATCGACGTCTACAGCATCCGCGAGTTCTACATCACGATGTCCATCCTGAAGGCGCACGGTACGTTTCCCCGGCACTGGCACTTCCTGTCCGGTGCCCCGGGCGATGCGCGCGGCGGGGCGGGGACGTTTCTCGCCGGCCGGTTGCGTCGCGACCGGGCGGAACCGGGACTCCTGGACGGAGAAACCGGGACCGGGACGAACCCGTCGTCCGCTTCGACCCTGCCGGAGGATGTCGCGCTGGCCGGGTCGATCGATTCCCTGACGCGCTATCCCCTGGACGACCTCGGACTGGCGGGCCGTTTCTCCGGCTCGCCGCCAAGCGAATACCTCGAACTGCCGTCGACCGATGCTCCCGGTGTGCCGACTTCGCCGTTCGACATCGGCACCGGCGCACGGTCGGCGGGCGATCCGACGGCGCAATCGGCCGATGGCAGTGCAACGACGCGGTTTCGGGTCGCGCGCGTCGTGGGCCGAGAGTCGGCTTCCGGGTTGACGTTCGACCTGTTGACGGCGTTGCGGGGCCTTTACGCGTTCATGAAGTCGGCGCAGGCCGATGCGGACGCCGGCCGGCCGTCGCCGCTTCCCGACTTCGACTTCGAGCGGGACATCCTGGGCCGGGCGGACGAACCGCTCACCCCGGCCGAGGAGCGTTTGCTCGGGGATCTCGCCAACGAACTGTCGGTCCCGGTCGACGAGCCTCTCGGCACGATGACCGTGGTGTCGCGAACCGATCCGGAACTGCGCGGCCAGGCGTTGGCGGTATCGGCCAACCGGCCGCTGTACCTCGCGGTCTGGCTGCGTGGTCCCGAACAGCCGCCGCGCACGGGAGAGGAGGAGACCACCGTGACGCTGCGGCTGGGCATGCACCCCGCCATCTTCGAGGGTTTGCGGATTCCCTTGGGACAGGACGGCGTCATCCTCATGCCGCCCCCCGCGACCGTTCCCGATCCCGAGCCGCGTTGGCGGGTCGTCACCCTGGTCAATGCGCGGGTGGACGATTTCGTCACCGGTTTCGTCTACGCGGGCGTGGACGCCACCGGACGGCTGCTGCTTCCCGTGGACGAGAACGCGGTGGAGATCGGTGGCCTGAGCGTCGAGTCGCGCTATCCCGTCGTCAAGTTCCGCGGCGAGTTCCTGAGCGCCCTGCTCTACGGCCTCGTGGCGCTGTTGTTCGCCGTGGGCATCGTAGTGGGAATACGGAGAAGGGCGTGACGGGTCGTCGGGTCGTCCTGGTGCTGGCTGCGGTGTGCGTGGCCGCCGCGGTGGTCAAGCTGCGACCGCTGGTCAGGGACTTCGACACGGTGGGTGTCCGGTTCGAGGCGTCCGCCCGTGCGGACTCGCCCGGCACGCGCCTCGACGAGGTTCTGCTCGGCCATCTCGACCATTTCGCCTACATCCGATCCTTCGACCATGTCTTCGCGGCCGGTTCGCGGCGCGTGGCGATCCGCCGCCCACTCTGGTTCGACCGCTGCGAGGTACGCCAGGGCGACTTCTACCGGTTCCTGCAATGGCTGCCGTTCCAGTCCGGGCTCGACATCGGGGCACCGGGTGAGCCGCCCGGGTGGCAATACAGTACGGACACCCGCGATCACGTGGTGAGCGGCCGTCTGGACGCGCCGGCCAACGGGCTGACGTTCTACGACGCCTGGGCGTATTGCGCCGCTGCCGGCGGCCGGTTGCCCAGCGGCGACGAATGGACGGCTGCGGCGGTGGGCCGCGAAGGACGGCGCTACCCTTGGGGGGAGGATTTCAACCCGGCGCCGTGGCCCTATCTCGATCCGCTGCTGAATGCGACCAGGCCCTGTGCCGGCCATCCCGAGACGGATACGCCGCAGGGCGTGGCCGAGTTGGGCCACAACGTCTCGGAGTGGGCCGCGGGCGCAGGCGTGCCGCCCACCGCGCTGGTCATGGGCGGCAACGGCTACAACGCGCCGCGGGATCTCTACAGCTTGGGTGTCCTCAACCGCCGGGCGCCGGCGAACTATCGCTCGCCCTACCTGGGGTTCCGTTGCGTGTACGAGTCGGCACCCGCCGCCACGCCTTGGCGTACCGAGACCGACACGGCGGTGCTGGCGGTCGGCGAATACGGCATCGGCATCCCCGAAGATGCCCGGGTGCCGGGACTGTTGGCGCACATCCCGCGCGACCGCCTGTCGCTGATCGGGCGCCTGTTCGCGGAGGATGGCCGAGGGGCGGTGGAGGTCCATCTCACGACCACCGAGATCACCCGCCGCGAGTACGACGCGTTCCTGCGCGATCCGTTCGTCGCCTTGGGGTTGCACGCGGAGGCGAACCAGCCGCGCGGCCACCGGCACCGGCCTCAGGATTGGGAGGCGCAGATGCACGAACCGGACCTGCCGGTGGTCAACGTGGACTGGTGGTCGGCCTACGCCTTCGCATCCTGGGCAGGGGGGCGGTTGCCGACGGCCCAGGAGTGGGAAGGCGCCGCCTCGGGACAGGGCCGGCGCATCTATCCCTGGGGCAACGAATGGCGGGCGTGGGTCAACTCGGTGCCCGCCGATCATGTTGCACGAGAGCCGCGGGTGGTGAGGGGGGACGACCACGACGCCACCCCCGAGGGCTTGCTCGCCATGGGCGGCAACGTCTCGGAGTGGACGCGCAGCGTGTCCGGGGCATCCGGTCGCTATTCGGTGGTCGTCAAGGGCGGCAACTACCTGTTGCCGATCGGCGAGACCGCGCGCATGGATTTCAGGAACCACGTCGCACCGAACCACCGCTCCCCGACGCTGGGCTTCCGCGTCGCCTTCGATCGACCGCGATAACGCCATGTCCTTCGACACGTAGTGGACGGGCTTGTCCGGTCCCGGTCCTACGCTGCGTTGCGAGTCCGGGCGACTGCAAGGTCCGCCCCGGCGGTTCGTCCACGCGCCCGTCACTGTCCCTGCGGTTCGTCCAGTTGGGTGTCCCTGCGGTTCGTCCAGCACGCTGCGTGGGGAGCGGACGTCCCCACGGGCGCCGGCCCAACGCGCCACCGCCCGCGTGGGTTATTCTTCGCGCTCGATGATCGGAGGCAGTAATGTTCGACTTGACGGGAAAAGTAGCGCTCGTGACGGGCGGCAACGGCGGTATCGGCCTGGGTTTCGCTGAAGGCCTGGCGGAGCACGGTGCCGGCGTGTGCATCTGGGGCACCAACGAAGACAAGAACGCGGCGGCGAAGGAGACGCTCGCGCAACACGGGGGCCGCGTGGCGGCACTGCGCTGCGATGTCAGCGACGAGGCCCAGGTGGTGGATGCCTTCGCGGAGACCCTGGCCATCTTCGGCAACGTGGATTCGTGCTTCGCCAATGCGGGGGTCGGCGGCGGCGGGGGTCAGTTCGACGCCATGACCATCGAGGACTGGCACCGGGTCTTCAAGGTCAACATGGACGGCGTCATGTTCACCTTCCGCGAAACCGTCAAGCACATGCGCAAGTCCGGCCGGGGCGGGTCGTTGGTGGTAACCAGCAGCGGCACCGCGCGCTTCGGCGCGGCCGGCAGCGAGCACTACTCCGCCACCAAGGCGGGCGTGATCGCATTGATCCAGTCGCTGGCCGTGGGACAGGCACGCTACGGCATCCGCGCCAACGCCATCATCCCGGGTTGGATCGAAACGGCGATGACCGAGCGGGCATTCCAGACGGAGGCGTTCCAGACCCGGGTCATCAAGCGCATTCCCCAGCGCCGCTGGGGCCAGCCGGAGGACTTCAAGGGTATCGCCGTGTACTTCGCCAGCGACGAGAGCAGCTACCACACCGGCGACACCATCGCCATCGACGGCGGCGTCTCGCATTTCTAGCGGTCAACTCGGATCAATCCGATTGTGGTGAGCAGTTGTCGCAACTCGGGATCGTGCTTGGCGGCCCGCCGTAGATCGGCGAGCGAAAACCGACTGCTCAACTGAGTTGAACTGGGTGGCTTCCTGTAACTTGGCCAGATTCGCTTGAGCTCGCGTTCGGCTTCGTGGGCAGAGACCACCCGCTGCTCGTTGTTCGGATGTAGTCTGAGTAGAACGCCCTCCAGATTTGGAGTTTGGAGCACGATCCCAATCCCAGACTGGCGTGCGTATGCTCGTGCGTCACGACCATTTCGATAATCCTCGTCGATACGGTCTTCATCGAGTAGGACCACCTTCGTTTCGACTTCGGCGGCGAACTGCTGGCGTTTCAGATATCGACTCATGTCGCGTACGACGGAAAGGGAGTCGCCGCCGCTTCCCTCCCAGGATCTCAAATGAACGTTGAGCGCCACTTCGGTGCAGCATTGCTGGAGGAAGCGCGCGAATGCCCTCTCGCTCGGACCCTCTCCGCCAACGAAAACTACGCGTCTACGCGGGAAAATCCGACCGCGACGTGTCCTCAGACCGCGAGGCATGGTTCAGCCCAAGCTGGGGATGCCGCCAATCGCACCTGCACGATACTTGGGGTACAGACGGGCGTCCCGCCGCAGTCCCTCGACGTCCTGGGCACCATGTATCTGCGTGCTGCCGGAAGAGTCCTTTTCGACGATGAACAGTTCCTCCTTCTCGCAGTCATCGAGTAGGCCAACGTTATGGGTCGTCAGGAACAATTGGGCACCCTTCGGATTGCGTACGCGAGATCGGAACCAACCGATCAACTCGTTGGCGAGGTCAACGTGGAGGTCGGCGTCGACTTCGTCGAAAACGGCGAGTCCGGCGGTGTCTAGGGCCAACCCGATCTGAGGAAGCAGTTGTAAGAGCCTTTGGGTACCGTGCGACTCAAGACCTAGTGGTATGGGGGCATCGACACCCTCGTGTTCGAACCAGAAGGTCCGTCCGGTGTTGCCGTCCCGTAGCTCCATACCCCGAATCCCAAGGTCGGCGCAATGGATATCTCTGCCGACACGACGGATCAACTCGGGAGCAACTTCGGACATGCTACCCAACACGGCCTCATTGAGGCTTCCCCTTGGGTCAAGGTTGGTTGAATGGAGGTAGCTTCGAAACCTCTCGGCTATTCTGCCCGCAAGCTCAACGTTGAGTTCGTTGAGGGTAGAGATGGCCGAGGAATCGGGGCGCACGGCCTTGAGCCGATCATCCTGGGCTCGCAACCCGAATTCGGGTGCGGTATAGATCGACGTTGAAGCCGAACCCCGGTCGAGGAGCCTCCGGGGACGACCCCTTGGAAAGTGAAACAGTTTCTCGGATCGTACCGAAACGGATCGGTCGGCAAGACTTTCGAACCCATCGACTGATCTGACCCCGTGATCGATCTCCACGATGTACCGAAACACTTGCGGAGCATCGCCGGGGGCAAGCCAGTCTTCCTCCGTCACGAGACAGAACCGGGTTGGAATCCGCCGGGTTTTCGCCGACATGAAAGGGATTACCGACTCGATAGCCGTGCTGTCGCCCAAGCGCGCGGACGCAATTTGAAGAGCCCTGACCAATGCCGTCAACATCGTCGTCTTGCCCGATCCGTTCGGTCCCATGAGCACGATCGCGGTGGGAAGGCGTAACGAAGGTTTCGCGCCGCTGTGCCGGAAGGAGTTGAGGTCGGGTGCCGTCCCCCGAATGCGTAGATCGATGACCGCCTCTTCTCCAACGGAGAGGAAGTTGGATACCGTGAATTCGTGGATCATTTTGCAATCTCAACGGTTTTTCGTTGATTATTGGAAATAATATGCCATTGGCGTTGTTCGACGCAATGGAGCTGGAGTCCGAGCGTGTCGTCGGCCGGGGTGCCTACGTGGCCGAGTCGCAACCTATGATGTCGCCTTGGCTGAGATCACTACCGGGCGCTTCCCTTCCCGTCCCGCCACGATCATCGTCAGCGCCGGCACCACGAACAGGATCATCACGCTCGCGAAAAGGATTCCGGTGGCGAGGCTGACGGCCATGGGGATCAGGAACTGTGCCTGGGTGTCGGTCTCGAAGAGCATCGGTGTGAGGCCCAGCGCGGTGGTCGCGGTGGTCAGGAAGATCGCCCGGAAACGGTGCCGGACGGCTTCCACGATGGCCTCGGCGGGCGCCAATCCCGACGCCAGGCGGATCTTGTTGTAGCGGTCGATCATGACCAGCGAGTCGTTCACCACCACGCCGCTCAACGCGACCATGCCGAACATCGAGATGAACGACAGGTCGTAGCCCAGAATGAAGTGGCCGATGACGGCACCCGAAGCGCCGAGCGGCACCCCGGCGAGGATGATGAGCGGCTCGGAGTAGCTCCGGAGCTTGGAGGCGAGCAGGACGAAGATCACCAGCAGCGCGACGATGGCGAGGTCGCCCAGCGCCGCCATGTCCTGGGCCTGCTCTCGTCCGAACCCCGACTGGATGACCGCGAGACCCGGATAGGCTTCGCGCAGTGACGGCATCAACTCGTCCCGGACGATCGCGTCGGCTTGGCTGGTGGTGATGACGTTCGTATCAACCCGGCCGCGCACCTTGACCACCCGCAGTCCGTCGACCCGGTCGATGGAGGAGAAGTCCCGGGACTCCGCCAACTCCGCCACGGCCGACAGCGGTGCCTCGGTCCCGTCGGCCAGGCGGATGCGGACGTTGTAGAGGTCGCGCGTGCTGCGGCGCTGATCCTCCGGGTTCTTGACCATGACCTTGATCTCCTGGCGGCCTCGCTGGATGCGCTGCACCTCGTTGCCCCAGAACGCGCCCCGGAGTTGGCGCGCGATATCGGCCGGCGACAGACCGGCGGCCTCGCCGGCGGCGGTGAGTTCGATGTCGTACTGGCGTTTGCCTTCGTTGGCCGTGTCGTCGACTTCGACCATGCCGGGAATGCCGCGATAGCCGCGCTTCATTTCCTCCACGGCTTCGATGAGGACATCGTCGTCCGGGTGCGCGAGTTCGTACTCGATGGATACCTCGTCGGAGAAGAACGCCGACGAGAACGACAGCCGCTCGGCACCGGCGACCTCGCCCACCTTGGCCCGCCAGAGCCGTTCGAGTTGCTGGGCCGATTGGGTGCGGGAGATCTTGAGTTGGACCTGCACCATGGCGAAGTTGCTCGCGATGTCCATGCCGCCGACGGCCATGGGGCCGGTGGAGTCGCGGGCCCGTCCGCCCACGGTGACACTGACGGCGCGGAAGGGCGACTCGTCGATCTCGGCGTTGGTGGCATGGGCCGCCCGCGCGATGTGCTCGGCGGCGGTGCGGGTGACCTCGAAGGGCGTGCCGACCGGGAACTGCACATCGGCGGTGATCAGGTCCGGTTCCAGGTTCGGCATGAAGTTGAACCGCACGATCCCGGTGCCGACCATCGCCGCGGCGACGGCCATCAGCGCCACGCCGCCGAGCAGCGTCAGGTAGCGGTGTCGCACCGCGGCGGCCACTGCGGGGACGAGGGTGTCGTCCCGGAACCGCCGCACCCCCCGGGCGACCCAAGCCTGGAAGGCGTCGAGCGGCCAGCGACTCCAGGGACCGCCGTGTGACAGGTGCGCGGGGAGGATGTAGAAGACCTCGATGAGCGACATCGTCAGCACGGTGATCACGACGACGGCGACCTCCCCGAGGATCTGCCCGAACACGCCGGTGACGAACATCAGCGGCGCGAACGCGGCCATGGTGGTCAGCACGCCGATCAGCACGGGCCCCTGGACGCCGTGTGCACCCGCGACCGCCGCTGCCGGGCCCACGAGGCGGCCGGCTTCCTGTTCGGCGACGATGTTCTCGCCCACCACCACGGCGTCGTCCACCACGATGCCGAGCACCATGATGAGCGCGAACAGGGACACCATGTTGATGTTGACGGCGAGGAAGTCGAACAGGAGGAATGCGCCGAGGAAGGAAATGGGAACGCCCATGGCGACCCACATGGCGAGTCGCAGGTCGAGCATGACCACGAGGAACAGGAACACCAGGGCGAACCCCAGCACGCCGTTGCGCACCAGGAGACTCAGGCGTGCCGCGAGGATGTCCGTCTGATCCTCCCAGATCGCGACGTCGATGCCCGGCGGCGGTTGGTAGGTCGAGAGCAGATCCTTGATCGCGTCCGCGATCACCAGGACGTCCTCGGCTTCGGACTTCTGGACCCGTACGAAGACGCTCTGCCGGCCGTTGTACTCGTTTAGGAGATCCACGTCGGCGAAGCCGTCGCGTACCGTGGCGACGTCGCCCAGGCGCAGGATGGTCCCGTCTGGACTCGCGCGCAGGACGATGTCCTCGAATTCCTCGCCGCGCTCGCGTTTTAGGTTGGTGCGCAAGAGCACGTCGCCCGCATCGGTGCGCAGCTCGCCGGAGGACAGGTTGAGCGACGAGCGGCGAATGGCGGCGGCCACCCGATCGATGGTCAGCCCAAAGCGCCGGAGATCCTGCTCCCGGACCTCGATGGCGATCTCGTAGTCCCGGGCGCCGGACAGGGACACCAGCGAAACCGCGGGCAGCGAGAGGAGCGCTTCCTCGAGGTCCTCGGCGCCAAGGCGCAGTTCCGCCTCGGATAGCTCGGAGGAGACCACCAGGGTCATCACGTCGCTGACGGTCTCGGCGGCGACCACCTCGGCCTGCTCGGCTTCTTCCGGTGGAAAGTCGGCCAGTCGGTCCACCGCCGCCTCCACGTCGTCCCGGACCTTCTTGGGATCGACGAAGTCCTTCAGCTCGATGGTGACGGTGCCGACGTTTTCGGCGGCCTTGGAGGTGACCCGGTCGACGCCGTCGATGCCGGACACCGCCTCTTCCACGCGGCGCGTGATGCCTTCCTCCACTTCGGTGGGGGTTGCGCCCGGATAGGCAACGGTGACGAGGACGATTCCCGGCGCGACGGTGGGGAAGATCTGCGCGGTCAAGCGCATTCCCGCAAGCAGGCCGCCCACCAGCATGAGCGTCATGATGAGGTTGGCGGCGACCGGATTGTTGGCGAAGTACTGCACGAACCCCCGGTCGGGGAGGGTGGGGGGAACCGCTGGCGGCGCCGCTGCGTCGCTCATGGCCTTTCGGCACGTGGCCCGGCGTTCGCCCCCTGGCGTTCGGCGTTGGCGACCTGCACAGCCTGCCCCTCTTGGGCACCGGGTACCGCACCGAGTACCACGCCGTCCGCCGGATCGAAGGCGGGCGTGATCCAGCCGTTGGTGGTGCGGCCCATGGTGGGGGTCGTGACGGCACGCAGTTCGCCGCCCGCGACGATCCAGACGCGATCATTGGCCTGCTCCGCCGCATCCGGGAGCAGGAAGGTATCGGCGAACACGGGGCCCTCGATCTCGACGTCGACGAAGGTACCGGGCAGCGGCGGTTCGCCGGTCACCTTGAGATAGAGGGTCGCGAACCGCGAACGGGTGTCGAGTTCGGCGGATACCTTTGCAACGACTGCATCGAAAGTGCGGTACGGATCGCTTATCCGGGCCCGGCGGCCGACGGCCGGGTCCAGGCGCTTCAGGTCGTCGGCGGAAACGGGCGCGACGACTTCGATGGCGTCGTCGGCGAAGACTTCCCCGAAGGATTGCCCGCGGGTCAGCAGTTGGCCGACTTCCGCGCCCGTCCGGGTCACGGTGCCGTCGAAGGGCAGCGAAAACACGGTCCTTTCCAGATCGAGTGCGGCCACGCGCTGACGGGCGCGGGCGGCGGCGAGCCGCGCTTCGGCCTGGGCGATCTGCGGCACCCGGGCGACCAGCGCGGGCACTTCCTCGTCCGGATGCAACAGGTCGTAGTTGGCCCGGGCGGCGTCGCTCTTCGCCTGTTCGAGTCTGAGGTCCGATTCCGCGGTGGCGACGTCGGCCTCGGCCGCCTCGGCGGCGAGTTGGAAGTCGCGCCGATCGATGACCAGCAGTTGTTCACCGGCGGCAAACGTGCCGCCGACGCGCAGCGACGCCGAGATGGACACGACCCGGCCGGTCACCTGGGGTGTTAGCGCGACGCGATTGCGGACGTCGACGGAACCGGTCGCGGCGACAGTCAGCAGGTTGGCGCCGGCGAGGGGATGGAAGACGTTGACCAGCGGCTTGGGACTCTCGGCGGCCCCGATTTGCAACTCGGCGGTGTTGTTGTCCGGCGCCCGGGCGTACAGCAGGGCGAGCAGGACCAACGCGATCACCACGACGACCTGCGTGGTCCCTGCCCAGCGACGCTTGGGTTTTCGCGACTCGGGATCGCTGGCATCCGACATGGGCGTGTCTACGGGATGACGTCGGGGCGAGAATATCGCACGCGGCCGGGTGTGCCGTCGCCTGTGCTGAATCGGCGTGCCGTGCACGGACCCGGGGGCGGACAGGCCTCGGGGTCGATGTGGCTGGGCCGGAGGCGGAGGCGGCGCGCCGCAAGCGGCGCGTTAGAGCGCACAGCGAATGGCGAAGGCGCGTCCTTCGGACGCGGCCCGCCCGGCTGTGGGGCGCTACGGGAACTCCGCGATCGCGGCCCGGCCGCTGTCATCCGCCACCCACGCAGTGTCAGTCCGGCAGGCCCAGCACCCGCTTGGCGATGATGTTGCGCTGGATCTCGGAAGTGCCCCCCTCGATGGAGTTCGCCTTGGAGCGCAGCCAGCCGCGGGTCGAGCCGCGTTCGGCACCGGTGAAGCCGTCGCCGGCCCAGCCGAGGCCTTGGGTGCCGAGAATGGACATGAGCAAATCGTTGCGGCGCATGTTCTGCTCGGTGCCGTAGAGCTTGAACATGGACGACAGGAAACTGGGCGCCTGCGAACTCGTGGCCTCCTCGAACGAACGGCGGATGGTCAGTTGATACGCGTCGTCGCCGATGCGCTGTTCGGTGACGGCGTCGCGGACGGCCGGGTCGGCGATCCGTCCCTCCACTTCGCCCACGTACTCCTTCGCCCACGCGTCGATGGTCTTGGCCTTCTGGCGCGTGCCGCCGCGCCCGCCGATGGAACTGCGCTCGTATTGCAGCAGCCGTTTGCCCACGGTCCAGCCGTTGCCCGGCTGACCGATCAGGTTGCGCTTCGGAACCCGCACGTCGTCGAAGAAGGTCTGGCAGAACTCGGAGGCGCCGCTGATGAGTTCGATGGGGGTAACGGTGACGCCGGGTGTCTCCATGTCGAGCACTAGGAAGGAGATGCCCTCGTGCTTGGACGCCTCGAAGTCGGTGCGCACCAGGCAGAAGATCCAGTCCGCGCCTTGGGCGCCGGAGGTCCAGATCTTCGAGCCGTTGACCACGAAGTCGTCGCCATCCTCCTCGGCGCGCATCATGAGGCCCGCGAGATCGGAACCGGCGCCGGGTTCGCTGTAGCCCTGGCACCAGCGGATCTCGCCGCGGGTGATGGGCGGCAGGTGTTCCCGGCATTGGGCATCGGTGCCGAACTCGATGATCGCGGGCCCGATCATGGTGAGTCCGTGGCCGGTCAACGGGGCGGGCGCGTTGATGCGCCGCATCTCGTCGTCGAGGATCATGAGTTCGGCGTTGGTGAGCCCGCCGCCGCCGTATTCCTTGGGCCAGGTGGGCGCCGTCCAGCCCCGTTCGGCCATGCGGTCGAGCCACAGCTTGGTGTCGGGATTGCCGTACACCGCCTTGCGGCCGCCGGCGGTGTAGCCGCCCATGCCCCGGCGCATGCTGTCCGGGCAATTGGCTTCAAGCCACTGCCTCGCTTCAAGACGGAATTCCATAGATCGTTCTCCCTTAAGGCCCTCGGGCGTTCAAAACGGGAAACCGCCGCTGGATCGCTCCATCACCCGATCCCAGCTTGTTACCTTACGGCTCTCGACGCGAACTCCGTCGCGGGGGCAGAGACTGACCACCGCCACGTATCCCCCGTTGGCGCCGGCGAAGTGGGCGACCGGCGAGCCGGAATAGACCGCCACCGTGTCGCCCTCGCTGTGATCTCCCCAGACATGGATGTGGCCGAGGGCCAGGTAGTCGAAGCCGGACGTGCGGATTTCCTCGCGGGTGATCGGCGACGAGCCTTGACCGACGCGACGTTCGCAAACTTGGCCGTGCGCCATGCCGATGTTCCAATGCTGGTCGTGGCGCTCGGGCACGCCCACCAGCGGGTAGTTCTCGGGGGCGTGTTCGGCCATGGCCTTGCCCCACACCCGGGCACCGATCTCGTCGAGGGTCACGCAGTTGCCGTCGTGGGACATCAGGGCGTGCACGTGCTCGCCTGCCTCGTCGAAGTCGAAGCGGTTCCAGACGGAGCTGTCGTCGTGTACGTCGTGGTTGCCCGGCAGCATCACCACCGGGCAGCGCAGGCGGTCGAACTGCCGATAGACGAAGTCGATGTTGGTCCCGTCGACGCGGTTGTTGTCGAACAGGTCGCCGGCGATCAGCAGGAGGTCGGCATCCACCTCGTGGGTCGCGTCGACAACACCCGCGAACGCGCGTTCGGCGCGGCTGCGGAACCCGTCGGTGGCCTTGTCGGTATCGCGGCTGTCTAGGTGCACGTCTGACGTGTGCACGACGGTGAGGGGTTTTTGCATCGGGTGGTGGCAGCTACTCGCCGACGGCATCCGCGAGCCGTTCGGCGGCGTCGGCGAAATCGGCCATGAAGTTGTAGACCACGGTGCGCGCGGAACCCGTCTCGTTCATCAGCCCAACGCCTTGGCCGACGTAGTAGTTGACGAGTTGGCGCGCGCCCGGGTGGTCCGACTGCGCAAGCTTGTTGATCTTCCGGAACGCGGCGCCGGCGAGCACGCCCTGCAGCGGCATCGGCAACGGATTCGGTGCTTCCTCGGTGGTCCAGGCGTCCGTCCACGCGGATTTGAGCTGACGCGTGTACTTGCCGGTTCGGCTTCGGGAACGCACGGTCTGACGCGAGTTGGCGGCGAGCATCTTCTCCTTCACGACGGGCAGCGTTTCGGCTTCCGCCGTGGTGAGCCACACGGAACCGGTCCAGACGCCCGCTGCCCCCATGGCCATGCAGGCCGCCATCTGCCGGCCGGTGACGATGCCGCCGGCGGCGACCACGTGGCTGCGGTTGCCGTACGGTGCAAGCGCATCGAGCACCTCGGGCAGCAGCACCATGGTGGACACTTCGCCGCAGTGGCCGCCGGCCTCGGTGCCGGCGACGATGATGACGTCCACGCCCGCTTCGGCGTGTTTGATGGCGTGTTCCTTGGCACCGGCCAGGGCGCCCACCTTGATGCCCTTGGCCCGGGCCCGGTCGAACATGAACGGCGGCGGCACGCCAAGGGCATTGACCACGAGTTTGACGGGGTGCGCGAACGCGGCATCGAGAATCTTCCCGGCGCCGACCTCGCGCATGTTGTCGCCGACCCCGTCCTGGGCGGTGTCGTCCCAGAGATCGCCGGTGTCGATATCGTGCTGGGCGAGGAGTTCGGCGATGTAGCGTTTGTGCTCCTCGGGGATGCGGTCTTCGAGTTCCTGGGCGGTGAGCGAGCGTTCCTTGCTGTCCATGCTGGTCGGCACCAGGAGGTCGACCCCGTAGGATTTGCCGCCGACCTGCTGATCGATCCAGTTGAGTTCGATGTCGAGGGTGGCCGGCGAGTGGCCCGCAGCGCCGAGCACGCCGAAGCCGCCGGCGTTGGTGACCGCCGCGATCACGTCGCGGCAGTGGCTGAACGCGAACAGCGGGAACTCGATGCCGAGTTCGTCGCAGAGCCTGGAATTCATGGCCTTCTCCCCGGACGCGCCCCCGAAGGCGGGTCCGTACAAACGCGACATTCTACCGTGTGGTGCGCCGATTTCGTTCCTCCGCGTGCGGCGATCCGTCGAAGAGGCGGCGACCGTCGCCGATGTTGCCCAGGACGAGGCATTATTTCTTTGAAGACATGGCAGATTTCCTACAGACATGCCCCAAACGGTCGTGCATCGTGTAGTTTTACTACTCGTAGTTGGACGACATGACCGCCACTGTGATCGACACGCTAAGGTATGCAGATCGGCTCAAACAGGCCGGTGTGGAACCGGGACAGGCCGAGGGGATGTCTCGCGCCCTGAACGACGAACTCACCGAAGGGCTGGTGACCCGTAGAGACCTCAACGACGCCGTCACGGGATTGAAGGGCGACCTCAACGACGCCGTCACGGGATTGAAGGGCGACCTCAACGACGCCGTCACGGGATTGAAGGGCGACCTCAACGACGCCGTCACGGGATTGAAGGGCGACCTCAACGACGCCGTCACGGGATTGAAGGGCGACCTCAACGACGCCGTCACGGAACTGAGGGGCGACATCGACGGTCTCGGCAACAGGATCGACGTGCTGGAGACCAAGTTCGACGCCAAGTTCGACGGCGTGGATGGCAAGTTCGACGGCGTGGATGCCAAGTTCGACGCCGTGGATGCCAGGTTCGAGGCCATGGATGCCAAGTTCGACGCCAAGTTCGATGCGCTCCGCAGTCAGAACAAGTACGTGTTCCTCGTGCTGGCACTCATCGCCGGACTTGGCCTCTACAACGCCACCGCGCCCCATTTCCTTGGTAAGAACGTACAGGCCGACCGTTCTAGCCTAGCGGTGCCGACGGCGCAGACGACGGCGGACCCAACGAGCGCGGCGACCACTCCCGGGTCTTGATCGTGAGCAAACGCCAAGACGAACCGACCAAACACGCCAACGACATCTACGGCGACCTCGACAATCCCGCCAAGGAGGCGCGCCCCGCGACCCCGGCGGCCACCGTGGTCCTGCTGCGCGATGCCCACGACGGTCCGGAAGTGCTCATGCTGCGCAAGAACTCGAAGATCGCCTTCGGGGGCATGTGGGTCTTTCCGGGTGGCCGCATCGATCCGGAGGACTACCCTGCGGATGGCGACAAGGACGTGGCGGCGCGCAATGCTGCGGCGCGGGAGGCCGCGGAGGAGGCCGGGGTCACACTCGATCCCGCCGCATTCATCTGGTTTGCCCATTGGACGCCGCCGCCGAGCACCCCGGTTCGCTTCGCCACCTGGTTCTTCGCGGCCCGTGCAGGCGACGAGGCCATCGACATCGACGGGGGCGAGATCGAGGACCACCGTTGGATCCGGCCGGCGGATGCACTCGCGAAGCATGCCGAAGGCGAAATCGACTTGGTACCGCCGACTTGGGTGACGCTCCATCACCTGTCCCTCTACCGGCCGGTGGGTGCTCTGCTCAAGGAGTTGGGTTCCCGCGACCCCCGCTTCTACGAGACCCGGGCGGTCAAGCGGGCGGACGGCGTCCGCGTCGCACTATGGGCGGGCGATGCCGGCTACGAGGACTGGGACGCCGACCGGAAGGGGCCCCGGCACCGGTTGGTGATGCCGGAACACGGCTTCGCGTTCGAGAACGACGTCGTCGACTACTGAGGACGCTGCGCGCCGCGCCTGTGCAAGCGCCCGATCAGCGCCCCGACGTGGTCGTCCTGGCAGCCGAGGTCGTTCAAGGCCGCTGCAAGTTGGAAGAGGTAGTCGCGGTTGCTGCCGCTCGGACCGCGCGAACGTGCGATCTGCGCAACCATGTCGTCGATGTCCGCAGGCCCGAGAAAGGCGACGTTTCCGGGTGACGCGATGTAGGTCACGCCGTTCACGGTGTCGCCTGCGGGAGGCGCTCCGTGGGTCGCGGACAGCCGCATCGTCACCCCTACGCGCTCGTAGCCGTTCTTCTCTCGGTGGTCGAGGTGCTCGAACACGGCTTCGTCGACGCGGTAGGCGGCGCCGACGCACACGGCATCTGCCTGTTCGACGAGGGTCACCACGCGACCGGGGGCATCCGGCGTACCGCGGTGATCGTGGGAGCCCTGCCAGAAACGACGCGCCCAACCGCGAACGTCGGCTCGACGCCGTTCGTGGTGGGGAAAGTCCACCCGCCAGATGAGCGAGCCGTAGCCGAATACCCAGTGCTGCACAGTTCGATTTGCTTGCGGAACCCCGTCATGGTACGACGACGCGGGTAGACCGCTCCACGCCGCTCAAGTCACCATCGAGGCTCATGTCGAACCCCAAGGTACTCGCAAGGCTTCGTGCCAGTCTGCCGGGCTCCTCCGTGCTGACCGGCGAGCACGCCGTGCGACCGTTCGAGACCGATGGCCTGACGGCGATCCGGGAGACCCCTTGGGCGGTCGTGCTGCCGGAGACGGTGGAACAGGTCCGGGCCGTGCTCGCCATCTGCCGCGAGCACCGCGTGCCGGTGGTCACGCGCGGCGCCGGCACGGGTTTGTCGGGCGGGGCGAGGCCGCTCACGGACGGCGTGCTGTTGACCTTGACCAAGATGAACCGCATCAAGGAGGTCGACCTCGATGCCTGCACGGCGACGTTGGAACCGGGTGTCACCAATCTCGCCATCAGCGAAGCGGTGCGCGAGCACGGTCTCTACTACGCGCCGGATCCGTCGTCGCAGCTTGCCTGCAGCATCGGCGGCAACGTCGCGGAGAACTCCGGGGGCGTGCATTGCCTGAAGTACGGCCTCACCGTGCACAACGTGATCGGACTCAGGGTCGAGACCTTCGAAGGCGACGAACTCGTTCTCGGCGGCAAGACCCTGGAGTCGCCGGGTCTCGATCTCCTGGCGATCATGATGGGCTCCGAGGGCATGCTCGGGGTGGTCACCGAAGTCACCGTGAAACTGCTGCCGTTGCCGGTGGCCAAGACCGTACTGCTCGGATCTTTCGGCGTTCTCGAAGACGCCGGCCGGGCCGTGGGCGCCATCATCGCCGAGGGCATCATCCCGGCGGGGCTCGAGATGATGGACAACCCGTCCATCCGTGCCGCGGAGGACTTCGCCGACGCGGGCTACCCCCGGGAAGCCGCGGCGATCCTGCTTTGCGAACTCGACGGGACCGTTGAGGAAGTGGCCGCCGACGCACGGCGCGTCCAATCGGTGCTCGTCGCCCACGGGGCCGAGGTTCGCCTGGCCGAGGATGCCGCGGCCCAGGAACGCCTTTGGAAAGGGCGCAAGGCCGCGTTTCCGGCGATGGGACGTCTGGCACCGGACTACTACTGCATGGACGGGACGATTCCCCGTGCCAGGCTCGCCGAGGTGCTGAACGGCATCGGCACCTTGTCGGAGGAATTCGGCTTGCGCGTCGCCAACGTGTTCCATGCCGGCGACGGCAACCTGCACCCGCTGATCCTGTTCGACGCCAATCTGCCGGGGCAGTTGGAACAGGCCGAGGAACTCGGAGACCGGATATTGCGGCTCTGCGTGGAAGCCGGCGGCACCGTGACCGGCGAACACGGCGTCGGCGTGGAGAAGCTGAACACCATGTGCGTGCAG
Source organism: Gammaproteobacteria bacterium (assembly GCA_028821405.1). Classification (GTDB taxonomy): domain Bacteria; phylum Pseudomonadota; class Gammaproteobacteria; order Pseudomonadales; family Azotimanducaceae; genus VXYL01. The sequence continues at coordinate 12,481 of JAPPGK010000030.1, read as the reverse complement.
TTCAACGACGAGGAACTGAGCCAGTTCCATGCCCTGAAGGCCGCCTTCGACCCCGATGGGCTCATGAACCCGGGCAAGGCCATCCCCACCTTGGCACGCTGTTCCGAACTCGGCGGCATGCGGGTCCACCAGGGCCGTGTTCCCCATCCCGACCTGGAACGGTTCTAATGTCGTGGCCCGCCAACGTCGGGGCGACCCTTGCTGTCGCCCGCGACGCACGCTCCGGGTCCGGCGCAACGGGACAACCCCGTCCCCGGCGCGCCTAACCCGGCTGCCACGTCGCATGCACGAAGCCGATCGCCTGCAATCCGCCGTGGCGGCGTGTCGCCGCATGTCGTCGAGCGTCGCGATCGTCGGCCACGGCAGCAAGGCGTTGCTTGGGCCCCTTGCCGGGGAGGACACGCTGTCCACCCAGAGCCTGTCGGGGATCATCGACTACCGGCCGGAAGAATTGGTCGTGACCGCTTGGGCGGGCACCTCCCTCGGGGAGTTGACCGACGTCCTGGCGGAGAAAGGCCAGATGCTGCCCTTCGATCCGCCCCGGTTCGACGGGGTGGGGACCTTGGGCGGTGCGTTGGCGAGCGGCCTGTCGGGCCCGGCGCGACCGTGGCGGGGCAGTGTCCGGGATGCCGTTCTGGGGGTCGAGATTGTCAACGGGCGGGGCGAACGGCTGCGTTTCGGCGGCAGCGTGATGAAGAACGTGGCGGGCTACGACGTGTCCAGGCTCATGATCGGCGCCCGGGGTGCCCTCGGCGTGATTCTCTCGGCGAGCGTGCGGGTGCTGCCCGTGCCGGCGGCCGAGGAGACCCTTGCCGTGCCCTGCGATGCCGGGGAGGCGGGACGGCTGGTTCGGGACTGGGCGCGGCAACCGCTTCCCATCACGGGCACATGCTTTCTTGGCAACACGTTGCACCTACGCCTCTCGGGCAGTGCGCCGGGCGTATCGAGCGCCCGCTCGGCATTGGACCTGGGGAAGCCGGCCGACCCCGCGTTGTGGGCGGCGGTGCGCGACCATGCGCACCCGTTCTTTGCGGACGCGGCCGGGGCGCTCACCCGGTGGTCGCTGCCCCGAGGGTCGCGATTCGAGTCGGGAGACGCGCTCATCGAGTGGGGTGGATGCCAGGCCTGGTCGCATGGTGGGCCCGTCGAGCTTGGGGAGGGCGGGTTTGCGACGACGTTTTCGCGGGGCCGGCAACCCGCGACGCGCCCGGCGGCCGATCCGGCGACGGCGAAGGTGACGGCGCGCTTGAAGCATGCCTTCGACCCCGACGGCGTCTTCAATCCGGGCGTCGGCGGCTTTCAGGGGTCGACGGAGGGCTAGGTGCGCACCGAGATTCCCGAGGCCACCCTCGCCACGCAACGGGGACGCCGGGCCAACGCGATCTTGAGAACCTGCGTGCACTGCGGCATGTGCAACGCGACCTGTCCCACCTACCAAGTACGCGGCGACGAACTGGACGGGCCGCGCGGTCGCATCTATCTCATCAAGGGCTTGCTCGAGTCCGGCGAAGCCAACGCGGTGGCGCGCACCCACCTCGACCGCTGCCTGACCTGCCGGGCCTGCGAGACCACCTGCCCCTCCGGGGTCCGCTACGGGGAACTCGCGGAGATCGGGCGCGAAGTGCTCGAGGAGCAGCGGCCCAGCCGGAACCTGCTTCGCCTGCTCCTGCTCGCCATCGTACCGAAACCGGGCCTGCTCGTGCCGCTCGTCGCGCTGGCTCGGCCGTTGCGGCGGCTATTGCCGCGCCGCCTACGTCGCCTACTGAGGCGTCCACCTAGCCATCGGCCCCTACCCGCGCACGGTCGTGTATTGCTCATGCAGGGCTGCGTGCAACGGGTTGTGACACCGGAAGTGAACGCTCACCTGGCGGCTCTGCTGGAAGCGCGGGGCATGGCACCGTTCGCCGCCGACGCCGAGGAATGCTGTGGCGGCTTGGCGCTACATGCGGGCAGAACCGCCGCGGCGCACGCGTCGATGCGCCGCAACGTGGAACAACTGGCGGCTGACGAGGTTGACATCGTCATCTCCACCGCCAGCGGCTGCGGGGTCACCCTCAAGGACTACGGCCGGCTGCTCGGGGACGACGCCGCGATGCGGTTCGCGGACAAGGTGCGGGACGTTGCAGAAGTGCTCGCCGGGTTCGACTTCGACAAGAACCCGGTCAACGGGCGGGAAGCGGAAACCGTGGCCTGGCATCCGCCCTGCACCCTGCAGCATGGCCAGCGGCTCACCGGGTTGGTGGAGGAGATCCTGACCGCCACGGGCTATCGGCTCGTCCCGGTCGCCGATCAACATCTCTGCTGCGGATCGGCGGGTTCCTACAGCCTGCTGCAGCCGGGCATGGCGAACGAACTGAAGGAACGCAAGGCGGCGGCCCTCGCCCGGCATGGCCCGGACGTGATCGCCACCGCCAATGTCGGCTGCCAAACGCACTTAGCGGACGCCGTGGGCGTGCCCGTCGTACATTGGCTGGAATTGCTCACGTAGGGGCGACGTTCGGGACGGGACAAGGGTGTTCCCTACGCGCGCTCGTTCATTGACCAGCGACCATGGCGGACGTGCGGGGTACGGGGTCGGCGGGACAACGAACCAAGTGTGCGGACGGGCGCTGGTGAAGAACGCTAGCGGTTCGAATCGAACACCTCGTCGAGCGTGCTGGCGTCGAGCACGTTCTCGGCCCAGGACTCGAGGTCGCGCCTCGACGCCCGGCCGATCCGTTCGTCGGCTTCGGGCGGCAGGAGGCCGAACCGCCGCCGCAGCTGCCGCCGCAGCAACTTCCGTTCCCCCTGCTGCTCGCCTTCGTCGCGCGCCCGTTGGACGATTCCTGCCATGGTTTTGCCCTCCTGTGGGTACTGCTCCTCGTAGCGCCGACGCTCATTGTCGTCGAGATCTGCATAGGTGTCGATGAAGTCGACGTACTTCTCCCGCCTGCGGGGGTCGGGCTCCAACTCGAAAAGGCCGCGCACCGCCGCCGCGTAGGTCTCGACCCGGCGCGCCGGGTCGCTGCGCATGTTCGGCAGGTTGACCCGAGCCACCAGGTTGCCGCTGTCCAGCCAGCGCTCGGCGGGCATCTCCGCGAGCTTGCACGGGATGTACTCGAAGGTCAGGTAGGCGCCGCGCTCGGTGCCGAGGGCGAGCGACGTCGGCACCCGGGCGGCATCGCGCAGGAAGACCACCACCGGCACCACGCGGTTCGTGCCGAGCATGTCCGCGAGGTCGAGGCAGTAGTGCGCCAGACGGTGAAGCGAGAACCGGCGCGAGTTGGACTCTTCCTCCAGCGCGAACACGACCGCCTCGCGGCGGCCATCGGCCCACTCCACCAGCAGCGGGGTGTCCAGAGCCCGGAACCGGCCTCCCAGGCGCTCCTTCAGCAGCTCTTGGCGCACCGGGACGAAGCGCGCCTCGTCGTCGGGATCCGACGCCTCGCCGGGCGCGAAGAACTCGAGCGCCTCGCGCGGGTACTCGACGATGATGTTCTTGAAGTTCTGGTCGTGGCTGACCGGGTCCGCCATGTCTGCCATCCGGCGGTTGTAGCGGGTGGACGATCGCCGAGACGGCCGGCCGGGCGCTGTGGGCAATGTCTGCAATGCGTGTAAGCGATCGCAAGAGATTCGCGTAGGAGATCTCGGGCGTGTTCGACGGCTGCGGGACGGCAGGGCTTATCTCGTTCGCAGCTCGTCGTCCGGCCAGGTGGACAGGTTGGTCAAGTGTCCGGTGGGGCTCTCCAGCAGGCTCATCACCATGACATCGCCTGCGGCTTCGTCCGCGACGTGGACACGCAACTCCCACTTGCCCGTCCCGTCGCCCAGGGCGCCGGCCAGGCCGTCGGCGTCGCCGGACTCGAGCTGTTGCGAGGTCAGGTTCCATGCGGCGCCCCCCGGCAGCGACAGCCTCGCCGGGCCGCGTTGTGCGCCGTCGTCGTCGACGCCGAGGATGGCGACCGCGGCGTCCGCGTCGCCCAGGTTGACGAGCCGCAGCGAACTGACCTGCCGCGTGTTGCTCGCCGGATTGAAGAACGGGACGCGGGATTCGTCCCGGCACGGGCGAAACGCGAACGAGCGCGGGCTGCGGGCCGGGACCGGTCCGCTCTCCGCCGCCTCGGCGGCGCAGGCGTTCCGGTCGACCAGGTCGTGCATGCTCGTCAGAAAGCCGTCCGACGTGCGCACGTAGGCCGATACCACGAGGTCCAGTTCGCTCTCGAACTCCAACCGCCACGCCCCTTCGCCCTCGCCGGCGGCGCCTTCGAGTCCCTTGTCCTCATTGCCGGACTCCCAGTCGTCCGAGTTGAAGTGCACGGTGCGTCCGGCGGGAAGTTCTAGGGTGACGGGGCCGTGGGACGTGCCCTCGTCGTCGTAGCCCCGGACCTCGGCCGTGCCCGCGGTGGCACCGAGGTTCGCCACCCGCACGAACCCCTGCCGGGTCGGATGCGACGCCGCCGGGAACATGGGCACGACGAGGTCGGCGTCGGACGACGTGGACAGGTTGGTGAGGTGGCCGGTGGGACTCGACATCAGGTTCATGACGTGGATCTCGGCGTCGGCGGACACCACCAGGCGCCACTTGCCTTCGCCGTCGCCGAGCGAACCGGAGAGGTCCGCCGGCTCGCCGGACTCCAGGTCGGCGGCGGAGAGCGTCCGGGTCGAATGCGCGGCGAGCGCAAGCCGCACGGGCGCCGCCGCCACGCCGTGGTCGTCGACGGCGTGCACCGTCACCTCCGCGTCCTCGTCGCCGGCGTTGACCAGGCGCAGCATGCTGCGCTGCTTGGCATTGCTCGCCGGGTTGAAGATGGGTACGAAGTGCCCGCCCGAGGCCCGCCCGGACGCCGAGACGGCGCGCCCCCTCAGACGGTCGAGCCGCATGCCGTCCGGCAGCCACGGCGCCGTGTCGTGCATGCTGGTGACGAACCCGTCCGCGGTGCGTATGTAGGACAGGACGTCGACGTCGCCGGAGGCGTAGACGTCCAGGCGGTCGCTGGCACCGATCGTCGAACGAATGCCCTTGTCCGGGTTGCCGGCGACGAGATCATTGGCGTTGTAGTGTCTGGCTCTTCGCGCGCCCAACAGGACGCGAACGGGACCGGTGTTCCGCCCCGAGGCATACACCCACGCGTTGTCGGAAGCGTCTTCCGGTAGCGACTCGCCGGCCACCGAGGATACGACGCGGACGAAACCCTGCCGGAACCCGTCCGGGGAGGGGAACAACGGCACCCGCCATCCGCCGCCGGTCATGCCGACTCCTCGTTGATTCATGGCGGGGATGTGGACTTCGAGGGAAACGTCGTCGAGCGGATTGCGCCATAGACTCACGTCTCGCAGGAGTAACGGTTCGCTGGCAAGCGGCATGACATCGGCAACGGCGTTTCCTCCGACGTAAAGAGATCGAAGACTTGACAGTTGCGCCGCCGGGGTGAGGTCGACGACTTCGTTGGCGACGATATCGAGTAGTTCCACGCCCTCGGTCTTCTTCAGCGCCGACAGATCGGCCACGCGGTTGTTGGAAAGGTCGAGTTGCCGCAAGAAGGGCGCGTCCCCGAGCGACGACAAGTCCGAGATGCCGTTGTCCGATAGATTGAGCGCGCGTAGCAGTAGCCCCCGTGCCCGCGACAGGTCTCTGACTTGGTTGTGCGAGAGATCCAGGGACACCAATAGCGGAGGCAGCGGTGCCAAATCGGTGATTTGGTTGCCCGAGAGATCGAGATCGAGCAAGAACAACAGACCTGACAGCGGCGATGAGTCCCTGATTTCGTTGCCCGCCAGATCGAGACTGATCAAGGTAAGGCTCGTTAGGGGCGAGAGGTCTGAAATCCGGTTGCCGGAAAGATCGAGTACTAACAGGCGGAGGCGCGACAGCGACGACAAGCTCGAGACCCGGTTCCTTGAGAGATCGAGCGCATCCAGTTCGCGCAGACCCGATAGCGGCGACAAGTCCGCGATCGCGTTGTCCGACAGATCGAGGATCTCTAATTCGCCCAAGGCTCCGAGCGGCGACAAGCCCGAGATCGCGTTGTGCGACAGATCGAGGAACTCCAATCCGCCCAGCTTCGCCAGCGGCATCAAGTTCGAGATCGCGTTGTGGGACAGGTCGAGCCATTCCAGTTCCCCCATGCCCGCCAGCGGCGACAAGTCCGAGATGCCGTTGCGGGAGAGTAGGAGAAGCTCCAGAGAGGTCAGCCCGGATAGCGGCGACACGTCCGAAATCCGGTTGTCCGCGAGACCGAGACTCCACAACGAGGCCATGCCCGCCAGCGGCGATACGTCCGAGACCCGGTTGTTCGAGAGACCAAGTACGCCCAATGCGGTCAGACCGGCCAGCGGCGACAAGCCGGATATCCCGTTGGCAGAGAGATGGAGGATCGCCAACGAGGTCATCCCCGAGAGCGGCGACACGTCGGCGATCCCGTTCTGCGAGAGATCGAGACTGTTCAACGCGGTCAGGCCCGACAGCGGCGACACGTCCGAGATGCCGTTGTTCGACAGATCGAGCCGACCCAACGAAGTCATGCCGGCCAGCGGCGCCAGGTCCGAAACCCCATTGCCCGATAGACGGAGGTCGGTCAACAAGGGCAGGCCCGCCAGCGGCGACGGTGTCGAGATGCGGTTGTTCGAAAGACGGAGACTCGCCAACGAGCGTAGGCCCGATAGCGGTTCCAGGTCCGAGATCTTGTTGTCGGAAAGATCGAGAGTGGTCAACGCGGTCAGGTGCGCCAACGGGGAGGCGTCGGCGATGTCGTTGAACCCCAGGTGCAGTTCCACCAGTCCCGTGGCGTGTTCCAGGCCCGTGAGCTCCTCGATGTCGTCGCGCGAGGCCCGCAGCACCGTCAACGATTCCAGCTCGGCCACGGTGATCGCCGCCCCGGGTAGCTTGCCGAGCGTGGCCGCGATCGCTGCCCGGAGATTTTCGTCGGGGATGTCGGCCTCCTGGCCATGGACGGCTGTTGTCGCAGTGGCGGCAGCGAAACAGGTCCACGCCAGAACGGTGGCGAATCGGATCCGATCGGGAGAATGGTCGGCGGTCGTACGGCTTTCGACGCTCATGATCCCGGCTCCCGGGCCCGGATGGTGCCGATTCTACACCCGCGTTGCCGTGGTCGGCTCCCGGCCTATCTTAGACGCAGCTCGTCGTCCGGCCAGGTGGACAGGTTGGTCAAGTGGCCGGTGGGGCTCTCCAGCAGGCTCATCACCATGACATCGCTTGCGGCTTCGTCCGCGACGTGGACGCGCAACTCCCACTTGCCCGTCCCGTCGCCCAGGGCGCCGACCAGGCCGTCGGCGTCGCCGGACTCGAGCTGTTGCGAGGTCAGGTTCCATGCGGCGCCCCCCGGCAGCGACAGCCTCGCCGGGCCGCGTTGTGCGCCGTCGTCGTCGACGCCGAGGATGGCGACCGCGGCGTCCGCGTCGCCCAGGTTGACGAGCCGCAGCGAACTGACCTGCCGCGTGTTGCTCGCCGGATTGAAGAACGGGACGCGGGATTCGTCCCGGCACGGGCGAAACGCGAACGAGCGCGGGCTGCGGGCCGGGACCGGTCCGCTCTCCGCCGCCTCGGCGGCGCAGGCGTTCCGGTCGACCAGGTCGTGCATGCTCGTCAGAAAGCCGTCCGACGTGCGCACGTAGGCCGATACCACGAGGTCCAGTTCGCTCTCGAACTCCAACCGCCACGCCCCTTCGCCCTCGCCGGCGGCGCCTTCGAGTCCCTTGTCCTCATTGCCGGACTCCCAGTCGTCCGAGTTGAAGTGCACGGTGCGTCCGGCGGGAAGTTCTAGGGTGACGGGGCCGTGGGACGTGCCCTCGTCGTCGTAGCCCCGGACCTCGGCCGTGCCCGCGGTGGCACCGAGGTTCGCCACCCGCACGAACCCCTGCCGGGTCGGATGCGACGCCGCCGGGAACATGGGCACGACGAGGTCGGCGTCGGACGACGTGGACAGGTTGGTGAGGTGGCCGGTGGGACTCGACATCAGGTTCATGACGTGGATCTCGGCGTCGGCGGACACCACCAGGCGCCACTTGCCTTCGCCGTCGCCGAGCGAACCGGAGAGGTCCGCCGGCTCGCCGGACTCCAGGTCGGCGGCGGAGAGCGTCCGGGTCGAATGCGCGGCGAGCGCAAGCCGCACGGGCGCCGCCGCCACGCCGTGGTCGTCGACGGCGTGCACCGTCACCTCCGCGTCCTCGTCGCCGGCGTTGACCAGGCGCAGCATGCTGCGCTGCTTGGCATTGCTCGCCGGGTTGAAGATGGGTACGAAGTGCCCGCCCGAGGCCCGCCCGGACGCCGAGACGGCGCGCCCCCTCAGACGGTCGAGCCGCATGCCGTCCGGCAGCCACGGCGCCGTGTCGTGCATGCTGGTGACGAACCCGTCCGCGGTGCGTATGTAGGACAGGACGTCGACGTCGCCGGAGGCGTAGACGTCCAGGCGGTCGCTGGCACCGATCGTCGAACGAATGCCCTTGTCCGGGTTGCCGGCGACGAGATCTTCGGCGTTGAAGTGTCGGGCGTTGCGCGCACCCAACCCCAGCCGTGCCCGGCCGGCGTCCTCCCCCGACGGATAGACCCACGCGCTATCGGACGCGTCTTCCGGAAGCGAGTCGCCGGCCACCGACGATACGACGCGGACGAAGCCCTGCCGAAATCCGCCCAAAGACGGGAAGAACGGCACCCGCCAACCGCCGCCGGTCATGCCGACCCCGCGTTCCTCGATGGCGGGGATATGGGTGAGGACCGAGCCCGCGTTCAGCGGGTTGCGCCAAAGACTGACGCGACGCAGTGACTCCGGTCGGACTGCGAGGTGTGCGACATCGGCAATCGCGTTTGCGCCGAGGTAAAGGAACTGCGCGTTGGGCAGGCGCGCTGCCGGGGCGATATCCACGATCTCGTTTGCAGTAGCATCGAGGGATTCCAAGGACTGCATGCCTTCGAGCGCCGAAAGATCCGCGATCCGGTTGTTCGAAAGATCGAGCGTCCACAATTGCAGACCCGACAACGCCGACACGTCCGAGATCTGGTTGTCCGCCAGGTCAAGGAAGATCGTAGAAGGGACGGCCGAAAGGGACGAGACATCCGTTATCCCGTTGTCTGAGAGATGGAGCCAGCCCGCGAATATGCCTGCCAGCGAGGAAATGTCCGACATGCCGTTACGTGAAAGATCGAGGGTAAGGATAAGCCCACCGTTCAATGGCGTTGCATCCGAAATCTCGTTGTCCGACAGGTGTATCTGGAGTGCCGAGGTGTCCGATAGGGGCGACACATCCGAAATTTCGTTGCGCGAAAGATCGAGGGTGACCAGCTCCGACAGGTCCGACAGCGGCGAGAGGTCGGAGACAGCGTTGTCCGCAAGATAGAGGAAGGTCAACTCGGGTAGGTCAGACAAGGCCGAGAGATCGGAAATCTGGTTATCCGCGAGATGGAGAACCCCCAGTAACTTGAGGTCCGACAGTGCGGCCAGGTCGGAGACTTCGTTACCTGACAGCGCGAGAACACTCACTGTGTCGAGGCCCGCCAAGGGCGTCAGGTCCGAGACCTCGTTGTCGGAGAGATGGAGGTACTCCAATTCATTCATGCCGGTCAGGGGCGACAAGTCGGCAATCTCGTTTTCGGATAGATAGAGGAACGACATCCTCGACATGCCCGCCAGGGGGGCTAGGTTCGAGATCCGGTTGTCGGTGAGATCGAGTAACCACAATTTGGCCATGCCCCCTAGCGCCGACACGTCCGTGATCCGGTTGTCCGAGAGATCAAGACGTCCCAATTCGGTCAGCGGCACGAGCGGCGACAGGTTCGAGATCCCATTGCTTCCAAGGGCGAGACTATGCAGAGACGAACCGAGGCGGGAGAGTGGCGACAGATCCGCGATGCCGTTGTTCGAAAGCTCGAGAATGCGCAATACGGGTAGGCCCGCGAGCGGTGTCAGGTCCGAGATGGCGTTGTCGTTGAGCTCGAGCCAATCCAACGAGGTCAATCCTTCGAGCGGTGTCAGGTCCGAGATGCCGTTGCCGTTGAGCAAGATACGAACCAACCCATCGAGGCCCGTCAGAGGTGCCAACTCCGAGACCCGATTCTCTCTCAGGTCGAGGTACTCCAGCGCGTGGAGGCCCGACAACGGTGAGAGGTTGGAGATGGCGTTGTTCAAGAACGAAAGGTCGACCAACGAGGTCACGCTCGCCAGCGGTCCCAGGTCCGAGATTCTGTTGTCGCCGACCCAGAGTCGTTCCAGCGATTCCAGGTCCGATAGAGGCGAGAGGTCCTCGATGTCGTTGTACGACAGGTAAAGCTCCGTCAGTCCCGTTGCGTGTTCTAGACCCGTGAGATCCTTGATACCGACGTACTGGGCCCGCAACACCGTCAACGACTCCATCTCCGACTCGGTGATCGCAGCGCCGGATGCCTTGTCGAGCGCGGTTTCGATTGCGGCGCGGAGATTCTCGTCGGGAATGTTCACCTGGGCCCGACCCGCGGTGGGCGCGGCGGCTGCAGCCAGACAGATCCAAGCGAGGACCCGGGTGATGGTCCGCATGCGTTGGGGGGCCGATTCCCAACCACGGCCCCTGCGTTCGGTTGGCCGGTTCGGCATGGCTCGAACCCCGTCGGTTACCAGGTGTCGACGTACGGGCGTTTCTTCGCCGAGCGAGGTGATGTGGGCGGCAGGCTCATCATACCCCGTGCGATGAACGCCCGGGTGTCCGCCGGATCGATGACATATCTCGCGCCGGAATTGATGGCCCGCGCCGACTCGTAGCCCTGGGCGACCCGTCCTTCGTAGGCCGCCTTGCGCGCTTCGGGATCCTCGATGGCCGCCAGTTCCCGGCGGGCGGAGAGCTTCACGGCGCCGTCGATGTTCATCCCCGCGAACTCCGCGGTGGGCCACGCGACGGTGAGGAAGGGCACGGACGAGGCGCCGCCGATCATCGCCTGAACGCCGAGACCGTAGGCCTTGCGCACCATGATTCCGAACATCGGCGCGGTGCAGTTGGCGCCGATGTTGAAGAGCCGGACCGAATGTCTCACCAGCGCCGTACGCTCGTGGTCCGGTCCCACCATGATCCCCGGGCAGTCCATGAACACGACGACGGGGATGTCGAAGGCATCGCACAGTTGGAAGAACCGGGCGCCCTTGTCCGCACCGGGGCTGTCCACGGCGCCGGCGAGGTGGGCGGGATTGTTGGCGACGACGCCCAGGGGCCGGCCCTCGACGCGGATGAAGGCCGTGATGACGCCGATGCCGAATTCCTTGCGGATCTCGAGCACGGAACCCTCGTCGGCGAGGGTGTCGATGATGTCGCGCATCTCGTAGGCACGGACCCGGTTCTCCGGGATGATGTGCCGCATCCGGCGCTGATCGGGTGCCTCCCAGTCGGCGACCGACCCCTGGAAGTAGGACAGGTACCGCTTGACGGCACGTATAGCGGCGACGTCGTCCTTGACCAGAGTGTCGACGTTGCCGTTGGCCACCTGGAACGCCATCGAACCGAGGTCCGCCGCGGTGTGGGCGCCCATGCCACTGGCTTCGGTCACGGTGGGCCCGTTCATGGCGATCGTCGAGTGCTCGGTGGCGATGATGACGTCGCAGCAGGCGAGGAGTGCCGCGTTCCCGGCGAAGCAGTTGCCGGTATTGACGCCCACCAGCGGTACCAGTCCCGAGAGCTTGGCGAAGTCGGTGAACACGCTCGCGTCCATGCCGACCCCACCGACATTGCCGTAGGGTAGTCCCTCGCCTTCCGAGAACAGGACCAGGGGCAGGCGCCAGTCGCGCACCAGTTCGTGCACCTGCTCCTGGCGGTAGTGGCCGTGGCTGTAGGCAGCCGCGTCGTACTTGCTGTGCACGACGGCAACCCGGGAGCGCTCCTCGCCGACGAGATCGGCGTTGACGCTGCCGAATCCCATGATCGTGCCGCCGAGAGCGGACCCGGCCGCCGGGGGGCCGAACTCCCGGAACGAGCCGTCGTCCAGCAAGTCGTCGAGGTTCTCCCGGGCCGTGCGTCGGCCTAGCGCGTGCAGCGCTTCCACGGCCTCGGCGCGCGACGTGTCGAGGGTCGCCTCGATCCAGTTGTTGACTTCCTTAAGGTCGCCGCGGATGTGGTCGAGGTCCACCCCGGCGTCGCCGGCGACGGCGCCGCCTTCGATGTCGGTCTCGTGGATGAACACGATGGGGTAGCCTTCGCGCACCACGTCGCCCTCCGACATGGACACGGCGCAGACGACCCCGTTGCGGTCGGCGTGGATGTCGTGCTGCAGCTTCATGGCCTCGACCACGGCGACGGCCTGGCCGATGCGGACCTCGTCCCCGATGTTCACGCCGATTCCGACGATGGTTCCCTGCATGGGCGCGACTAAGCCCACCGAACCCTCCGGGCCGACCGCCTGCTCGGCCTGATCCGCGACGACTGCCCGTCCCTCGAAACCGGTGGGCGTGACGAAGCGCGGCGGTTCGCCGCCGGCGACGAGTTCCGCCATGTGCTCGTCGACGAAGCGGGTGTGCACCTTGCCGGCGGCGAA
>JAPPGK010000112.1 GCA_028821405.1 Gammaproteobacteria bacterium | reverse complement strand
AAGTCGCCGCGTGCCGAGACTCGGGCACAACTCCCACAAATCTGCCGTGCACCCCTGCCACTCCGCCACGTTGCCATACCCGAGGCAGTTCCGACACACTTCTCGGCTGGCCCAGGTTCAACAGGAGGGATCGATGGACAGTTTGGAAAGGCAGATGATTCGGGCGGAACTGGTGCAGCGCCGAGAGGAGGGATGCGACGTCGCGCAGCTTGCGCCGCGCGTCGAACAGGCGTTTGCGGACGAGGACACGGATCCGGCGGTGTTCACCGCGCTATACGACGAACTCGATGCACTCGAGCCCGACCCGTCGTTCCCGTACGAAGAGCCCTCCGACCTCGAGACCATCCGCGCGTTGCGTCCGGACGGCCCGCGGCGGATGGATCTGGACCTCGCCGATGAAACGATGCGGGATCGCATCTACGGCGGCTGGCTCGGCCGGGCGGCGGGATGCTCGCTCGGCAAGCCGGTGGAAGGGTGGCCGCGTAAACGCATTGACGCCTACCTCGAGTCGACCCACGCCCTTCCGCTCGACCACTACATCCCGTTCACGGAGGGATCCATATCGCCGTTTTTGAAGACCAGCACCCGGGACAATATCGAATTCATGGCCCGGGACGACGACATGGACTACCCGATTCTCGGCCTGCTCGCCTTGGAACGGCATGGCGGCGAATTGACGTCGCGGCACATGGCGAATACCTGGCTGAGTCGCATGCCTTTCCAGATGCTTTACACGGCCGAGAATGTAGCCTACCGGAATTTCGTCAATCGACGATGGCCACCTGAATCCGCGCTTTGGAGAAATCCTTTTCGCGAGTGGATTGGTGCGCAAATCCGGGCTGACATTTTTGGCTACGTAACCCCCGGATGGCCGGAAAAAGCGGCGGAATTAGCGTACCGAGACGCCAGTATTTCCCACGTAAAGAACGGGATTTATGGCGAGATGTTTGTCGCATCCATGTTGGCAGCATCTTTCGTTACCAGTGACATCGAGGAAATAGTTCGAATTGGACTATCCGAAATTCCCGAAAAATGTCGTCTTTCCGAAGCAGTTCATCAAACGCTTTCTTGGTGCAGAGAATTATCGGATTGGGAGAAGGTCTGGGACCGCATTTTTGAAAAGTATGGACACTATTCGGGCGTCCACACGATAAATAATGCGGCACTGGTCGTCATGGGTTTGTTTTTCGGTTCGAACGACTACGAAAACGGCATCGTGGTGACGGTGCGAGGTGGTTGGGACACCGATTGCAATGGGGCAACAGTTGGCTCGATCCTGGGTGCGAAATTCGGCGCCGGTTCCTTGCCCGACAAATGGATTGGCGTACTCGGCGACCGGTTGATGTCGGTCGTACGAGACTGCAACGACAATCGTATCTCGGAATTGGCGGAACGCACGCATCGCGTGGCCATCGGGATGTTGTTGCCCTCCGCCGAGGAGGAAGACGCAGAAGCGCTCGTCGACGGCGCAGTAGGCGAGTTAAGGGGCAAATGGGCGCTCGACGTTTCGTTTGGCAAGCAAGTCTTGACGGTCAATGACGACTGGACCGGTCGGATAGAAATGACCGCATTCGGAGAGGTTTCCAAGGTCCGGAACATTCGCGTGGAGGGGAACAAGGTCTCCTTCGTCTACGGCGTGAACAAGGGCGAGATGGTGATCGACATCGAATTCGAGGGGACGATCAAAGGCGACCGTCTGAAGGGGCTTTGCGGCAGCAATGGCCACGAGTTCGAGATGAGCGGCGTGCGAATCCGGCCGACCGCCGTGTAGGACATCGTCTCGGGTGGTCGTAGGAACGTTGCCCTTGCCGGGCCTGAACTCGACGATGGACAATCGAGCGGCTTCGGCAGTAACGGGGGAGGAGCAGGCGGTGGGCATATCGAACGCAGTGGTGGAACTCAGGAACCCGCGCCGCCGAGACCTGGAACCGATTGAAATCGAAGCCATGGCGGATACGGGTTCAATACACTTGTGCATCCCGGCGTCCATTCAGGACGCCTTGGAACTGGAAGCCCTCGAGGAAAGGCCCGTGGTGCTGGCGGATGGAACCCGGCGGTCGGTCCCGTACGTTGGCCCTGTCGAACTCCGCTATGCGGGCCGGGTGGGCTTCACCGGTGCCTTGGTCATGGGCGATCAGCCGCTGCTTGGCTTGGTTCCCGTGGAGGACATGGACTTGGTAGTCGTTCCGAAAACCCAACGGGTAATACCGAACCCTGCCAACCCGGGTCCGGGCGGCTCTTTCGCGTTGTCGCCGTTGCGCCCGCAGGGACACGCAACATGAGATATATCTTGAGATATATCTCGGGCTTCCGTATGGTGGGTTGTAAACCCGCTGGAGGTGAGGTCGTAGCATGGCGGTGGCCGAGGACTATCGCGGAGTCGCCAAGGTGTTCTGGAGTGGTCGCAGCCAGGCAATCCGGCTGCCCGCGGCATGTCGATTCAATGTCTCAGAGGTAGAAGTCGTGAAGAACGGCGACACCTTGACATTGAGGCCGCGTGGCAAGAACTGGAGCAGGTATTTCGCCTCTTCGACACGGGGTTGTTTTCCTGAACGGGAACAACCACCGTTGGAAGAAAGGGAGCCCCTCCGTTGACGCGGTTCATGCTGGATACCGACACTTGCATCTACCTGATCAACCGGCGCGATACGTCGATGTTGGCGGTTTTCGAGCAGCACACCGCAGCGATTTGCATTTCAGCCATTGCCCATGCCGAGCTTTGCTACGGCGCGGAACATTCGACGCGTGTGGAACGAAACCGGCAAGAGCTGGCCGAGTTTGTAGCGGACCTGGACGTTGCGGCCTTCGACAAAGTCGCCGGCGACCACTATGGAGAGATCCGCGAGGCGCTGGCCAGAGACGGCACGCCCATTGGCGCCAATGACCTCCTCATTGCGGCTCACGCCAGGAGCCTGTCGGCTGTGCTGGTGACCAACAACCAGAAGGAATTCGGTCGCGTCCCCGGACTCAAGACCGAGAACTGGGTGGTTGGACAAGCGGGTTAGAAGGTCAGAACAACGCCAACCCCGGGACGTTCACCCGCCCCCGGTAGAGACAGGTCGACGACGTTAGGAAGAACGTCTGGAAGTCGTCGTCGCCCCAGGTGAAGTTGGCGCAGAAGGCGGGTGTCTTGATCACGCCGAGGCACGTGCCGTCGTCAGGATGGTAGACGTGCACTCCGCCGGGCCCGGCGCAGAAGACGTTCCCGAGGCTGTCGATCTTCAACCCGTCGGGTGCGCCCGCGCCTTCGCCGGTTGATTCGGCGAACACCTCGCCGCCCGACAGCGAACCGTCTTCGGCGACATCGAACCGCCGGATGTGCATTCGCGGCGTGTCGGCGACGTACAGACCGTTGTGGTCCAGCGTAAACGCGAGTCCGTTGGGCTGGTTGAAGTCGCTTGACAGCAGCGTCACCTCCCGCGACTCGGGATCGAGGCGGTAGACGCCGGTGAAATCGAGTTCCGTTTCCCGGGGCACCGCCACGGCACCGCCGCCGCGACCGAAGGTGGGATCGGTGAAATACACCATGCCGTCCCGGCGCACGACGATGTCGTTGGGGCTGTTCAGTTCCTTGCCGTCGTAGTGGCTCGCCAGTACGACGACGCTGCCGTCGTGTTCGGTCCTTGAAACCCGGCTCGTGGCGTGTTCGCAGGACAGGATGCGGCCGTCGTGGTCGTAGGTATTGCCGTTGGTCATGTTGCTCGGTTCCCGGAACACCGAGACGCCGTCGGATTCGGACCACCGGTGCATGCGGTTGCCGGGGATGTCGCTGAATGTGAGGTGCTTGTCCCGGGGATGCCAGATCGGCCCTTCGGTGAAACCGAACCCTTGGGCAAGGGTTTCCAGCGCGAAGTCGCGCGGGACGATGGAAAGGAACCGTTCGTCTCGTATCTCGATGTTCAAGCCCTATCTCCAGCGAAGTTTGCCGAGCGGTCTGCTATGGTACTCGACCCGCTCGGCACCGCGTCGCCTAGGGTCGCGGCGTTGTCCGATGCGGTCCGCGCCCGTAGCTCAGTTGGATAGAGCGTTGGCCTCCGGAGCCAAAGGCCGTGCGTTCGAGTCGCACCGGGCGCGCCAGATCGAATCTAGGGCGAGACTGGCCTATTGGGGATGAGCGAACAGGCGGCCCAGAACCAAGCCCCCGGACCCGGCGTCGTCACCACCGACGATGTGGGTCTCTACACGATCGCCAACACGGTTGTGCTCGATAGCCGATTCACGATGGCATACGCCGCCGGGATCAACGACGGCAATGCCGCCTATTTCGACGACCTGAAACCGGGCGGGCTTCAGATTCATCCGGGCATCTGCTTCTCGCTGCAGTGGGCCAGTCGCTTCCGGCCCGATCAGAAGCCGAACTTGCGCGCCGCGCCCTACGGCGTCCATGCCTCGACGGATCTTCTCATCCATCGCCCGTTCCGAGCCGGCGAGGCCATCACGACCCAGGGCCGGATAATGCAGAAGCGGCGCATCCGGCCCGGCGTCTTCAACGTCGAGCGCTACCGGATGACCTCGAGTGACGGCGAGCTTGTCGCGGAGCTCTACTACAACGGCATCATCCGGGGCGCGACCCTGGATGGCCCCGATGCCGTCATCGCCGACGAGCCCACTTGGCCGGTGTTCGGCAGAGCCAGCGGCGAGCCGCTGTGGCGAATGGAGATTCCGATCCCGTTGCACGCGGGCCAGCAATACACCGAGTGCGCGCGCATCTACAACCCGATCCATACGGAGCCCAGCGTGGCCAAGGCCGCCTGCCTGCCCGGCATCATCCTGCATGGCAGCGCGACGAAGGCCATGTCGCTCACGGCGGTCGTCAACCGATGTTTCGACGGCGATGCGACTCGGATCACGCGACTGTGTGGCCAGCTTCGCGGCATGGTGCTGATGGACTCGGCCATTGCGGTCGAAGCACTCGCCGAGGAAGTGGTCGACGGCGAGAAGCGCATCCTGTTCAGAACCCTGAACGCCGAGGGCGATGCCGCGATCCGCAATGGCGTGGTGTGCGGGCGAGCGTGAGAGCCCTCCCGGTTCGGTGAATGCGTTAAGCTCCGATTGATCTCGTCGCCTGCGGGAGGACTCATGGGCATCACCGTCGAACACGGCTACTTCACCGAGGGCAGCGACGCCCGTTCCGAGATCGAGGCGGCGGGATTGCATCTGCACGAAGTCGATGCGCCGCCGAGCGGCGGCACGCCGATTCACTGGCACGACGTGGGCATCCACTTCTACGTCGAAGACGGCATCTTCCGGTTCCAGGATCCGGCAACCGGCGCGGTCCACGAATGCGGTCCCGGTACCAAGTTCGTGATCCCGGAACGCACGCTGCACATCGAGGAGGAGCACAGCGGCTACAAGGGTGTGGTGGGGATGACCAAGGATCCCGTGCCGCAACCGTTCGTGAGACCGCCGGAGGAACTGTAGGCGGATCGCGCAACTGCGGTGCTGCAGGCTCTTGGCAACGCCGGGATCATTGCTGGGATTTCCGGGAAGTAGCTACCCATGACCACGCTCTATCTCAACGGTCGGGTCTTTGACGGTGACCGGATGATCGACGGCCACGGCGTGCTCGTCGACGGCGAGCGGATCTCCCGCGTTGCCCCTGTCGGGGACTTCGAAGGATTCGCCGGCGAGGTTGTGGATTGCACCGGCGGCACGGTCATGCCCGGTCTCATCGACTGCCATGTGCATCTCATGTTCCGGGGCGAGCCCGACCCGTGGGCGGTACTCGAGAAGCTAGACGCGGCCCATGCCGTCGTCCGGGCCCTTGAGCACGCCCGGGACACGCTCCTCGGCGGCGTGACGTCCGTCCGCGACTGCGGCGGACGCGATTTCCAGGAGTTCGCGGTCCGGGATGCCTGCAACGAGGGCCGGTTTCAGGGACCGACGATTCTCGCCGCCGGGAAGGTGATCTGCATGACCGGCGGGCATGGCAACCGCATCGGCCGCGTGGCGGACGGTGTTGACGAGGTGGTGAAGGCGGTGCGCGAGCAGATCCACGCGGGCGCCGACCTCGTCAAGATCATGGCGACCGGCGGCGTGATGACGCCAGGTGTCGATCCGGAGGACGCGCATTACACCGCCGAGGAGATCACGGCTGGCATCGCCGAGGCGAAACGCTTCCGTCGTCGCACCGCGAGCCACGCCCAGGGCGCCGAGGGCATCCTGAACGCGACCCGGGGCGGGGTGACGTCCATCGAGCACGGCATCTTCATGAACGACGAGTGCTGCCGGGAGATGCTCGACCGGGGCACGTACCTGGTGCCGACGCTGGCCGCGCTGCGCAACATCCTGGACAACGCGGACGCGGGGATCCCCGACTACGCGATGGAGAAGGCGCAACGCTGTGCTGCCGCCCACGAGACCTCGATCCGAATGTACTACGAGGCGGGCGGGCGCATCGCCCTCGGTACCGACGCGGGGACGCCGTTCAACCTGCACGGCGACAACGCCGCCGAGCTCAAGTTCATGGTCGATGTCGGCCTGTCGAACATCGACGCGCTTCGGGTTGGCACGCGGAACGGGGCGGAACTCATGGGGTTCGACGACCGGGGACGTCTTGCGGCGGGCGCGGTTGCGGATCTGTTGGTCGTGCAGGGTGATCCCTCGACGGAGATTGAAGCGGCGGCAGATCGGAATCGCCACGTCAGGGTGATCAAAGCGGGTAAGGTTGTCGTTGACCGCGCCAGCGGATCTTGAGGGAACGCCTCGCGGCGGCCGAATCGAAAATAGTAGGAAAAAAAGCAGGTTAAAGCAGGTTAAGGAGGGAAGCATGAAGGAAGTCAAGCGCATCGGGGTCCTATCGGTTGGGAAGATCTTCGGGATCGTCGGCGCCGTCTTCGGCGCGATTGCCGGGCTGTTCTTGGCGTTGTTCAGCGGCGCGCTCGGCGAGCCCTTCTTGGGCGGCAACTGGTTCGTCCAATTGATTGGATTGACGCTCATCTACGCGATCTTGAGCTTTGTCGGCGGCGTGATCTACGCCGCGCTCTACAACCTCGTCGCAGGTTGGGTGGGCGGGGTCCAGATCGAATTGGACGACGCCTGAGGGTCCACCAGAACACCGTCGCGCTGCCCTTGCCCTCGCCCGCGCCGAGGCAGGGCACGACGTCAGGGTTGCAGCACACACGGGGTTCCGGACGGGATAAGCCCGTACCCCTACGATCCGCCGTTTCTTGCGCGAGCCGCTCTTGAGGTGGCGCGCCGGGCCTCAATCGGGGCATGATTCGGGCACGATAAATCAGCGTTTTGGGGAGACCAACAATGGCCCACGATCTCGTCATCCGGGGCGGCAGCATCGTCGACGGCACCGGTTCGGCACCCTTCGTCGGCGATGTCGCCGTCGATGGGAGCAGCATCAGCAAGGTCGGGAAGGTCCAAGGCCCGGGCCACCGCGAGATCGACGCCGAGGGCCATGTCGTCACGCCCGGTTTCGTCGACCTTCACACCCATTTCGATGCGCAGGCGGGCTGGGATCCGTTGCTGACGCCGGTCTCCTGGCACGGCGTCACCACGGCGCTGTTCGGCAATTGCGGCGTCACTTTCGCGCCCTGCAAGCCGGCGGATCGCGAGTTCCTGGCCGGCATGATGGAGACCGTCGAAGACATCCCGAGGAATGCGATCCTCACCGGGCTGCCGTGGGACTGGGAGTCCTACGGCGAGTATCTCGATTCCATCGAGAAGCTCGGTCCCGCCATCAACATCACCGGCCTCGTTGGCCACTGCGCCTCGCGCTTCTACGTCATGGGCGAACGCGCGGTCGAGGAGGATCCCACCGAGGACGAGATCAAGCAGATTGCGGACTTGGTCGGGCGATCGGTCGCCGAGGGCGCCATCGGCTTCTCCACCAACCGCCTGCCGGGCCACGTGCTGCCGGACGGGCGCTCGATCCCGGGTACGTTTGCCAAGGAAGACGAACTTATCGCCATCTCGGAGGCCGTGGGCAAGGCGGGCGGCATCCTGCAGAGCGTCCTGAACTACGGAAAGCTCGACGACGAGATGACCATGCTGACCAAGCAGGGCCGCGCCGCAGGCACCCGGCTCTTGTTCAGCGCCCCCTACCATCCCGGCACGGACGGCAACGGGACCGGCTACGACGACGCCATCGCGTCGATGCGCGGCGAGGGTCTCGACGTGAGCGGTTTGACACTTCCGCGCAGCGGCGGCTTCCTGTCCGGGTTGACCACCGACATGCTCTTTCCGACGCCCGCGTGGGCCGAGGTCCGCAAACTCGATTTCCGGGGCCGGCTGGCGGCGATTCGGGACCCAGACACGCGGGATCGGCTCATCGAGGAAGTGCGGGGGATGCCCCGGGTCGAACAGGGCGCGCGGGCGTATTTCTGGCTCGGCGACGACGACCGGCCGCAGTACACGCGCCGTGCCGAGGAGAGCCTCTACAGCATGGCGCAGGCCGCCGGTGTCCACCCGGTCGAGGTTTGGATCGACAAGATGCTGGAGACCAACGGCGAGGCGATGTTCCACGTTCGGTTCTTCAATACGGACCTCGAGCGCCTAAGGTCGTTCCTCACCGCCGACTGGATCCTGCCGGGCATCGGCGATGCCGGCGCCCACGTCAGCCAGATCATGGACTCCGGCTGGACGTCGTTCCTGCTCTCCCACTGGGTGCGCGAGCAGGAGCTGTTCACCATCGAGGAGGCCGTGCGCCGCATGACCAGCGGCTCGGCAAGGGTGCTCGGATTCAACGACCGCGGCACGCTTGCCGAGGGCATGAAGGCCGACATCAACGTGATCGACCTAGACCGCGTCGCCGAGCGCCAGCCGAAGCTGGTCCACGACTTTCCGGGCGGGGCGCCGCGGCTGATCCAGAAGGCGGTCGGCTACAAGGCGACGGTATGCAACGGGGCGGTGATCCTCGCCGACGACGAACACACGGGACAGCGTTCGGGCCAGGTTCTGCGCAATCCGGCGAGCATCTGAACACCGCCAACGTCGTAGGGCGACCCCCAACGGGCCCGAAGGGCACGCGGTCGCCCGTTTTCTGACACGGAATGGGTATGGGAGTAGGCAAGGTGGATATCCACGGCTTCTGCGACGAGCGCTTCGCCCCGGTACGCGAGGCGTTCGAACGAAACTTCACCGAGTACGGCGATGTCGGCGCCAGCTTCGCGGCGACGGTGGAAGGCGAGTTCTTGGTGGACCTGTGGGCCGGCCACGCCGACAAGGCGCGCACGCGGCATTGGGAAGAGGACACCATCGTCAACGTCTACTCGACCACCAAGACCATGTCGTTCCTCTGCGCCTTCGTGCTGGCCGACCGGGGCTTGCTGGACTTCCATGCCAAGGTGACCGACTACTGGCCGGAGTACGGCCAGAACGGCAAGGAAAACACCGAGGTCCGCCATTTCATGAGCCACTCGGCGGGCGTTCCCGGGTTCGATCCGACGCTCGGCGACGCCAGCGGACTCTATGACTGGGATGCCTGCGTCGAAAACTTGGCGAAACAGGCCCCGTGGTGGGAACCGGGCACGAAGAGCGGCTATCACGCCGTCACCCAGGGGTATCTGATCGGTGAACTCGTGCGCCGAATCACGGGACGGACCATCGGGACATTCTTCCGGGAGGAGATCGCCCAACCGCTCGGGTCGGACTTCCACATCGGCATGCCGGCCTCGGAGTTCGGTCGCGTCGCCCAGATGATCCCCGACGAGCCTGCGGAAGGTGCTGCGGGATTCGCGCCCGAGCCTGGCTCGATCCCCGCTCGCGTGTTCGCCAGCGCCCCGGCCGGCACTGACGCCGTCAATACGCCCGCATGGCGCGAAGCCGAAATTCCCGCCGCTGGGGGTCACGGCAATGCCCGGGCCGTGGTCCGCGCCCAGACGCCGCTAGCCAACGACGGCAACGCGTTCGGTGTCGAGTTGCTGTCGCCGGCTAGCTGCCGGCTGATGCTGGAAGAACAGACCGACGGGCCGGATGCCGTGCTCACGCTGCCGATTCGGTTCGGCCTGGGCTATGCGTTCCCCAACCCGTTCATGCCCATGTCGCCCAACGAAGACGCGATGTTCTGGGGCGGTGCCGGCGGCTCGACCATCGTCGTCGACCAGAAGGCCCGCGTGTGCCTGTCGTACGTCATGAACCAGATGAAGGCGGCCATCGTCGGCGACCGGCGGGGCGGGGGGCTTGGCAAGGCCTTCTACGAGAGCCTCTGATGCCCACCTACGACTACATCGTGGTCGGTGCCGGGTCGGCGGGGTGCGTGGCAGCCAACCGTCTGAGCGCCGACCCGGCGAATTCCGTGCTGCTCCTCGAGGCGGGCGGTCGTGACTGGAGTCCGCTGATCCACGTGCCGGTGGGTTTCTGGAAAATGATCAACCGGCCGAGCGTCAACTGGTGCTTCGAGACCGTGCCGGAACCGGGTACCCGAGACCGGAAGATCCCGATTCCGCGCGGCAAGGTGCTCGGCGGGTCCAGTTCCATCAACGGCATGCTCTACGTGCGCGGCCAGGCCTTCGACTACGACACCTGGGCGCAACTCGGCAACCGCGGCTGGTCCTACGACGAGGTGCTGCCGTTCTTCAAGCGCTCGGAGAACTTCGAACGGGGTGGCGACGACGTGCGCGGCGTCGGCGGCGAGTTGAACGTGGCAGACATGATCGAGCGCCACCCCATATTGGATGCTTGGGTCGCGGCCGGGGAGGAAGCGGGCTACCCGCGCAATCCCGACTACAACGGCTTGAGCCAGGAAGGTTTCGGAATCTACCAGGTGACCCAGCGCAGCGGGCGTCGGTTCAGCACCGCCCGGGCGTTTCTCGACCCCATTCGTTCACGCGCCAACCTGACCATCGCCACGCGCGCCATGGCGCAACGGGTGCTGACCGGGAACGGTCGCGCCACGGGGGTTCGCTACGCGGTCGGCGAGCGTACGGTGGATGCTCTTGCCAACAAGGAGGTCGTCTTGGCGGCCGGTGCGGTGCAGTCGCCGCAACTCCTGGAACTCTCGGGTATCGGTCAAGCCGAGTTGCTGAAGGCACACGGCATCGACGTCGTCCACGACCTTCCCGGCGTCGGCGAAAACTATCGCGACCACTATGCCGGTTCCGTCGCGTGGCGGGTGAAGGGTACGACGACGCTCAATGAAAGCACCCGCGGTGCCCGGTTCGTCGTCGAGGCGTTGAAATACGGCTTAGCGCGCCGGGGCGCGTTTACCTACACCGCCGGCATCGCCCACGGTTTCGTACGCACGCGTCCGGAACTCGAAACGCCCGACGTGCAGTTCCACTTCGCCCATGCGAGCTATGCCCGCGGCAAGCGGCACGGCGCGCTCGAGACCGAACCGGGCATGACCTGCTCGGTTTGCCAGCTTCGGCCCGAGAGCACGGGCTCCATCCACATCCAAAGCGCGGATCCAGCGGCACCGCCGGCGATCCGGCCGAACTTCCTGTCGGAGGAGGTCGACCGCGCGGCCTTGGTCGAGGGCATGCGGGTCGCCCGGCGGGTTGTGGCCGCGCCATCATTGGCGCGATACGCGGCACACGAACTCTATCCCGGCGACGGTGTGCAATCCGATGACGAGATCCTCGAGTTCTGTCGACGCACCGGCGGCACGGTCTACCACCCGGTGGGCACCTGCAAGATGGGCCGCGATGGGAATGCCGTGGTCGACGAGCGGCTCCGCGTCCACGGCGTGCCGGGGCTGCGCGTTGCCGACGCCTCGATCATGCCGACGCTGGTGTCCGGCAATACCAATGCGCCGACGATCATGATCGGCGAGAAGGCCGCCGCCATGATTCTGGAGGACGCCGCGTAGCGAGTCGTCGTGGACCGCCTCGGTCCGCGACGGAATGTTCCAGAGTGCGTGCAGCCCCTTTGAACACACTAAACGAGAACATTCGGAACGAACCCGAAGAACCTTGTTCGCTGCAAGCCACGGCGAGCGTGACCCTACAGGGGGCCGTGATTGCGGTGGTCAATACCGTTGTGATGGTAACCATCGTGGTACGGGCTTCCGATGAAGGCCAGGCGTACCTAGCGTGGGCAATCTGTGCGGCATTGGTCATTGGCGGTGCCATAACGGCTCTGCAGGCGTCTCGAATCGGGCGTTTTGGTGCCGGGCATCTGCTCTTGTGTGGTGCCGGACCTCATTGGGTCGCCATTTCGGTTGTAGCGATCAACGTTGGAGGATGGCCTACGCTGGCCAGCCTCATCGTTGTCTCTTCCCTGGTTCAGTTTGCGTTCGCGGCTTGGCTGCCAGTGTTGAGGAGAATCATTACGCCCGTCGTGTGCGGTGCCTCCCTCATGCTCATCGCCATCTCGGTGATCGCGGTTGCTGTGGAAAAGCTGGCGAAGGTGCCCGAGGGCACGCCCTTGATCGCGAGTCCACTTGTGGTAGCAGCAACCTTGGGTGCCGCTGTTGTGATTTCCCTAAAAGGGTCTGGGATTCTGCGGTTGTGGGCGCCGCTCATGGGCATCCTGTCCGGCTGTATTGTCGCCGCGGTCTTCAATCTCTACGACCTGGAGTTCCTGAAACGAGCACCCTGGTTTCAATTGCCGAATTTCAGTGCGTGGCCGGGACTTGATCTTTCGTTGGGAACGGAATTCTGGACGCTTCTGCCGACGTTCGTCATCGTGACGCTCGTCGTCGCCGTAAAGACCGGCGGTGATGGCGTCGTCATGCAGCAAGTGTCGCTTCGCAGGTCGCGAGCCATCGACTTTCGAGTTGTGCAAGGTACGGTAAACGCAAGCGGTCTCGGTGGATTCTTGTCGGGATTGGCTGGCACTCCGCCGACCGTCGTCTACTCGCCGTCGAGCATTTCCCTGATTAGTTTGACCGGCATTGCGTTTCGAGGCATTGGCTATTGGGTCGGCGGCGTACTGATCCTGGTGGCGTTTTTCCCC
Source organism: Gammaproteobacteria bacterium (assembly GCA_028821405.1). Taxonomy (GTDB): domain Bacteria; phylum Pseudomonadota; class Gammaproteobacteria; order Pseudomonadales; family Azotimanducaceae; genus VXYL01. Next base: position 75,823 of record JAPPGK010000112.1, on the reverse strand, counting down.
AAGATCACGGCATTGCTGCTCGCCGCACCGAGCGCGGTTGTGGGCTCGCTATTGCTGATGGTGATGGGCATGCTGCTTGTCGAAGGCATGCGCATGCTCTTTAGGGAAGGACTCGATCAACGCAACACGCTAATTGTCGCAATTACCCTCGCGGTCGGGCTGGGTATAGAGAGTCTGAACGTATTCGGCATGCGTTCGGACAACCTGTGGATTTCGATTCTCGGAAACGGTACGACCGTTGGCATCCTGGTCATGATCTCGCTGACGACGCTCTTGGAGTTGACCAGCCCGCGCGCCAAGAGACTAGAAGTCGAATTGCGGACGTCTTCCCTACCAAGAATCGATGGTTTCCTGAATGACTTTGCTGCGAACATTGGTTGGAACGAAGAGTCGGCGAATCGGCTGCGTGCAGCCGGGGAGGAATCGTTGCTGTGTCTGCTGTCGTCGGGGACGAAGGACGAAGAGGCAGGTACGCGGCTGATAGTCTCGATCCGTTCGCAGGACAATATCGTGGACTTGGATTTGTTGTGCGTCTTCGAAGAGCAGAACATTGAAGATCGACTCGCATATATGAGCGAGGAGGCGGAGGTTCACGACGATCGGGAGCTATCTTTCCGGTTGTTGCGACATCACGCCTCGTCGGTTCATCACAGGAAGTACCACGGCGTGGACATCGTTACCGTGCAAGTCGAGCGGATTGGTTGAGGGGATAAGGGCTGCCACGCGCTAGGGAGCGCAGGAAGCGCCCACGACCGGGGGCCGGGCTAAGATTCGTGCGCGTACGCCCCTGAGGGCGCGCGCCCCGGAGCCCGATGGCCTTCGCCGTGGCTGACCTCAGATAGAGGTCACACGCCTTCGACGACGATCACGTTAGCGTTCGCGGAGCGCTCGCGAATCTGCTTGAGTTCGGTGTACTCGGGTGAGTTCAGCCACGCCCTTGCCGCGGCGACATCGTCGAACTCGACCACGACCACTCGGTCAGCGGACCAACTACCTTCGACCACTTCGACACTGCCACCACGCACCAGGTATCGTCCGCCGTGGGCATCAACGGTTGCGCCGATACGTTCACGAAAGTCCGAGAAAGTACCTTGATCCAATACTTCGTCATTCACGATCACGTATGCCGCCATGGTATTCCCTTCGTAAGTTGATGGATTCCTCGTATTCGGACCGAACAGCGACGTTCAGTCCTGACCCGAGGGATTGTACTGCACACCGACGGAAACTCAATCGACGCTCGATTGTCCGATCATGTCGCGGATGCCAAGTGCATTCCGGAGTTGTTCGCCCGGGTACATACGACTCGTCCCGGGATGTCCGTTCTGCGGCTGAGTTCGCTTTGCAGATCTGCGGCAATCTCGTCGTCGTCGAATCTCGTCGTGTCGAAGAACCCGAAGATCGTCGCGCCCGTCGATGAAAGCCCGCTCCCATGGACTCCGGCGGTGGTGTCGAACGCGGACTTGACACCCTGGAGTGGCTCGATATCGGGGCGGGTCCAGTGTCGCCGCTTCCAGCCGACGTCTTGAATGGCGCTTACGCACGAGCCGAAAGTCTCAAGATCGAGTTCTCTCAGGGCGGGCAGGAGGCGCATCAGGATAATGTGCGAGGTGGCCTGAACTTCATCAAGCGGGATCGGCGTGTTTGCGAGCATGAAGTCGAGCTCGTCCCGACCCGACAGACCTTGGTGACTACTCGGAATGAAGAGCACTATCGCCCAGGTGCTTGGGAAATCAATGCGCATGAGCAGGGGCGGTTGACCTGCCTTGGTCGCGAACCGAGACGGTGCGAACGACTGTTTCTGTACACGTACGGAATGACCTCCGTCGAGCAGAAGCCCCCCACGCTGAAACGCATTGATTCCTATCCCCGATGTGCCGCCCCTGCCGGACAGCGATCCCAACTCCGATGTCGAGTAGCCCAATCGGAATCGATGATTCAGTGCGCTAAGCACCGCGAGTCTAGCCTGCGTGCCCGATCCCAATCCTTGGTGCGGCGGGATCATGTGGCGGACTACGATCTCGATTCTCGGTTCCACGTCGAGTATCTCGCTGCTCGTCGCTATTTCGGCAAGCACTAGTTCCCGCTCGCTTGCATTGCCTCCTCGAACAGATGTTTTCTCGTGCGGGCCGAAGTCGAACGATACACCGGGGTATTGGAGGGAAAGGCCGAGACTGCCGTCAACGCGGCCAATCTCGCCGTTCATGTCGATTAGCGTGAAATGCAGTCTTGAGGGCGTGCTAATTCGATGTGTCAAGGTCGAGCACATCGGAGTAGCCCTTCAAATCCAGGTATCCATGACCCGACAAGCAAAACACGATAACGGGTGTCTGCTTGGTGTTGGCAGCTTCCCTGGCTGCATCGATGGCGCCCAAGACCGCATGAGCGCTCTCGGGCGCAGCAAGAACACCCTCCGTCTTCAAGAACACGCGTCCCGCGTCAAACACCTCCTGCTGGCTATAGGTCCTGGTGTTGACCACGTCGTTCTTGACGAGTGCCGAGAGTACAGGCGTCTTGCCGTGATAGCGCAATCCACCGGAGTGCACGGGTGGCGGTACGAATCGATGGCCGAGCGTATACATGAGGATTCGAGGTGTGAGTTCAGAAAAGTCGGCCCAATCGTATCGGTACTCGCCCTGACTCAACGTGGGGATCGAATCGGGCTCTATGGCGCGGAACTCGATGGGCTTTCCCCCGATCCTGTCGGGAACGAACGGTGCGATGAAGCCGGTGAAATTGCTTCCGCCGCCGACGCAGCCGATCATGAGGCTAGGTGTTCGATCGATCTGCTCGAGTTGCTGTCTCGTTTCTAGACCGATAACTGACTGATGGAGCACGGCATAGTAGGACATGCACCCGAGTGCGAGTCGTCTGCCGGGATCCTCCTTCACGAATTCGATGGCCTCGCTCATGCCGATGCCGAGACTGCCGGAGTTGTCCGGGTCGTCCTTCAGGACACTCCGCCCGGTGTCCGTCAGCTCGCTAGGCGAGGGATACACATCCGCGCCTGCCATGCGCATTAGGTAGCGGCGGTACGGCTTTTCCTCGAAGCTCTTTCGGATCATGAACACACAGCAGTTCAGTCCGACTGTCTCGCACGCCATGGCGAGAGCCGCGCCCCATTGGCCAGCCCCTGTATCGGTTGCCATGGTATGAATGCGGGAGTTTTCTTCGCGGGCGGCGTAGTAGGCCTGAACCAATGCCGTGTTGAACTTGTGGCTTCCCGCAGGATTCAGATCTTCGCGTTTGTAGTAGATCTCGGCAGGGGTCCCAAGGTAATTCTCGAGTGCTCGGGCTCTCACCAACGGCGATGGTCGGTACCGACGGTAGACATCTGATATGAACGGCGGAATCTCGATCCATGGGTCGGTTCCGTATTTGCCCTCGTGCAGCTCGATTCGAAGGCATTCAAGCGGCCATAGCCAGTCGAAATCGTCGATTTCGACGCCGCGATCTTCGATTGGGTGCAATGGCTTCGGAACATCGAACGGCAGTTCCGCCACGATGTTGTACCAGCTCCGTGGAAGCTGCGACTCCGAGAGGAAGATCTTGTTGTCGTTCGTTGTCACGCCATCAGGTCTCCGCTCTGGCATCAGACACGTTTGGCACTGCGGTTGAAGAGCGACGCCGCGAACGGATTAGCCGATCGAGGGCCGGCTCGGGTAAGCCTTTGGCGAGCGTAGCACAGTCTGAGAATCTGCCGGCTTGTTCGATGACCCCCCTCAAGTACTGATCAATACCGTAGATTGACCCCTCGGGAAGAGTTTCCCGATACGGGTCGACATGAACGTAAATGCCGAACAATAGCGCCACGAACCCATTGCCCTCAGGGCACCGCGCCTCCTAGGCCTAGAGTCTGTTTGAACATGTGCAGCGAAGCGACGGACCAGGAACTGCTAACCGCGTTCTACTTCCGTGACGACGACGACGCGCTGGCCGATTTCGTAGCGCGTCGCCGCGGGTGGGCGCTCGCCCAGGCGTCGCGGTTCTTCGCGGAGGAAGCCGAAGACATCGTGCAGCTTTCCATTCTGCGCCTGATGGATGCGCAGCCCGTGGGCGAGGTGAGGAATCCGCTCGGGTGGTGGCGCACCATCATCGCCTTGACGGCGATGGACCAGCTCCGCGCGTCTCGGCGGCGACGGGAACAGGAGCGGGAAGCAGGCGAGCTGCATCGGTTGGAGAGCTTGTTCTTCGTTAGCGACTTCGTGAGCCGGATCGAACACGCGGAACTGATCCATCACATCCACCGGGAAATAGACCGATTGGACGAACGCTTTCGCGGCCCGTTGCTGAAGCGCTATTTCGAGGACTTGAGCTACTCGGAGATCGCCCGGGTCCTGTCCCTGAGCCCCGGCACCGTCGCCTCGCGCCTGTCGCGCGGCATTGGCCAGGTGCGCGATGCGCTTGAGACCCAAGGGCTGTTGCCAGTCTATGAAGCAGACGAAGAGGAGACCATCATGAAACCACTATCCCCAGCCACCGTTGATCGCAACCGGGCATTCGCCGAGAAATGGAACGACATCTGGATGGTCACGTTGCCCAAGGGTGCACGCGGCATCGGTCGCATCACCGCCGGCACACAACCCGATGGTACCGTCACTTTGAAGTGTCGCTTCGATGTGGCTTACGACAAGGGCAACCCGCGCAAGGACCGGCCAGAAGAAGCCCACGCGCGCTCGTGGATGTCATGCGAGCTGGCCCTTCAGGATGCCGAGCGGTTCGCTTGGCGCCGGTACCGCAACGAGGAGGCATGGATTAATTGCTGGCACGACGGAGACGCACATATCGGCTGGAGCGATGTCATCGAACCCGACGGGAACGGCGGCTTTGTTGTCACCCCCGACGGCAAAGAGCCGGTAGGGCTGCCTGGCGAGGCTTGCCTTCCGATCGTGCCTGACTTCCTGTGTTTCCTGGTTGCCTGCGAGCAGGAACGAGACCGCTCGAGCACGTGGGACATGGGGATCATCGGCTTCGACCGTTCGCGAACCGGTCGCAAGTGGGGCTTCCTCAAGGTTCCGGGTCGTTATGCAGGTCGCAAAGGACTGCCGAGGGGGTTGAGTCACACCTACGAGATCGACGTCACGGCCCACGTCGGGCGCATATTCTCGATCTGGGTGGACGATGCCGGCGGTCTGCTTGGTCTGGGCGACGAGCAGGAGTCTTTTCTGGTCGTGCCCGATGAGGCAAGCGCTCGGGAGTTACTCGCGTCCGGCGACCACCTGCAGGCCAAGCCCCACGCGTGACTCAGACACCAGGCAAAAGTTGCGGTGATCTTTGGAGAATGCCGCGTTGCACCCGGACATTCGCCACGGCCGTTCTGTGGCATCGAGCCTTGCACCGGGGCCTCGATCAACCGTTCATCCCGCCGGGTCGAAAACCCTCATGTGCGCGAGCCCGCCACCGACGGGCGAGTCACGCGGGGAACAACTGCGCCCCGCCGTCGATCCGCAGCACCTGCCCGCTGATGTACGAGGAGTCCTCAGTCACGAGGAACTCCACGGCCTTGGCCACTTCCTCCGGCCAGCCGTAGCGGGTCAACGCTCCTTCATGGACCTTGCGCTCGTCGCGCGTCGGTCTGCTGGCCTCGAAGCGGGCGGTGATGATCTCGCCCGGCGCGATGACGTTGGCGTAGACGCCGTGGGGTCGAAGTTGGGCTGCCAGGCAGCGGGTGTATTCGTGCACCGCCGCCTTGGCCGTACCGTAGATGACCTCGGAACGGTGCCCGCCGAGGCCCGCGATGCTGCCGATGGTGACGATCCAGCCGCTGTTGCGTTCCATCATTTCTGGACAGACCTCCCGGCAGACCAGGATGCAGGTCATGAGGTTGCGGTCGAGGATCGTGTGGACATCGGCTAGGGACACGTTGACGGCATCGTTGACGACGGGTTTGCCCGCACGTTCGCCGCCTGTGCCCAGCGAGCCGATATCGCCTCCGGCATTGTTGATCAGGATGTCGATCTGCCCGAAGCGGTCACGGATCTGGGCGACGAGGTCCTTGACCACGGTCTCCGAGGTCAGGTCGCCGTGGACCGCCAGAACGTCGGCGTCGTGCGCGTCGGCGATCTCGTTGGCGACGGTTTCCAGCGAATCAGCTTCATTGAATGCGCGCGTGGACGTCGGCGTCGTGCCGTGGACGACGACCCTGGCGCCGAGGCTCGCCAAATGGTCGGCCACGACACGGCCTATGCCACGGGACGAACCCGTGACCCAGGCGACTTTGCCGGCAAGGCGGCCAGCGGTTTGATCACTCATGTGTTTCCCCTCCTGCGTGCCCGATGTCAGCCGAATGCCGACAGCACTTCCTCGGCCACGAGTTCGTATTGCTCGACATCGTCGGTCGGAATGCCGCCGATCATGATCTCGTGGGCGCCGGCGTCGATGATCTCGCCAATGCGGTCGATGACGTAGTTCTTCGGCCCGGCGGCCGTGCCCTCGCCGAGCCGGCGGTTGGCCATGAACTGCGCGGCGGCGGCCTTGTCGTCGGTGACCATGGTCGGCATCAGCACGGAGTGGCTGATCTCGCCGGGATCCCGCCCCGCATCTTCGCAGTGCTTGTTCAAAACGCCGACCTTGTGGTGGAGGTACTCTTTGCTCATCGGCCCGCCGGACCAACCGTCAAGGTTCATGACGTCGCCGTGGCGGGCGAGTGTGCGCAGTGTGCGACGCTCCCCGGTGCCACCCACCAGGATGGGAATCGGCTTGTCGTAGCTGCCCGGAGACAACGGCGCGTCGTCAAGCGAGTAGTAGTTGCCTTGGTAGGTGACGGGCGAGGGTTCGTGGAACAGGCGGCGAAGCAGCTCGACCGCCTCCTCGAAGCGGTCCTGGCGCTCCTTCATGGAAGGGAACGTCCAGCCGTAGGCGACGTGTTCGCGGTGGAACCAGGCGGCGCCGATGCCGAGCACGAATCGGCCGTGGGAGATGTGATCCACGGTTCCGGCCATCTTGGCGGTGAGACCGGGATTGCGGTAGGTGTTGCCGAGGACGAGGTGGCCGATCCGCAAGGTTTCCGTGAAACCCGCGACGGCTGCCGCGACGGTGAACCCCTCGTGGGCGGTGAGGTGCTCTTCCTCCTTCCGCCCCGGCGGCGGCAGGTAGTGGTCCGCGAAGTAGATGCTGTCCCACGGCCCCGCATCTAGGGTCTCGGCGACCTTGCGGATGCTGTCCCAGGTGTTTCGATAGCATGTGACCTGCGCGCCGAACTTCATCGGATCCTCCCTCGCCTTCGCCGGAATGCGCCGGCCAAAACGCGACAGTATAGCGACGGTTCTTCGGTGCGCCGCCTAATCGCGTGGCGGAGGAGGGCCGATGAATGTCACGCGGCCTCAGGTCCAGATCGAGGCGACTTCGCGCAGCTCGAAGTCCTCGACGATCTGCTCGCCTTGGTAGGACTGGAGGACCAGGGGATGAACGTACCCGCTCGGAAGGAAACAGTACGACGCGGAGATCCTTCCTTGGTTGATGAAAACCTCGACCGATGTCTTGTCGATCAATAGGCGAACGGACAGCTTCGTCTCGTCGGGCAGCGCGACCTGCGGTTGATCGGGCACGAGTCTGTGCGATGCGCCGTTGCGGAAGGTGAGCGCTCGCGAAGACCAGTGGAACTCCATAGACACGCCGCGGATCGCGACGTGGAGGGTCTTGGCGTCCTGTTTGAAGACGGTGAAGGAAACATCGAGGAGCTTCGCGTGCGTGGCCGCGATCAAGGGGCTGCCTGGCGCAATGACCTGCCGACCGATTTCGACGGTTCGCCGGTGCAGCGACTCCAGTTCTCGAACCGGCCAGCGAAGGAGCGTGACGTCTTCCCCGTCACCTGCCAGCGTCAGTTCCACGGGGATCGACATCTGCTGGTTGAAGGGCATCTCCGGGTACACCCCGCCGAGCATCCAGGAAATCTGGATACGCCGGCCGTCGGGCGTATCGCTCCAAGTCTGTGCAGCGTAGCCGTTGGTGCCCTGTTCGCAGGTTAGCAACGCGGTCTCAGGGGTGAACTGATCGCCGTCGAAACTCCCGATCCGGTAGGTGCCCTTCGCCCCCCAGAATACCCAGCGCTCGGTGCCGGATTCATCCGTCAGCGGGAAGAAGTCCGGGCACTCGGTGCAGCCTTCGAGGCTTAGGTCCTGGAACCTCGTCCACGACTTCGCGTCGGCCGAGTGCAGCAGGCAGTAGCGGTATTCCGCCAGGTAGAGCGCCATGATCCAGCGGCGCGTGGGGGCGTGCCAGACGACCTTGGGGTCGCGGTTGTCCGCCTCGAACCACTCGACGATGGGGTTGCCGTCGTACTTGGTCCATTGCTTGCCGTTGTCGACGCTGTAGGCCAGACATTGGGTAAAGGGTCGTTTCGGTTTCGCGTAACTGCCAGCGGCGGTGTAGAAGGCAAGCAACGCGCCCTCGCCGAAGCCTGCCGTGTTGTCATGATCGACGACGGCGGAACCACTGAACATGTCGCCATGCTCGTCGGGGTAGAGGGCGTGTTCGAGCTGCCGCCAGTGCATGAGATCGTCGCTCACGGCATGCCCCCAGTGCATGTTGCCCCAGGTTGTTGCTTTCGGGTTGTGCTGGAAGAACAGGTGCCAGACTCCGTCTTGGTAGACCAGCCCGTTGGGGTCGTTGGTCCAGTTCTCCCGGGGCGAAAAGTGGAACTGCGGTCGGTGCAGTTCGTGGTAGAGCCGCATGTTCTGACACCTGATCGTGGCGAGCCCCTATGGTAGATCGTGTACGGGTCCGTAGGGTACGGGCTTGTCCCGTCCCGAACCGGGTACCGAAGACCCGTCGTCCACCGCTGGCGATTGCGTGTGCCGCCTCCGTTAACGTATGGTCATCCGCCGACCAGGGGCTGGTGGCGGATCATCGGCCGAACCACGGAGGACCAACATGATTCTGGCCAACACGTTCCGGGAGAAGCTCGACCGGGGCGAACCCACCGTCGGCACCCACTTCCTGTTCGCGGACACGGATGTGCCGGAGATCATCGGCGACACCGGCATGTTCGACTACGCCGAGTACGTGGCCGAATACTCGGCATTCGACATGCGTCTGCTCTACGAGCTGGCGCGGTCGGCGCAGTGCGGCAACAACCTGCCGCTGATGATCAAGCTGGACCAGGAGGCGCAGAGTTTCTGGTCCCAGGTGGCGCTTGGCGCGGGTTTCAAGTCGGTGCTGTTCACCGATGTGCGGACTCCGGAGGACGTGGACGACTGCCATCGGGCCATCGCGCCGGACACGCCCAACACCGGCGGCCTGATGGGCGTCAAGCTCCGGCGTCCGGCGCTCGGCAGCTACAGCATGGACGGCTACCTGGAGGATCTCGAGTCCATCGTCTTCGCCATCATGATCGAGAAGAACATCACCGTCGAAGGCATCGACGAAGTGCTGGAACGCGCCAAGGAACGCGGCGTCGCGCTGACCCAGTGGGGGCCGGCGGACTTCAGCTTCTCGCGCGGCCAGATGCGCCTCATGGGTTCGCCGGAGATTCGCCAGTTCGAGGAACGGGTCATCGCCAAATCGCTGGAGTACGGCATCCGGCCCCGCATCGAGATCGGTGCCGTCGAGCAGGCCAAGCGCTACATCGACCTCGGCGTGCGCGACTTCTGCATCGGCTGGGACCGGATGATCGTCCGCGCCGCCTGGATGAACCTGGGCGAGGGGATGAGAAAAGTGCTGGAGGGCGCGTAGGCGCGACCCTAGCGCGCCCGTCGGGGCCCGCGGTCGCCCGCGCCGGATCCTGAAGTTCGTTGGCACGGGACGGACAACCCTTCCCCTCGTTCCCTGTTCCGGATCACCGACGGCGGCCAGCGTCAAAGACGATAGGTCAGCCTAAGCCCGACATGGGCCCGGTTCGTATCCTCCGTGCCCACGTTCCAGCGTACGGGCTCGCTGCCGTCGCGACGCAGTTCGGACGGGTGGCCGCGCAGGGTGATGTAGGAGCCACTGTCGCGGAACCCCGAGGACCGAAGGTGCCGTGCCCGAATCTCCAGCGACACCCGTTCGGTCAGCGCGTAGGCGACGCCGACGGTTATATGGGCCGCGCTCAGGCGGTCGCGCAAGCGCTGGCGGGCACGCGTATCGCCGCCGACCAGGTTGCGCCGGATCTCGTCCTCGTTTGGCAGGCCGGCGCCCGCGTATATGACGTCGTCGAGGTTGTCCGTTCGCTCCCACAGCACGTCGTAGTCCATGCTGGCGAGACCGACGCCCGCGCCGATGCCGACAAACGGCGTGAAACGGGTCCGGTTAGGGATGTCGACATACGCGCTGACGAAAAGGCCAAGAGACTTGACGCTACCGATTCGTTCGTAGGCGTCGGCAAGCTCGGGTGCCGCAATACGGGTGTAGGGGACGCCGGAAGGCGCGATGATGGGAGAGGAAGTGTCCAGGCCGACGTTGCCGTAGTCGCCCTCCAGTTCGACGCGAAATCGCCCGAAACGATGGCCGACTGCGACGCCAGCCTGCGCACCCCACGCGCTGGCGAACTCGCTTGACCAGGCGTCTGCCGCGCCCACCGACCGGTCAAGTGCCGTGCATTCCGGCAGCTCCGCGTAGCGCGAATTGATGAACTCGTCGCAACGGGTCGCGCGGTCGTCGTCGCCGGAGACGAGGAGCATCGACGGCGATCGGTCGCCGCCGACCGCGGCGCCGAGATAGAAGCCGGCGTTCGTCTCGGTCGCGAGCAGCGCTGCTGCGCTCGCCAGCACCGCCACCAGATGACGCGCGCAGCCTTCGCCAGCGCGGTGCCGGCCACAAGTCGCATCGCGAGTGATCCTGACCCCCTTCAAGGATCGACGGACGCCGTACCATAGCGCAACGTAGCGAGGGCACAACAGGGACCTGCTCTCGATGGAGCTCAAATGTTCGCCTATCCCGCGTTAGCAGTCTGCTTCGCCGAGTTTCGCTCTTGCGTCCGTCGGGTTCGGACGTTGCTCTGCGTCGCCGTCGCGGCAGCCGGGATTGCAGGGACCCTCGTTTTTACGACACAGGCGACCAGCCAGATTGCCCCCTTGGCCGGTGCCTACGCACCGCGGTTTGTGCTCTCGGTCATGGGCAACGTCTGGCTTTGGCTGTTCCTGCTGGCCGTCGTGTTCCTAGCCTTCGATGCGCGGCAACGGGATGAACGCGCACGCATTGCCGAGGTCCTCGATGTACGGCCGATTTCGAACCTGGCCTTGCTCGGCGGTCGCCTTGCCGGGACGGTGCTCGTTGCATGGCTGGCCTTGGTTGTCGTTGCGGTCTTGATTCAAGCGGGCGGCAACATCAGCGGGGCGGTCTACGAGGCATCCGGCAGCGAGACCGCTTCGCTGTCGTGGTGGCTAGCCGTCGCCGTGGAACCGGTGTCGCTGGTCACCTTGTTGACGATCGACGCGTTGCCCGCCTTGGCGTCGGCAGCGGCGTTGGTGATGTTCCTGGCCAGCGCACTCCGCGCCCGCGTGGCGACGATCCTTATCGCGCTGACGGTCGTCGGCGTGCATGTCTACGCCGTTGCCAGCACGCCCATGTTCCTGTTGCCGGCCGTGTCGTTGGTCGCCAGCTACGCTGATTTCGCGTCGGACGTCGTGCCGACCGTGCCCGACGCAAGCGTCTTGCTTCAACGGGCCGCACTCCTGCTGTTCGCGGCGGCACTGTTGATCGGCGCGGCGGCGTGCTATCCCCGCGACGACGGCCGTTCTCGGCCACGCCAAGGGATTGCAGCGGCCCTGCTAGCCGCCCTCGGCGCGGCAGGAATCGCCGGTGCCGCTGCTCATGCGGCAAACGACTTCGCCGTCCGCGAACAATGGCTCGCGGCGCAGGAGACTGCAGAAGACCTGAAGTACCCTGATCTTCACCACCTGCGCGGCGAAGTGCGCATCGAGCCCGGCACCGCATTGGCTCTGGACCTTGAAATGCGTGTGGCGGCACCGCCCGGCGAAACGTTGCAGCGCCTGCACTTCAGCCTGAATCCCGCCCTTGGAGTCAGCGCGGTCGAGATTGACGGTGCGTCGGTAGCTGCCACACATGTCAACGGCATCCTGGCGATCGACCCGCCCGCAGCGCTGGGGCCGGACACCGAATTGACGGTGTCCCTGCAAGCCAGGGGCGTCCCGGACGGGCGCTTTGCATACCTCGACACCGCCTTGGATTGGCGACGCTTGCCCGCATCCAACCGACTGGTACTGCTCGGGACCGATGCGCTGCTGTTCAACCGGCACTACGTGGCGCTGCCCCCCGGCGCCGTGTGGCTACCGACTACCGGTCCGAACCTCGCGCATCGTCCGCCGGACGAATTCACCGTGGATCTCTCCGTGGGCGTGCCCGAGACTTGGCTCGTTGCTGGACCGGGCCGCCGGGAGACGATTGGCGCAGGCCGTTTCCGCTTTCCTCCTGCGGCACCCGTTCCCGAGGTGGGGCTCTACGCGTCCCGTTTCGAACGGCGCGCCATCGAAACCGAGGGCGTCACGCTCGAATTGCTAACCGCGCCGGAACACGCCGACCAACTCGAAGGCTTCGCCGAGGTGATGGAAGGCGACGACGGCCTGGTGGCGCGAATCGGTGCGATGTTGAAAGCCGCTGCCGAGCGTGGGCTCGCGTATCCCTACGAAGCCTTCACCGTGGTCGAGGTTCCCTCGCGGTTGCGCGGCTATGGTGGCGGGTGGCAGATGGACACCGCCTTGTTTCCCCCCGGATTGGCATTGCTGCCCGAATACGGGTTTCCGACACGATTCGCGCGCGTCTACCGGGACCGGCGCTACAGCTTCGTCGTTGGCCCGACGCTGCCGAGCGAAGAGGCCGACCGCAAGCAGGGCATGCTGTGGCGCCTGTTCGCACTCGAAAGCGCGGCCGACACGCCGCAACACGCCGTTAGGAACGTTTTCCCCGCCGATGCCCGCGGCCCCGGTGCCATGGCGGTCGATGCACTGTGTCGCATCTTGGCTGTGCGCACGCTTTGGCGGCTGTACGGCGACGAGTCGAAGGCGCTGTTCGCCGCGCATCGATTTGCGCGACCGGCCACCGATGGGAATCCGCTTCGGCGATTCGTGTGGGGCGGCGGACCGGAACGAATGCCGATCGTGCCGAATGAACCCCATGTTTGGGAGACCGCGGAGCGCGTGGCGTTAACCGAGGTCGCCGACCTGGAAGATGGCGGGCTCGCCATGGATGTCCTGGCGCTGCGCGTGGGTGAGACGGCGAAGATCATCACCGACCGGTATGGCTCCGAGGGGGTCGCGGACCTTCTGGCCGCGCTTCGCCGGCGAAGTCCGGGAGCGGGCATCGTGGCGCAGGACCTATCGCGCGCAGGCGTGGAGGCCGGCATGGACCTGGACGGTTTGCTCGGCGATTGGTTGAACGCGACCGCCATGCCGGCCTTTCGTGCATCGCCGGTCGAAGCCTTCAGGATCGCCGACGACGATGACGGTACGCCGCGCTACCAAGCCCTCGTCAACGTACGAAACGAGGAACCCGTACCGGGCCTCGTGCGGTTTACGGCGGTGAGCCGCAATACAGCCAGCGACAACCGGGTCTGGTCGAGCTCGGACCCGTTCCCCGTTCCGGGTGAATCGGCGATCGAGGTCGGTCTGATAACGTCGAGCCCCCTGCACGAGCTCTGGCTGCGGTCGTACCTGTCGCTGAACCGTGCCGACCAGCGGTTGGGCGTGCCGCAGGTGGACGAGACGGTGCAGAACGACCGGGAGCCTCTCGACGGGGCACGCCCGAGCGTGTGGCACCCGACCAGTCCGGGCATTGTCGTCGACGACCTCGACGATGGCTTTTCTGTCGACTCGACGACCGAGGCCTTGCGCTTTGGCCAGACACGGCAGCAAGAGTTCGGTCAGACCGATCAAGGCCTGCCGGTGTATCGCGGTGCACCTGGGTCTTGGTGGATGCGCCAAGCCTTGCCGACTGCGTGGGGACGCTACCGGCGAACGGTGGCGCGCATCGCCTCCGGACAGGGAGACAGTCGTGCCGTGTTCGAAGCCGAACTCCCGGAGCGTGGCCGATGGCGCCTTCAATACCATGTGCCGAGCCTACGAGTAGTGGGTCTGGGCTCGACAGCTTGGGGTTCACAGGATGAACAGGGCATGGTCCACGTGGAGGTTGTCGCCGGCCAAACCAAGGAGACGGTTGACTTCGACGTCGACGAGGCAGAGACCGGCTGGAACGAGATCGACGTCTTCGATCTCCCGGCAGGTACTGTCACGGTTTCCGTTTCGAACAAGACATCGGGGGCAACGGTTGTTGCCGACGCGATCCGCTGGGACCGACGGCCCTGAGATAATCGCGCAATACCTGTTGCATGAATGACGTTTGTCTTGTCGACCGCGCAATATAAAGTTGCGCGATAGTCTTAGTCGTGCAATAGTCGCGCAAATTCCGAAACCGTCCTGAATCGATGCTCGAGAACGAGTTTATGAAGATCGAGTCCATCGTCGGTCGTCATCCGAAGGGCATCGGCGTACAAGGCCTCGCCCTTGAGCTGGATGCCGACCTGCCGCGGCGCACCCTCCAATACCGGCTAGGGCGCTTGATCGACATCGGTCGCCTCGTCCGGGAAGGACAAGGGCCGAGCACGGCGTATCGGCTACCTCACAGCCTAGATGCCGGTGTCCCCGATAGGGAGGCATCGCCGGGGCTACATAGGGGAGTCGAGGTCGCCCCGGACCATCTCCAGCGTCTACGCAATGAGCTACGGCGGCGATACCTGTCGCGGCCCGCCAATGAGCGCGCGCCGGTTGGCTACCGGCGGGAGTTCTTGGACAGCTACGTCCCGAACGTCAGCGCCTACCTCTCGGCCGAAGAGCGGACGAGGCTTCGCGGCATGGGACAGTTGGCCCAGACATCGGAACCTGCGGGAACTCATGCCCGACGGATCCTCGACCGGATGCTGATCGATCTCTCTTGGAATTCGAGCCGTCTCGAAGGCAACACCTATTCCTTGCTCGACACGAAACGCCTGATCGAATTGGGGGATCCGGCAGATGATCGGGACACCCGCGAGACGCAGATGATCCTCAACCACAAACACGCGATCGAGTTCCTCGTCGAGAGCGTGGACGAGGTGGGATTCGACCGCCGCACGATCCTCAACCTGCACGCCCTGCTGGCGGAGAACCTGCTTCCGGACCCTGCCGCGCCTGGGCGACTAAGGAGTATGCCGGTTGGCATTGGAGCGTCCGCCTATCGCCCTCTCGAAGTTCCGGCGCAGGTGGAAGAGTGCTTCGACCACGTCTTGGCGACGGCGCAGGCGATTGACGACCCGTTCGAACAAGCACTGTTCTGTCTGGTGCAGCTTCCCTATCTCCAGGCCTTCGACGATGTCAACAAACGAGTCTCGCGCCTCGCGGCGAACATACCGTTCATCAGGAACAACCTGTCGCCGCTCTCGTTCAACGACGTACCACGCGACTACTACTCGGACGCGGTCCTCGTTGTGTACGAGCAGAACGACACGCTCTTGTTGAAGGATCTATTCCTCTGGGCCTACGAACGTTCTGCTGGCCGGTACGGCGCGATCCGACAATCGGTCGGCGAACCGGACCCGTTCAGGCTTCGACACCGAGAGGCGTTGCGCGAACTCGTTGGCGGGGTCGTTCGCAACTGTCTAGACGTAAAGTCAGCAGCCACCCGCGTTGCAGCTTGGGTTGCGGCAAACATCGAAGCCCGTGACCGCGACCGCTTCCGCGAGATCGCCGAAACGGAACTCCTCGGCCTCCACGAAGGCAATTACGCCCGCTACCGGGTGTCGGCAAGCGAATTCGACGCTTGGCGGGAAGTTTGGGGCGGTCGCAGGTAGAGCACCAATGAGGCCGATTGTGTCACGTACTTGCACGGCAGAAAGACGTTCGCGCGTTGTCGGCAACAGCTATTCCAAACTGTGGGGAAACTCCGAGTCGAAGATGTGCTTCCCGCCCGTCTCCCACTCGGCTTTGGGCCTTTCGTAGTACGCTTCGAGTTCGTTCTCATCCGGGTCGCAGAAGTAGACCCCGAGGGACAGTCCGTGGTCGCCGATGCGTACGATCTCGATGTCGTTGTCCTTCAGGCGCTGATGGAGCGCCTTGAGGTCTTCGAAGGACTCCATCTGCCAGGCCATGTGGACAAGCCGTTGGCCCTTCTCCTCGACGGCGGGCTCATCGTCGTCGAACCGCACGACCAGGAGTTCGTGGGACAGCTCGGCGTTCGCGGACATAAAAACCGCGTGACCGTCGAACTTCGCGGTCACGGTGAGGCCCAGGATGCGCGTGTAGAAGTCCTCCGCTCGTTCCAGGTCTCGTACCTTGACGACCAGGTGCCCTAGCTGCTTCGGGGCTAATCCCACGTTGACTCCCCTTGTGCCGGTGCGACTAGCTCGGCGTCGCTTCGAGCAGCGGCCGGCCCAATCCGCGGCGGTGGGCGTTGTGGTAGTGCAAGAGCGCCGGCTCGTTGCGTCCGAACAGGATGTGGCTCTGGATGCCGGCGTCGGCGCAGCGCTGGGTGGACTCGGCCATCCGGTAGTCCTCGTTCATGATGACGTGGTTGAAGTCGTCGAAGCGGTTCTCGTAGGAGCGTTCCGGGTGCGCCGGATCCGCGAAGTACGACTTCATCTCCGGCAGAACGTAGTAGGCGTGCGCGGTCGTGCTCTTGGCCGGATCGTCGGCGTCGGGGAAGATCCGCAGCACGTCCACGGCGTAGGGGTCGACGAGGAAGATCGTGTTCGGATAGATGAAGTAGACTGACAGCGTCATCAGCCGGAACGGCCATTCGTTGACATCGGGTACCGCCTTCGCGATCTCCGGGAAGCGGTTGAAGGCGAACACCATGCGGTAGTTCGGACCGAAGGTGTCGTGGGTCTGCAGGTTGCCCCGGATGTCCTTGGACAGGCTCTCCCGGTGCAGGACGTCGAAATGGTAGTTCTCCCCGAAGGTGTCGATGGCGAGCTTCCAGTTGATCTTGGCGTGCAGCACCTGGGACGCCGCATAGCTCGGCCCGTCTAGCTTCCAGTGGGCCATGTCGTCCTGGAGCCCACCCAGACACTCGTCGACGTCGATCTCGCCGCCCGGCGTCGGCTTTACCCACAGCATGTTGTGTCGTTCGACGGCGGGCAACTCGATCAAGCCGTACTGGCTCTTGTCGATCTCGCCGAACCGGTCGGCCTTGTTGATGGCGATGAGGTTGCCATTGTTCGCGTAGGTCCAAGCGTGGAACGGGCAACTGAACCGCACCCGGTTGCCCCGGCCATCGGGAACTACCTGCGTGCCCCGGTGCCGGCAGGTGTTGGCGAAGGCGCGGAACCGGCCCTCGCCGTCCCGGGTCATGAGGATCGGCAGGCCGGTCTCGCTGTCCGCCCAGTAGCTGCCGTGTTCCGGCAGGTCGGCGGATAACCCCATGAAGAGGGGGGTCTGGCGGAAGAAGATGTTCCGCTCCTCGGCCAGGAGTTCCGGTGAGGTGTAGTCCGACAGCGGGCTCCTGACGATGCCTTCGCCCTGAACGGGACCGCCGTTCTCGAACCCGTCCTTCAGGATGCCGATCAGTCGTTGTCGTTCGTCGTGGCGCATCGGGGTACTCTAACCGAAAGAAGCGGTCGCAATGGCGGGGTGTCTTGCGTTACGCGAGAGCCGGCGCTTGGTGCCACCGACCTGCGGTGTCCTCGACGAACCGGACCTGGCTCTCGTCGTTGCCCCCGGCGAGTGTCAACAAAGCCAGCGACTCGAGAGTCTTCCTGATCGCCGTGCGACTAGAAGGCTGCGCGTGGTTCTTGTAGAGCAACCGCAGGAGCCGTTCCGCAGTACCGTCGATCTGGACTTCACCCTTCTCCCATCGCGCGACAGTCTGCCCGCTCTTGTCGAGGAGATCGCCCAACCCGCGTTGCGACAGATCCAATTCGTGCCTAATGAACCGGACTTCTGCACCGGTCAGTGGTCTCTTCTGCTCAATCAGATGCATGCCGATCGCTCGATGCAGTCCATCGATGTCATGAACCCTGATTGGGTCGCCGTAATTGGTATCGGCGCGTTCGAATCCATTGACCAAGTACACGTGGTCTAGCCCGCATTGCCGATAGTGATAGGGTTGGTTCTCCATTTCGGAACCTATCATTGTGATAGACAGCGTTTGCTGTCAAGAGATCCTCCATCATTGCGGGGTCGCGCCGCTGGCGACATCGTCGCGCCAGCGGGAAAGGGCGGCGAACATCCGTTTGGCGCGGTTGTGGTGGGTGGTGGCGAGGTCGTTGGATTCACCGAGATCTTGATCGAGATTGAACAGCATGGGTCGCTCCGGGGAGTCGCCCTTGTAGCGGTCGATGACGAGTTTCCACGGGCCGTCGCGGACGGCTGCGCCATTCCAGAAGACGCCGTCGCCGCCCCAGAAGAGTTGCCTCGTCGGTAGGGGCTCCCCATCGAGCAGCATCGGCGACAGATCGATGCCGTCGAAAGGTCTATCGGCATTGGGAGCAACGTCGGCGAGTCCAAGGATCGTGGGCATTACGTCGAGCGTGGAGGTGATCTCGTCGGTCACGGCACCGGCGCCGATATGGCCCGGCCACGAGGCGATCGCAGGAACCCTGTGGCCGCCTTCCCAGTCCGTTCCCTTGGCGCCGCGCAACGGGCCGTTGGAGCCCCATCGAGACGCCGCGCCGTTGTCGGAGAAGAACCAGATCAGCGTACGTTCTCGAATGCCATGCTCTTTGAGTGCCGCAACGACTTGGCCGATCCCGTGGTCCATGTTCTGCACCATCTCCCGGTAGGCCTCGCGCTTGTCGGGACGTGCGCCCACGGGGTCGAACTCGCCGCCGATGGTTCGCTCGGCGGGATCCGACGGCCCTTGAAACGGATAGTGCGGCGCGTGGTGCGCGAGGTAGAGCAGGAAAGGACGCCCCTTGTACTCGTCGATGAACCGAATCGCGTGCTCGGTGACCAGTTCAGTGAAGTAGCCCTTCTCCTCCCGCAGTTCATCATCGACCCACCAGTCGGCCCGGCCGGTCGTGTCGATATGCGAAACGTAGTCGATGTTACCGCTCACGAACCCCCGGAACTGACCGAAGCCATGCCGCACCGGGTTGAACTTCGGCAGATAGCCCAGGTGCCACTTGCCGAACAGTGCCGTGGCGTAGCCGGCGTTGCGCACCCGTTCGGCAAAGGTGTGTTCAGCATCTTGTAAGCCGTGTCGGTGCGAGGGGCGTGCGGCGTTGGCAAACAAGACGCCCGGAATCCCCGCACGTTGCTGATAGCGCCCCGTTAACAGCCCCGCCCGGGTCGGCGAACAGACGTTGCCGCTGGTGTGGAAATCGGTGAACCGCAGGCCTTCGGCGGCGAGCGCCTCGAGGTTCGGCGTCTCGATCCAGCCGTCGTAGGGCGAGATGTCCCCGTAGCCCAGGTCGTCCGCCATGATGAGGACGATGTTCGGGCGGTTGTCCGCTGCGGTGCCGTGCGCGGCGGCGAGAACCGCCAGCACAAACCGCGCCGTTCTATTCGGCCACGGCGATTGCTTTCTCAGGTTTGGCAGTGGATCTTCCCGATGCAAGTGCTCATGTCTGTCTGCCGCTAATCCCTTCTTTCGCGGATCTCACCCAAGATCCGAGCTTGACGTCGGAGCCGTTCTTCGCGCTCATCCTGTTGGGCCTGGAACTCCCCAAGAGCCATGTCCTTAGCTCGATCCAGACTCTCGCCCACGTCCTGAAGCGAACGCTTGCGTCCCCGATTCTCCCAGGCGTCGACGCCAATGGCCGCAAGGAAGATCACGATAGGCACGAAGATGATGCCTATCGCCCAGCCAATCAGTGTTTCTGTCATCGTCGTGCGTTCCCACTCAGGTCGATATGCCCACACGCTGCGCGTTCGGTTCTCAACCGACCCAGACCCGATACGCCGGATGTTACGCGAGGCGACCACCGATGCCACGCGAATGAGCTTGCCCGGACTGCCGCTTGAGCTATGCCGCCCAGCCGTGTCGATATTCTGATGGGTATCCCGGGGTCCCGTTCGATCCAGCGTGGCAACGACGCATCGAAGTGGACTTCGACGGCCTGTTGGTACCGTTCATCTCCCGCGGTGATCTGATCGAGGCGAAACGGGCGTCCGGCCGACCGCAGGACTTGCTCGATATCGAGGCTCTGTTGCGCGGACGCTAACGCCGGGCAAGAACAAGGTCGAATCGCTCTTCCCATACGGCGAAGCCTAGCCGTTCGTAAAGGCCGCGCGCGGGGTTGTCGTCCATGACGACGAGTGTGATCGCGCGGTCTCCCAGGCTTCGGATTGCCGTCAGGGTAAGCGCTTCGCCGAGTCCTTTGCGTCGGTGGGCGGGGTGGACGGCGACTTCGTCGATCACGCCGGAATCGGCCGTGCGGCTCGTTAGAACGTAACCGGCGACGTCGCCGTTGTCCGCGACGACGACGTGCATCTCGTCGCGGTTCGCTTGGCGGAAGAGATCCGCGATATCGGTGGAGTCGTCGCCTGCGTAGTAGTCCTTTGGCCAAGCGGCGTAGTAGGTGGCGAGCAGGGCTGGCAGCAGCGACTCGTCGAAAGGCACCAGGCGATAGCGGCGCGGCAAGGCCTTTGGTTCCGGCGTCTCAGCCGCAAGACGCATGATCGTCGTTTTCGAAGATGGTCTGAATCCCGCGGCACCGAGCAATCGGTACACGGGACGGTCAACGACATCGGGCCTGAGCGTTTGGCCCGCTTCCTTGGCGAACAGGCTGGTTTGCAGCGTCGACCCCCGACCTGCCTCTTCGCAGGCCCAGTCGATCAGTTCCCGTGCCGCATCCAAGTTCGACGCAATCCCGTGAAACCAGCTCGGGAAGGTGGGTGATGCTTGATGGATGTCGCAATAGCCTTGGACGACGGCTGCCGCCTCAGCAACTCGGATTCCGGTAGCGGGAAGCTGTTGCCATCGTTCGGCAAGCCGTTTGGCCCCACCCCAGCGAATGCAGCCGATGTCCGCTGCAAGGTTCTCGATGGCGGCGAGATCATCCGGCCGGGGTTGGCGAAGCGACAGGCGCGCGGTCACTTCGGCGGTTCGTCGACGAGTACGCCGGCTCCTTCGAGGGCAGCGAGGCGGGCATCGTCGTAGTCCAGCCATTCCCGCAGCACCGCGCGGTTGTCGTCGCCGAGACGTGGACAGGGCGTCCAGTCGTCGCTGCCGATTCCGGTCATCTTGATGGGATTCCCCGGCATCGGCGTGGGACCGGGTTCTATGGGAACGAAGAACCCTCGGGATTGGACCTGGGGATCGGCGGTCATGTCGGGCGTCACGTTGATAGGCCCTGCGGGTACACCGGCAGCCTGTAGCGCCGCGGCCGCCTCGTCCTTCGAATGCAACGACGTCCACCGTGCAATGGTCTCGTCGATGTCGTCATGGTTGGCGAAACGCGTTGCGAGCCCGGCATCGCTCTGCAAGCCATCCACGACGCCGGACAACGCCCGCCAGTCGCTATCGTCGCGGCATGCCAAGGCGATCCAGGCATCGTCGCCGGCGCAGGGATAGACGCCGTGGGGCGCCATCTGCGGGTGCCGGTTGCCGATCGGCTCGATGTGGCCGCCAAGCTGGTGCTCGATTAGCCAGGGCCCCGAATAGCTGACGCCGCCCTCGTGCAGAGACATCTCGACGCAGGCACCTTTGCCGGTTCGTTCGCGCCGGCGAAGCGCGTCGAGCACGGCCGCGGTGGCGTTGACTGAGGTGATGGGGTCCATCAGCGCCATCGCCGTGTTGCGGGGTTCGGCGGGGCCGTATCCCATCACGTTGGTGAGCCCGGAAAGCCCTTCGACGGACGGCCCGAAGGCAACCCGCTCCCGGTACGGCCCGGTCTTGCCGTAGCCGGGTATGGTGACGTAGATGATGCGCGGGTTCACGGCGGCGACATCGTCGTAGTCGAGCCCGAGCTCCGGCATGGCGCGGGCGCTGAAGTTCTCGATGACCACGTCGGCTTCCCGGGCCAACTCGAGGAACGTCTCGCGGCCGTCGCGGTGCTTGAGATCGATGGCGACGCTCTGCTTGTTGCGCTGCAACTTGACGAACACCGCGTTCAGGTTCCACGGTTCCGACGGCGTCGTGCCGCCGATCCAGCCGCCGATGGAAAGGCCGCCTCGGTAGCGCCGCGGCCCGCGGCTCAGCGGACCCTCGATCTTGACCACAGTTGCGCCCAGGTCGGCGAGCATGCGGGTCGCCAGCGGTCCCGCCCACACATGAGTCAGGTCGAGGATGCGGACTCCGCGCAGCGGGCCGTCAGCCATTGCCCCGAGACTCCATGTGCTGTCGGCCCTCGCCCGCGACCGACTCGGCGAGTTCGGGGGCGGCCCGGTTCTCGCCATGGATCCGCCACGATGGGCGCGGCGACCGCAGCGACCGGCCGTCGGGCGCTGCGATCGTTTGCCACATGTCGCGAACCGCCAAGTGCGGATCGGCGAGCACCTCGTCGAACGTCTGCACGACGCCCACCGGGATCCGGCATTCGTCGATGCGCTGTTCGATCTCAGCCCTCGGCAGCGGCGCCAGGATGTCCGCAATCAAGTCGTGCAGCGCGTCGCGGTTTCGCATCCGCTTTTCGTTAGTGACGAAGCGTTCGTCGATGGCGAGTTCCGGTCGTTCGAGGAATACCGTGAATGGATCCCAGAACGACGGCACGATGTTCATGTAGATCCAGCCGTCCGCGCAGCGGAACAGGTTCGACGGCACCACCGAGTGGAAGTCGCTACCGTGACGCGATCGGATCACCCGGCTGCAATGCCACATCACCGTGGTGAACTGGCTGAGCGACATGACGACTTCCAGCATGCCGATGTCGACGACGTTGGGCTCACCGGCCATGCGGCAGGCGTTGGCGGCGGTGAATGCCAAGGCGCCGCTCTGGAACTCGACGTAGTGGCCGGGCAGCGACAGCGGCGCCCGGCCGGGGTCGCCCATCAGGTTGGTGTAGCCGCCCATGGCGAGCAGAACATTGGGCGTCGCCTGCCAGTTGCGCTTCGGGCCCGTGCGCCCGAACGGCGTGACGGCGCACTTCACCGGGGCCGCCCAATCGTCGAAACCGAGTGCATCGATGCCATCGGCGTCCTTGGCTTGCGCGACGACGACATCGGCGTTTGCGGCGAGTTCGGCGATCAGCTCCGGATCGTCGGTCCGAACCCGACGTTTCCCCGGGTGAAGGAACAACGACATCGCCCTGGAAGGAACCCACGCTGGATCGTCCGTGCCAGTTTCGACTCGAACGACGTCGTAGCCGGACTGGGCGAACAACCGACCGCAGAAACCGGCCGCGACTCCCCCGATTTCGAGTATCCGATCCATGGGGCGGCGAGCATAGCGCGACCGGTGCCCGCGTTCTTGGCCGGGTGTCCGGATGTCCGGATAGGTCTCTTGGGGCGGCATTCCCAACAAGCCCGAGGGCGCGCAGTCGCCCGCATCGAGAGAGTGGCGGTTCGTTGACCGGGGTCGGGACAGCCCGTACCCCACGGTTCGTCGTTCTATCGCGTCCGCCCGGCAACCGGGCGACCGCCGCTAGCGGGTCAGCGCTTCTCCCAGATCTCTGCCAACCCGAGTCGAAAACCCTCCAACGGTGGGTCGCCCGAGATGCTCGTCGGCGAGTCCAGCTCTTCGATGTCGGATCCCCGACGGTACACCCGCACCTTGCGATTCGCCGGGTCGATCAGCCACGCCAGCGTGGTCCCGCATGCCATGTATTCGGCCATCTTTTTCTTGAGCGCGGCGACCGAGTCTGTCGGCGAGCGCAGTTCTACAACGAAGTCCGGGCAAGCCGGCAGGAACCTAGCTTGCTGCTCGGTCGTGACACCGGCGAGGCGTTTGTTGCTAACCCAGGATGCGTCCGGCGAACGAACGGCTCCGTTCTGCAGCAGGTAACCCGCCGAGGAGTCGGCTGCCTGGCCGGTGCCGTTCGTCCTCGCCCAACGCTGTAGCTGGCACGTGATCTCGGCGTTCATTGCGCCGGTTCTCCATCCTGCCGGCGGCATGATCGATACTTCTCCCCCGGGATCTCGCTCGATGCGCAACTCGTCGTTGAGCCGGCAGAACTGAAAGAACTGCTCTTCCGTCGGGCACATTGCTGGCTGCAGGCGCACGACGATCCCGCCGTTCGCGGTTTCGCCTAGCTTGTCCATGCCGTGTGGTGCGGCGGTCACGATCGAAGCCTCGTGTTCTTGTCGATCCAGCATACTCGCACCGTTCCGGGAATTCAGGCTGGGTGTCAGCAGGGGCGACGGGCGACGGCGTGGCCGGCGAGTCTCCTGTGTCACCAATGCGGTTTCTCGGTGATCGTGGTGATGCCAAAGGGAATGTACACCTGTTTGTGACGCGCCGATCCCGGTTTCAGGCCATCTAGCAGCCTGTCGGACTTTTCGGCGTTAGCCGAAAGGTCGCCCTGGGTGCTAGGACGGCTTGGGCTGGGGCGAAAGGCGGTGCCGCGAGGCAACGGCTTTTGTGTCGCTAGGGCGGGGATTCCCCGAGGCCGAGGGTCCTCCCACAGACCCTTGATGACCAATCCCGCAGATACCTGGCCGTTGACGATGTCGGACAGCAGGTGATTGGTCTCGCCGAACGAGATGCCCTCGCTAGACAGAGTACCCGGTCACCGGGTCTGACCCGGCTCATCAGGAGGTCCCAGATTGGCTTGTCCCGCCACGTCTCCGACAGCAAGGCGTCCTGCTGTCCGGCCCTGTATTTGCGGAAGCGGTCGGTGTCGAGGTCCAGGTAGGGTTCCCCGTATTCGCCCGCCGCCAAAGCCTGCAACGTCAATTCGAGATTCCGTGCAGCGTGGGCGTCCATCCAGTCGGGTGTTTTCGCCATCGGGAGAACGCTAGGGAAGTGCTACGCCGAGGTCGGCGAGTTGTCTTTCGACTTGCTCTGCCCAGCCGAGATTGGCGGCGGGACTTGCCGGGCTTGGATGAAGGATGTGGCCGATGCGAATGTCCTTGCCGCGAAGAACCCGGCGGGCGCGCGCCTCGCCGAACCGGCCCACCCCGAGGACGAGCTTCGGTTGCTGGTACTCCACGATCCTGACGAGAGCGTGATCGCACGCCTCAAAGAGGGGCACGCGTTCGGGCGGCGGCAACTTGTCGGGTGTGCGGTTTCGACCTGTCTCTTCCAGGAATGCGAGCGGGCAGTAGTTCCAGATGAAGAACCGCCGGAAGAACGAATCCGGCGTGCCGAAGCGGTCCTTCGCCCAGCCCCACAGGCGTTGCCCGCTGATCTCGCGGCGGGTGCATCGGAACCCTTCGATCGGCCGCTTGGGATGCTGGTCCTTGGGGGGCGCGACGCCTTGGCAGATGCCGAGCCAGTCCGTGACAGCGGTCACTTCTCCGAACGGCACACCGGTCTGCACCATACCGAAAGGTCCAGGGTTCATCCCGAGCAGCAGGATATCCGCCCCGCGCCGGCAGTAGCGGAGCAGATACTGCCGGTGCGCCTCGAAGGCATAGACCAGCGGGTTGTATACGTGGCGGACGGGCGGATCGAACCGGCAGCGCTCCGCCGCGCGGCCAAGTGTCCGGGCGATCTGCTCGGGGGCTGTGGGGGTTGTTGTCATGCCGACGCGAAGTCTACGGCCTACTGGCATCTGGGTGTGGTTTGAGGAGTCGCCGCCCGCTTGGGTTCGGTCGAACAGTGCTGTACCCTGCCGGTGTGACAGGCAGTTGAGTCCGTTTGAGCGTGCGAATCGCGGTACTTGGGGGCGACGGCTTCGTCGGCTGGCCGACGACGCTGCACCTTTCCAATCTCGGCCACGAGGTTGCGGTGGTCGACAACCTCAGCCGGCGGTGGATCGACACGGAACTCGGCGTGCAGTCGCTGACGCCGATGGACTCCATCCAGGAACGGCAGCGCATATGGAAGGAGGTCACGGGCCGTTCGCTCCTGTTCGAGCACATCGACGTTGCGGATCAATACGAGCGTTTCAAGGACTGGCTCGCGACTTGGCGGCCGGAGGCAGTGATTCACTTCGCCGAACAACGCGCGGCACCGTATTCGATGAAGAGCGACCGCCACAAGACGTACACGGTCAACAACAACGTCAACGCCACCCACAACCTGCTGAACGCGCTCGTGTCCACCGAAACCGATGCCCACGTGGTTCATCTCGGCACCATGGGCGTGTACGGCTATTCCACCGCGGGGGCGTCGATTCCGGAGGGCTATCTGACGGTCGATGTGACCCTGGACGACGGCGGCAAGACTGTGCGCGAGATTCTCTACCCGACCGATGCGGGCAGCATCTACCACATGACCAAGTGCCTGGACCAGGTGCTCTTCCAGTTCTACGCCAAGAACGACGGCGTGCGGATCACCGACCTGCACCAGGGCATCGTCTGGGGGACGCATACCGACCAGACCCGGCGCCACGAACAGCTCATCAACCGCTTCGACTACGACGGCGACTACGGCACCGTGCTGAACCGCTTCCTGATCCAAGCCGCCCTTCGGCACCCGCTGACGGTTCACGGCACCGGTGGCCAGAGCCGGGCGTTCATCCACATCCAGGACTCGGTTCGGTGCATCGAGATCGCGCTCGCCAATCCGCCGGCACGGGGCGAACGTACGAAGATCTTCAACCAGATGACCGAAGTACATCGCGTGCGCGACCTCGCGCAACTCGTCAGCAAGCTCACCGGGGCGGACGTCGTCAACCTGCCCAATCCGCGCAAGGAGGCGGCGGAGAACGAACTGTCCGTGAAGAACGACCAGTTCAGGGCCCTCGGCCTCGATCCGATCAAGCTGCAGACCGGGCTGCTCACGGAGCTGGTCGACGTGGCTGGCAAGTACATCCACCGCGTCGACCGGTCGCGCATTCCGAGTACTTCGGCCTGGACGCGGGAGATCGCCGCGAAGCTGGTCACCGAGATAGAAGCCAACGGCGCACCGGGCGCCGGTTGAACCGGCTCGGCGCACGCCCCCAGTCAAACCCAAGGCCGACGTGTTCGCCTACGTGACCCTGGTCACGAACGCCGACTACCGGGTCGGGGCTCTGGCGTTGGCGCGTTCGTTGCGCGCGGTCGAGAGCCAGTGGCCCCTGGTTGTTCTGGCAACCGATGCCGCAGGGTCGCTCGCCGAACTCGAAGGGGAGGGTTGCCTCGTCGAGCGGGTCTCTCGACCGCCGTTCACGGACGAGTTCGAGCGCCGACACGAACGCGGCGCGCTGCACGCCAGGGCGCCCTACACCAAGGGCAACAAGCCCGCATTTCACGACCCGCTCGACAACTTCTGCAAGCTCTCCGTGTGGCAGCTCACTCGTTACGAGCGCGTGGTCTTCCTCGACGCCGATACCCTGGTCATCAAGAACATCGACAAGCTCTTCGGCTACCCCGAGTTCTCGGCCGCGCCCAACCTCTATGAAACGCTCAAGGACATGCACCGCCTCAACTCGGGTGTTTTCGTCGCCGCGCCGAATACCGACACGTACGCCGCCATGCTCGACCGTTTGGACGTAACCGATGTCTTCTGGCGGCGCACTGATCAGACTTTCCTCGAAAGCTACTTCCCTGACTGGCACGGCTTGCCCTACACCTACAACGCGCTGCAGTACGTCTATTTCAACCTGCCGCAGATGTGGCGCTGGTCGAGCATCAAGGTCGTCCACTACCAGTACGAAAAACCTTGGGAGGAGAATCACCCGAAGGCCGACAAGCTCCGGCCACTGATCGACCTCTGGCAGACGGTTGTGGCCGGCAACCCCGTACCGTCGGATCTAGTGGATCCGTGCTAGTTGCCCTCACTGGAGCGACCGGCATTGTCGGTCGGTTCGTTGTCGAACGACTCGCCAGGGAAGGCGCCCAGATCCGAGCGCTGGTCCGTCCACTATCGGATCGACGCGAACTGCCGCCCGGCATCGAGTGGGCCGTTGGCGGCATGACCGATTCCTCGGCACTCTCCGGGCTCGTCGAAGGTGCGGACGCTGTCGTGCACTGCGCGTACGAACACGTCCCCGGCCGCTATCGCGGCGGCGAGGGCGACGACTTGCCGGGATTCTGGCGAGCGAACCTCCAGGGCGGCGTGGAACTGATGCACAAGGCGCGTGAGGCAGGCGTCAGCCGGCTGGTGCTGATGTCCAGCCGAGCGGTGTTCGGGCAGCAATCTCGGCCGGGTTCCTGGGTCGACGACGACACGCGTCCCGTGCCGGATACGCACTACGGCGCCCTCAAACTGGCCTTGGAAGCCCACGCAAGCGCATTTGCCGCCGTCGACGGGGTTTGCTTCTGCAGTTTGCGGCCCACGGGTGTCTACGGGGTCACCTATCCCTTGGAACGAACCAAGTGGCTGGACCTTGCGCTCATGCTACTTCGCGGCGAACGTCTGCCCGAAGCCCGCCGGGCAACGGAGGTCCACGGTCGCGACGTGGCAGCGGCGGTTTGGATCTTGCTGAGGGCACCAGCCGACGTTGTTTCCGGCCGTGCGTTCAACTGTTCGGACCTGACGATCGACACGCGCGATGTCACGGCGGAGTTGGCATCGCGGCTCGGCATTCAGCGCGAACTGCAGCCGGTCGCCACGAATCCGCTGCACAACCCGATGCGCACGGCTGGTCTTCGGGGTCTCGGCTGGCAACCCGGCGGCGAAGCACTGCTCGCGGACACGATCAGGGAATTGGCTGCTGCTGCAAACCGCGTCACCTAGCGCCACGAAAGCCGTTGCCTGGCGGCACCGCCTTTGTCCAGCCCAAGCCGCCCTAGAACCCATCCCGGACCTTTCGGCTAGCGCCCAGAAGTCCGACGGGCTGCTCGGGCGATGTTCAACCCATTATCGCGACGCGTCGAGCCTCTCGACGTCCGTTCGCCAGGTCAGCAGACGCTGATCTGCGGTCGCCAGTGTCGCTTCGTTGATCGTTGCCGTAGCCGCGATGAGGCGGTCCGGCTGGGTCCTGGTGTAGCTTCAGACCTGCCGCCAAGAGGCTGATGCGGCCATCGATCGGCGATTACTGTCAAGCAAGCGCCCCCAAGGCCGGCCCAAACACACCGACCCCGTAGCGGTTCGCGTGAGGTGGAGGGCCTCGTCAGCGGTTCAACCGCGGCCGCCCCATGAAGTCCCGCTTGCCGATCTGCGTGCCCTTCATGCGCAGCATGTCGTAGGTCGTGGTGGCGTGGAAATAGAAGTTCGGCAGCGAGAACGTCAGCAGGAAGTCCTCCGCCTTGAAGGGCATCACCAGGCTGCCCATGCGGAACTCCATGGGATTGCCCTCGAAGCCTTCGACCTGCTCGCGGGTGTAGCCGGCGACGCCTTCCCGGGCCTCGGCCACCAGCCCTTGCAGCCCGGCGTAGTCGAGTTCGAGGGATGGCGGCGGCGAGAAGACGCCCGCTTCGACGCCCTTCAACGCCCCGAGAGAGTGGTGGGCGACGGAGATGACCTGGAAACGGAACGGGAGCATGTCGCCGATCAACTGCATGGCGATGACATCGTCGAGGTCGATGCCGTTCTCTTCGCAATGGGCACGGCCTTTTTCGAGTACCCCTTCGACTGCGGGAAGGATCTGTTGATAGGTGCCGACGGTGGCGTCGTAGAGGGAAGTGGACATTGGGCCTCCGGTTGTTAAGGTTTACGACGAAAGCGCGCGAGTATACGACGCCATCGGGGCTGCTACGGGGTGCCGCACGCGCCAATCCACACACACGCTTCAGGGGGAGTCCATGAAGGCAGTGAAGATCGTAGGCATCGCCCTCGTCGTCTACGTGGCGATCGTCGTGCTGTTCGAGTCTCTGCTCGGCTACTTCCAGCCCGAACCGCCGGGTTCGCTGACCATCACCACGACCGACGAAGACGGCAATACGTACGACCGGGTGCTGACCGAGCTTGCCAGCGACGGCAAGGTCTACGTCGCGGTCAACCATTGGCCCCGCGCGTGGTATCGCCGGACGCTCGTCAATCCAAACGTCCAGGTCTCGCGGGGAGGCGGTCCGGGGCAGGACCACGTGGCGGTGACGGTCACGGGAGACGAACACGACCGGGTCGCCGAAGACAATCCGCTCGGCATGGCGTTTCGTTTCCTGATGGGATTCCCGCCGCGCTACTTTGTGCGGCTTGATCCGGCTTGAGTTCAGCTATTCGCCGCGCCAGCGTCGCGGCCGCATCGTTCCACCGCCCAATCGCCGGTCGAGGCGCTCGAACTCCTCGCGGTCGGCGCCGCGCCAGCGTAGGTCTTCCAGATCCTCTGTTAGCGGCACGTCTTCCACCAGGATAGCCAGGCGCTTGTAGAGCGCGACTTCGGTGCGCATCTCGTTTAGCGTCTGGGCCAGCCGGATTCCGCCGCGCACGCTTACATCCCAGTTCGCGGAATGGGCGGGTATCGCGTCGACGGTCCCGTACCGGGTCAACAGCGCGGACGCCGTCTTGGCCCCGAATCCCGGAATGCCGGGGATGCCGTCCGCCGTGTCGCCGACGAGGGCCAGCCAATCGGGAATGCTCTCCGGATCGCAGCCGTTGCGTTGGCGAACGCCGTCCTCGTCGATGACGCGGCGACGCATGCGGTCCACCTGCACGACGCGGTTGCCGGTCACGCACTGTCCGAGATCCTTGTCCGGCGTCAGGATGCGTACCTGCGCCACCTGATCGCGCCAGCGTTTGGCTGCGGTTGCCAAGGCGTCGTCGGCCTCGTAGGCGTCCATCGACCAGACCGTGATGCCGAGCGCCGCCACGGCTTCCTCGACGAGGTCCATCTGCGCGACGAGTACCGGGTCCATGCCTTCGCCGGTCTTGTAGCCGGCGAACAGGTCGTTGCGGAACGACTCGATGGGGTTGTCGAAGGCCACGGCGATGTGGGTGACATTCTCTTCCGGGTCGTCCAGCAGGCCGAGCATGGACGCGACGACGCCCACCGTTCCCTTGACGTTCATGCCATCGGGCGCGACGCGCTCGGGCCGCTTCGAGTACTGGGCCCGGAAGAGCTCAAAGGTGCCGTCGACCACGTGCAGGCGCATGGGACCATTACAAACGACCCGGCGCGCAGGTGCAAAACGGCTTACCATTGCCTGTCAAGTCCGAAATCACCGGGAGGGGCTCTAACGTGGAGTTCGGCGAATTCAAGAACACCGAAGGCTTCAATCCGACCTTCAAGCGCATCCGCGAACTCGGCCTGGAGGAGAACGTCTTCGAACTCGACTCCTACGGGTTCACCGTGGTGCCGCCGGACAAGGTGGCCGACAAGGCATTCTTCGAGCGCATGCGGTCAACGATCTTGCGCATCTGCAAGGAGCGCACCGGAATCGACTTCGACCTCGAGAGCAACGGGACGTTCGGCGACTACAAGGCCCAACCGCAAACCGACGGCCAGTTCCTGTTGTTCTACCTGTTGATGGCGGACCGGGTGTTCGAGGAATGGGTGTTGAACCCGACGCTCTACTCGCTCATCGACTACCTGATGCGCGGTCAGCAGCAGCTATCCAGCCTCACGTCGTTCGTGAAGTGGAAGGGCGAACGGGAGACCTTGGGCCTGCACAGCGATTGTCCGCCGGATCGGGATGGTCGCCTCCCGGCCTGCTCCGACGTCGCCAACGCGGCGTATTGCCTGACCGACTACACCCTGGAAAACGGCGCGATCGCGATGGTTCCGGGCAGCCACCTCTATTGTCGCCAGCCGCGGCGGGGCGAGGGCGAAAACTCGGCAATCCCGGTGGAGGCCGAGGCGGGTTCGCTCATCGTCTGGCACGGCAACACCTGGCACGGCGCGTTCGAGAAGAAGACCGATGGACTGCGCCTCAACGTGACGACCTACCATTGCCACCGGCGGCTCAAAAACCAGGAGAACTACCAATGGCGCGTAACCGAGGAGATGCTCAAGCGCAATCCACCTGAATTCGCGCGCCTGGTTGCCGCGGACGACCACATGGGCTGGGACGAGAACGGCCCGGACTACTCCCGGGGTTACCGCCACATGAGCCCTGAGGCGAAGAAACGACTGCAGGCGATGCGCAGTCAACGTTCCGAGGCGAAGAAAGCAACGGCCGCTTAGGAGAGGGTAAGGGACAACACCGTCTGGCCCCCAGCCCGCACCGTCCCGGGACTTAAGCCCCGTGCGACGGCATTTGTGCCGCCTCTGCGGCGCAGACTCCTGGGCTCGTCCCCTACGATTCGAGCGGCGCTCTCGTAGACGCGACCCGAACACCGCGTCTTGCCGCCGAAGCGCCTAGATCTTCGAATACTGCGACTCGAAGTCCCGCCTGAGCACTTCGTCGCGTTCACCTAGGAGTCCGGTCCGAGACCAGGCCGCCAGCGCCTTCATCGGAAAGCGCCTCCCCGGACACGTGGTCTTGACCCCACCCCGGACTTGCCGGTGGGCTCCGAGTTCGGCTGCGGGATAGCGCAGCTTCAGCTTGAGCAAAAGCGAACGCAACGTGGCCAATTGCACATGGCTTGGCGCTTCTCGATCGAAATCCCCATCCAAAACGACGCCGATGCTCCGCGGATGTTGGCCGCGTTCCGACTCGTCGAGTTCGGCGTTGACTTGGCCATCTTCATCGATGCGGTAGTGGAAGCCGCCGCCGTCACAGCCGCCGTGGTGGAGAAGGACGAACTTGACACCGCCGCGACGGGCTTGGACGGCGCTGGATTTGTCCATGGTCGTTTCCAAGCGGATCGGATCAGCGAGCGGGCGCGATACCGAATTCACGCAACGTGTCGTCCACCGTGGGCCTGCCGACCCGCAGCCGGTCGTCGCTTAACAGGTACGTGAATACATAGCCGAGTCCCAGGATCAGGATGCCGATCAGGAAACAGTAGATCACCGCCTTGTCGGGATACTGGTCCTTCAGGTAGCCGACGTACAAGGGTCCGAAGATACCCGCGGCCGCCCAGGCCGTCAGCATGGCGCCGTAGATCGTCGACATGCGCTTCGATCCGAACACATCGAGCACGAACGACGGCATGGTTGCGAAACCGCCGCCGAAGCAAAGCAGCACGTAGCAGACCAGCGCCGAGAAGATCCACGGGTCGCGCTCGGTCATCAGGATGCCGAATACGAGCATCTGGCTCGCCAGCAGGATGCGAAACACGGTGACTCGGCCAAGACGGTCCGACAGCAGTCCCCACAGCAGGCGGCCGACGCCGTTGCACAGCGAGCTGACGGCGATCAGCGTGGCGCCGTTCCGGGCGAGGACCTCGGGTTCGGCGGTGGGATCGAAGAGTGCCCAGACATCCTGAAGGAGGGATGACTGGAAGCTGATCACGGCGATCCCTGCGGAAATGTTGAAGAAGAACACCAGCCACATGATCACGAACTCGGCCGACGTGAGGCAGTCGCGCAGCGGGACGTCGGGTGTCTTGTCGGCCGCCGCCGCCGCAGCGGGTGCGAAATCCGGCGGCGGATCGCCGAGCAACAAACTCGTGGGCAGGAGGATTAGCGCGAAGATGATGCCGAGCCAGAAGAACATCATCACCAGGTCGGTCTCGGTCCGGACCTCCAGGAACGGCGCCAGGACCTTGCTGAGCAGCAGCGCGCCGATCCCGAAGCCCATGACGACCACGCCCGTGGCGAGCCCCTTCCGATCGGGAAACCACTTCGCCACCGTGGCCACGGGCGTGACGTAGCCCAGTCCGATGCCGGCGCCGCCGATGACGCCGTAACCCAGGTAGAAAAGCCAGAGCATGTCCAAGCGCAGGGCAAGGCTTGCGATCAGGTAGCCACCCGCGAACATGGCGCTGCCGGCCAAGGCGAGCTTGCGCGGGCCCAGTTTCGGCAACACGGCGCCCGCCCAGGCGGCTGACGTGCCGAGCGCGAAGATCGTGATGCTGAATGCCCAGGCGGTTTCCGTGAAGGTCCAGCCGAGCTGACGGACCAGCAGCGTCTGGAAGTAGCTCCACGCGTAGACGGTGCCGAGGCAGATCTGCAGGTTCGTGCAGAGTAGCGCGATGACGACGCGCGGTATGCGCGGAGCGGACATTTTCCGGTGACCTCCGCTATTGGCCGCCTGACGACCGCTGGTCGGCGAAGTGCCGGAACAACCGCGCCAGGTGGCCGACCTCGTCGTCCCGGTCGAGCAGCTCGGCGTTCGCGGGCTCGTCGTCTCGCGCGAGTGACACGGCGTAGACCATGAGCCTTGCCATCGGCTTCGCAGCGAGGTTGACGAGCCAGATGGCGGCGACGACGCCGATCGCGCCCACCACCACGAACAACCACATCTGCTGGCCGATGGCACGCTGGATCTTGAGCGCGATGAGGCCCCGGTCCATGCCGACGCGGACGGTTCCGGCGACTCCTGCGAGGATCGGGTTGCCGACTTCCACGAAGTCGCCGAGGCCGGGCAGCGAACGCTCGACGGTTTCGGTGCTCAAGGGGTCGCTCTGCAGTATCTCTTCAGGTATGCCCGGCACAAAGGTGTGCGCGATGAACTCGCCGGACTCGTTGGCGATGTAGATGTAGCGGATGCCCTGGATCTCGAGGAACTGGTCGATCAGCGACTGCAGCGCCGCAAGATCCCGATTCAGCAGGATGTCGACGCTGGCATCGGCGATGGTCTTTGCGATGCCCTTGCTGTTGCTGATGTATTCCTCCGAGAGATGCGTATCGACGGTGTAGACGTTGAGGATCGATGTGGACAGGCCGATCGCTCCGAACAGCATGAAGACGCCGAAGGTGGTCTTGCGGAACAGTTTCTTGACCTTGATATCCGAACCGTCGGGCTCAGGCGCCGACATTGGCGAACCTCCTGTCCCAGTCGTCCAGCGTGACGAACCGGCCTTGGTCGACCACTGTGTAGTACACCCCCTGTAGGCCTTGGCGTCGCTCGGGACCGAAGGACACCCGCTCACCGATTCCGAGATCGAAGTCGCGTATGGTGAACACGGCCTGCTCCAAACCTTCGCGGGAGGGGTCGTCCCCCAGCCGGCGCAGAATCTCCACCATCAGCTTGGCATCGAGAAACCCCTCGAGGCTCACGAAACTATGCGCGAACGGCGTGTATTCCTCGGTCACCAGTTGAGCCGGGACTTCGGGGTTGTAGCGGGCCATCAAGTCCCGGTATTCCTGAACCGCCGGAATCGAAACGTCCTCGTAGCTCGGCACCACCTGCGAGTTCACCAACAGGTCCGTGTAGCGTTCGGCGTCGTCCCTACCCTCGGAGAGCAGCTTCAGCATGTTCTCGCTGCCGACGAAGGACAGGTTGGCCAACGGGACATTTAGGCCAAAGTCCACCGCATCCCGGGCAAAGGCCGCGCAGGCGGCGTAGGAGCCGATGCAGATCACCGCTTCGGGATCCGCGGCCTTCAGGATGTTCACTTGGTCGCGCATGACGCTCGTGAACTTGGTGCCGCGCCTGTAGGTCGCCTCGCCGACGATCTGTGCGCCGTGCCGTGCCAGCGCCTTGCGGACGCCGGCCCAGCCGCTTCGGCCGTAGGCATCCGCCTGGTAGAAGACGGCGATGCGGCGTCGCCCGACGGCCACGAAGTTGTCCACGAGCCCCGCTGTCTCCTGGCCGTAGGAGGCCCGCAGGTTGAAGGCGAAGTCGCCGTAGGGTGGTTCGCGCTGCGGCGCCGCGCCGGTGAAGGGGAAGAACAGGTACATGTCCCGGTCCTGGAACTTCTTCAGGAGCGGCAGCACCCGGGTCACGGTTGGCGTGCCGACGTAGCCGAACAGCAGGAACACCTGATCTTCGACCATGAGGGTGGTGCTGTTCGTGACCGCCGGGTCCGGCTGGTAGCCGTCGTCGTAAATCTTCTGCCGGATGCGGCGGCCGCCGATGCCGCCGGCACGGTTGACGTGCTCGAAGTAGGCCATCGCGCCGCGGTAAAGCTCGATGCCCAACCCCCGGGACGGTCCGGAGAATGCGGCGGACGTTCCGAGAACGAACTCGTCCTTGCTGACGCCCCCGAAGTCAGTGGCCGCCCGAAGGGGAAACCAAGGTGCGGCCAATCCACATGCCAACAGTGTTCGCCTGGTCAGCATCTGATCGCGAAACCCCGTTGAGTTAGGCGTACTCTACCGCTTCCGATGGTCGATTTGTGCCCCGTGGTTCGGTACACGACGACCGTCGGTGCGTGGACTTGGCGGAGGACGACGACCCCGAATTGGCTAATCCCACCCAGACTTTTCTTGCAGTCGCCGGGGCGGAGCTTCGAACGGCACGGCGCCTTGTGCGCACGTGGGTATTCGCAATCCTCGCCATCTGCATCACCTTGGCGCTGTTCGGCTTCTATGCCTGGCTCGAAGGCATGTACTCGACATCCGCAATCGGCCGCTTCGGCACGCGATTCGAAGTCGGGGAATTCGGTGGCTACCTGTTGGCGACCATGTCGCTGACATTGGTGTTCCTTGCGTTGGATGTCCCCAAGCGCGACGAACACGACCGGATCGTCGATGTCGTGGACTCGCGGCCATTTGCCAATGTCGTCCTGGTCGGTGGTCAGGTGGCTGGACTGACCCTCACGGTTTGGCTTCCCATGATCCTAGCGCTTGCCCTGGTGCAGGCGTTCGGCATGTTCGCCCGGACGTTTGGCTGGTGGATGGGCGACACCATCGAACCGTATTCGCTGGTCGCGCTCGCGACCATCGACGCGATTCCGGTACTCGTTCTCTGCAGTTCGTTTGTGCTGCTGCTCGTAGTCGCACTCGGCAATCGATTGTTGGCTGCACTGACCGCGCTCTTCGTAATCGGGTGGATAGGATGGGTCATCCCGGATGTCCCGGCGTACCTTGTCGAGGCATTGGTACCGGTCTCGAACTACGCGAGTCACGCTTCCGACCTGGCACCACGTTTCGCGAGTGCGAATGTGCTTTTTCAGCGCGGCGCGTTGTTGTTGTTCGCCGCCGGTTTGGTCGTGTTCGCGGCGGTTTGGCATCCACGTGTGGATGGGTCCTCCCGGCTTCGACAGGTCCTGGTGGCGGCCACTTGCGCGGCGTTGGGAGGCGTTGGCATTGGTTCGCTCGTGGTGCAGGCTGTGGGAGGCATGCAGCAGCGCGAGGCCTGGCTCGCGGCTCATACCCGCGCCGCGCAACAGGAAGCAAGTACTCGAGTGGACGTTATCCGTCTGCACGGCAACGCGGGCATCTCACCGGGAAGGCGTCTTGACATCGATCTCGCGATCACGTTCGAGGCGCCACAAGAGCTCACCGCCATGGTGTTCAGCTTCAATCCGGGGATGCGGATCACATCGTTGGCCCTAGGGGGCGTCGAGGCGCCATTCTCACACCGGGATGGCCTGCTGACGGTCGAACTGCCCGCGCCGATGCTGGCCGGAGCCACCAGCGTGCTCTCAATGCACGCTGCGGGCGTACCCAATCCGCGGTTCGGGCATCTCGATGGTGCGGTGGATCCTTGGCGCGTACCCGCCCGCAACGCCTTGTCGGCTCTAGGTCGCGAGGCGGCCATCTTCGAGCGAAGCTACGTCGGTTTGATGCCCGCCGTTCATTGGCTGCCGGCTTCGGGGGCCAACGTAGATCGGGACGATCCCGCACGCCGCGCCCGCGACTTCTACATCGTGGATCTCACCGTCGATGTGCCCGAGGGGTGGCTGGTGGCATCGGTCGGTGGGCGCCACGCAGCCGTTGGCGGCGCGTTCCGGATCGCTTCCGAAGTGCCCGTGGCGGAAGTGCCACTGTTCGCGTCTCGATTCGAACGCCGGGCAATCGTCGTCGACGGTATCGTCGTGGAATTGCTTGCGCATCCGGAGCACTTTCGCGGTTTCCGGAGTTACGACATCGAAGGAGCGCTGATCGACGATCTCGAGCGAGTCCACCAGGACCTCCGAAATCTTGGCCTGGGCTTTCCGCTACCGTCGATCAGCTTCGTGGAGGTCCCCACGCGACTACGGACCTTTCGCGGCGGTTGGCTGCTTGATGGCGAATCGGGATTGCCGGGAGTTGTGCCGCTCAAGGAGAACGGACTCCCAATGGTGCGGCCCGAGCATCGCTACCTCGTGAGTCGCAATCGGCGCAGCGATCAGGTCGATGCCGAAGAGAAACTGTTCCAGTTACGCAACATCTCCAGAAATCTCGATGCAATGGCGGGCGGCGGCGGGATCGTAACGGGTTTCGTCGGTAGTCTCTTGGCGACGACAGGGGCTACGGGAGAAGGTGCGGTCGCACTCGATTGGATTTGCCGGTACCTCGCCTACGGCCTGGTCGAACCGCAGGTCTACTACGTCGAGGGTCTGAAATCCGCGCACAATTTCGACACCATCGAGGGTCGAGGCACGGCCCTGGCCGGCATGCTGTCATTCCTCGTTTTGCAGGATCGGCGACCCCTCTTTCGTCGCGGCCGGGTATTCGTCGACCGTCCCCAAGTATGGGATCGTGCGCTGGGAAACCCGCTGTGGGGTCTCGAAACGGATCGAGATCCGGCGGGCGCCGCGCACGCCCTGGGTCTCAAGGGAACCCGCATCGCGTTTGGTCTACGCGACGGGCTCGGCCGTCATGGCACCGCTCGGCTGCTCGCAGGACTGCGCGAACGGTTCCGAGGCCGGAGCTATCGCTGGTCCGATCTCGTGGCATTGGGCGAGTCGGTTGGCGCACCGCCAGACGGCTTGCTTGGCGACTGGCTCCGCGACTCCGCTGCACCGGGCTTTCTCGTTTCCGCCGCCCGCGTTGGCCGCTTGGCAGACGATCAGACGGATCGGCTGCGCTACTTGAGCCGCGTTCATGTTCGCAACGACGAACCGGTAGGGGGTGCGGTGTTCCTCGGGACGGATCGCCAGGCCTGGGGTGAACGAGCCGATCCGGTTCGCGTCGATCCTCACACGTCGGTGGAAGTGAGCATCGTGACCGACGAACCGCCGAGCCAGTTGTGGCTGCATTCCTATTTTTCGTTGAATCGGCTGCCGGTCCGGCTCGAGATTGTCGACGCGGACGACGTCAGCGAGATGTCGCGGTCCTTCGTTCCGGCCAGACCCAGCGGGTGGATTCCGACGGTGGCGGGAATCGTCGTAGACGACCTGGATCCGGGCTTTTCGGTGGAGACCGATGGTGATGTGGCGACGCGGGAAGGCTTGTGGGGTGCGTACAGGTGGGGCATGGAATTCGATCAAGGCCTGCCGTGGTGGTATTGGGGGAACCTGGAGGGCCGACTAAACGGAGTCTGGAGTCGCGAGGCCGTGTACTCGAGTTGGGGCAAGTACCGGCACACGATGGCCCGTGCAACATCGGGCAGTGGCAAACGCCGGGCCGTATTCACAACGAAGCTACCGAATGCCGGTAGGTGGCGACTGGACATGCACATACCCGGTGATCCCGTGCCGCAGATGCCCGACATGGACTATGTCTGGCCACCCTATACGACCTTTCTCGGGCGATACGACATGTGGTTACGCACCCCCGAAGGAGAGACAGCGATCGAATTCGACGGCTCGGGCGCAGCAGGCGGCTGGAACGACCTTGGTGTATTCGACCTTGAGTCGCCGCGTGTCAGCGTGGTTGTTTCGAACCGCACCGATGGTGCCGTCGTGATCGCAGACGCGATTCGATGGCTGCAAGTTCCGGGGTCTGGCTAGCGCGGTCTATACCGCGACCGGTTTCGTCTTGGCCGGGCTGCGCTTCGCGATCCCCCGACGCACCGCCATCCGGTTCCAGTACCAGCCGCCGACGCCGAGCACCACGTTGGAGAACGCCGTCGCCAGGAAGATGCCAACGAATCCCCACAGGTAGTTGCCGAGGATGGCGAGCGGCGCGTAGAACGCCAGCGAGCGCAGCATCGACAGCACCAGCGGCGGCAACGGCTGCCCGAGGGCGTTGAAGCAGTAGGTCGCCACGTGCATGACGCCCATGAAGCCGATGGACAGCGGCATAATCAGGAAGAACACGCCCGCAACCATGACCACGGTGGGATCAGGGTCGATGGCGCGCACGATGGCCTCGCCGACCAACGCCAACACGATGAAGGTCACGACGCCCCAACCCAAGCAGAAGAAATTGACCTGACGGAGCGCAACGCGAACGCGCTGGTAGTTCGCAGCCCCCCAGTTCTGGCCAACGAACGGTGCCACCGACGACGACGCGGACCAGATGACCATGTGCACGAGCGTCTCGACCCGCGATGCCACCGTGTACCCGGCGACGACTTCGTCACCGTGGCCGGCAAGCAGCCGCGTGATGACCAGCATGGAGATGGGGAAGGTCAGGCTGCTGACGGTCGCCGGCCCGCCGACGTGCAGGATCGCTACCCAGGATTTGCCGAGGTCGGTCAGCGACCAGCTGATCATCCGCACCCGCAGGAGGATCACGATGTAGAGCGCGACGCTGAAGATTCTCGATGCGACGTAGGCCCAGGCGGCACCGGCGACGCCGAGGTCCGGGAATCCGAACAGCCCGAAGATCAACAGGGGGGCGATGCCGATCTGCAGGGCGGACCCTCCCGCCATGACCAGTCCAGGACTCGTGGCGCTGCCGGTGGCGCGCAGCAGCGTGGAACCGACCATCGACAGCATGAACAGCGGGAACCCCAGCATGTAGATGCGCAGGTACTCGGTGGCCATGGTCCGGACTTCGCCCACGGCCCCGAGGAGGCTGAGCAGATCCTGGGCGAACACCAGTCCGAAGGCGCTGATCGCGACGCTGACCAAGAAAACCAGCAGTTGCGCGTGGGTGACCAGCCGCGCTGCCTGGGCGCGGTCGCCCGCGCCGTACACCCGGGCGATCACGGAAGACGCACCGGTGCCGATGCCGCTGGCGAACGCGAACAGGAACATCGAGATGGGGAACGCGAACCCCATCGCGGCCAGGGCTTCGGTCCCGAGGATGCCCAGGTACGCGGCTTCCGCCATCCGGGCGCCGATCATCGACACGGAACCGAGCGCCATGAACGAACCGAGGTGGATCAGATGCCCGGCCACGCTGCCCTCGGTGAAACCGGCATAGCGGACGCGGTCGGTAACGGTCTCGTCGGTATTATCCGTGGCCGGCGGATCCGGTTCGGGTTCGACTAGGCGGGTGTTGCGCGCCTTCGCCGGACGTCGACGCCGGCGTTGGGCGGCACCGCGATCATCCTTGGTCGACGGCAATCCCTTGGGCATGGAAGACAAGCAACGCTTCGGACAAACCGTCTATCGTACACCCAACAGGTCTACGCGCCGGTGCGGCTAGAACGCTAGAACAAACGCTAGAACGCTCGGCCACCCCAAGGGGACGGTCTATCCTGTCTCGTCTGACCAGATGACAACCGTACTATACATTTGGTGCACCCAATGCGAGTTAGACACCCGGTCGGTTGTAGGGATGCAAGCGACTGACTACACAACGCACACCTCGACCACGCCGCCCGTGACGGCGAAATGTAAGAGGCACGCGGTCACGACCCGGCCCGACGCGACGAGCGCCGCTCGATAGGCAGCCAACTGCCCCGAATACTTGGCCGCCTCTTCCGGCCACTTGGCAGGCGGCTGCGGCGATGACTTGTGGTCGATGACCAGCCACCCCTTCTCCGTTTGGGCCAGCACGTCCACGAATCCGCGGACAACCCGCCCGTCGTCGAGGGCGTGGAGGATCGGCACCTCGACGTGAACGCTTGTCACTTGGAACCGTTCCTCGAGACAACGCGCGAAACGCCGTGCGACGGCGATGGCGTCCTTGGCGTCGAGATGCTCGGCGGCACGATGTCCGGCGAGCAATTCTTCGGCGCGCTCGAGGGCCTTGGCATCCGGCAATGGGTTGACCAGTTCCGCGGCGATGACGGCATGCAGGCCGTTGCCCACATCTGCCATGGCGTTGCCCTTCAGCGAGACGCGTTCGCCGATCTCGATGATCTCGCCGACCGACGCGCCATCCACGGGTTCGACGGAGGAGGGCTGAACGTACTTCGGCGGGTAGTCGACGCGCTCTCGCCGCTCGAACCAGCGCGGCGAATAGGGCAGCGGATCGGGTTCGGTCGTTCCGACTGCCATGACCTCGGCGCGGCTGGGGGTCGTTTCGCCGTTCGGCAAGCGGAGCGAGTCCGCAGTCGGGATCGTGAAGTCGGTACGGAAACTGTGGAACCACGCGTCGCGCGGGAACCTCGGCGGCACCGCGATGGCAAGGCAGTCCCGGGCGCGCGTCATGCCGACATAGGCTAGGCGCCGCTGCTCGGCTTCGCTCTTGTCCCGGCATCGCCGGCCTTCCGGGGACTCTTCCATCGCCTGGCGCGCGGGCACACCGTTCCGCCGGCGGCCGAAGATGTCCGGCCAATACCGGATGGCGCGGTTGGCGAGCGGGTCGTCGATGTCGAAGTCGCCGGCGAGTTCCACGCGCACGTCGTAGGTTCGCGAACGTTCCTGGTAATCGAAGTCGGTACACACCACCACGGGCCACTCGAGTCCCTTGGCGCGGTGGTAGGTGAGCACGTGAACGGCATCGCCGGTGGTCACCACGGGCTGCAGGTCGAGATCCGGCGAGTTCGGATGTTCCAGCCAGAACAGGAACCCGGTGAGCGTGCCGGGTTCGCGGTGGGAAGCGGCGTGCTTTTCGTACTCGACGGCGAGATCCAGGAAGGCGTCGAGGTTCCGCTGGCGCTGGGCGGCGCGGATCTCGTCCGGACCCCAGGCGGCGGCGATGCGGCGGATGTCGACCTCGTTCAAGACCCTGGCGACGATCTCCACCGGCGAACGCAAGGCGCTCTCGGCGCGCATCTCGAACAGTCGACGGATGATCGGATGGTCCGCTTCCCCCCACGCCATGGCATCGTTGTCGCCGTCGAGCCAGCGCAACCGGTCGGTGAGCCATTCCTCGGGCTCGACGCAGTCCGCCAGCGCCATGATCTCGGCGGTTGCCAGCGTATCCGCCCGGTCCGCCAAGCGTCGCAGGCAGCTCTTGGCCAGCGAGACCTCGGGGGTCTCGAGCAGCCCGGTCAGCGTCATCTTCATGGGCAGGCGCCTCTGGCGGAGCGACCGGGCGATCCGCTCGACGGCGACGTTGGTGCGGGCAAGGACAGCGACATCGCCGTAGGAGATCGGTCGGAGGCGCTTGGCTTCGGAATCGAATACGGGACCCTGCTCGGCAATCAAACGGGCAACGCCCTCGGCGACGGCCAGCGCCCGCTGTTCGGCATTGCCCTCGACGATCCATGCGGACACCGCCGGCACGTCGATCTCCTCCCGCTCGTGGTCGAGAACGACGAGGTCGCGGGGAATGTCATGCTCGAAA
The DNA here is from genome assembly GCA_028821405.1 of Gammaproteobacteria bacterium. Lineage (GTDB taxonomy): Bacteria > Pseudomonadota > Gammaproteobacteria > Pseudomonadales > Azotimanducaceae > VXYL01. The sequence continues at coordinate 32,865 of JAPPGK010000112.1, read as the reverse complement.
GCCGACGCGAACAGCTCGTTGACGTAGCTCACCAGCGCCGGGCGCGACCGCCAGCTGGACTTCAAGGTGTGCCTCTGGGCATCGCCTGCGGTCAGGCCGTCCAGGGTGTCGAACACGAGCGTGGGATCGCAGCCTCGAAACTCGTAGATGGCCTGCTTGACGTCGCCGACGAAGATGGCCTTGTCGGCGAGTGCGGCGAACTTCAGGAACAGCGCCAGTTGCATGGGATTGGTGTCTTGGAACTCGTCCACCAAGAGCAGCTCGATCTCCCCGGCGAGGCGCGTTCGCACGGCCTCCTCGTCCAAGGCCTGCAGCATGAGCTGCTCCATGTCGTTGAAGTCGATCAGACCGCGTTCCCGCTTGGCGGCTTGGAATCGTTCCAAGGTGTCCGCGGCGATTTCGAACAAGCCTTGCGTGTAGCCACGCAGGTCTCGATGGAACGCCGGGTGGCTCGCGTATTTGGCCGCTGCGGATTGGACGCGGCCCACTTCGTCGGCGATGGACTTCAACGCCGACGTCCCGGCGAGTCTCATCCAGACGGACCATGGGCAGTCGGGTTCGGCCAAGTCGGCTGCCTGGTCCTCGAGCAGAGCTCGGTACTTGTCGATGCCCTTATAGCTGCCTTGGGGTAACTCGCGAATCGTCTCTGACACGATGTCGGTAAGCGCTTGTGTGGGGTCTTCGTTGCACGGAGCGGGGAAGAACGCCAGCAGGTCGTCGGCGTTGTGTTTGCCCATGGCACGGAGTTCGTCCTCGCTTAGGTTGTTCTCGCGCGCCTTGTCGGCGATGGACTTCACGACGCCCTGCCAGTTGGGCAAGCCGCGGTCGACCAGTCCGAGGCGGCGGGCGTAGGCGTTCATCTCGCGGACCCGGTCGATGGGCAGGACGCGGTCGAGCGCCTGGTTGAAGAATCGAGCACCGTCTTCGATGCTCATGACGTTCGATTGCGGCGACAGGCCGAGTTCGAACGCGAAGCGTTTGAGGAGGCGTTCGCAGACGCCGTGTACGGTGCCGATCAGCGATTCCGCGGTGCGTTCGGCGAGATCCAGGCGACCATGGGCGAGCAGGCGGTCCCGGACCCGTTCGCGCAGTTCGGTCGCGGCCTTGACGGTGAAGGTCGTGGCGAGAATGCCCGCCGGGGGAACGGCATCCTCGACGATGGCCTTCTCGAGTTCGTCGATCAGCCGGTAGGTCTTGCCGCTGCCGGCGCCGGCGCTGATGAACGTGACGTGGTCGAAACGCCCCGCCGCGGATTTGACCGTCATCGAAACGGCGCCACGCCGGTGAGCCAGCGGAACTCGTCGAAGCGGTCGGGCTCGATGCGGGACTCCAAGGCCCCCTCCGGCGGCTCGGAGGCAGCATCCGGTTCGGCGTCGGCGTTGACTTCGATCTCGCCGCGCGCGAACTGTTCGAGTCGCCAGTTGCGGGTAACCAGGCTCTTGCCCCAGACGGCCTCGACGGGCTCGCCTCCCGCGGCGAGCGCCTTGGGGAAGAAACGGGCGTCGGGTGCCACGACGTTGCCCGTGGTGACGATGTAGTAGCCGGTGGATGGCCAGGCTCTCTCGCCCAACGCGTAGCCGTACACGGCGAGCTGCAGATGGCGTCCGGCCTCGATTTCTTCTTGGCGGTACTTCTCGCTGCCCCACTTGGCATCGAGCACAGCCTCGTTGCCCTCCGGACCGACGACCACGAGGTCGGCTTCGCCGTACAGCACACCCCCCGGGAAGGGCCGTTGCACCGCTTGCTCCGACTTGACCGTTTGGACGTCCGCGGTCCGGAAGTGGCCGAGGAGGCGCACCAGGGCGTGTTCCAAGGTCGTGATGACTTGTTGGCGGTCGACGCCGCGACCGTTCTCGAGGAGCACGGCGCCTTCCTTCTCGATCAGGTCTTGGATTGTCAGCTCCAGCCAACGCTGGATCTCGGAATCCTGGAGTGATGGCCAGTCGCCGTGTTCTGTAAAGAACCGCTCGAACAGCCGATGCGCCAGGCTACCTTTCAGCATGGCGCCATCGGCGACTTCGTTGATACCTCCGCTGCGCAATTTCGCGGCGTAAGTGAGTACCCACTCATGCGGGTAGTAGTAGATCTTGTTGAGGCTCGTATAGGACTCGCTGTCGCGGACGGGCAGGGGTTGGTCGATGCGCCACCAACGCCCGGGAACTGGCAGCGGTTTCCGTTCAAGCGGCGGTGCCGGAATGGCCACCGGGTCTAGCCGAGTCTCTTTCCCCCTCAAGAGGATCTCGTCCAGTGGCAAATCCACCCAGCCACCGCGAATCTGTTCCCGGATTCGCCCCCACAGCGGGTGCCGTCCTTCGTCGTCCTCGTGCACAACGAGAACAAGGCGCTTGCGGCAGTTGAGCACCGGGCGAAGCCAGGCTCGCTTGTCGGCGGCCAGTTGGTTCTCCGCGGTCGGCAGGTTGACGCCAGCCACCGCCAGGGCGTCGCGCTCTTCCTTCGACCACGGCGACGTCAGGTCGGGGCGTTGTGGTGCCAGATCCCACCAGAAGACATCGTCCGTCGCCTCGGTCACATTGCCGGGGTGGCCTGTGACGGGCACGTGGCCGGCCTCGGCAAGGACGGAAGCGTCCGGGGTCGGACGGTTCGCCTCGTCGATGAGCGAGTCCAGCTCGATCTTGCTGATCCGCTGCCGACCACCATCCGCATGCCGTTTCAGCGTGGACGCCAACGCCGCGGCTTGGGAATAGGCGGCGCTGAACACGGCGCTCTCCTCGCCGTCTTCGGTTGTCGCCAGTCGCCTCGCCAACCACGCCACGACGCGCGAGGCCCGCTCGTGCAGAACCTCGACGGGTGCCCCTTGGCTCGCGTCGTACCGTTTGGGCGTGGTCCAGAATTCGACGCCATCCGTTTGATCGTCGTCGATCCTGGCCATGGCTTCCTGCCACGCCGGGCCGCCAATGCCCGGTTGCGCCGCCACCGCTCCCGCCAGTCGCCCTCGAACGCGCCACGGTAGCGGATTGACCGGATGAATCAGGAATTGCAGCAGGCGGTGTGGATCCAACGGCTGCCAGATCAACGCGAAGGCGAGCTTCAGCACCTGGTTCGCAGCGCGAAACGGCGAATAGTGCTGGAATCCGGCCCGAGGGAGGCCGACCCGTTCCATCGCGTTGTCGAGAATGATCGCGTCGCGGCTCGCCACGACGGCAGCACGCGAGGGATCGTCGAGTTGGCGGAGCATCTCCGCCGTCGCCTGGGCGGTCACGTCCCGCGAAAACGCCCGGACGACCACCAAGGTGCCGTCGCCGTCGAGCGGTCTTGCCAGGTTGCGGGTCAAGAGCGCTTGCAGCTTGCCGAGATCCGAATCCCCGGGTGCGCATCCCGTGCTTGCCGGGGTCGTGGAACAGTCGAAGCGTTCAAACACACGCCGCCACAGGGGCGGCAGGTCTTCGGCAGCATCGAGAAGGTCGACCTGCCGGATTTGCGTACGTCGTTTGTCCAACAGGGCAAGGACGGTGCGCAGTCGTTGGCCCAGGCCGGGCGGCACGCGCTCGATGGCCAAGGACTCCACCGCCGCCATGTCGCCTAGACGCCCGGCAGCGTCGGGAAGGCGCCCGTCCCATCCGTGCAGGTACCACTGCTGCCGCCAGTCGTTCAACGTCCGTGCAACGCCCACCGGATCGACGTCGAAGGACCGGTGGTAGAACCGCACCCAATCGTCGCACTCGCCTAGGCAATCGCGGTAGGCGGCGATTGCCTCCGATGGATGTGCCGCGACGGGCGGTACGCCAAGGTCGCTCTCGAGGAGACCGAGCAAGCCTTGCGGACCCGCCGTGATTTCGCCGACTGACGTACGAGGGTGGGACGGTTCCAATGCATCCCGGTGCAGACCGAATCGAACGCGCATGGGACCATGGTATCGGAGTGGGACACTCGGATTTTGCTTGTCCTTACGGGGGATTCGACCAGAGCGCTCTGTCCAGCAAATCGCCCCAGTCCTCGTCGAAAGGGTGCACCGTCCGAACCTGCTCCGACGCCCGGTACACGGGCCGGCCCTCGTTGGCCCACTTGAACAGCGACCCTTCGAGGTTGAAGACATTCTCGACGCCGGTCGCGCGCAACTTTTGGGCGAGACGGGAGGAACGGTACCCGACCGAGCAATACACGACCACCACGGATTCTTCACCGTGCTCCTTGAGCGCTTCTCTGGCCGAGGGAATGCTGGTTGCGCGGACTGCGCCTTGCAGGTGGCTGGTCTCGAACTCCTCTTTCGACCGGGCGTCGAGAAGGACTACATCGGCATCGGCTTCGAGCGTTTGTGCGAGCCGTTCGGTCGATAGCTGGGGAACGTCCGGGAAGGTCTCACGCACGATTCGCAACGTCTTGGCCCAGCGATCTTCGGCCTCCAGGCGCTCTTGCGGTGCCTGTGCCGCCGAAGCAGCTTGGACCAGCAAAAACACTGTTGCCGTCGCAAACGCGGTCGATACGGCTGTGCGCAATCGGATCATGCAGTTGGACGTTAGGCCGGTAACGGTGTGCCTGCAAGTACTGCCGGATGGGTTAGCCGCTTGATCGCCGGATCGGGCGTCCCACCCTGTGGCGCCGTGGATGACGGAGATCACGCCGCCACGACAGGGACTTGGTAGCGCATGACGTTGCGGTTCCGGGTGACGAGCGTCAGTCCGCCGAGTCGCGCCTGTGCCACCAACAGTCGGTCGAAGGGGTCGCGATGGAGCGGCGGCAGCTGCAAGGTCGCCTCCAGGTGCGCGAGTTCGATGTCGAGTATCTCGTAGTCGTTGGCGACGATCCGAAAGAAACCTTCGGGTACCGCGAGCTTGCCGATGCACACCTTGATGGCGCATTCCCACAGCGTGGCCATGCTGACGTAGAGCGTGTTGTCGGTGGACTGCAGCAAGGCGACGACCTCCGCCGAGAGCCGTTCCGGCGACGCGCGCGACCAAAGCAGGACGTGGGTGTCCAGCAGGTATCTCATGGATCGGAGATGCCCAACACGGACTGCAAATCCTCCGGCCACTCGTCGAAGTCGTCGCTCATGCGGATTTGCCCGGCGAGGTCGCCAAGCTTGCGTGTCGATGCGGACCTGCCGATGCGGCTGATCCGCACGACGGGCTTGCCCATGCGAGTGACGATGAACTCGTCCCCGTTGACGGCGCGCTCGACGATCTCGGAGAACCGTGCCTTCGCATCGCTTAGGGTGAGCGTGGACTCCATAACACACTTTTGGTCTGACTAAGTCAGACTAATCGTCGCACGCTGCGAGCGCACTGTCTAGATTTCTGTCACCACTACGCAAAGCACGCGTTGACCCACGCCTGCCAAGCCACTTCGGCGCCAGCGGCCCTCGCACCCTCGTCGCCGTAGAGGTAAAGGTTGAGCATTACGGCCGCCCGCGCCGACACCGGGTAGGCCGAAGCTGCCGCAATGCCCGGAGCCGGTTCGTCGAGCCGCAGGAGAAGGTAGGGTTGGCGGCCCTCGGGCCGGATTTCGTCGAGGACGCCCCCGAGGCCCGCGTCCCCGCCTTCGGGAAGGGCCCAGCGGTCGCCGGGAGCAAGTCCGACGGCATCGAGTTTCCCGAGCAGGACCTGCCAGGCGTCGCGGACTGAGCCGGGGTGGTTTCCGGAGGCCCGTGCGATGGTGGCACGCTGACCGCGGAAATGGGTGAGGTAGAGCCGTAGTATGGCGAGCGCCTGAGGCCACCCGTCCTCGAAGCGTTCGAGGTAGTTGTCCCATTCGTCGGTGTTCGCGAAGAGGCTGTGCACCACGCGCACCAGGCAGCGGCCTCGTGAGCGTGGCTCGATGGTCCACTCAGTAGCGGTTGGTGGCCCCTCCAGTCCGCAGTCCTTTCCCTTGTGACGGAAACGCCGGGGTGGATCCCAGACCGTCACTGTCGCCGGAACGTGGATCATCTCGGAACCGGTGTGGTACTTGAGCACGCCACCGACGCGTTCCTCGAGCTCGGTCCGGTAGAACCAGGAACCGATGCCGGGGCCCGTGGCGATGGCTTCCCAAACTTCCTCGGGCGTGCCGGGGACTGCGGCTTCTACCTGGATCGAGCGGCGACCGGATGCACCGTGTTCGATGCTCATGATGCCTCCAAGGGGAGTGCTGGCGTATGCTCGCAACCATGATTGTCGATCTCCTGTATGGCAAGACCGGTTTGCCCGTCACCTTTGACGACGACTTGGACGTGACGGTGGTGGCCAAGCCGCCCATGCCGCTTGTACCGGCCGCGGATGTTGCCGTTCGACAAGCGTTGGCGGTGCCCGTCGGCTGCCCGCGGCTTGCCGAACTTGCTCGGGGCAGGAACTCCGCCTGCATCCTGATCTGCGACGTGACCCGCCCGGTGCCAAACGCGTTGTTCCTTCGCCCGCTGATCGAGACGCTGCTGAAAGGAGGGATCGATGCGTCGAACGTCACGGTGCTCGTCGCCACCGGTCTGCATCGACCTAATCTCGGCAAGGAGTTGGCAGAACTGGTGGGCGACGCCTGGGTGTTGGACCGTGTCCCCGTCGTCAACCATGACGCGCTTGACAATGCAGCTCACGTGGATTTCGGGGAGACGTCAACGCTGGGCACGCCCGTGAAACTCGACCGACGGTTCGTCGAGGCGGACCTGCGCATTGCGACTGGGCTCGTCGAACCGCACTTCATGGCGGGTTATTCGGGCGGTCGCAAGGTCGTCGCCCCGGGGATCGCCCACGCCGACACGATCCGCACGTTCCACAGCGCGCGGTTCATCGAGAACCCATGTGCAGTGCAATGCCGGCTTGAAGGAAACCCGTTGCACGAGGAGCAGCTTGAGATCGTCCGCATGTTGGGCGACGTCTACGCGCTCAACACCGTGATCGACGACCAACGGCGCTTGTCGTTCGTCAACTTCGGCGAGATCGTCGCCAGCCACGCCGAGGCCGTGGCCTATGCGGACCGCTACCTGACAGTACCCGTGGCCCGCCGATTCCGAACGGTGGTGACATCCGCTGCGGGCTACCCGCTGGACCAGACCTATTACCAAACGGTCAAGGGCATGGTCACTCCCATGGACATCCTGGACGACGACGCGACCTTGATTCTCGCCTCGGACTGCTCGGAAGGTCTAGGCTCGGACGCCTTCCGGGCTTCCCAGCAACGGCTGATCGACTTGGGTGCGGATGCGTTTCTCGCGTCCCTGCTCGAGAAGCGTTTCGCGGACATCGACGAATGGGAAAGCGAGATGCAGACGAAGGCGCAGCGAGCGGCACGGGTACGCATGAAGAGCGGCCTGAACGACCGGGACCGAGAGCTCACGGGCGTCGAACCTATCGACTCCGTTGAGGAAGCCGTTCGCGAGAGCGTGGAACTGACCGGGGACGGTGCCGTGGCGGTGATACCGGAAGGGCCCTATGTCGTGCCGCGGTATCGCGCGCTTGCAAGCTAACGGCGAAGGTTGCGATGACCGTGACGGTTGTCAGTTTGAGCGAGTTCAAGGCCAAAGCACCGCAGTTGCTCGCCGAATTGAACGCCAGCGATGGTTTGATCGTCGTCACCGAGAACGGCTTGGCGAGCGCAGTGGTTCAAGGCTACGAATCGCATCAGCGGGAGCGTGCCGCCTTGCAGGCACTGAAGCGCATTGTGCAGCGCGAGGCGGACGTTTCGGCGGGGCGAACCATGCTCCAGCGCAGCGTATTCGCCGACATCAAGGCTGGGCTAGCCGACGGTTCCACACCTCCCGAGGTTTGCCCGAGCACGGCTGATGGCCATCGAAATCCAAGCCGGCAATCGCCTTGAGACCCTGGCCGAACGGCTAGCGGACGAGATCCGGCGAAACCCACTAGACCCCTTCGAACCGGAGCGGATCGTCGTGCCGCACCCGACCCTCGGACGGTGGCTCGTGCTCGCGTTGGCGAAGGAACTCGGCATCGCGGCGAACGTTTCCATCGAGCTGCCGGCCCAGTTCGCGTGGTCGATCATGCACGATGCCCTCGGCACGCTGTCCAGGGACACGCCGTTCGCTCCGGACCGGCTGCGTTGGCGGATCTACGAGGCGTTGGCGAGCCTTGACGGTCCCGGCACGGCACCGGTGCGCAACTATCTCGGGGACGGCGATTCGCGCAAGCGCTTCGAGCTGGCGGATCGCCTGGCGCGGGTCTACGACCGCTGCCTGCTGTACCGACCCGAGTGGATTCGGGAGTGGGAGCGTGGCGAGACGCCGCATTGGCAGGCGCAGCTCTGGCGTGGGCTCATGGACGGTGCGACCGAGCCAAGCCATTGGGTCGCCGCGATCGACGCTTTCCGGAACGCCAGCAATTCCTTCGACAAGGTCGAGAACTGGCCGCGGCGGGCGAGCTTCTTCGGTGTCGCCGCGCTGTCGCCTTCGTACCTCGACCTTCTGCGCCAAGCTGGCCAACACATCGACATCCACCTGTTCCTGCTCAGCCCATGCCGGGAATACTGGAGCGACATCGCCCCCCGGCGCGTCATCCAGCGGCGCGCCGATCCGGCGGATCCCGCCGAGGAATACCGCACGGAAGGCAATGAACTCCTCAGTGCGTGGGGAAGGCTCGGCCGGGATATGCTGACACTGCTGTTGGAAGCGGAGCTTTCCACCGGAACATCCGAGGAGCAGTACGAGGAGCCCAACGGGGGCACCGCCTTGGGTGCCGTGCAGCGGGACATCCTCGACCTTCGTCTGGCGACCGAAGCCAAGACCGAGCGACCGATGCCCGCCGACGACTCCATCCAGATCCACGTCTGCCACTCGGCGATGCGGGAAGCGGAAGTGCTGCACGACCGGCTGCTTGGGCTGTTCGATGCCCACCCGGACGTTCAACCTGCCGACGTGCTGGTGCTGACGCCGAACATCGTCGACTACGCGCCAGCCATCGAAGCCGTGTTCGCTGCAGCCGATGTCATCCCGTTCAACATTGCCCGCCCCCGCGCGTCGGCGACCCGGGCCGTGCAGGCGTTTCTCGATCTCTTGGCGTTGCCCGATTCGCGCTACGGTGCGGAGGCCGTGATGGCACCGTTGGAATCGAAGGCGGTACGCGAGAGGTTCCGAATCGCGGAGCGACAGCTCTCGACGTTGCGCGGGTGGGTTCACGAAGCGGGCATCCGATGGGGCATCGACGCCGATCACCGCGAAGACGAGGGACTACCTAGGTTCGGCGGCCATGCGTGGCGCCAGGGCATCGATCGGCTGCTGCTCGGCTATGCCATGGACGGCGAAACCGCGATGTTCGACGACGTGGCACCCTATTCGACGGACTCGGCGGGATTCTCCGGCGACTACGAACTGTTGGGCCGGTTCGTCGACTACTGCGAGGGCGCGATCGAACTGCGGCAGCTAAAGGACGAGGCGCTGTCAGCGGTCGATTGGACCGAAGCCCTGCACGTCTTGGTGGAACGGTTCTTCGCCACGAATTGGGAAAACGCCGGGGAGACCGCGACGGTAACCCGACTCATCGACGACGTCGCGGCCGAGTGCGAGGTGGACACGGCCGTTCCCTTCGGCGTCGTGCGGGATGTCCTCGGCCGGGCCGCAACCGGGGTGTCGAGACCGGCGGCTCGCCTTGCCGACGGCGTAACCGTGGTCTCGCTCGGCATTGGCCAGGCCTTCCCCGCCAAGGTCGTCTGTGCCTTGGGCATGAACGACCGCCTGTTCCCACGCCGCCCGTCGCCGTCGTCCTTTGATTTGGTGGATGCAGACGGCGAGCGGGCCGGCGACCGGAACAGCCGCGACGAGGATCGGTTCGCGTTCCTCGAGGCGCTGCTCGCCGCCCGCCGCTGTTTCCTGGTGAGCTACACCGGACGCAATGTCCGCGACGACAAGCCGATGCCGCCTTCGGTGGTCGTGGACGAGTTGCGCGACTACCTGCAGCGCCGCTTCGACGGAGGTTTCGACACGACCCATCCCCTGCAGCCGTTCAGTCGTCGCTATTTCGTGGCGGACGGCGGTCTATGGAGCTACTCCGCCTCGATGCTCGACGCCGCCCGCACCTTGGCCGGATACGCTGACAGGGAAACCGACGCCGAGGCACGCCAACGCTTCACGGTGCCGTTTGACCCGAGCACCGATCGGGATTCCTTCGATGGAAGGCAGGTCGAGCTTGCACGCCTGATTGCATTCTTCGGCAACCCGACCCGGGCGTTTCTGCGTGAGCGCCTAGGTGTCCGCCTCGAGGTCGACGAGATCGCGTTGGAGGAAGACGAGCCGTTCGAACTCGACGGCTTGGCGCGATGGGCGTTGAAGACCGAGGTGTATGAACACGGCGAGGACGAGGGCGTTGTCAAGGGGATCAAGCGGCTGGTGATGGCCCGTGGTCGCCTGCCAACGGGTGGTCCGGGCGATGTGGTCTACGAGGACGTCGACGGAGATGTGCGGGCGTTCCGGCAGGCGCTTGAACGCTATGAGCACGCGCTCGAGGCGGACCCCAAGGACCTCGAATTGGATGTCGGCCGCTATCGTCTTGCGGGGAGGGTAGACAATGTCGCCGCCATCGACGACGGCAAGCGGCACGAGTTGCTGCGCTGGCGCATCGGCACGATCCGGCCCCAGGACCGATTCGGCGCGTGGCTGGAACTCTTGGCGTGGGTAGCCCAGGAGGAGGTCGAAGCGGAAGCGCACTTGGTTTGTCTGGCGCCGGGCGGGGTCGATCAGACAGTGTTCGAGGCACCGGACCCGGAAGAGGCGCGCGACCACCTCGAACGCTGGCTGGACGCCTGGTGGCGGGGAACCGGGGAACTGCTGCCGTTCGCGCCAGGCGCGTCGATGGAATACGCCAAGGGCATTGCAACATCAGGAGACCACGACAGCGCCTGGAACGCCGCCTGCGGCAAGTGGCACGGCGAACGGGCCTTCGACGGTCTGCAGAACCCCTACGTCGCGCTTGCCTACGACGGTGAGGATCCCTTCGACGAAGGCCGGTTCGCGGAACTCGCCGAGACGCTGCTGCTGCCGCTTCTCGAAGCGGAACGGTAGCCGGGCAGATGAACCAACCCGAACAGACGCCGTTGAATGTCGCCTTGGGCGATGCGCCGGAGCTGTTGATCGAAGCCAGCGCGGGCACCGGCAAGACCTATGCCCTCACCACCCTGGCCGCCCGGTTGCTGGTCGAGAAACGCATCGAGATCGGGGATCTTCTGGTGGTCACGTTCACCATCGCGGCGACCGGGGAATTGCGCGACCGCATACGCTCGACGTTGCGGGCGGCTCTGCGCCGGGCAAGGGGCGAGGACGCCGATTCGGGCACGCAGGCTGTTGATTTGCTCGAACGCTGGCAAGGCTGCGGCATCCACCGCGCCGACATCGCGCGGCGCTTGGACTTGGCATTGCTCGATCTCGACCGCGCCAACGTCATGACCATCCACGGCTTTTGCCAACGCGTGCTCGGGGATTTCGCGTTCGAGGGAGGACTGCCGTTCGCCTTCGAGGTGGCGGGCGATGGCGCCGATGCGTTGAACGCGGCGATCAACGACGAGTGGCGCCGGTGGGCCTATCCCGCAACCTCCCTGCTTGTTCGCTACGCCGCCAAGAAGGGCATCAAGGCGGACGAACTCACCGGCTGGGTGTCCGGATACGTGGCGAGGCTCGATCTCGAGATCGTAGGCGCGGAGTCCTCGACCGAGGAGATGTCGAGCGAACTGTCCGGGCTGGAAGACGCTTGGCGGGACGCCCTTCGCAAGGCCAGGGACACCCTCGAAGCGGAGGCGACGTCGATGCCTGACGGGGACCGCGACCGCATCGCCGCTGTGCTGGAAAGGCCCGAGGTCGCGTTCTGTGCAAAGAATGCGAGCTACCTCGGCAACAAGACACAGGCCAAGCAGCTCCGTGACAGGGTTCCGGTGCTTGCCGAGGTCCTTGACGAGCTCGACGAAACATCAGGGAAACTACGTATCGGCTACGACGCTTTGTTGCCATGCTTGCGCCGCGATGCGTTGCAGAATACGCGCACCGTGTTGGAGCAACGCGTCCGCGGGGATCGAAAGCTCGGCTTCGATGACCTGCTCACCGGTCTGCACCGGGCCCTCGAAGGCGGAACGGGTTTAGCGCGGCGCATCCGCGACCGCTACCCGTGGGCGCTCATCGACGAATACCAGGACACGGACCGCGTCCAGGCCGAGATCTTCCGCCGCATCTACCGGGACACGCGGCCCGCCGGCGACAACGGCGCCCTGATCATCGTCGGCGACCCAAAGCAGTCGATCTACCGGTTCCGCAGCGCCGACATCTTCGCCTACCTGAACACCAGCGACGCCGTCGCCGACGACGCGAAACTCCGCCTGTCGCGCAACTTCCGTTCGGTGCCGGCGTTGACCGAGGCGGTGAACGCCGTGTTCGAACATCCCTGCCCATTCGCGCTGCCCGGCATTAGCTTCGATCCCGTCGAATCCGCCATCGAGGATTCCAGGCTCTCAGTTGACGGCGAAACCCTTGCAGAAGGGGGAAACGCCCCGTTTCAGATTCGGACCTTCCCTTGGGCGCTCGGGGAACTGTGGAGGAAGCCAGAGATGCGCGACTTGGTGGCGCGTTTGGCGGCCGACGAGATCGCGGCCTTGCTGGCGCTCGCCGACCAGGGCCATGCGCGGTTGGGCGACGAGCCGGTGCGCGGCTCGGACATCGCCGTATTGGTACGCACCGCCGAACAGGGGCGGCGGGTTGCCCGTGCACTTCACGAACGTCGCATCGCCAGTGTCGAGATCGGCATGGAGAACGTCATGGCGAGCCGCGAGGCGGAGCAACTCGAGCGCTTGCTATGGGCCATTGCCAAACCGCAGTCGCCACACCGCACCCGTGGTGCGTTGACGGCTGACGTACTCGGGCTCGATGCGGGCGGGGTGGGTGCGCTACAAGACGACGACAACGCATGGAATCTCTGGACGGAACGCCTTGGCGACTGGCTCGAGGAGTGGGAACGGTCGGACGTCGCCACGTTGGTCAGGCGCATCCTGGAGTCCGGGGAAGTCAAGGGGGCCGACCAGCTATTGCGCTACCGGGACGGGGCGAGAAGACTCACCAACCTAAAGCACCTGACGGAGCTGTTGCAGGAGGCCGAGACCCGCGAGCGATACTCGCCGACGGGGCTTGCCGCCTGGTTCACCCGGCAGCGCGCAAACGCCGGCGACCGCGACGAGATGGCCCTGTTGCGCCTCGACAGCGACGAGCAACTCGTCAAGATCGTCACGATGCATGCCGCCAAGGGGCTCGAATTCCCCATTGTGTTCTGTCCGTTCCCATGGGACGCCAGCGCGCCGCGCAGGAAGGCTTGGGCCGACTACCACAGCGCGGATGTCGGCCATGCCGAGATCCTGGACTTGAATCCCTCCCAGGGCGAACTCGACGCCGACTGGCTGGAGCAATTCTCCGACGAAGCGCGGCTCCTCTACGTCGCGCTAACCCGCGCCAAGGAACGCTGCGTGGTGACATGGACGAAGGTCCGGCAGACGGAAAACGCGCCCCTCACCTGGTTGCTCTACGGTCGCGAAGCCGCTGGCGGCGATGTGGATGCCCGGACTCTTCTCGACGTGGCGAAGATGGCCAACGGGCTCTCACCCGAAGAGTGGCGAACGGGTCTAGACGATCTGGCGACACGATGTTCGGCGGAGATCGGCATCGTCGACATGGACCTCGGCTACGAGTCGCCGCCGGTCGAACATAACTCGACCGGGCCGGCACAACTCACGGTTCGCCACTTGGGCCGGCAACTGGCGAGGGTTCGCCAGATGAGCAGCTACTCCGCGCTGGCCCACAGCGCCGGCGTCGCCGAGTCGCCCGACGATCATGAGACGGTGGAGCAGCCCGACCGGGACGAGGCCGAACCGACGGAAGAAGTGGAAGAGGCAACCAAGGAAGGGGAATCCGTGCGGAATGCTCTCACCTTTCCGGCGGGACGACGGGTCGGCAACTGCCTGCACCGGATCTTCGAACGTCTCGACCGGGGCGAGGAGCAGTCCGTCGAAGAGGCCTGCGGCGAAAGCCTGGCCAGGTACCGGATTGACCCCCAGTGGGTAGACGTGGCGCAGTCGATGGTGGCGAACACCCGGGCGTTGTTGCTTGCCGCCGCCGAAGGTCCCGGCGTCGGCAAAGGGTTCAGGCTTCGGGATCTCGAACGTGCCGTCCCGGAGATGGAGTTCCACCTGCCGCTCGAGGGACTCGACCGCCGCCGACTCGGCGAAGCCCTCGCCGATCATGGCTACGACAACCCGTTCACCGGATCCCGATCGAACATCGAGGGGTACCTGCGCGGGTTCATCGATCTCGTCGTCGGCGACGACGGCGTCTGGTACGTGCTCGACTACAAGTCCAACTGGCTCGGCAATCGCCTCGACGACTACCGGCCCGCGGGCATCACGAAAGCGATGCGCGACCATCGCTACCCGCTCCAATACCTGCTCTATCTCGTGGCGTTGAGCCGTTACCTAGCCGGCCGCTTGCCCGGGTACGACTACGACCAGCACGTCGGCGGCGCCTTCTACCTGTTCCTGCGCGGTATCGATCTTGCGGCGGGCATGGACCGGGGCGTCTACTTCGACCGTCCGAGCCGCGCTTGCATCGAGGCCCTGGACGCCTGTTTCAGGGGGGCGGCGTGATCGAACTCCTCGAGGAACTGCACGAAAAGGACCTGATCGCCGACATCGATTGGCACTTCGCGCGGCTGGTTGCGCGTTTCGATGGCCACGAACGTCCAGACGTGGCGCTTGCGGCGGCACTCGCCAGCGTTCAGACGCGCCGCGGACATGCCTGCCTCGACCTTTCGGCGTGTGCGGGTGGCCCGCTGGCGTCGGTGCTCGAAGATCCGCGGCTCGTCGACCGGCAGATTCCGCCGCATGCCCTGCCACCTTTGGACGATTGGCGAGATTCGCTGCTCGCGAGCCCGGTCGTCGCCGGGCCGGATGCCGAAGTGGTGGCCCCGCTCATACTCGACGATGCCGGGAGGCTTTATCTCTCCCGCTACCGCAACGCCGAGACCGGTGCGGCGGCGCGGTTCGTCGAGATGGCTCGGATCCGAACTGACGTTCCTGGCATCAAGGCCAAGCTGGACAGCCTGTTCGGTTCCCAGGACTTCGACCAGCGACGCGCGGCGGCGGCGGTCCTCCGTCGCCGCCTCTGCATCGTGACCGGGGGACCGGGAACCGGAAAGACATTTGTTGCGGCGCGGGTCATCGCGGCGCTGGTGGACCTTTCGTTCGCGAAGCCGGACCGCATCGCCTTGGCCGCGCCGACGGGAAAGGCCGCCGCACGCCTGCAGGAATCGGTCTCAACGCAAATGGCCCAGCTCGAGGAGAAGATTCCGGCGTTGCGCAACTATCAAGTTAGCGCCAGCACCGTGCATCGGCTGCTGTACCGGACGCGGGGCGGGCGGCTTCCAGTAGACGCCGTCATACTGGACGAGGCGTCCATGGTCGACTTGGCGCTCATGTCGCGGCTCGTCGGCGTCCTGCCGGACGATGCCCGGCTGGTGGTGCTCGGGGATGCGCACCAGTTGGCGTCCGTGCAACCCGGTGCCGTGCTGGGCGATCTATGCGCGGCTGCGACGATACCCGGCTCGCCGTTTGCGGGCTGTGTTCAGGCGTTGACGGAGAGCCGTCGTTTTAGGAAGCAAGGCGGCATCGGTCGTCTCGCCGAGGCGATCGTTGCTGGCGACGTTGCCGCCGCCGTTGGCGCGTTGAAGGACGAACGGGATCCGCAAACGGAGCTGCGGCCCTTGACGGATGCCGGTGAATTCGAGCGCCTCGCGCAACGCCACGCTGTCGAGTCGTGGGCGCCGTGCCTGGAGAATCCACTTGTCATGCCTTTTCCAAGTCGCCGCGTACTGTGCGCGCACCGCCACGGGCCCTTCGGCATGCATCGCTTCAACCGGCTGGTCGAGGCGGAACTGCGCCAACGCGGCCTGGTTGGCCGGGAGGAGTTCTACCGGGGTCGGCCGATCATCGTCACCCGCAACGACCGGGCCACGGGGCTGTCCAACGGCGACATCGGCGTCGTGGTCGACGACGGCGACGGCAGGCGCGTCTGGTTTCCGGAACTCAAACGCCCTGACGGCGAGCGATTCGAAGTGTCTCCCGCGCGCCTGCCGGATCACGACAGCTTCTTCGCCCTGACGGTGCATCGTGCGCAGGGCTCGGAATACGACGAGGTCGCCTTCATCCCGGGGCCAGCGGAGTCGCGCGTAGTGACCCGTGAATTGATCTACACCGCGGTGACGCGGGCCCGGGACAAGGTCGTCGTCTATGGCGGCGATGGCGGTGTGACCGAAGCGGTGGCGCGGACCACTGTGCGGGTGGGGGGCTTGGAATCCCGGCTGCTGGCCGAGCGCCCGCCGGATTAATCAAACTGATACACCTCGGTGGCGTACTTGCCGGGGGTTGACGTGCTGTGTAGTGTCGGTGACTTCAGAGAAGCCCAATGCGGCCCGTGATCCCACGACTCGCCCAAACAGCGATGCTGGGTCTGTTTACGGCAGGCCTCGCGCTGCAGTCGCTTCATTTGGGGCACGACCTGATCGTTGACGAGGCGGTCGAATGTGCGTGCGCCGCGACCGACCGACCCGAATCCGCGGTGCATGTATTGCCTGCTGGCTTTGGCGCGACGGACGTTGAGATTGTCGAGTTCGCGCCGACCGTTGCGGTCCCGGCCAGGGATTCCGTCGTCTCCCATGGAGCTCGTGCCCCGCCGTTAGTCTGATGCTCATCCGTCGCCCTTCGGCGACGGAAGAACAACCTCGTGCCTAGGCTGTTGCCGCATTGCGTCGCCGTCGGCTACGTGAAGCGTGCGAAGGCAGTGTTCCTCAAGGGCCCGGCGATGAACCGTTGCCCGTGCATATGGGTTCAGACAAATGACTAACGAATTTCACTCTTGCGGCCGCCGAATGCCGATCCGTGCCGCGGTCTGGGTTTCCGCGCTGATTTGCCTGCCATTGGCGGCGTCGGGCGAGTCGGAGGAACAGGCGGACGACGGCCAACTCTCAGGCAGCGAGGAGGCTCGCGACCTCGAAGAGGTGGTGGTCTACGGCCACCCGCTCGGTGGCGCCGTCTCCCAATCGACAGACATTCTCGCCGGTGAGGAACTCGAACGTGCCGCACGCCAATCCATCGGCGAGACCCTCGCCCAGACCCCGGGCGTGCATTCGGCATCCTATGGGCCGGCCGTTGGCCACCCGGTGATCCACGGTTTGACAGGCACCCGCGTGCTCGTGCTCGAAAACCACGTGTCGGCCATGGACGTTTCCTCAAGCGGGTCCGACCACAGCATCGCCGTGGAACCGTTTCTCGCGGACCGCATCGAGGTCATCAAGGGCTCGGGCACGCTGCTATACGGGTCAGGCGCCATGGGGGGCACCGTGGACGTGCACACTAGTCGCGTGCCCGAAGACGTACCGGAAGGAGGCCTGTCGGGACGCTTTCTCGGTCGCGGCGACACGGGCTCGGATGCCCGCTACGCGGGTTTCCGCTTGGACGGCGGCGGGGGCGAATGGGCCTGGCACCTAGACGGCTACACGAGCGACAACGCAGACTTGGCGATTCCCGGCTTTGCACTCCTTGATGCCCATGACGAGGAGGAGGAAGAGGAAGAGGAACACCACGACGAGGAGGAAGAGGAGGAAGAGGAAGACCATGAAGAGCCGGTAGCAGGCGTTCTGGAAAACAGTTTCGGCGACTACTCCGGCGGGGCGTTCGGGACCGCGTATCACGGCGCACGGGGACACTTCGGGGTTGCGGTTGCCGTTCGCGACTGGACCTACGGCATTGTCGGTGCCCATGCGCACGGCGAGGAAGAAGGCCACGGGGAAGAGGAGGAAGAACACCACGGGGACGAGGACGAAGAGGAACTCGAAGGCGACCACGACGAAGAGGAGGGCGAACATGGCGAGGAGAATCCCTGGATCGCTCTGGAGCAAACCAAGTTCATTACGGAGTTCGGCCTATTCGACCCGGTTCCGGGCTTCACGTCCTTGCGCGGCAACGTCGTGATCAGCGACTACGAACACAACGAAATCGAGGGCGAGGGCGAGGTCGCCAGCCATTTCGGCAACGATGCTTGGCAAGCGCGCGTCGTGATGGAAGCGGAACCGCGTGGCGCATGGGAGTCCGCGGTCGGTGTGCAGTTCGGCGGAAGCGACTTCGTGCTCGGGAGCGAGGGCGAATTCGAGCCCGTGGAGTCCAGCCACTGGGCCATTTTCGGGGTGGCGCACACGGAATTGGAACGGGTCGGGATCGAAACGGGCGCACGGCTCGAGTCCGTCGAGCATGTCGACAGCAGCGGCCTGGCCCTCGAGTTCCTGGCGACGAGCGTGTCTGTCGGGATGGTGGTTCCGAGCGGGCCGTGGGAATTCACGGCTCGCCTCGACCGGTCGATGCGCGCGCCCGAGGGCGAGGAACTGTTCGCCGCCGGCGCTCACCTCGCAATCGGCGGATTCCAGATGGGCAGCGCCGAACTCGACGAGGAGCAGGCGTTGAACCTCTCGGCCGGGGCCGCGTATCGCAGCGAGGGAATGGAACTGAAGCTCACGGGCTACCGGTACGGCTTCGACAACTTCATCTACCAGCGCGAAACCGCGGAGGAACACGACGAATTGACGGTTTTCCAGTGGTCTCAGACCGAAGCGACCTTCCTCGGCCTGGATGCCGAGGCCCGCCTCGAAGTGTTTACCGACGCACAAGCGACGGCAGACCTGGTGTTCGGCTACGACTGGGTGACCACGGACGTGGACGATCCGCACGTGAGTCATCTGCCGCGCATTCCGCCGCGGCGCATGTCGATCGCTGCGGAAGTCACCTGGCAGGATCTTTGGAGTCGCATCGCCTATTCGCGCTACGCAGATCAGGACGAGGTGACGAGGTACGAAACGCCGACCGACGGCTACGGCAACCTCGATGTCGAGGCCGAGTACGCGATGCTGCTGGGGGAAGCCAACCTGGTGTTCTTTGTCGCGGGACGCAATCTCGGCGACGAGGACCAACGCCAGCACTCGTCCTTCGTGAAGGACTCGGCGCCATTGGCCGGTCGTCGCGTCGAGGCGGGCGTCAGGATCTGGTTCTAGGAGCCCGCCCCCATAGCCACGTAGGACGGGCTTGTCCCGTCCCGACCCAGGCCGGGTGAATACAGTCGCCGGCGGGCGACGACAAAGGTCGCCCCAGGGTCGCTCCGACGGGCCTGCGCCGAATAGACGCGTAGGGGACGGGCTTGTCCCGTCCCGCGCTCGGAGGATCGAAGGCGGAGTCGCCGGCGCCACATTGCCGACAACCTCGGTAATCGCTCACCGAAGACCGTAGCGTTCTTTCGTTTCCTTACTGCCCGGAGGGGTGCCCTACGTATCGCTCTATGCGCCGTGTCGTACGTGGCCGTGCATCATTTTCAAACTGACGCATTGACCGCGGGGTGACGCTGAACGGGTGTTGATCTACAGTTGGATTTGCTGCGGCTGTCCGTCAGACTAGGTGGCGCCAGCCGCGACAGAGCACGCGGCGCGTTGGTTGAAGGGGGAGCGATCAGGTCACTCCTTGGGATTAGGTGGGCCGGCTGGCGCAGGGTTGTCCAGTCCCGTGTCGAGCAAGCCGGCACATGGGGTGCGTCCCGCGCCCACGACGGGTTTCCCCGGACGAATCCTGTCTTCTTCCGAGCGCATCCGATTTCCCATGCCGCAACCGGTAGCGGGTTGATGCAATGGGGCTAGCCGACCCCCTTGTGGCGTTCCTCGATTTCCTGTGGTCGTCCTTCCTGCTGCTGGCCCCGATGCTGCTGCTGGGCCTGTTCCTCTCCGGCCTGATGCATGTGTTCATCTCCCGGCAAGCGATATTGCGGTGGTTCCGCGACGACGGATTGAAGTCGGTCGCCACAAGCGCGGCCATCGGCGTGCCGATGCCGCTCTGCAGTTGCTCGGTTGTGCCGGTGGTGGCGGAGATGCGGCGCAAGGGTGCGTCGCGGTCGTCGTGCCTGTCTTTCCTCATCACGGCCCCCGAGACGGGTGCGGACTCGATTCTCGTCACGAACGCGTTCTTTGGGCCGATAGTTGCCGTCGTTCGACCGGTGATAAGTTTCGTCACCGCCGTCGTGTCGGGCATATTCTGCATTGGGCTGATTCGGGACCGCGACCAGGGGCAATCCGTCGACCCGGACCATGTACCCGATCACGTGGACGAGCATCAGCACGAAACCCACGATCACGACCATGACCACGACCATGACCACGACCATGACCACGACCATGACCATGACCATGGGCAGCATTCCTCCCTGTTTCCGGATCGCGAAGACTGCTACGTGAGCTTTGCGCAACTGCGCGCATTCGCGGGCCGCTGGTTCAGGAACCTCACGAGCCTGGCCGGCAAATGGCGCCATGCGTCGTGGCTAAAGCCGGATTTCTACCGCACGCGCACGGCTGACGCGGCGGCATCCGCCCCATCCCCCGACGTGGACGATGTCGCGAAGGGGCCGGACTTCCCGACCGTCGTTCGGCACGTGTTCCGCTACGGCTTCGTCGAGATCGCGGACGACATCCTGTTTGCGCTGCTCGTCGGAATCGCGCTTGGCGGCGTGCTGTTCCTCGTGATCCCGTCGGACCTCATGGCCCAGGACTACGCGCGCTGGCTGTCCTATCCCGTGATGGTGTTGATCGGGATACCGCTCTACATCTGTGCATCGGCGAGCACGCCGATCGCCGCGGCGCTTGTGGCCAAGGGCGTCAGCCCGGGTGCCGCTCTCGTATTCCTGATGACGGGGCCGGCGACCAACACCGGCACGATCGCCATAATCGTCAGCCAGTTCGGCGCCCGTTTCGCATCGGTCTACGTGGGCGGCGTCATCGCGGTCACGGTCGCTCTGGGCATCCTGATCGACGTGCTGCTGCTCGCCGCCGGCCTCTCGATCACCGTCAACCTCGACGCTTCGGATTCGCCGGCGATCCTCGCCCTGCAGTGGGGCGGCGCGATCGGCCTCGCCGCGCTGATCGTCTGGCGGTTCCGGGCCGGGGCCCTGAAGAGCGGCTACGACGACATGATGCTCAACATCCGTCCGGTCGGGAAGCGGCTAGCGATTCTGTGGCGGCGGCTGACCCGGGGGCGCGTGGTGGCGGGCGCCGTTTGGCCGAGGGCACCGGCGGGCGCCACGGTCTGGGCAGCGGTGCTTGCCCTGTTCTTAGGATCGGGATTCACGACGGTGCCGCCGGGCACGGTCGGCTACGGCCTGCTGTTCGGGGAAGTCCGGTGGCGCGACCTAGAGCCGGGTCTGCACTACCTGCCGCCATGGCCGTTCGCGCGGGTCGACAAGTGGCCCGTGCGCGAGGTGAAGTCGATCATGTCGGAAACGCCGCACGAGTACGTTTCGGGCGATCTCAACCTCGTGTCCTTCACGATCAACGTGCAGTACCGTGTTGCCGATCCGTACGTCTACCACTACCAGACAACGGACCCTGAACGGGTCATCGACGCGTTCGTGGCGGGACACGTGCGTTCCTTCGTGTCGGCCCGCCGGCTGGAACCGCTGCTGAACGTCCATCGCGCTCCGCTCGAGGCCCACATCGAAGCGCTCTTCTACGAACCGGCGTCCGGGCGCGATCCCGTGCTCGACTCGATCGAGCTCGTGAAGGCGAATCTTCTCGATGTCGGTCCGGCTGCGGAGACGGCGAGCGCGTTCCGGGAGGTGTCGAGCGCCCAGGAGGACCGGGAGCGGATCGTCGTGAACGCGCAGCGGTTCCTCGTGGCGCTGACGCCGCAGGCGCACGGCAACGCGTTCTACGAGGTCAAGCAGGCGGAGGGCCAGGCGGCGCGCAAGGTCGCGACGGCCGGCGCGGAAGCGGAGGCCATCGCGGCAGTGGCGGGGGCGGCGCGAACGGCACCGGAGGTCTTGAGGAACATGCTCTGGCGGGAGAAGCTCGAGTCGGCGCTGTCGGGGAACGCCAAGATCATCGTGCCGAACGAAGAGAGCTTGGACAAGGTGGCCCTGTGGAAACGTCGATTGCCGGACAACGGCAACGCGCACCACGGCGGGGGGGACGGATGACGAGAACTGGAAAGTCGATCCTATGGACGGTCGCCGCGGTCGTCGCGGGCGCCGTGGCGTGGGACAGCTTCTACATCGTGCATGAAACCGAACAGGGCGTGCTCACCCACTTCGGACGGATTTCGCCCCCGGTGCGGCAGCCGGGATTCCACCTCAAGTGGCCGCGACCCGTGTCGAAGGTCTACAAGGTCGACCGCAGGATCCAGACCATGACGGATCTTCCCCACGAGCTGATCACGGAGGATCAGAAGAGCGTCCTCGTGGACGGCTACCTGCTGTGGCGGACCGTGGATCCGATTCTGTTCGTCGAGGCGATACGGACGGGAACCAACGCGGTCGAGAAACTGCGCGATCTCTACCTGTCGAGTCTCGGTGTCGTGGTCAGCAACAAGGCGCGGGACGCGTTCATCAGCCTAGGGCTCGAGCACGAGGAATTCGACCAGGCGGCGGACGAGATACTGGCAAGGATCGAGCCCGTCGCGAGAGCGAACTACGGGATCGAGGTCATGCGGGCGGGCGTCGTCGAGTACACGCTGCCGCAGGAGAACCGGCCCAGCGTGATCCAGCGCATGGTCTCCGAGCGTGCGCGGATCGCGGCGCGCTACCGCGCCGAGGGCGAGGAGGCGGCGATGCGCATCGAGGCGCTCGCCGTCAGCGAACACGAAAAACTCGTGGCCGAGGCGCATGCGGAGGCTACCGTGATCCTGGGCGAGGCGGAGGCCGAAGCGATGGCGCTGCTTGGCGAGGCGTACCGCGAGGATCCGGAGTTCTACCAGTTCATTCGCGCCCTCGACAGCTACGACCTGATCATCGACGAGAACACCACGCTGATGCTGCCGGCCGACAACGAACTGTTCAGGTATCTGGACAGCGGCGAGATCCCCGACACGGCGGCGGGACGGGACGAATGACCGAGGGTCCGCTCCCGGCCGACCACCGCGCCCCTAGCACGCGCGCGATCCACCGGTCATTCGACTACGTCGGTCGCCACTGGCGGCGGATTCTCTCGATAGCGGCTGCAGTCGCAATCGCCGGGCTGCTCGCCAGCGGCTTCTACGTGGTGAAGAAGGAGGAGCAGGGCGTCCGCACGCGGTTCGGGAAGGTGGTGGATACCGACATCGGCCCGGGCGTCCACTACCGTTTGCCGGTAGCGGAAGCGGTGCACATCCGACCGGTGAAGCGGATCGCGCGCCGCGAGATCGCAAGCAAGAGCGGCGATACGGTGAACTTCACGATCCTGTCGGGGGATACGAACCTGCTGGAAGTAGAGGTCGCGGTGCAGTATCGGATCGACAACCTGCGGAGCTATCTGTTCGCGGCTGCCGAGCCGGAGAAGCTCTTGACGGTGCTGGTCCGCGAGGGTCTCGTCGACGCCATCGGCCAGAACTTCATCGACCTGATCTTCACGAGCAACCGCAGCATCATCGAGCACCACTTGTTCGAAGACGCGGCGGAGCGCGTGACGGCATACGGCATCGGGCTCGAACTGGCGGCGTTGACGATCGTCGACGTGCGCCCCATCGACGAGACGGTCGCGGCGTTCCGGGACGTCAACGATGCCATCGCGGAACGCGCGCAGGCGGAAAGCGAAGCGAACCGCAAGCGCGAACGCTTCCTGGCACGCAGCCGGGGGCAGGCCGAAGCGCTGGTGCTGACGGCCAAGGCGAGAGCCGACGAGCGGGTCAAACAGGCGCGGAGCGCGGCGGGGGCGTTCACGGCCCTGCTTGCCGAGTACCGCAGCCGCCCGGCGCAGGTGGCCATCACGCGCTATTGGCAGCGGATGCGGACGATCTTCGCGGAAGCAAGCCTCGCGGCCGTGAATCCCGGTAACGCGTCGACAATCGACATCAACATGATCGACGGTGCGGGTGCCGGGCCGGCCGCCCTGGCGGTCGGGGCACCCCCAGCCGCCCGCAGTCGGGTCGAAGACCGGGCGTTGGCGGCGTCGACGGCGAGGCGGGATCTGCACCCGGGCCGGGACGTCGAGCTGGAGCAACTGACGATGGACGGCCGGTTCCACGACCGCCGGTCGGAACGCGACCATGTGGCTGCGGCGAGTCCGCGGTCGCTGATCTTCGATTCGCCGTCGATTTTCGAACACGGACACATCGGGCGCGAGGGACCCGTGCTGGAACGACCGCCCGAGCAGCAGCCGCTCGTCGAGACGATTCCCGAGGAGCGGCAGGAATCCGCCGGCAAAGGAACGGGGAATGGGGGGTAGCGCCAGCGGATCCGCCGTCCCGACGGGCAGCGCGTTCGGTCCAAGGCCCCGGTCGGAATTGCCGCCCGCACGGCCAAGGCGAAAGGTCCGCTGGTTCCCCGGCAGACTGCCGGGGCTCCTGGCGGCGAGCTTGCTGTACGCCGTTTCCGCCTCGACCACGCCCGGGGTGACCCAGGAAGCGATCGTGTTCGGCCAGAGCGCGGGTCTTTCCGGGCCCAACGAGTGGCTCGGAATCCACTACCGCGCGGGCATCCTCGCCGCGTTCGGGGAGAGCAACTCGCAAGGTGGCGTCGACGGCCGGAGACTGGAACTGATTGCGCTCGACGACCGCTACGAGCCGGAGCATGCGGCGGCGAACGCGGAGCGGTTCGTTACTGAGAACGACGTGCTCGCCGTCGTCGGCGGTGTCGGCACGCCTACGGCAGCGCGCATTGCGCCGGTGCTGCGCACGGCCGGGATACCGTTCATCGGCCACGTGACGGGTGCGGATTTTCTTCACGACGCGGGGCGGTTCCCGAACGTCGTCAACCTCCGCGCAAGCTATCTGGACGAGGTCCGGACCCTGGTGGAGCACATCGTCGCGGAGAGCGGACATCGGCGGACCCGGGCCATGGCGGCCGACGGGGCGCGCATGGGAATTATCTATCAGGACGACGCATTCGGCCGGTCGGTCATGCGGAGCTATCTGAAGGCGCTGGCGGAACACGGCATCCCCCTGCTCGCGAAGACCGCGTACTCGCGTAACACCCATGCCGTGCACGCCAGCCTTTTCGGGCTCGCCAAGGCGGATCTCGACGCGATCCTGCTCGTCGGTACCTATTCCGCCAACGGGGAGATCATCAACCTGGCGAACTCGCTCGGCCACGACTACACGATGGCGAACCTGTCGTTCGCGGTGTCCTACGAACTCCGGCGCATCGTCGAGGCGCCGAGCGACCGGATTCTCGTCACGGAGGTGGTGCCGAGCCCGCACGACCCCGACAGCGCGCTCGCGGCGAGTTTCCGGCGCGCCATGGACTCGTTCCCAACGCCGGGCGGCGCGGCCGTGAACGAATTGTCCCTTGAGGGCTACCTGCTCGGTCGCTATCTGGTGTCGACCCTCACGCGCATGGACGGCGTCTACACGCGGGAGTCGTTCATGACTCACGCGAAGCCCCGTGAGCCCGTGCGGATTGACGACTGGACGGTCGCCTTCGATGCCGGGTCCAACGCCGGTTCCAGCTATGTACGGCTGACCCATTTGCAGAGCGGTCAGCCGGTTTCGGAATCGCTTGGGGAGAAGGCGCGTTGAAACGGCTGGACGAGTTCACTGCGGAGGAAACCGGCGAGGAATGGCTGCGCGAACTCTACAAGGTGGTGGCGCAGCGCCGGGGGATAATGTTCCGGCTGATCACCGAGTCGACGCGTCTTCTGCTGCTCGGCAACGCCGGCGGCGCAGGGCTGATCATCGGCCTCATGAGCGCGGCGGGGGGTGGTGAGGATGCGGCGTACCACTGGATTGCGCTCTTAACGCTGGTGGTGTTTGGCATCGGCGTTCTGTCGTCGGCGCTGACGATGATCCTCGTGTCCTTGGTGGCGATCCGGGAGGCGCACGGCGCCGAGACGGGACTCAAGCGGTTCGTGGACGGCGAGATAGACCGGTCCGAGGTGATGTTCGTGGTGGAGGAGCAGACCTTCCGGATCGCGGACTTCGCGACCGTCTCGGGAGTCGCCAGCGCGGTGTGCTTCATGGCGGGCGGGCTGGCCGGCATCGTGCTGCTCACGCTGTTCTTCTAAGGGCCTGGCGGCAAGGGCGATGGCGGCGTCTCCGCCGGTTCTGCTCGCCGCGTACGCGGGAGCGATATTCCTGGCGTCCGTAGCCGGCGGTAGGCTCTCCGAATACGGTGCGATGACGCACCGGCGTACGCAGATCGTGATGAGCTTCGTCGCGGGCTTCATCCTCGGGATCGCCGTTTTCCACCTCCTGCCTCACGGTCTGGAGCGGATTCCCGGACCGAACAGCCTGGAGGCCGCGGCACTGTGGATCATGTTCGGGATGTTCGTGATGATCGTCCTGCTGCGGGTGTTCGACTTCCATCAGCACGACTTCAGCGCCGAAGCCGAGGCGGCGCACGGCCACGGAGGCACCGGCACCGGCAGAGGTGGCTTGTTCGGCGTCGCCTTGGGCCTCGGCTTGCACACCGTGACGGAAGGCGCGGCGCTCGGCGCGAGCGTGCGGGTGGGCTTCGTGGAGGAAGGCGTGCTGCCGGGCCTCGGCGTGTGTCTGGCAATCCTTCTGCACAAGCCACTGGACGCCTACTCGATCACCGGGATGATGAAGCACGCGGGGCACAATCCGCGGGCGCGGCTGGCGGCGAACCTCGGCTACGCGTTGATCTGCCCCGTCGTGGCGGTCGCGAGCTACCTTGGCGCGGGGATGCTCGGCCCAATCGCCGAAGGGCCGATGATCGGTCGCGCACTCGCCTTCGCGGTCGGCGCATTCCTATGCATTTCGCTGAGCGATTTGCTTCCGGAGATCCACTTCCACCGTCACGATCGGGGCAAGCTTCTGATTGCGCTCTCTGCGGGAATCGGCCTCGCCTACGCGCTGTACCTTGTGGAAGCGACGGCCATGCACGCGCACGGAGATCACTGACCGGTGTGTTTGGCGCTGACCCGTGCAGGGCGCCACCCCGCGCGAAGCGCGGTCCTGTACGTCTTCCTGCTATGCGTCGGGAGCGTGTCGGCGACGGCTGCGAGTTCTACCCTTTCCCGGTTCGTTCGCGAGTCCGTCGCCGCCAATGGTGCCGTGCTCGCGGCGGAGGCGGCTCTGCGTGGTCACCGGGCACGTGAGGCGGGGGCCGAAAGCTCGTACGACAATCCCGAATTGTCGGTCGCGACCGAGGAGGTCGGGGCTTTCGGGCGGAAGGACGATCCGAAAGTACGAAGGTACGTGGTCGGGGTCACTCAGCAGCTCGACTTGTTCGGCAAGCGACGCGCCCGGGCGGGGACCGCCAAGGCGCATCGGCTTGCCGCCGAAGCCGAACTTGAGGACGTGCGGGCCGCCGCCGCCGGCGAATTGCTGAACGCACTGGCGCGGCACCAGACCGCCGAGGCCCAGGTAGCGCTGCTCGCGCAGCACGAGCGCACAATGGGCGACTTCGAGATGCTGGCCGCACGGCGTCGCGCGGCCGGAGACATCAGCGGCATGGATGCGGGAGTCGCCACGCTCGCACTCGCGGAGACTCGCATGTGGCGGGCTGAGGTCGAGTCGGAGCGCGCCGCCGCGAGAAGCGCCGTTCAGAGCGTCACCTTCGCGGACGAGGAAGCTTGGCCAGCGCTCGACTTCGACCCGCCTGTGCTGGAGGATATGGCCGCAGAGGCAGTGGCAGCGCTGCCCGCCGTACGGGCGGCCCGGCGAAGGGCGGACGCCGCGAATGCGGCTGTCCAAGCCGAGCAGCGGGCCCGCCTGCCCGACCCGGTGGTGGGCGCCGGTGTCGGGAGGGAATCCGGTGTCGGTGTAGTGGAATTGAGCGTGTCGGTCCCGCTACCCGTACTCAACCGAAATGCACATGGCGTCCCGGCTGCCGAGGCGGATGAAGCAGCACTCCGGCGTGATGCGGACGACTTGGCGCACCGCGCCCGAGCGCATTTCCTGGCAAGCGCCGAGCGGTACAGTATCGCTTGGCGGGCATGGCGCGAGTGGCAGGAACAGGGGGCGTCGGCGCTGGAAACCCGGGAAGCGCTGGCGAGGCGGTCTTGGGAGGCGGGCGAACTGACCCCTGGCGAGTATCTTGGGCATGTCGAAGCCGTTGTCGGATTGCGGGTGCGTGCGCTCGACCTGCGCCGCACCTTGTGGGAAGCGTGGTTCGAGTGGCTGCTGGCGTCCGGGCGGCTGGAACAGTGGTTGGACGGAGGTGACGCGACGTGAGGTCCGGGACAACAACGGCAGGGGCCTTGGTCTTGGTTGCGGCGTGGAACTGCTACGCGGACGCGGAGACGGACGATTACGAGGACGAGAGCGGTGCTGTCGCCCTCAGCCACGAGGAACGCATGGCTGCCGGTGTGGAAACGGAACGCGTCGAGCGGCGCAGTCTCCGGCACCGTGTCGTCTTGCCGGCGGAGGTCGTCGTCA
Source organism: Gammaproteobacteria bacterium (assembly GCA_028821405.1). Classification (GTDB taxonomy): domain Bacteria; phylum Pseudomonadota; class Gammaproteobacteria; order Pseudomonadales; family Azotimanducaceae; genus VXYL01. The sequence continues at coordinate 4,584 of JAPPGK010000112.1, read as the reverse complement.
ACGGCTACCGGTCCGCGCGGGTAACTCCGAAGATCGCGTCGGTCGTGGAGGCGAGGCATGTGCGCCTCGGCGATGCGGTTGAAGCGGGACAACGGCTCGCGAGCCTGTCCAGCGTCGCGATGGCAGAGGCGGCTGGCGAACTGATGCTTGCCGCCTACGAGTGGCGTTTGGTACGGGACCTGGGTTCCGAGGCGGTGTCGGGGCGCCGTTACGCTGAAGCGCGGACGGCGCAACGCAAGGCAATGGCCAAGGTGCAGGCCTACGGGCTAACCGAAAGCCAGGCGCGCGCGCTCGCGGCATCTGACGACGCGAGCGCCTTCTCCGGCGTGTTCGACATGCTGGCCCCGCGGGCGGGCACGGTGTTCAGCGACGACTTCGTGGTCGGCGAACTCGTCGAGCCGGGTCGGACCCTCTTCGAGATCGTCGACGAGTCGTCGGTCTGGGTCGAGGCACGCGCGGCTGAACTTCCCGACGTGGAGGCCGGGGCGGTCGCCGATGTTGTCGACAACGAGGGTCGCCGCACCGTCGGGCGTGTTGTGCAGCTCCACCACCGGCTCGACGAATCGACGCGGACGCAGGGGCTCCGCATCGAGGTCGACAACGTCGGCGATGCGCTCCATCCCGGACAGTTCGTGGAGGTCGAACTCGCGACTGGCGCGACCGGCCCCGTGCTCGCCGTACCGAAGGCCGCAGTGACGTTGATCGACGGACGCGAAAGCGTGTTCCGGCTGGAGGACGAGGAATTCCATGCCGTGCCGGTGGCGACCCAGGCCGATATCGGAGCGTGGGTCGTGATCGAGGCGGGTCTCGAACCGGGAGACGTCGTGGCCACGGCCGGCGTGTTTCACCTGAAGTCGCTGCTGCTCAAATCCTCGCTGGGGAGCGGCCATGCGCACTAGTGCGCCGCCGAGGCGCACCGGGTAGACGTCCACCGTGCTGGGCAGACTGGTCGACCTGTCGCTGCGCTACCGGCTGCTGGTGCTCATCGCATTCGCCGGGATCGCCTTCCTCGGATGGCGGGCCGTGCGGACCGTGCCGGTGGACGCATTCCCCGACGTCACGCCGGTGCAGGTCAACGTCTACACGGAGTCGCCCGGTCTCGCGGCCGAAGATGTCGAACAGTTGCTTACGTTTCCGGTGGAGTCGGGCCTGGCAGGTCTTCCGGGGGTCAGCCTGATCCGGTCGGTGAGCCTGTTCGGTCTGTCCTACGTCGCCGTGTACTTCGAGGACGATGTGGACATCTACTTCGCCCGTCGCCTGGTGATGGAGAGGCTCCAGGAGGTCGGCGAACGGCTTCCGGAGGGATACGGGAAGCCGGAGATGGGACCGAACTCCTCGGGCCTCGGCCAGGTTTTCTGGTACACGCTGGAGCGGGCCGACGAAGCGCTCGCCGACGTGGTGACCGACATGGACCTGCGCACGCTTCACGACTGGACCGTGCGGCTTCGCTTGAGAACCGCGCCGGGCGTCGACGACGTGATGTCTTGGGGAGGTCGCGAGCGACAGTTCCAGGTTGTGGTCGACCCGATGCGCATGATCGGATACGACCTTGGATTCTCGGATGTGGTCGAGGCGGTCGCGGCGAACAACGCCCAGGTGGGTGGCCAGTACATCGATGTCGGCCGCGAACAATACCTCGTCCGCGGCATGGGGCTTGTTCGCGGACGCGACGACCTTGGTGCCATCGTCCTGAGGGTCCGGGACGGCACGCCCGTGTTCCTGCGCGACGTGGCCGAGATCGTCGAGGGAGGGGCACAGCGTTTCGGGGCGGTGACGCGCGACGGCCGCGAGGTGGTGCTTGGCATGGCGCTGTCGCGGGTGGGCGAGAACGCAGCCGCCGTCGTGGCCGCGGTGCGCGACAGGATCGATGCGGTACGCAGGGCGTTGCCGGACGGTGTCGTGCTGAATCCCGTGTACGACCGGACCCGGCTTGTCGACGAGGCAAACTGGACCGCGATCCGCGCGCTTTTGGAGGGATCCGTGCTCGTGGCGATCGTCCTGTTCCTCTTTCTCGGCGACCTTCGCTGCGCAGCGGTGGTGATCTCTGCGCTGCCGATGGCGATGCTGATCGCGTTCATCGGGATGGAGCGTGCCGGCATGTCCGCGAACCTCATGTCCCTAGCCGGCCTCGCCGTTGGCATCGGGATGATGGTGGATGGCGCTGTCGTCATGGTGGAGAACGCGTTCCGGCTAATGGCGCGGCGTGCCTCGGGAGGAGCTCTGGTGGACCGAGCCGCTGCGGTTGGCGACGCGGCGCACGAGGTCGCGAACCCCGTTGCGTTCGCGATCGGGATCATCATCGTCGTGTTCATTCCGCTGTTCGCTCTGGAGGGACTCGAGGGCAAGCTTTTCAAGCCGATGGCGCTGAACATCGCCTTCGCGATGGCCGGTTCGCTGCTGTTGACGCTCACGTTCATCCCCGTACTGGCCGCAGGTGTTCTCAAGCCAAAGGAGGAGAAGGAGACGTGGTTGCTGCGCGTTGCGAAGGCCGCGTACCTGCCGCTGTTGGACTGGGCGCTGGCGAACCGGCGCATCGTCGTCGCCGGAGCGCTCGCGCTGTTGGTGGCATCGCTGGCCGTTTTCCCGTTTCTGGGGCGTGAATTCATGCCCACCCTGGAAGAGGGCGACATTATGTGGCGGGTCTCAGGGATTCCATCGGCGTCCCTTGACCAGTCCATCGCGGTCTCGGTCGACATCGAGAATGCGCTTGCCCGGTTCCCCGAGGTTGAGTCCACCGTCGCGATGATCGGCCGGGCGGAGAAAGGCGAGACGGTCGACGTGAACTACATGGAGATATACACGGCGCTGCGGCCTGTAGGCGAGTGGCCGTCCGACCACGACCACGCGTCGCTCGCCGCCGCCATGCGGGAGGAGATCGAGCGCGTGGCCCCGACCACCGTTGTGGCTTTCACGCAGCCAATCCAGATGCGGGTCGAGGAGTTGATCTCGGGTGTGCGCAGCACGCTGGCGGTCAAGCTTTACGGGGAAGATCTCGACGAGCTGGACCGCTTGAGCGGGCGCATCAAGGATGTCGTCGCCAATGTGGACGGAGTCGCCGATCTGTCCCTGGAGGCGAACCTCGGCAAGCCGCAGATCCGCATCGAGGTGCGGCGGGACAGGCTCGCCCGGTACGGCATGAACGCGGACGAGGTTCTCTCGGTGGTGCGGACCGGCATCGGCAACGAGCCCGTTTCGACGCTCTTGGACGGCGTGCGGCGGTTCGACATCACCGTGCGGCTAGACGACGAGTCGAAGGCGTCCGTGGCGGCGATCGGGCGGATTCCGCTCAGAACTTCGGCCGGGGCGATCGTGCCGCTATCAGCGGTTGCGGACGTGAGCGTTGCGGAGGGCTACTCGTTCGTCAGACGCGAGCAGCTTCGACGTTATGCCGTGATACAGATGGATGTGCAGGGCCGGGACGTGGACGGTTTCGTGAAGGAAGCCGACGCGGCAATCGCGGCGGCGGTGGATCTGCCGCCGGGTTACTGGATCGAATGGGGCGGTGCCTTCGAGAACCAGCAACGCGCGCTGAAGCGGCTCGCCGTCATCGTGCCGCTGACGATTTTCCTCATCTTCGTGCTGCTGTACACGGCGTTCGGGTCCGCGAGATACGCGACACTGATCATCGCCAACGTGCCTTTCGCGACCATCGGCGGCGTTGCCGCGCTGCTGCTCGGCGGCCAGCACGTGTCCGTGCCCTCGGCGATCGGCCTCATCGCGGTATTCGGCGTGGCCATGCTAAACGGAATCGTGCTTGTGAGCTTCATCAACCAATTGCGCACGGCAGGGGCTACCGTACGCGAAGCGGTTCGTCGTGGAACGGAAATGCGCCTTCGCCCGGTCCTGATGACGGCGAGCGTCGCCATCTTGGGTCTGCTCCCGATGCTCCTCTCGACCGGCGCCGGCGCGGAGACTCAGCGTCCGCTCGCAGCCGTCGTGATCGGCGGGCTTGTCACGTCGACTATGCTGACGCTTGTCCTGCTCCCGGTCATCTACGAGTGGCTCGAGGGTCGACGGGAGTCAAGCGCGGGGTAGCCGCTTTGTAGGCAGCCCGAACGAGAGAGTGGAACCAAATGCCGATTCTGGCGACCCACTGACCGTTGGTTTCCGAGTGCGTTGCGCACAAACACGGGCTGGGCACGCTGTCTGGGCCGCGATAGCCGGGCCGTTACGACGCAAGGTCAGACATTAGCCGGATCACCGCGTCGGTCTCCTCGGGTCGCGTGTAGTTGGCGCGCTCGAAGCCGCAACGCTCGCAGCGGTGCGTGAGCCGCCAACGACCGTGGTCCGCATCGACGGCGACAGGTCGCATCAATCCCCCGCAGGCGGCCGTCCGGTCGCCCGGGTGGATGTCGACGTGTTTGCTGGTGAGGCACCTGGAACAGTGGTTCGTGTAGCCATCGCCGACGTTGAACGCGCCGCAGCGTTCGCAGGTGAAGTCTTCGAGGCGCCGCTGAAAACGGCGGGCCGGTTTCCGGGACTCGGTCATTGCGGCGGATTATCGCGCTCGGAGGCAAACAGTGCGATGGGCCGTACTGTCCAACGCGAAGTGAGGGTGAAGCCAAAGGCCGATTCCAACGCGAA
>JAPPGK010000092.1 GCA_028821405.1 Gammaproteobacteria bacterium | reverse complement strand
CCGACCGCGTCACGGTTCGGTCGATTTCACCCTCACTTTCTCATTGGACAGCGGGTGGGCGCTCCTGAGAAGGTTGGGCTCTTCGGAGCGTGATCGAATCTATAATCGTTGGACGTGGCCCAAAGCGCGTTTGGTTGAGAGAGGACGATGGCGGCAGCTACGTTTGAACCCGTTCTGGTGGGCGTCGCCCAGCTCGAGCAGCGCGATGCCGATCCCGTCGCGGGGACGGGCAAGGAGCCCCTCGAGCTGATGATCGATGCGGCGCGTGCAGCCGCCGAGGATGCGTGTGCGACAGGCCTTCTGGCTTCGGCGGATGCCGTGCGGGTCACCCGCGGCATGTGGCCCTACGAGAATCCGGCCAAAGCGGTCGCGGAAGCCGTCGGCTGTCCGGGCGCGGAGACGGGCGTATCGATGTGGGGCGGCGATGCCGTGCAGTTGATGCTGACCGAAAGCGCGCTGGACATACAAAGCGGCGCACGGCAGATCGTCGTCTTGGTTGGGGCGGAGTGCGGGCGCACGCAGGCCAAGGCGAGGCGTGCGGGTATCGACCTGCAGTGGCGTACGGCACCGGGGACGCCGGACCGCGCGTTCGGCGAGGAACTCAAGATGCGCACCCGGGCGGAGGCGGTCCGCGGCGTATCCCAGCCGATCCAGATGTACCCCATCTTCGAGAACGCCATACGCCATGCTCGCGGTGAGACGCTCGACGGGCATATCCGCCGGGTGTCCGAACTGTGGGCGGGGTTCAGTCGGGTGGCGGCGGGCAATCCGCACGCGTGGATTCGCGAGCCCTTGTCGGCGGAGGAGATCCGAACGCCGAGCGATTTCAACCGACCGGTGTCCTTCCCCTACCCGAAGCTGATGAACTCGAACAGCAATGTCGACCAGGCGGCAGCGCTGATCCTCTGTTCGACCGATGTTGCGCGCCGTCTCGGTGTCCCCGAGGACAAGTGGGTCTACCCGTGGGCCGCCACCGCCGCGCACGACACCTACGCGGTATCGAACCGCGACAACCTCCACTCGTCGCCGGGCATCCGCATCGCGGGCGGTCGTGCGCTGGAACTGGTTGACCTCGATGTCGACGACATCGCTCACGTCGATCTCTACAGCTGTTTCCCGTCGGCCGTGCAGGTGGCCGCGGCGGAACTCGGTTTGGGCGAAGATCGACCGTTGACGGTGACCGGCGGCCTCACCTTCGGAGGCGGACCGCTCAACAACTACGTCATGCACGCCATCGCGCGGATGGCCGAGGTGCTCCGCGACAGTCCCGGCGATATCGGCCTGGTAAGCAGCAACGGCGGGTTCATCACCAAGCACGCCATCGGCATCTACTCCACCGCACCGCCGCACCAGCCATTCCGTTACGAAGTGCCCCAGGACCGCGTGGACGCCATGCCGACCCGGGAAGCGGTCCCGGCATTCGACGGCCCGGTGGAGATCGAGTCCTACACCGTGATGTACGGATCCAATGGCCCCTCCGCAGCGCTCGCCGCGTGTCTCCTTGACGATGGTCGGCGAGCTTGGGGCAATGCCGACGATCTGGAAGCAATGCAGGCGATGGTGAGCGAGGAGTTCTGCGGCCGCGCGGCCCGGCTTCGCGAGCAGGGCACGATCGAGTTCTAGGCGTCGCGACAGGCCCCCCTAGAACTCCCACACGAGCAGGGCCTGTACGGTGCTCTCGTCGGTGTCACCGTCACCGAGCTTGTTCATCCAGAATTGGTATTCGATTCCGAGGGCGATCCGATCGTTCAGATGCCACTGCAACTGGGGTTGCGCCAGTATCCATGCTTCGACGGTGCCGCCGAGTTCGTTGGTGCGCTCGCCGACGTACTCGATGTGACCTTCGATGCTGAAGTCCGCATCGCCGATCTTGAAGGGTCGGGCGAAGTTGAAGTCGATGAGCACGGTATTGTCTTCGGCCGGCGCCCCGCCGGAGGCGAGTCCTTCGCTGTCGTCGACGAGGGCTGCAATGTCGAGGTTCGCGAATGCGAAGCCTGCGAGGTCGAGGGTTAACCGCGTGCCGGCCACGTACTTGCGGACGTTCGCATCCGCGGCCCAGTTGAAGCCGCCGAGGAGTCCGACATCCGAGATCGGACCGGCACCGATGGCCTTGCCGTTGATCTTGCCAAGGCTGAGGTTCGCGTACAGTTCGCTGTAGAGGTCGAAGTCCTGAAAACCGGGCCGGTTCGAGTCTAGGACGTCGACGAAGAAAAAGTTGTCGCCGTATTTCCAGCCGCTGGCGTGTTGGATTGTGTAGATCACGTGGTCGGCACTGCCGCCGCCAGCGAACGACGGGACGTCCAGGTTTCCGACCTGGAGCTGGATCTCGGTGTTGCTCCATTCGGCAGCCTGCGCCGAGGCGCACCAGAGCAAAGCAATGAGGAACCCAGCGAGTCGCGCTTGGGACGCGGGAAAGTGAAGTGAGCGCTCCGGCGGCGAGATCATGATGCTCGGAGACCCTTGTCAACGATCTCCCGGGTGTCGGTCGACAGGTCGTGATCTTGCAGCCATTCGAGGGCACCGCGCATGGCTCGGCCCCTCGACGGGTCGTGGCGGTGCCAGCCGATCAGGGTTCTCGAGAGCCGGGCGGCCACGTTGCGGTTGAACGCGTCGATCTCGGCGATCGTCTCCGCAAACCAGCGGTAGCCTTTCTCGCCATCGTGGAAGTTGCGCGGGTTGCCGTTCGCGAACGCGGCCACTAGGGCCCGAACCTTGTTGGGGTTCTTCGGATTGAATGCCTCGTGCCCCTGGAGAGCACGAACGCGGTCCAGCCCGCCGGGCAGGGGGTTCTGCGCTTGCACGGTGAACCACTGGTCGACGACCAGGGACTCGGCGGACCATTCCTGGTAGAACCCCTCTAGTTGGTGTGACTTCTCGTGCTCGCCGAGCGACGCAAGGCCGACCAGACCGCGCAGTGCGGCGGCCCGGTCCGTGAGATTGTCGGCAGCCGTGAGCAGGGAGGTGACCAAATCCCGCGCTCTGTCCGGTTCGGTGCGGTCGAGACGATTTAGGGCGTAGTGCAGCGCCTGGTGCTTGAGCCGGCGCCGGGCGATGTCCGGCAGTTCCGGTTTGTACGTCTCAGCCGTATTGGCGTCGACGAGCGGGAGCCAGTCGACGGCGTCCGCGATGCGTTCGGTCATGGCCTCCCGGGCGCGAACGATGGCGAGAATGTCGGTTCCCGGTGCGAGTTCCAGCAGCCAGGACTCTTTGGGCAACGCAAGGCTGGCGGCGATCAACACCTTGGCTTGGCCGTCGTCCGGCGCCAGATGTGCCGCCTCGGCCAACGCGCGCACCATTGACAGTGCTTCGCCGGTCGCGCCGTCGGCACCGGAGACGGTTCCAAGGACCGCATTGCCGAGAAGCGTCTGCGCCGCATCCCAGCGCGAAAACAGCTCGGTGTCGTGCAGAGCGAGCCGGCGCAAGGCACCCGGTCGTCGCGGATGATCGACCTTGACGGGTGCCGATAGTCCGCGCAGCAGGCTGATTTCCGCCTCGGGCGGGCAGTTGCGAAACGAGAGGGTCGTTTCCGGCTCGTCCAGGCGAACCACCAGAGTGCCGTCGGCACTCGGGTTGTCGACCGCGGCGGCGGCTTCGCAACTAACGTGGAAACCGTTGGCGGTGCCTGCCGCGCCCAAGGTGTCTTTTCCACCGCTGACCAGACCCAGCGCCAACGGAACGGGCAGCGGCTGCTTGGTGGGCTGGCCCGGCGTGGGGTCGCAGGACTGCCGAACAACGAGTTCCAGCGTCTCGCCAAACCGTCGTTCGCGCACGCTAAGCGTAGGTGTTCCCGCTTGGGCGTACCAGCGTCGGAACCGCGAGAGGTCCCATCCCGAGGCGTCCTCCATCGCTTTGACGAAGTCCTCGATGGTGACGGCCTCCCCGTCGTGACGGTCGAAGTACGTATCGCAGCCGACCCTGAAGCGATCGGGGCCGAGCAACGTGGCGATCATGCGCACGACCTCGGCGCCTTTCTCGTAGACCGTGCGGGTGTAGAAGTTCGAGATCTCGACGTAGCTGTCCGGGCGTACCGGATGCGCGAGCGGCCCGGCGTCTTCGACGAACTGTTCGTTGCGCAGGATCTCCACGTCCTTGATCCGGCACAACGCGGGTGAGTTCATATCGGCCGAAAACTCCTGGTCGCGGTAGACGGTGAAGCCTTCCTTGAGACTGAGCTGGAACCAGTCCCGGCAGGTCACGCGGTTGCCGGACCAGTTGTGGAAGTACTCGTGGGCGACCACGGCTTCCACGAACGCGAAGCGGTCGTCCGTCGCGGTGTCCTTGTGGGCGAGAAACGCGGAGATGTTGAAGATGTTCAGGCCCTTGTTCTCCATGGCGCCGGCGTTGAAGTCCTCCACCGCGACGATCATGAACACGTCGAGGTCGTACTCCCGGCCGAAACGATCCTCGTCCCACCGCATGGCGCGCTTGAGCACCGCCATAGGGAACTCGCATTTGCCGATGTTGTGGGGCTCGGAGAAGATCCGCAGCGCGACGGTGCGCCCCGACCGCGCAACGAACTCGTCCTCCAGTACCGCAAGGTCGCCCGCCACGAGGGCGAACAGATAAGCGGGTTTCGGAAACGGGTCCTGCCAAGTCGCCTGGTGACGCCCGCCCGGCTCGGCACCGGTCGCCGTGCAGTTGCCATTGGACAACAGGACCGGGAAGCGCTCGGCATCCGCCGCGATCGTCGTGGTGAACCGAGACAGCACGTCGGGTCGGTCGGGGTAGTACGTGATGTGCCGAAACCCCTCCGCCTCGCACTGCGTGCAATACAGCGATTTCGACTTGTATAGCCCCTCAAGCGCCTCGTTCTCCTCGGGTTTGATGGCCACCGTGACCTCGACGAGGCAACGCGCACCCACCTCGAAGATGGTGAGGGACTCGTCATCAACCGCGTACTCGTTGCCCTGCAGGGAGACCCCGTCGACGGCGATCCGGCGCAAATCCAGACCGACGCCGTCCAGCACCAGCGGATCGGTCGTCCCGGGCTTGCGCTCCACGACGAGCGCACTCGTCACGACGGTTTCGTTATCGCCCAGATCGAACGCCAAACGGGTCTCCGGCACCTCGAACGGATACGGTCGGTACGCTTCTCGATAGGTGGTCTCGTTGCTCATGCCTCCCTCGGATCCCGGACACACACGATTTGCGGCTGAAATCACTGTAAGACATTGCCCTTGTCTGTTGAAACCGGTTTCAAGATGTGCTGGCTGTTCCTATCGGGACGCGGACACACGCGATTTGCGGCTGAAAATGGCGTAGGAAATCGCCCTCGGCTGTTGCAATGGGACGCGTAACGTGTTGGGTCGGAGGAAGTGGCGAGCGAACCAGTAGATCGATCCGTTACGGCCGGCTGAGCGGATCGTCGCTAGGCCTCGCCGTCCGTGTCGTTGACTCAGCTAGAACGACCGTCGCGACTGCCTTCACTCGTGTTTGCGTAGATCAGTAGCGTGCCTGCTGCAAGATCGCCGATCCGCACCGACTGCCGGGTCAGCAACACGCTGGCGAGCCCCACTGCGTAGAAGACGAGGGAGTCGATTGGTCGCAGTACATTGCGAACCACCAAGGCCCCGGGACCCGGAGTGTTACCGTTTCGGTCCACGATGCGCACTCCCGCACGTCTCTTCCCGGGTGTGCTGCCGGTCAGGATCTCGAAGCCGGCGTGGTACAGGAGGTAGATGGCCACGGCGGGCGCGACGGCGGCCCACCAGAAGCCCGAATCCGTCTCTGTTGGAATGAAGTCCCGGTCCAACGCCAATGTGCCAACGGCGTACCAGGCGAGACCCGCGATGGCCCGGATGTGCCAGTCGAGCAGGAACGCATAGCTCCGCCCACCGAGGCCGGCGATGGGCAACTCCGTGTCGGGAGCGCTGACCGGCTTCGGCGACCGCTCGGTGCGCCCCATGTCTCCTACTGCGCGGCCTGCTTGACAAGCCGCGCCTGTTCCCGCTTCCACTCCCGCTCGCGGATGCTCGCCCGCTTGTCCTCCGAACGCTTGCCCTTGCCGAGCGCGATCTCGCACTTCACGCGTTGCCCTTTCCAATACAGCGATGTCGCGACGCAGGTCTGACCCTTGGTCTGGACGGCGATGAAGATGCGCGAGATCTCGTTGGCATGCAGCAGTAGCTTACGGGTTCGCAGTGGGTCAGCGTCGACGTGGGACGACGCGCTCGGCAGCGGCGCAATGTGCGCACCGAGCAGCCACGCCTCGCCGTCGCGCACAAGCACGTAGCTGTCGGCGAGTTGCGCCTGGTTGGCGCGGATGCTCTTCAGTTCCCAGCCGGCGAGCACGATGCCCGCTTCGAAGCGCTGACCTAAGTCGTAGTCGAACCGGGCGCGCCGGTTCACGGCGATCGGCGGGGGCGTGTTGTCCTTGGATCTTGCCATCGGCGGAGTATAAAGACCGCGGTCCCCGGTGTGCTTTCGATGCGGGTGGTTCCGTGTAAAGATTGGCGCAGGCGTTCCGTTGGTAAGGGGGCAATCGTGCCGGACGACGTTTCGAGACACGGCATGTGGTCGAGCCGCTGGTTGTTCGTGCTGGCCGCCACGGGGTCCGCAGTTGGGCTTGGCAATATCTGGAAGTTCCCCTACATCACGGGAGAGAACGGCGGCGGTGCCTTCGTCGTTGTGTATCTCCTGTGCATCGCCGCGATCGGCATTCCGATCATGATGGCGGAAGTCATGCTCGGCCGGTCGGGCCGGCAGAGCCCCATCAACACCATGCGGTCCTTGATCCGGGAGAGCGGAGGGCACCGGTCTTGGTCGGTGATCGGCTGGATGGGAGTTCTCGCCGGCGTCCTGATCCTGTCCTTCTATGCCGTGATTGCCGGTTGGGCAGTGTTCTACGTCTTTCGATTGGCCAGTGGCGTCTTCGAAGGTGTCGACGGCAGCCAGTCGTCGGCCCTGTTCGGGGAGTTCCTGAGCAACCCGTGGGCGGTCTTGTTCTGGCAGACGTTGTTCATGGTCGCGACGATCGTCATCGTTGCCCGGGGTGTGGCCCGGGGGCTCGAAGTGGCCGTTCGGTGGTTGATGCCGATCCTCCTGCTGCTGCTCGTGGGATTGGTCGGCTACGCGGCCGTCTACGGCGACTTCGGCCAGGGCTTCGCGTTCCTGTTCAGCTTCGACGCCAGCAAGCTGACCTGGGATGGCACGTTGACGGCGATGGGACACGCCTTCTTTACCCTGAGCCTGGGAATGGGGGCCATCATGGCCTACGGTGCCTACATGCCGTCGAAGGCTTCGATCTCGACCACGGTCGTGACCATTGGGGTTCTCGACACCGTCGTCGCGTTGGCTGCGGGGCTTGCCATCTTCCCCATCGTTTTCGTCGAAGGCCTGGTTCCCGGTTCCGGCCCGGGGTTGATGTTCGAGACGCTTCCCGTGGCCTTTGGCAACCTGCCCTTCGGGGCCATCCTGGGTACCATCTTCTTCCTGCTCGTCAGCTTCGCCGCCATCACATCGGCGATCTCCCTGACGGAGCCGGCGCTCGCGTTCCTGGTGGAGGAGTACAACGCGAAACGCTGGCGCGTCGCCATTTCACTCGGGGCGGCGTGCTGGCTCCTCGGCATCGGCACGGTGTTGTCGTTCAACGTCTGGGCGGACGCCAAGCTCTTTGGTTTGACCTTTTTCGACTTGGTCGACTACGTCTCGGGCAAGATCATGCTCCCGCTCGGTGGCTTGCTCATCGCCGTGTTCGCAGGGTGGGTGCTGAATCGGCGTATCACGGACGAGCAACTCGGTTTCGACGGCTTGAGACGCGAAGTCTGGGATCTGGCGATCCGCTTCGTCGCACCGTTGGGCGTGCTCGTCGTGTTCGGCTACACGATCTACCAGTCCTTCGGCTGAGGCAGTGCCGCACATCGAGCGCTCGGCGCTTATCCCCTTCCCGGCGGCGGATGTCTACGCCCTCGTCAACGACGTTGAGTGCTATCCGGCGTTCCTGCCCTGGTGTTCGGGCACAGAGATACTGTCCAAGTCCGAAACCGAGGTCGTCGCTCGCATTGACATCGCCGTTCGCGGTCGGCGGGAGACTCTCGTGACCCGCAATCGGCTGACGCCAACGACCGTCATCGACCTCGAGATGATCGAAGGACCGTTCCGACGCTTCGAAGGCCGTTGGCTGTTGACGCCGCTGGGAGATGCGGGTTGCCGGGTCGACCTCGGCGTGTCCTTCGAGTTGGCGAACCGGCTCGTCGGTGCCTTCGCCTCGCCGTTCCTCCACCGTATCGCGGATCGCATCGTCGATGCCTTCGCCGCGCACGCCCGTGACGTACTCGGATGAAGGTCGAAGTGGTCTACGCCACGGCGGAGGGCTCGCATTCGGAGGAACTCGAACTGCCCGAAGGCACGACCGTGCAGGCTGCTGTCGCTGCCTCGCGGTTCGCGTCGACGCCGGTCGCCGCGACGGCGATCTTCGGCAAGGTCGTCAGTGCCGACCGGATGCTCGAAGAGGGCGATCGCATCGAGCTATTGCGAGAGCTTCTGATCGACCCCAAGGACGCTCGCCGAAAACGTGCGGAGATGCCCTAGGGATCGGCGACGAACGGCCGCTCGTTGGTTCTTCGTTCGCTCATGACTCGCCGCCGCAGCGGATCCGCGCGACAGCGGCACGGCCCGCCGCGAGAAGAAGCAGTCCCACCCCGAGAATCTGATAGACCGGACCGACCCACCACTTGACCGTCGTGAAGGCCGACGCCCACGCCACCTGCACGGCGCCGATGTCCGGATACTGGACCAGCATCGTGGTGATCTGTGCGTTTTCGAGCAGATCGCAGACGCCTCCAACCACGGGGAGGCAGGCAAGCCACCAGGTGCCTTCGCTCGCGCGGAAGCGGTAGATCAGGCCAGCGAACAGAGTGACGTAGGCTAGGGGGAACAGGGTGTCGAGCACCATGCTCGCCCAAGCATAGGCGGTCCTTCCGTCGGCCCCGTACTCCTCCATCGAGGCCATCGCCTCGGCGTAGGTATACCCCGGCTTCGTGTCTAGCGTATCGCCGCCGATCGGGAGGTTCGGGAAAACCAGCAGCAGAAGTACGGCCACGGCGACCAAAGTCACCGCCAGCGTGCCCGTTCTTCCGGCGAATTCGAAGTAACGTCTCATTGTCTCTCCCACACTGTTGGACGACTGTCTAGCATTGCACCACCTCTTTGCGCGGAGCCGAACATACTGCATCAGCTTGAGTCGGCTTGTGTCCCCTCGGCGATGATCGTCACGCAAAGTTCCACGCATTCGTTGCAGATGCTGCTGTTGCTTGCCGTGACGATACTCTTGACTTGCGTTGCTGGCTTCATGCAGAAGCTACAGGGCAGGTAGTCGCGATCGTCGTCGGCGCTTTTTCCCGGTGACTTCATGAGCCTAGCGCACTGGTCGACACACCGTTGGCAGATGAAGTTGGCGATCCCCGCGATGAGCTTCTTGGTCCCATCGTGGGGGTCGAAACAGAATGTGCAGCAGGGGGTGTCCGTGTCGTCGACGGTGGCGTCGAACATCTCCGCAATGACGCAGGTCAAGCGCCGGAGCTCACGCGCGCCCCGCTGCCACTCGGAGTCGCGCCGGAAATCGGCGCGTTCCTTCGGGAAGGGTAGACTCGCCTGCTTGCGCTGACAGTCGGCCAGCGCGTCCCGTGCATCCACGAAGTCCTTCAACTTGTGCCAACTGGAGAACCCGTGCTCCCGGGCGATCACCAGTTGCGCCCGCTGCAGCGTTAACGAGGACGGATCCTCGAAGTAGGGTTTGATGCGCTCCAAGGCGACGCTCTCGCCGGCGTGGGCAGATCTCAAAAGCGCCTTGGCGCGGGATCGGACGTCGTTGAGATTGACGTCGGCGGGTACTCCGATTGGGAATCGCGTGACGGGCACGGCAAACCTCCTTCCTTCACGTCCAAATACCCGCGCCTTCGGACCGAAAAGAGGCTATGTCGAAAAGTCAGTTCAGATGGGGGCAACCCTTCCCGCGGATCGGATGCGCTCTGACTCGCGAACGGAAACGTACCACTTGGACGGCCGATTGGCTACTCGGCCGTGGCTTGCGCCGGGTCACGCGCCTTGGCTTGCGCCTCCGAAGGGGCCAGGTCGCCGACAAAGTGCGACAAAAGCCCGTCGGTGAAGAACAGGGACATCTTCATGTGGTCCTCGACGACGCCCGGGACCCGCAACGTGTAGACGTAGTCCCAGCGATCCTGGTCGAAGGGATTCTTGATCACCGGCTCGCCCATGACGAACGCGACCTGTTCCCGGGTCATCCCCGGTTGGAGGCTGTCAACCATCTGCTGGGTGATCACGTTGCCCTGTTGCACGGTGACCTTGTAGACCCGCGGCAAGGCGCAGGATGTCAGGATCGTGGCGAGCGCAACAGTGACGGCCAACGCAGCAATCGGTCTGGTCACAACTTCATGTCCTTCTAGGTCGCGCGCATACTAGCCGCTTGCCACATCGTGCGAAAGCGAAGGCTCCGGCGGAGCCGTTTCGACGGCCTGTGCAAGCAGGGTTCGGGCATAGTCGCGGGTGGCGCCGGTAACGGTTCGACCGCCGAGCATTCTCGCAAGTTCCTCCAGGCGTTCGTTTTCGGTCAGGTGGTGGATCACGGTGTCCTGGTCGGTGGTCTTCTCGACCTTTAGGTGGGCATCCCCCAAGGCGGCGATCTGGGGCGCGTGGGTGATCGCGATTACCTGCGTATTCCTGGAAAGGCGCTTGAGCATTCGTCCGAGGACGTCGGCCGCCACGCCGCCGACGCCGATGTCCGCTTCGTCGAGGATCAGGCACGGCAACTGAGCACGCTGGGCCGCGACCACCTCGATGGCGAGGCTGATGCGTGCGAGTTCTCCACCCGACGCGATTTCCCTGAGGCTGCCGGCAGGATACTTAGGGTTGGTCGTCACCCTGAATTCGACGGTCTCAAGGCCGGCCGCGGACTCGGCGGCTTGGAACTTCACGTCGAGGGATGCGTTGGCGAGACCGAGCTCGGCGAAGCATGCCGTGACCGCCTTCGCGAAGATCGCCGCCGCAGACCGCCGTGACTTCGAGAGCGACTTGGCGGTGGCCAGGAACTTGGCTTCCACCTCCGCAGCCCGGGCCTCGAGTTCGCCGAGGCGAGCCTCGTTGACGGTAAGCGACGAGAGCTCTTCGGTTAGCCCGGCGAGATGTGTTCGCAGGTCGCGGGCCGGCACCCGGTGCTTGCGGGCGACGTCGTGCAGGGCCGCGAGTGCAGCGTCGATCTCGCCGAGTTCGCGATCGTCTTCCGGGAACGAGTCGAGGTAGCGGCGCAGTTCACCCAAGGTCTCCTCCAAGTGGGTATGCGCCGCGGTCGCCAGGTCGACGGCCGCACGCAGGTTCGGGTGCGGATCGTCGGTGCCGTCCAGCAGGCCCGCCAGGCGTGCGGTGCGGGCGATCAGTTGCTCCTCGAGTTCGTTGGCGGCACCGCCGACGGACTCGACGAGTTCCCGGGCGCGGGTCAGACGCTTGTACGTCGCGGTCAGTTCGTCGAAACGGTCGATCACGTCTCCCAACGCCGTGAGTTCGTCGATCTGGTAGCTGACGAGGCTCTTGTGTTCCTGGCTGCGGGCGACCTCGTCGCGACATTCCTCCAGTTCCCGCTTCGCCGTCGCCCGTTCCGCAAATCTCGCGGCGGTGGCCGACACGAGCCCGGGATCCACCCCGAACTCGTCAAGCAGCCGCCTCTGAACGTCGTGGGCGAGCAGTTGCCGATGTTCGTCCTGAACGTGCACGTCGACGAGTGGGCCGGTGATCGACTGCAGGACGGCGAGAGTCGTCGGCACGCCGTTGACAAAGGATCGGGATCGGCGCTCGCCGGCGTGCCGGCGAACGAGGCAGGTGGTTGCTTCGTCCGCTTGGCGCATGTCGAGCGCGTCCAGCGTCTGGCAAACCCCCGGGCGAGCGCCGATGTCGAACTCCGCGCTCACGTCGCACCCCGTCGTGCCGGGCCGGAGCGCCGCGCGTCGCGCACGGGCGCCGAGAACGAGACCCAGCGCGTCGAGCAGAATGGACTTGCCCGCGCCGGATTCCCCGGTGACGACGGTCAGACCATCGCTGAACTCGATGTCGAGTTCGTCCACGAGGGCGAAGTTGCGGATGTTGAGCGCTCTTAGCACGGCTACCGCTTCGCAGATCGGGCGAGCCCCGGTTCAGGGGTGTAGAGTAAGCCAACAGCAGGGTTGATTTCGAAGGTTTGCTGGGCACAGCAGCGTCCGGACGCCATGTCGACAACAGAGAGAACGGGCAGGACCGCCGGATCCAGCCGTCCGCGCCGGGTGGCCGCCGGGCGCGAGCGTGCCAATCCCGAAGTCGGCGAGCGCGCCCAGCATCTGTTCAAGATGCTCGTCGAGCACTACCTGGCGGCGGGCGACCCGGTCGGCTCCAAGACCCTGGCATCGACCACCGGGCTTGCCGTGAGTCCTGCAACGGTGCGCAACATCATGGCCGACCTCGAGGCCCGGGGCTTGGTGTCCAGCCCGCACACGTCCGCCGGCCGGGTACCGACCCACCGGGGACTGCGCTTCTTCGTGGACAGCCTGATCTCGGTGCAGCCCATGGACGCCCGTAGCGTCGGCCGGATCCGGGGCACGTTGGACCCGGACATGACGCCGCACCAACTGGTGGAAGCCGCCTCCCGGCTGCTGTCCCGGGTCACCCACATGGCCGGGGTCGTCACGGTACCGCGTCCGGAGCAGCTGTCGCTGCGCCAGGTGGAGTTCCTGCCGCTTTCGGGCAAGCGGGTACTTGCGATCCTCGTGGTCAACGACCGGGAGGTCCAGAACCGCGTCATCCACACCGACCGCGAATACCACGACACGGAACTCACCCAGGCCGCCAACTACATCAACCGCGAGTTCGGCGGCAAGTCGCTGTTGGCCATTCGGACGGGCGTGCTCGACAGCATGCAGCACGACAAGGACCGCCTGGACGCCATCATGCAGACCGCCCTCGACATGGCCTCGAAGACGTTCGCGGAAGCTGACGAGGAGGCAGAATACGTCGTCACCGGGGAGTCGAACCTAGTGGAATCACTGGCCAGCGTTGACGCCGTTCGCGACCTGTTCGATGCCTTCACCCGCAAGGGGGCCATTGTCCACCTGCTTGATCGTTGTCTGGAAACCGACGGCATCCAGATGTTCATCGGCGAGGAGTCGGGCTACCGGCCGTTCGACGACTACAGCCTGATCACGGCCCGGTACGAGGTGAACGGCGAGGTGGCCGGCGTATTGGGCGTCATCGGCCCCACCCGGATGGCCTACGAGAAGGTGATCCCGGTGGTGGACGTGACCGCACGGCTGTTGGGTTCGGCCATCGACTACGATCACTAGGGACGCGTTCCTGGCCGAGACCGGTCCGGCGTTCATCATGATCCAGCACGGCCAATGGTTGAAAACTCCCGAGGCGACGCCATCTAACGGCGCGGATGCCGTTTCAAGAGGGAAGGGTCGAACGAATGGCGAGGAAAGCGGACGCGTCAGACGGCGAACGGCTGTCGTCAGCGGAACCAGAGGACAACGCGGCGGACGACGCGGCGCCGGATAGCGAAGCGGCGGCCAATCCGTCCGTCGAAGTCGGCGATGGCGCATCCAGCGAAACATCGGACGATGCCGACGACGTCGAGGAGTCGATCGACTCCCTGCGCGACGCGCTGGCGGAGGCGCAATCCGCGCTTGACGAGAGTCGCGCCGAAGCGGAGTCGTTGAAGGACCAGGCGCTGCGGGCTGCGGCGGAGGCGGACAACGTTCGCAAGCGGGCCGACCGTTCCATCGAGAATGCCCACAAGTACGCCCTGGAACGCTTCGTCAACGACCTGCTTCCGGCGGTGGACAGCTTCGAGCGGGCCGTGGATGCCGCAACGGATCTGAAGGGTTCGGGGAGCGAGGCGGTATCTGCCATGGCCGAGGGTATGGAACTGTCGTTGAAGCTCTTGCTGGAAGCCATGCAGCGACAGGGAATCGAAGTGGTCGACCCGATCGGCGCACCGTTCGATCCCAATCTGCATGAAGCAATGAGCGTGATCGAGAAAGCGGAGGCGGAACCGGGGTCCGTAGTCGAGGTGTTCCAAAAGGGCTACACGGTCAACGGTCGCTTGGTGCGCGCCGCAAGGGTCATCGTCGCGAGAGAACCCCAGCCAGAGGCTTGAATCGGCAAGGGTTTGCCTCCAAATCTAAGGCGTTGAAACCCGCGCCCATCGTGGGCCGGGCGACGGAAACACACAAACAGAGAGATTCATACCATGGGCAGAATCATCGGCATCGACCTCGGCACGACGAACTCGTGCGTGTCGGTCCTGGACGGGCGGGATCCGCGTGTCATCGAGAACTCCGAGGGCGACCGTACGACGCCGTCCATCGTGGCCTTCACCGACGGTGAAGTGCTGGTTGGCCAAAGCGCCAAGCGACAGGCCGTCACCAACCCCGCCAACACGCTGTTCGCAGTCAAGCGCCTGATTGGGCGCAAGTACGCCGACGACGTGGTGCAGCGGGACCTGTCGATGGTGCCCTACAAGATCGTCAAGGCCAACAACGGCGATGCCTGGGTGGAAGGCAACGGCGAGCAGCTTGCGCCACCGCAGGTTTCCGCGGAAGTGCTGAAGAAGATGAAGCGCACGGCAGAGGAATACCTTGGCGAGGATGTCGGGGAAGCCGTCATCACCGTGCCTGCCTACTTCGATGATTCCCAGCGCCAGGCGACCAAGGATGCCGGCCGGATCGCGGGACTCGACGTCAGGCGCATCATCAACGAGCCGACGGCGGCCGCCCTGGCCTACGGCATGGACAAGCAGCGCGGCGATTCCAAGATCGCGGTGTTCGACTTGGGCGGTGGCACGTTCGACATCTCGATCATCGAGATCGCCGAGGTGGACGGCGAGCACCAGT
>JAPPGK010000098.1 GCA_028821405.1 Gammaproteobacteria bacterium | reverse complement strand
AGGGGACATCTCTGAATTGGAGAGAAGGGGACATCTCTGAATTGCTTTGACACCGACCGCGAGCGTGTGGAGACCGGCGACGATTTGGAGTAGGGTAGACGGTCGTCGATCGCGGGGCGGCTGAGGCGAGTCGGCTGCCCACGCGATTCCTTGCGAGGATGGCTGATGGCCATGTACGTGACGGGCAAGTCGATCGACCGACGTACATTCCTTAAGGGAACGGGCGCGTCGGTCGCGCTGCCGTTCCTGGCCGCCATGGTGCCGGCGTTCAAGGCATCCGCCGCCCTCCGGCCGGTTCGCCGCATGGGTTTCTTCTACGTGCCGAACGGCATTCACCCGCCAAGCTTCCATCCGGCCGGCGAAGGCGGTGCGGACTACGAGTTCACGCCGGTGCTCAAGCCCCTCGCGTCCGTCCGCGAGCATGTCACGGTGGTGACCGGTCTCAGCAACATCGCCGCCGCCCGGGGCGGTGGCGGCCATTCCAGCGCGCATTCGGGGTGGCTGAACGGTGCGCCATCGAAGCAGACCGAGGGTTCCGACATCCGGGCCGGCAAGACACTCGATCAATACGCCGCCGACGCGCTCGGCCGGGACACGATACTCCGGTCGCTGGAGCTGACCACCGAAGACAGCATCGTCGCGGGACTTTGCGAACTTGGCTATAGCTGTGTGTACCGCAACTCGACCTCCTGGCTGACCCCGACCACGCCCCTACCCCACGAGAACAATCCCCGCGCCGTGTTCGAGCGCTTGTTCGGCACCGAAGCGACGCCCCAGGCACGGGCGCGTGAGTTGGCCAATGATCGGAGCATCCTGGATTCCGTGGCCGAGGAGATGAAGCGACTGGAGCGCCGCCTGGGCGTGGGCGACCGACAGACCGTGAGCGACTACGTGGGTGCCATCCGCGACGTCGAGGCCAGGATCCAGAAGATCGCCAAGAACCAGAACGATTCAGTCGGCGCGGACTACCCTCGACCCACGGGCATCCCCGAGGACTTCCGCGATCACGTAGAGATCCTGTTCGACCTTCTCGTTCTTGCCTACCGGGGCGACATCACCCGGGTAAGTTGCACGCAGATCGCCCGGGAGAACAGCAACCGCAGCTATCCATGGTGTGGCGTGAACGGCCCCCACCATGCCATCACCCATCACGGGAACGATCCCGTGAAGATCCAACAGCAGGTCACGATCGATGCGTTTCACATGACGTTGTTCAAGAACTTCGTCGAGACCTTGCGCGACGTTCCCGACGGCGACGGCTCACTGCTTGACCACTCTCTGCTCATGTATGGGTGCGGCTTGGGCGACGGCAATACGCACAGCTTCAGCAATCTGCCGCTGGTGATCGCGGGCGGCGCCGCCGGCAACCACCGCGGGGGCCGGCACCTTGTGTACCCGATGGACACGCCGCTCATGAACGCCGGTGTGACCCTCCTCGACAAAGTCGGCGTGCATGTGGACAAGATCGGGGACAGCACCGGGCGGCTCGCCCGTTTGTAGCGGTTCCGCGGGATGACCTTTTGGGCGAGGGCCGTCCCGGCATTCTTCGCGGTCACGCTGTTGGCGGGCAATGCCACCGCCGAAACGACGTTGGTCGAAGCCGCCAAAGCCAGCGATCTCACACGGGTGCTGTCTTTGCTGGACGAGGGCGCCGTCGACGTCGACCACGCCGGGCCAGACGGGTCCACAGCGCTGCACTGGGCCGTGAACCAGAACCATGCGGCCATGGCCCAGGCCCTCGTCGAAGCCGGCGCCGATCCAAGGGTGCGAAACCGGTACGGCTTCCCGCCGATTTCATTGGCCGCGACCAACGGCAACGCCAAGGTACTCGACCTCCTCATCGATGCGGGGGCCGATCCCAAGGCATCGGTGCCCGGTGGCGAGTCCGTGATCATGACCGCAGCCCGTACCGGCGATCCCGATGCCATCCGCGTTCTGCTCGATGCCGGCGCCGACCCCAACCTCCCCAACGAGGCGGGTCAAACGGCACTCATGTGGGCCGCGGCCGCCAACAACCCGGGTGCCATCACCCTCCTTGTCGAGGGCAGCGCCGATTTGCGGGCGCGAACGCCCAAGGGTCTGGACGCCTTGTTGTTCGCAGCCCGGGCGGGCCGCCGGGACGCCACCGAGGCACTCCTCGACGCCGGCGCGGACGTCGCGTCGACGATGGCCTCAGGCGAGAGCGTCCTCGAGGCGGCCCTGGTCAACACGCACTGGGGTATCGCCGATCTGCTCCTCGACCGAGGCGCCGACCCCAACCAGGCCGATGCCGGCTATACGGCCCTGCACCGGGTCACGGTGCAACGCCAAATCATCCGCGGCGTGGTGGGCAGCGAAGAGGCGGCGATCCCCATCGGCGCCCTGGACGTCATCATGGACCTGGTCCGGAAGATGATCGCCAACGGCGTGGACGTGAATGCCCGCATGGCGAAGGACCGGTTGAAGGAACAGCGCTTCGTGAACATGCGCGATGTCCTGTTTCGGGTTGGCGCGACCGCATTCCTGCTGGCGGCCAAGGAAGCCGATCTCGAACTGATGGAGCTACTCCTAGAAGCCGGCGCCGATGCGACGATCCCAACGTTCGACGGGACGACCCCTCTGATGGTCGCCGCCGGACTCTATAGCGACACCGGCAACTATGGACGTTTCTTGCAGCGTGGCTGGACCGGCCACGTTCTCAAGGCGACCGAAATGTGTCTCGACCTCGGCAACGACGTCAACGCGGTCAACGATGTCGGCGACACCGCCCTTCACGGGGCGGCGTATCGTGGCGCATTGGATGTCGCGCAGTTGCTCGTCGGCCGTGGTGCCAAGCTCGATGCCACCGATACCCGTGGATTGACGCCGCTGTCCGTTGCCACCGGCGTCTACTACAAGATGGGCATCGTCCAGAAGCCGCAAATCGCCAAGTTCCTACGCTCGCTGATGGATGTCAGGGGGCTCTCCACCGAAGTCCTGCCACCCGACATGAACAAGCGCTGCCTGTATTGCTATCTCACGCAGTACGCGCAGTTCGAAGCCGCCAAGAAGCACGCGCAGGAACTCGAAGAACGCTTCGCCAGGGAGCAGGAACGCAAAGCGCTGGCCGCAGCCTCGTAGCGGCGACCCTCGCGGTCGCCCCGTGGGGATCCCCGCGTGGCCTCGCTCATACCGTACGAGAATGCGACGCATTCCCGATCGCGCCCAAGTGCCGTGCGGGCGGTTAGCCCCGGTCGACGTCCGCGTTCTGTCCCCGGTCGCGCAGCACGTGATCCATCAGTACCAGCGCCACGACGGCCTCCGCGATGGGCGTCGCCCGGATGCCCACGCAGGGGTCATGGCGTCCGGTGGTGACCACATCCACTTCGTCGCCGTGGACATCGATGCTCCGGCCCGGCTTGGTGATGCTCGATGTCGGTTTCAGGGCAATGCTGGCGACGATGTCCTGACCGGACGATATGCCACCGAGTACGCCACCGGCATCGTTCGACAAAAAGCCCCGGGCATCCCGCTCGTCACGGTGTTCGCTGCCTCGCTGGCGGATCGCGTCGAAGCCCGATCCGAACTCGACGCCCTTGACGGCATTGATCCCCATCAGGCCCTTGGCGAGATCCGCATCGAGCTTGCCGAATACCGGCTCCCCGAGGCCTACCGGAACGCCGCTCGCCACCACCGTGACCCTGGCGCCGATCGAGTCGCCGTCCCGGCGAAGCGCATCGATAAGCGCCGCAATGTCATCGACCGCGTCCGGGTCCGGACAGAAGAACGGGTTGTCATCCACCCCATCGGGGTCGACAACGTCGATCACCCGGTCGCCGATCTGCGAAAGGTAGCCGCGGATCGTGATCCCGGCGTGTTGGGCGAGGTACTTGCGGGCGATGGCACCCGCAGCCACCCACATTGCCGTTTCCCGTGCCGAGGCACGTCCGCCGCCCCGGTAGTCCCGCCGACCGAACTTCGCCTGGTAGGTGTAGTCCGCATGGGCCGGACGGAACTGATCCTTGATCTTGCCGTAGTCCCGCGAGCGCTGATCGACGTTCTCGATGGCAAGACCAATGGGTGTCCCTGTCGTGATGCCCTCGAAAACTCCCGAGAGAATCCGGACCTGGTCCGGTTCGCGCCGTTGCGTCGTGTACTTCGACTGACCCGGGCGGCGACGGTCGAGATCGCCTTGCAGATCGGCTTCGCAGAGCGCCAAGCCCGGTGGGCAGCCGTCCACGACCGCGCCCAAGGCGATGCCATGGCTCTCGCCGAACGTGGTGAGCGTGAAGGCCTGTCCGAACGTGTTGCCCGCCATTGCACTAGCTTAACCCACCAGCCCCGCACCCATTTCGCGCCCGACCGATACGAACACGCCGAATCCGCCGTCTGGCTGGCGTTCTGCGCGTGCGAGGTCTACCCAGACCGCGTGGAGTTGCGGGAAGGCGTCGTCGAACTCGCGGCTGAGGCCGCCTGCCTCGCCAACCAGGATTCCGCCCGGGTTCAAGTGCGCGCCGAGGTCGCCGACGATCCGACGCCACACGGCAAGCCCGTCCGCGCCGCCATCAAGCCCATGCCGGGGTTCATGGTGGAATTCGCGGGCGGCGCTGTCGAGTTCGCCCGTCAGCGCGTAGGGCGGATTGCAAAGGATCAGGTCATAGCGCCGCCCACCGAGGCCCTCGAACAGGTCCGAAGCGATCACCTCGATGCGAGGCCGGACGGTCGCATCCGTCCTGCGGACGTTCTCGTGCGCCGCCGCGACCGCTCGCTCGTCGTCGTCCACCAAGTCCACCCTGGCGCCCCGGAACACGTAGGCGGCGGCGATGCCGATACAGCCCGACCCGCAGCAGAGGTCGAGCACTCGAGCCGGCTCGCGGTCAAGCCAAGGGCGGATCCCGTTTGCGAGCAACTCCCCAATCGGCGAGCGAGGAATCATGACCCCGGGGGGAATCCGCAGTCGCAGATCCCCGAACCACGCCTCGCCCGTCAGATAGGGCACGGGCACCCGATCCTCGATCCTGCGTCGCAACAGTGCTTCGAGTTCGGCGACCCGGCGCGGCGTCACGCGTCCACCGCGCAGGATCCCCGCTACCAATCGCCACGCTTCGTCCCGAGCGTTGTCGGTCCCATGGCCGAATACGACGTCCGCGGCCTCGAGCCGGTCGGCGAACGCGTCGATCAGTGCTTCGGCGGCGTCGTCAAGGTGTGGGCTTGGCACCCGGAATCACCAGTTCCAGGCGATCGGGCGATTGCCCTTCCCGGGGCAGGAAGGCACCGGCCCCGAAGGCGCCCGCTTCGATGCCTGCGGCTCGGAGTCGTTCCGAGCCGGTTTCGGCGCAGGCCTCGGTGCGTCGGCGGGACTCCTCGGCGTCGTCCAGGCTTCCCAAGTGACAGACCACCGCGATTCGGCCCGCAAACGGCGTCAATGCGAGGGCAAGATCGTCAAGCGCCCTAAGGGCGTCCTCGTCGAGTTCGCCTGAACGGTTCGGAGCAGCCGCATCCACCACCACGAAGCCTTGTGAATTCAGTGCTTTGGAAACGTCATCTACTGAACCACTAGAACTACCTGCTGCGACAATGGCAAAGTCGACATGGGCGTTGACGCGGCGATTCGGGCGTTGCACCACGTAGATCGAAACCAGGGCGGCGCTACCGGCACCGGCGAGTCCCAGGTTCGATCCGTCGATGGTCGTCGCGAGATAGAACTGCGCCGGGTCGGGTGCCGCGAGTTCCTTGACCCGGAAGACCTGATTGGCCCAGAGGGTGCTGTGCCCGCACTCCTGCCCTCGACAGGTGAACTCCACCCGTCCGCCCAAGTCGCCGACCAAGGCCTCGTAGTGTTCGACAACGTCGTCCAGCCGGGTGCCGCTGGGCGTTCGATAAGTTGCACGGGCGAGCTTGGCGGCCGTCGTTACGCTGCGGTCGATCCGGACCTCCCGACGAATCCTGGCGACCTCGCCGGTAACGAACTCGTAGCTGTGCACGCTTGTCTCCGGCGAGTACTCGACGATCCACGCACCGGGGTACCGCGTCATACCGGCCGGATCGGTGGAACCCGGGACATCGGACTGCGCAGACGCGTTCGCCCCAGCCAGCAACGGGAGAACCGCGAGGGCCGCAGACGACCGCTTTCCGTGCCAAAACGTCATTCCTGGTGGCTCCAGGCGGTGGGGGCCACGAATTCGACGTCCACTCGCTGCTCGCTGGTCATGAGACCGGAGATGATACTCCCCAAGTCCGCGCCGTCGAACAGCAGCCGGTGCAACGCGTCCGCGAGCGGCATGTAGACGCCGAGTTCCGCACTCTTGGCATGTACCACGCGCACGGTGTTGACGCCCTCTGCGAGTTTGCCGAGTTCGTCCATGGCCGCGTCCAGCGAGGTGCCCCGGGCCAATCTGAGGCCCAACTGGAAGTTGCGCGAGTAGGGCGACGTACACGTCGCGAACAGGTCGCCGACGCCCGACAACCCCAGGAACGTGAACGGGTTCGCCCCCAGCGAGACGGCGAAGCGCCCCATCTCCGCCAGGCTGCGGGTGACGAGCATCGCCAAGGCGTTCTGCCCGACGTCGAGTTCCGTCGCCATCCCGCAGACGATCGCGTAGATGTTCTTCAACGCGCCGCCGAGTTCGACACCGTAGACGTCGTTGCTGGAGTAGACGCGGAACGTCGGACTGGTGAGGATCCGCTGCACGGTCGTACGAAGTTCCTCGTGCCGGCTTGCCACCACCGTGCCCGTGTAGCGGCCGTCCGCCATCTCCTCGGCGAGGTTCGGACCGCTGATCACGCCGACCTTCGTCCGCGGCAGATCCTCCTCCAGAATCTGGCTCATGAGCCGAAATCCGGCCTCGATTCCCTTCGTCGCACTGATCACGCAGGTGCCTTCCCGGACAAGCCCCTCGAGTTCCGAGGTCACCTCACGGAACGACGCGCTCGGTACGGTCACGAACACGACATCGCTCGCGCCAAGGGCTTCGGCAAGATCCGAGGTCGGGTGGACGCGTTCTGCCAGCGGGTGGCCGGGTAGGTAGCGCCGGTTCTCGCCGTGGGTCCGCATGTCGGCGAGTTGGGCTTCATCGCGCATGCACAGGTGCACGTCGACGCCGTTCGAGGCAACGATATTGGCGACAGCCGTACCGAAATTGCCCGCGCCCACGATGGCGGTCTGCATCCTGCCCCCTACTTCAACGCGCACCCTTCACCCGAACTTAAGCGGCGTTGCCACCAATGTCCACCGCCCCGACCCGGCGCAGGGGAGCGACCCTCTACGTCGGGTTGCCTTAGCGCAGCAAGTCGACGAGCAGGTTGTTGACCCGCTGAACGTAGGCACCCGGCTCCGTCACGGCGTTGCCCTCGGCCAGCGAGGCCTGATCGAAGAGGATCGAGACGAGGTCACCAAATCGATCCTCATCCGGTTCGTTGCCAAGACGTTCGACCAAGGGATGTCCCAGGTTGACCTCGAAATGGGGCTTGCTGTCCGGGGCGGCCTGGCCGGTGGCCTCCATGATGCGCCGCATCTGCACGCCGAGATCGTTTTCGCCGAGCACGAGGCAGGCCGGAGAATCGGTGAGCCGCTTTGACGCGCGGACGCTCTCGACCCGGTCACCGAGTACCTCGCCGATGCGCTTGAGCAGCGGTTCGTCGTCCGATTCGTCCGCTTCTCCCTTGGACTCGGTCGACTCAACCTCGTCGAGATCCAGTTCTCCCCGCGCCACGTCCTGGAACTTCGCGCCCTCGAATTCGTCGGCGAAGGACATCCACCACTCGTCGATCCGGTCGGTAAGCAGCAGGACCTCGATGCCCCGGGCGCGAAACGCTTCGAGATGCGGACTCGAACGCGCCGCCGCGTCGGAATCCGCGATGAGGTAGTAGATCTTGTCCTGGCCCTTTGTCGCCTCGCGGGTCTCGTCGTTCTTTTCCTCGGACGCCTCGGCCTCGTCTTCGCTGTTCGCAGGTTCGGGCTCGCCGTTCATTCGGGCCATGTAGTCCTTGAGGGACGTGCGTTGCGCCGGATCGGGTTCGTGGGTGGAGGCGAAACGCATCAGGCCGAGAAGTTCCTCCTTGTTCGTGAAATCCTCCCCGACGCCTTCCTTCAGCACCAAGCCGAACTCGTCCCACACCGCCCCGTATTCCTCGGCATCCATCTTGCCGAGCATGTCGAGCACCCGCTTGGTGAGCGCATTCCTGATCGTTCGCGTGCGGTCGTCCTGCTGGAGTAGCTCCCGCGACACGTTGAGCGGCAGGTCGCTGGAGTCGACGACGCCCCGGACGAAACGCAGGTAGAGCGGCAGGAACGCCTCCGCGTCGTCCATGATGAACACGCGCTGGACGTAGAGCTTCAGGCCGCGCGGGGCCTCACGGTTCCAGAGGTCGAACGGGGCGCGCTTGGGAACGTAGAGCAGGCTCGTGTACTCGAGCTTGCCCTCGACCTTGTTGTGGCTCCACACGGCGGGGTCTTCGAAGTCGTGGGAGACGTGCTTGTAGAACTCCTTGTATTCGTCCTCGGAGACATCGTTGCGGGGGCGGGTCCACAGCGCCTTCGCCGAGTTGACGGTCTCCAGTTCGCCTTCCTTGGCGTCCTCGCCGTCCTCCTTGGCCATCATGACGGGCACGCCGACATGATCGGAATACTTGCGCAACACCGAACGCAGGCGGAAGCCCTCGGCGAATTCCTTGGCATCGTCCTTGAGTGTCAACACCACTCGCGTCCCGCGCGGCAGGTCGGCGCGCTCCTCGACGGTGAATTGCTCCTCTCCCGTCGATGTCCAGCGAGTTCCCGTCTCGTCCCCGGCGCGTCGCGTCAGCACTTCGACCTCCCGCGCCACAATGAACGAACTGTAGAAACCCACGCCGAACTGGCCGATCAACGCGCTGTCCTTCTGCTCGTCGCCGGTCAGTGCGCCGAAGAACTCCTCAGTGCCGGACTTGGCAATGGTTCCCAAGTTCGCCACCGCTTCCTCGCGGCTCATACCGATGCCGTTGTCGACGACGGCAACGGTGCCGGCATCCTTGTCGAACTCGACCACGATCTTGAACTCCGGGTCGTCCGCAATGAGGGATTCGTCCTTCAGGCTTTCGAAACGCAACCGGTCGATGGCATCGGACGCGTTCGAGATCAACTCGCGCAGGAAGATCTCCCGGTTGGAATACAGGGAGTTGATCATCAGTTGGAGCAGCTTGCGGGCTTCGGTCTGGAAGCCGCGGGTCTCGGCGGTTGCTTGGTCGGTCATGTCGTCCCCTGTCCCGGCACCCGCGGAGATATGGGGTTGGTGGTCGGTTTTTCAAGCCAAGGTGCGACCGCTTCGCGGTCGCCCAAGATCTCCTCCCGCGAGGCAACAAGACATACCGTTCATGGGGTAGGCTCGGTCTAATGGATGCCACCCCCGAAGCAACACTCTCGCCCGATCATCGCGGCGGCTATGGGCACCACCCCTTACGCGTCGACGCGCTGGCGTCCTTGCCTTTGTTGCTTCGCCTACCCTTCCGAAGCACCGACGATTGGTTGTACGAGCTGTGTCAGGCGAATGACGTCTTGCGAATCGAACGAACTGTCGAGGGTGACTTGATCATCGGCCCACCAGCCGGGTTCAAGAGCAGCAACCGCAACGCGAACATCGTCGCCCAGCTGAGCCAGTGGGCCGCAAGGGACGGCGCGGGATTGGCGACTGAGTCTTCCGGCGGATTCGTGCTGCCGGACACCTCGATGTTTGCTCCCGATGCGGCCTGGGTTCGACACGAGCGCCTCGATGCACTGACCGCAGGACAGCAGGAGCGTTTTCTCCCGCTCTGCCCGGACTTCGTGATCGAATTGCATTCCCAGTCGGATTCGCTGGCGGACACCCAAGCCAAGATGCGGCAATACGTGTCCAATGGACTGAGGCTCGGCTGGCTTATCGATCCGTTCGCGCGTGACGTGTACGTCTATCGCCCGAGCGCGGATGTCGAAGTCCTACACGACCCCGACGGTGTTCAGGGGGATCCCGTCCTAGCGGGTTTTCGGCTTGAAATAGCGAGCATCTGGTAGTCGACTCCGGCGGTCTTGGCGTCCCGTCCCAAGTGGGGGTAGTACCACGAAACGAGGCGACATCGCCCGGAGCGTCGGAAACGATTGGTCGCACCCGTCGAGCAAGGGCCAATACTGACTCGACATCCCCGCCGTTACGGAGCCATGCCAAAGCGCTCATAGGCGCATCGATGTCGTCTCCGACGAACAGTCCGGATCGGCTCGCGAATACCAGTCGTACATATCGACTGGATGGAAGTCGTCCGGTAGCGCCACATTGACCTTGGTGATGTTGGGAATGAGGCCACCATTCTGTTCGGATTGGAAGAGAGGGATGTAACGGCGGTTATCCAGTAGCGCGCTGTAGAGAGTTCGTCAGGCAATCATCTGTCGGACCCGGTTTTCCGCAGGCCCAAGCGCCTCCCGGCCTCGACGGTTGTCAGCCCTGTATCGATGATGGTAGCGAACAACGCCGCAGTCGCCTCCAGCGGATCCGTCTGGGCCTCGGCATTCAAGCCCACGCCCGCGTCCGCGAGCAATTGCGTTTCCACCACGGTCAACGCAGCGCCTGTCGTCGATCATCACGCAGCATAGCCTGCTGTTGAAGGACTCGTGAGCCATCGCGGCCAACCCACAACCATGAGATAGTCAAGGCGAACTCGTTGAACCAGTTGAACCATGTTTACGGGCATCCAAACTGTTGCAGTACTATGGAGCAACACACCGTAAAGCTCCCGTGCAAGGAACGGGGAAAGTCGACGGCAGGATAGATGGATGTCTACGTTGCCCAAGATTGATCCTCAATACGACTAGCTGCTATGGGGGCGTGATATGATCATCCGCGACGTGGACAAGGATCGTCTCGGCCCATGCGGGTCTCTCGCCCAACGGCCAGTGGCCACCCTATACACCTTGGGCAACGAAAGCCGTACGCGGTAGTCGCTCTTTCGCCACCCCAAGCGCGCCGGACTCTGAAGGCACCACAATCGGTGCGGCACGGTCGCGCTCCCAGGCGCGTCGATCCAGACGGGGGTCGCCGTTCGTCTGCGCTCACCAGATTCGGTCACTACAACCGTCGTAACGACGACTGTCGATGAACCCGGTTGCCGCACTCTACGGGGCCGCGTTGCCCGCCACCCGAAACGGCCCGCTCTACGGCGCATTCCCCTACCCTACGAAGATCTCGCCCGAGGCAATTGCCCTCTACATCGCGGCTCACACGACACCCGGGGCAACCGTATTCGACGGTTTCGCCGGTAGCGGCACTACTGGCCTTGCGGCGCTGTTGTGCGAAAACCCGCCCGCGCCACTTCGCCGCGAAGCCAATCGTCTAGGCATACGCGCCCAGTGGGGACCGAGAAACGCGGTCCTCTACGAACTAGGAGCCCTCGGTGCCTTCGTAGCCCGAGTCCTCAACAATCCTCCCGACCCGATTCGGTTCCGTTCAGCGGCCGAAGATGTGCTCCAAAGCGTGGAATCAGATTTCGGGTGGCTATACGCCGCCGAGGATCCGCTTGGACGCGAGGGATGTGTCAGACACGTCGTCTGGAGCGACGTCCTGTGCTGCTCCACCTGTGGCGGCCGCACGACCGTATGGGACTCATGCGTTTCCACGGGTCCAGCGCGCATTGATTCGCAGTTCCGCTGCCCGTTCTGCAATGCCGAGCACCCCGTGGGAGCTCTGGATCGCGTAATGCAACGAACCCGAGACGATCTCCTCAACCGTGTCGCGGAGTCCCGTTCCCGCACGATCGGCCGGATCTACGGCGTCACAGGAAGGTCCACTTGGTCGCGCGATCCCAACGAGAATGACCTCTCGCTGCTTGCCCGAATCGAACACGAACGGATTCCGGGGTGCGTCCCGACGTTCGCGATTCCCTGGGGAGACCTCTATCGTAGCGGCTACCACCGGGGCATCTCGCACGTCCACCACTTCTACACCCGCCGCAATCTAATCGCCTTCGGGCGGCTTTGGGAAAACGCCGCGTTCTACCGAGGTGCGCTGGGGGACGCTCTCCGCCTCTGGCTCTTAAGCTACAACCAATCCCATGCGACGATCATGACTCGAGTCGTAGCGAAATCGGACCAGAAGGATCTCGTGGTCACCAGCGCCCAGCCAGGCGTCCTTTACGTGAGCGGGCTACCCGTGGAAAAGAACGTGTTCCGGGGGCTCGCGCGCAAACTCACCAGCATCGCGAACGCCTTCGATTCGGTTCAAGGTCGCAACGCTCACGTAGCTGTTCACCAAGGGTCAAGTCTCGCCGTGGACCTGCCCGACCAGTCAATCGACTACGTCTTCACCGACCCGCCGTTTGGTGCCAACATTCCGTATTCAGAAATCTCGATGCTCAACGAATCGTGGCTTGGCCACGCTACTGACCCCACGGACGAAGCCATCATAAGTCGAAGCCAAGGAAAGGGCGTCGACAAGTACCAGCGGCTTCTCACCGGTGCATTCGCCGAAATGAACCGGATTCTGCGACCAGGTGGCAAAGCAACCTTGGTATTCCATTCTGCTAGCGCCAGGGTATGGAACGCCCTTCAGGCCGCCTACATTGACGCTGGGTTCGGCGTTGAGCACGCCGGCGTTCTCGACAAGAAGCAAGGAAGCTTCAAGCAGGTGACAACCAACGGTGCCGTACGAGGCGATCCGGTACTGCTGCTCCAGAAACAGTCTCGACGCGCGAATGGTGGTGTTGGCACCGCATGGGAAGTGGCCGAAACGTTGCAGCGGGAAGCAATCGACGCTAACGAGCAGACGCCGGAACGTGTCTACTCGCGCCTAGTAAACCACTACCTCGCCAACAATCAGAAGGTCCCAATCGATGCCGATGACTACTATCGTTGGCACGCAGCACGCCACTCCCCCGAGCCCTCGCGTGTCGGCAAGTAAGCTCCTAGCAGATCTTCGGGACGAGTCACGTGCGTTCGAGCAGGGTCTTCCGGCACCTAGGCGAAAAGCGCTCGGACAGTTCTACACCGGATCAAGAGTCGGTCGCCTACTTGCTCACCTAGCGATCTCAGACGGCACGGAACGCATTCTCGATCCCTTTGCCGGAACCGGCGATCTCCTAGATGCCGTCTGGGTCGCCTGCCGCCATCGCGGAATACGGATTCGTGGTCTCGATGCGATAGAAATCGATAGCGGTTCCGCAGATCTCTGCGAACATCGCCTTCGCATCGTCGCAAACCAGGACAATCTCGGGTATCGCGTCCTACAGGCCGACGCCTTCCTTGCGGAGACGCACGATCAACTCGACTGCCTCTCATACGATCTTGTGGTCGCCAATCCGCCGTACGTCCGCTACCAATCCATGAACGGTCGCGGCAAACCGATCCGCGAAGGCCTTGCGGCGATCATCGCGCGAATTCCCCAAGGCCCTTCCAAGGATCTTTGGGCACCCCTCGCCGGAGGCTACTCGGGACTTGCCGATCTTTCTGTTCCGGCTTGGCTCCTTTGCGCACTCCTAGTCCGGCCCGGCGGACGATTGGCGCTCGTCTCGCCATCAACCTGGCGTTCACGAACCTATGCCGATGTCGTTCGATATCTAATGCTCCGGGCTTTCGAGATTGAATTCGTGATTGAGGACTCACAACCCGGCTGGTTTCCCGATGCCGCCGTGGGTACGCACCTCATCGTGGCTCGGCGTCTCCCGGAGAACGCAACCAGCGTGCCGCTAGAGACCAGAACCACTTGGCACTCGGCGCTCTGGACGAAAATCTTGCCGGAGGCCGCGTCGACCGCGTCGCTTGTAGGCGGCGCCTTCTCAACAGGGTGCCCGGAAGCCACTTTCGCGACTTGGTGCCAATGCGGGCAGCCGCAACTGTCGACCAACGGCCTGTCATCGCGCCGAATCTCTCTACAGGACGAGTGGGATTCACTTCGCAGCCGGCCAGGCCCTGCGGCTTGGCTTTCCGCTGTGGAAGCCAGTGACCACACGTCCATCTCTCCCCACCCCCGATGGATCTTCCGACCGCGCCATCACAGCGCACCGGTTCCGGAAGTCGTGCGCGAAGTCCTGCCGAGAGCCTTCCATTCGGACTCGCTCCGCCCGATGGAGAACAGCGGCATCAAAGTCGGCCAGGGGCTCCGAACTGGCTGCAACCGGTTCTTCTATGTTCAGTTGATCCAGCGACTCACGAACGAATGGTCGATGGTGACCACCAACGCAGAGTTCGGATCAAGCGCTCTGCGTGTGCCCAATGCCACTCTGCGCACTGTTCTCCACCGCCAAGCCGAGCTAGAGGCATGGCAGCTTGGCACGAACACCACCCGCCTGCTTGATCTACGCCAATGGGCGCTACCCGAAGACATGCCGGCTGTCAGAGAAGCGCTACCAGTCTACCGACGGTTAAGGCAGCAGCCTCCATGCGCGATGCCGGAGGATCTTGCGCAATACGTTCGTGAGGCAGCTAGCGTTTCGCTGACAGGTTCCCCACGAGGCGAACCAGTACCCGACCTTTCGGCGGTCCGCACCAATGTGCGCGCGCCAAGCAATAACGCGCCTCCCCGTTTCTGGTACATGCTGCCCGCCTTCAGGCCCCGTCACCAACCCGACGCCTTCATCCCGCGAGTCATAGACCATGCGCCACACACCTACGCTAGCCCGGACCCTGGTCTCTTGATCGATGCGAACTTCTCGGGCATCTGGTCCCATCAACACGAATGGTCGGCAGACCTA
Organism: Gammaproteobacteria bacterium; assembly: GCA_028821405.1. GTDB lineage: Bacteria > Pseudomonadota > Gammaproteobacteria > Pseudomonadales > Azotimanducaceae > VXYL01. The sequence goes on along the minus strand of JAPPGK010000098.1, from coordinate 445 downwards.
TTGGCGGCGATTCTGAACAGCACTTGGTCCCGCACATTGATGGAGGCGACAGGTACCCGCATGGGTGGCGGAGCCCTCAAGCTCGAAGCCGCTCACCTCAAGCAATTGCCTCTTCCGTACCTTCCTCCCGATACCCGTGAGCATCTCGACGCAGTCTGCAGCCGCCCGTCACCGTCCCAGAAAACTCAAGTCGACAGGATTGTCCTACGTGCGCTCGTTCTACCCGGCACGGCCGAGTCACAGGTGGTTCGGTTTCACAATGCCCTACAGGCGCGCGAACGAGAACTCCGGATCGCTCGCCGGCGTTCCCGCAAGGGCCTGGGGCCGCAAAACACATGAGCAATGAACGCACCTCATGTTAGTCGTTCAAACCCCACACGCGCCAGGCAAAATGTCAAAGCAATTCAGAGATGTCCCCTTCTCTCCAATTCAGAGATGTCCCCTT
>JAPPGK010000043.1 GCA_028821405.1 Gammaproteobacteria bacterium | reverse complement strand
TTCGCGTTGGAATCGGCCTTTGGCTTCACCCTCACTTCGCGTTGGACAGTACGCCGCCTTGACTCCCATCCATCTCCCGAGTATTTTCGCGCGCCCTTCGACCCCGCCTGCCTTGCGCCATCCGGTGCCGTGGCATGCCCGTGAGGACCGTCGGAATGCCACAAATCGAAGTGCGGGGCCTTGCGAAGACGTTCCGCGTGGCCGAGCGGCTGCCGGGCCTCGCCGGTGCCTTCCGGGGGTTGTTCCATCGTCGGATGCGCGACGTCCATGCTCTCGGTGGGATCGACTTCGACATCGAACGCGGCGAACTGGTGGGCTATATCGGTCCAAACGGCGCTGGCAAGTCGACGACGATCAAGATCCTCGCGGGAATCCTCAATCCCACGGCCGGCACCTGCCGTGTCGACGGCCTGACCCCGTGGCGCGATCGTCGCCGCCACGTTTCCCGGATCGGCGTCGTGTTCGGCCAGCGCACCCAATTGTGGTGGGATCTGCCGGTCATCGAGAGCTTCGATCTGTTGCGGGACATCTACCGGATTCCGCCGACGACATACCGCGACAACCGCGACCGGATGATCGCGCTCATGGATCTCGAGCCCCTGCTCGACGTGCCCGTGCGGCAGCTATCCCTCGGCCAGCGCATGCGCTCGGACCTCGCCGCCGCGCTGTTGCATGGCCCGAGCCTGCTCTTCCTGGACGAGCCGACCATCGGGCTTGATGCCGTGTCGAAGTTGGCGATCCGGGATTTCGTGCGCGAGTTGAACCGCGAGGCGCAGGTCACGGTCCTGCTGACCACCCACGACATGGACGACATCGAAGTTTTGTGCGATCGGGTCATGGTCATCGGCAACGGACGGATCCTCGTCGACGGCAGCGTGGACGGCCTCCGTCGACGGGTGCGCAACGAACGCGTGCTCGTGGTCGACTACGATTCGGCGGACGCGGCCAAGTCGGTCGACGCGCCAGCGTTGGATGCCGAAGGCGAGGGGGTTCGGCTGGTGGAACGCGACGGGTCGCGCGTACGGATCGCCTTCGACCCGGATCGTCTCCCGGCGGCAACGCTTATCGGCGCCCTTCTGGCCCAGGAGACGCCCCACGATCTCTTCATCGAGCACCCGCCGATCGAGCAGACCGTCGCCGAACTTTATGCCGAACACGATATGCGCGAGCGATGAGCACCACCATCGGCCCGTTCGTCGCGGTGGTCAGCGCCCGCTATCGGACCCTGCTCCAATACCGGGCCGCCGCGTTCGCGGGCTTTGCGACTCAACTGTTCTGGGGTGCGATCCGGCTCATGATCCTGGCGGCGTTCTTTGCCGCTGCCACCGAGCCGCAACCCATGGATCTTCCCCAGATCGTGGCCTACGTGTGGCTCGGTCAGGCGTTGCTCGGCATGCTGCCCTGGAACGTCGATGCCGATTTCCGTGCGCAGGTCCGCGACGGCACGGTCGCCTACGATCTGCTCCGCCCGCTGGATCTCTATTCGTACTGGTTCGGGCGCACCCTGGCGTTCCGGGTCGCCGCGCCGACGCTGCGCGGCATACCGATGGTGCTGTTCTCCATGGTCTTGCTGCCGTTGGCGGGACTCGGCGATTGGGCGTTGACGCCCCCGGCGTCGGCGATCGCGTTCGCGGGGTTCCTGGCATCGCTCGTACTGGCCGCGATGCTGGCCACGGCGGTGACGCTGCTCGCCCACATTTCGCTGCTGTGGACGATCTCCGGCGTCGGCATGGACCGGATACTCACCGTGCTGGTGACGGTTTTCTCGGGCCTCATCGTGCCGTTGCCCCTGTTCCCCGACTGGCTGCAGCCGTTCCTCAACGGGCAACCGTTCCGCGGCCTCGCCGATGTGCCCTATCGCATCTACAGCGGCAACATCCCGCCGGGCGAGATCGCGGGAGAGCTCCTCTTCACGCTCGTCTGGGTGATCGTACTCGTCTTGCTGGGGCGACTGATCCTGCTTCGTGGCGTCCGGCGCATGGTGGTGCAGGGCGGATGAACGCGGCGGCGCTGCTTCTTCGCTACCTGGCCATCTCGCTGCGCGGTCAACTGCAGTACCGGGCGTCGTTCCTGATGGCGGCCCTAGGCAACCTATTGAACTGCCTGATCGAACTCGCTGGCATCTGGGTGCTGTTCGACCGGTTTGGAAACCTGTCCGGCTGGAGTTTCGCGGAGGTGGCGTTCTTCTGCGGCACGGTCAACGCCACCTACGCGATCGGGGAACTCCTCGCCACCGGGTTCGACCAGTTCGGCACGCTGTACGTCAAGACCGGCGACTTCGACCGCCTGCTGCTGCGCCCGCGCAGCACGGTGCTGCAGTTGGCGGGCCACGAACTGTCGCTGCGCCGCCTCGGTCGGCTGTTGCCGGGGATCGTCATTGTCGTCGTCGCCTGGGCGGCGCTTGATCTGCCGTTGGAAGGAGATCGGGTCGGGCTACTCGCGTTCGCGATGGCGGGTGGTGTTGCGTTCTTCTTCGCGTTGATGGTGTTGCAGGCCACCATGTGCTTCTGGACCACCGAGTCGCTGGAACTGATGAACATCCTTACCTACGGCGGCGTCGAAACCGCGTCCTACCCCCTGCCCATCTACCACCGGTTGTTCCGGCGTTTCTTCACCTTCGTCGTTCCACTGGCGTGCATCGGCTACTTCCCCATCGTCGCCGTGCTCGGCGTCGACGACCCGCTGGGGACTTCGCGGATGTTCCAGGTGGCGGCGCCGTTGGCGGGATTCGCCTTCCTCGGCGTCGCCATCGGCGTTTGGCAACTCGGCGTTCGCCGGTACACCTCCACGGGGAGCTAACCGGTGGTTGGATTGTCGGTGTCGATCCGGAACAGGCTCGAGCGGCCACGCGGCTGGTTGAGAGCGCCTGCTCGGAACAGTCGACCGGATACATCAGCGTCGTGGTTTTGGTAGAACTGGTTTGGGTTCTTGTCGCCGCCTACGACTTCGAAGGGGACGTGATTGCATCGGTGCTCGGCCAAATCCTGCGCACCACCGAGTTCACCGTGGAAGATGGCGACTTGGCTTGGCATGCCCTGCGCGAGTTCGAAAGCGACAACGCAGGCTTTGCGGATTGCCTGCTAGCCCATCGCAACCACTCAAGCGGCTGCTCGACGACGTTTACGTTCGACCGCAAGGCAGCGAAGGGTCGTCACTTCACGCTCGTTCCTTGAGACCCGGGAATGCGAACCTTCGATTTTCGTGGCGGTCCCAAGACTGCTCTGACGCTTGTGGCATAGTAAGCCGCTTGCCTATCGGGGCTCGGGGAGGAGCAAATGGCACATGATTTGGTGATTCGCAACGGAAACGTGGTCGATGGGAACGGCAACGAACCGATCGAAGCCGACATCGCCGTCGACGGCGACAGCATCGCCGCCATCGGACCCGTCGCAGGGCGCGGTGTCGAGGAGATCGATGCCAAGGGCCACGTCGTCACGCCGGGGTTCATCGACCTGCACACCCATCTGGATGCTCAGATCGGCTGGGATCCCGAGATGACGTCGGTCACCTGGCACGGCGTCACCACCGCGCTGCTCGGCAACTGCGGGGTCACCTTCGCGCCGTGCCGCAAGGACGACCGCGAGTTCCTCGCCGGCATGATGGAGACCGTCGAGGACATCCCCAAGCACGCGATCCTCACCGGCCTGCCCTGGGACTGGGAGTCCTACGGCGGCTACCTGGATTCCATCGAGCGCCTGGGGCCGATGATCAACGTCTGCGGGCTCGTCGGACACAGCGCCACCCGCTTCTACGTCATGGGCGACCGCGCCATCGAGGAACAGGCGACCCCGGAGGAGATCGAACAGATCGCCGCACTTGCCGGACAGTCGGTCAGGGAAGGGGCACTCGGTTTCTCCGTCAACCGGCATCCCGGCCACACGCTGCCGGACCGGCGCCCGATCCCCGGCACGTTTGCGTCGAGGGAGGAACTCATCGCCATCGCCCGGGCCGTGGGGGCCGAGGGCGGCATCATGCAGACGGTGCCCAACTTCTCGAAGGTGGACGAGGAGATGGACATCATGGCGGAGGAGGCGGAGACCAGCCGAATCCTCTTCAGCGCCATCGGGGAACAGCGCGAGGCCTTGGATCACCACGTCACCGAGATGCGCGCCAAGGGTCTCGATGTCACCGGCATCACGGTCCCGCGCAGCGGCGGTGGGGTTGGCGGGCTGTCCGCGAATGTCATGTGGTGGACGCCGACCTGGCGGATATTGAACAAGCTCGACTTCGAGGCCCGTCTCGCGGCGATCCAGGACGAGAGCTTCCGAGCCAAACTCGTGGCCGAAGTGCGCGACAACGAGCAATCCAACGAACATGCCCTGCGCGTCACCACGCGCTGGTATCCGATCGGCACCGATGCGCGCCCGAACTACACCCAGTCGCGCTACGAGAGCCTGGCCGACATCGCGCGAGAGGCCGGCGAGCATCCCGCCGAGGCTTGGCTGCGGCTGACCCTCGAGAGCGACGGCAAGGCGTTGTTCCACCAGCGTGGTTTCAACGTGAACCTGGAGAACCTGGAGAAGCTAATCACCACCGATTGGGCGATGCCTGGGCTCGGCGACGCCGGCGCCCACGTCAGCCAGATGATCGACTCGGGCTGGGCGACTTTCGTGCTCTCCCACTGGTACCGGGACAAGGGCACCTACACGTTGCCCGAGGCCGTGCGGCGGATCACCTCGGTGCCGGCCCATGTGCTTGGCCTCAAGGACCGCGGAACCTTAGCCGTTGGCGTGAAGGCGGATATCAATGTCATCGACATCGACCGCCTGGAGGAGCGCCAACCCTATTGGGTTCATGACTTCCCCGGCGGCGCACCGCGCTTCCAACAGCGGGCCGAGGGGTACCAGGCGACGGTCTGCAACGGCAAAGTGACGCTGCGGGACGACGAGCATACGGGCGTTTGCGCGGGGCAGGTTCTGCGCAACGGTGCTGCCTAGCGAGGCGCCGCCTCAAGCCGACGAGGCGCGTTCGTAGGGGCGACCCGAACGCGCCCGTGGGGAGCACGGTCGCCCGCGCCTACTGAACCGTGGCCGTTCTTTGCACCAATATGGGCGAGGGACAAGCCCCGTCCCTACGCGTCCACCGGCCTACTCGATGGGCGCGAGCAACTCGGGCGCCGTGACCAACTGACGCACGCCGTGCGACTTGGTCTCGTTGAAGACGTTGCCGTCCGCCGCCCAGCGGTGCAACGAGTTGATGTCGAGCTTGGTGCAGGCGGGCCGTACGTTCCAGGTCACGCGGGCCGGTGAACATTTGCTTTGATCGTATGACGGGCCGGTCGTCGAGCCCCGAAACAACACGGGGTCGCCGGTATCCGACGGTATCGACTTGGCCTGGTGCCGGCCTTCGACGACGTTCCCGCCGTACGCCATCGTGGTGAAGTCGGGGGCGTCCGGGTCGTTGACGACGAGAAAGACCTGGGCCTCCACGCGCAACAGAGGGTCGCTGCACCCTTCCGGTACGCAAGCGCCTAGCCCTTCGCCCGGCGTCGCATCGCAGGACGTGTGAACCCAGTGCACCTCGATCGTGTCACCGGGCTGGACGCCCTGGTAGGCACCTGGCGCCGGCGCGAGTTCGGCCTCGCTCAGGTGCGGTGTGTCGTTGCACGCGAAGCCGCCGTCGTCGGCATCGCTGACGAAGACGCTGAAACCTGGGCCCTTGTGCTCGGCATTGGTGTGCGTGTGAATGTTGCAGAGATTCATCTCGCTTACCGGAGGCGCCAAGGCAAACGCCTCCGTGTTCAGGCCCGACGCGCTTGCGATGTCTCGAGGTGTTTGCGGCCCCATGTCTACACAAAGCCCGTTGCCCGCCGGTTCCGCGGCGGCATCGGCCGTTGCATCCGGTTCGGGCGCGGTCGTCTCAGGCCCGCTCTCAGTGCCGCAGGCGGTGGTCAGAAGGGCAAGTGCAAGAGCGAAGTGTCTCATGACGGCGGACTCCTTAACGTGTCGCGAAAAGCGGCGCAGCCGGAATACGTAAACATACTCGTGTGGCGTCATGGCTGATAGTGTCGGACGTCAATGTCCGGCAAGAAACGGTAGTGGCGGACGTTCGCCGTCATCAACGCTTCCCCCGCCTCGACCGCCGTTGCTGCGATCAATGCGTCCGCAAGGCGCATGCCATGTGCCAATGCGTGACGTTCCACGTACAACACCGCCCTGTGGCTGACGCTTTCGGATACGGGGATCACGCGCCAGCCGTTCTCGCCGATCGCCCGCCTGAGCGCGAGGAGTTCGCTCTTGTCGCGTACGCCTTGTACCAGTTCCATGTACGAAACAGCCGACAGTCCGACGCCCGCGAGCCCGGCGAGGGCAGCCCGCGCCGACTCGGCGCCGCGGAAGAACCAAACGAGAACATCGGTGTCAATCAACATCGGCGGGTCCCAACGAGCCCGGCAGGGCACGCGGTCGGCGCAGGTTCTGAACGAAGCCCTCCACATCGGCCAGATCGGCCCGGTCTTTCCACATGCCGAAGCCAGCGATGCCCGGCGTCGCAGTTGCGGCGGGCACCGACTCGATCTTCACCAGCCTCGCCCTAGGCTTGCCCCGGTACGTGACAACCACTGTCTCGCCGCGATCAACGCAGTCGAGCACCTCGCGAACCCGGGTCCTAAGGCCCTTGGCGGTCACTTCCATCGACATCGACCCCCCTTTAAGTGACACTTAAAAGTGTACACTTTTGGATCCCGTGATGGCAACGAACGCTCGCTCGGCGGCGCGGGTGGTGGGGGGTTGTACCCAGTGCCCGAATTCCTACATAGCGTGGCGTTTTCGCCGCGATAGGGCGGGTGATCGTCAGCGGTGGAATCAACCGGCTACTCTCGGTAAGTTGCGCTCGTTCACCACACGTCTGGCGAGTTGCTTGGGTGGCATCTGTCGGCACCGCATACGAGATCGCCTGCGAGGCGGTCGGCAGCCTGCTCCGGGAGGACGGGCGGAAGGCGATTCTGCGTTCTGAACTGGTGGCGCACGCACCTGCTCACGCCTGCGATCGGGCGTTGCGACACTACTGCGAGTCCGGTGAGTTGACGCGCGTTGGCCACGGCATCTACGGCATCGGCACCGCCAAGGTGTTCGACATCGTGCCGGAAGTGATGCCAAAGCTGGGCTACCGCATCCTGCCGGGCGAACGGGTGCGCGGGTATAGCCAGAAGTCCGGCGGCGCGGTGTGGCGGCTGGACCGGCCTTGCCGCCGCCTCATTCGCAAGCGAGGCGTACAGGCGATGTTCGAGACACCGGACGGTAGACCGGTCGCAAACCGGCAGCAAGGAGTCGCCATGAATCCGCAGGAACCGCCCACGCGCAGGGAAATCGAAGCGCACTTCCACACGTTCGAGCGCTGTCACTCCCTCGCTCGGGCGGAGAAGGACCTGGTCGTCCGACGTGCGATGGTGGCCATGGAGCGTTTCCGCAGCGAACGGGCGACGCTCGCCATCGAGGGCGGCACGGCGTTGGTTGCCTACCACCGGCTGACCACGCGTTTCTCGGAAGATCTGGACATTCGCCTGATCCCGGACGAAGCCGTACACCGGCTCGGCACCGAGGAACGGATTGCAGCCCTTAAGGAGATCGGGCAGGAGTTCAAAGCGCATGTCCACGCCGAGCTGCCGTTCCTGCAACCGACGCGCAAGGGGCGAATCCGCAGGGACGCCTTGCTGCAGACATTCATCTACAACTACCGGAGCGTGGTTCCCGACGAAGAAGTGGTGGCGGGGGTGAAGTGCGAGGTGGTGCACATCCCCCTGATGATGCCGACGGTCGAGCATGCCGGGTTGGGCGGTGAGAGGTTCAAGACGATCCACCCCGTGGAGATCGCCAGCGGCAAGTGGCAGGCGCTCACGACACGACTGCCGCGCAATGCCGACTCATACCCCGATCTGGTGCGCCATGTCCACGATCTCGCAGCGATTCGCCCGGCGCTGATCCTCCTCGACCCGGAAACCGCCCGCGAGACCATGCTGCGCGACGAGACCACGCACGAGTCCGTCGCCGCAGTGCTCAAGGAACTGGCGCGGCCCGTCTGGCGGGATCACTACGAGAGCTACATGCGGCGGATGGGCGTCCTTCCGGTCACCGATTGGCCGAACAGCCATCCAGGTTGGGATACGGTGCTGGCGAACTTCACCGCCCTGGCCCGGGAGCTCGGGCTGTTGCCAGCCGACACGGCCTGATCATATTGCCCAGCCGTACCAGACGTTGTCCGCAGTGGTCGGAACGTCCTCGCGGTAGTTCCGGGTGTCCACCCACCACTGGTACTTCTCACCGGGGCCGTATTCTTCGTCGTCGTAGTACGTCATGCCATCGCGTTGATAGTCGCAGGGCACGACCAAGCGGACGGTGGGATTCTCGCCATCGGCGGAGTAGTTGACCCCGGCCGAGTGCATGGTACGCGGATGCCAGAACACCACGTCGCCAGCATGCCCCGTGAACTCGACCGGCGTGATGTCGCGCAGCACGGCGTCCCGCGCCGCCCGGAAACCCTCGCGCCGATCCTCGGAGATCACACCGCCGTGGACCGTGTCCCAATGCGGGTGCAGGCGTAGATGGGAACCAGGCCACAGCGTGAATCCGCCACTGTGCGGAAGGATCTCATGCACCAGGACCATGGCCGAAAGCTCCGCGGCCATGTAGTCCGCGTGCGGCCCCAAGCGCCCCACTACGGAAGACGGTTTCGGCAACACGGCGTAGATGCCGCGTACGCGACGCGGCGGCTTGATGGGCGCATCGAAGAACGCCTTGGCGATCGCGATCATGTTCGGGTGGTTGGCGATGCCCTCGACGAGAAAGGACTCCGTGCCGATGCCCTTCGGCCCGGGTGATCTCATCTTCCAGTTGTCGTGGATCAGACGACCGACGCGGGGGATGTCGTCCTCGGTCCACTTCTCGCCGGGCGAATCCAGCCAGGTGGCGGGATCGTCGCGCCGGAGCACCCTGCGCGGGACATTGCTCCACAGGTAGTCGATCGTTATCTCGAAAGTCTCCTCGTCGTCGATCAGCCCCCGCTTGACGATGAAGCCTTGTTCCTTGAAGTGGGCCACCTCCGCGTCGCTGAGCGTCGGGCCGGGCGCAAGGAAATCGGGATCCTCGAACACGATGGGCGCCCGAACCACGACTTCCGGCGCTTTCCGTTGCGCCGAGGCATGGCCTACGTTGTATTCGGTGTATTCCATCTCATGAGTCCTTCCTGGACGCAGGTGGCGGCAAGCTCGCCGTGCCGAGTATATAGCCGCCCGCTGGCGAGCCCCCTGCCCCCGCCGGTGGTTTCGACGTCCTGGGCGAACAGCAGCCATTCGTCGGCGCGCGCCGGGCGGTGAAACCACATGGCGTGGTCGAGACTGGTGCCTTCGAGGCCCGAGTCCTGCCAACGCATCCCCAGCGGCAGCATGACGTGGTCCACGACCGTGGTGTCGGACAGGTACGCAAGCCCGGCCTGGTGGACGACGGCGGAGTCCGGTAGCGACTCGGGAATACGCATCCACATCAGTTGGGTCTCGGTGACGGGCACGCCCCGGGGTTGGGTGGGCGGATTGATATAGCGGATATCCACCGGGCGGTCTGCCCCGTGCCACACGTCCGCGCCGCTGAGTGCCAGCGTGAAATCATCGTAGGTATAGCTCACGTCGTTTGGGGAAGGAACGTCCGGCATCGCCGCGGCGGTGTATTCGGGCGAATCGTCGGGAACCTGGTACGAGACCAGTACCCGGAACAGTTCCTTGCCGCGTTGGTTCGCGAGAACCTGCCGGGACGAAAACGAGCGGCCGTCGCGGACCACCTCCACCTCGAGGTCCACGGGCAGGTCGACATCGCCTGGGCGCAGAAAGTAACCGTGCAGCGAGTTGACGCGTCGATCGCCGGCGACCGTGGCGTGCGCCGCCGCCATGCACTGCGCGAGGAATTGCCCGCCGAACATCCGTTCGCCTTTGTCCGGGGAAGGCGGTGCGATGAATCGGCCCTCGCCGAGGGACTCCAGATCGAGTAAGGGCGCGAACATGAGCTCGCGAACATACCGAAGAGCGCCTCGCGATGCGAGCGCCCCATAGCCGGGCCGGCGCTTCGCATTCGCTGAGCGCCGACTCCGCCTCCGGCCCAGCCACGCCGACCTGTCCATGGAACAAACGCCGCGGTCGCGAGGCTCCCTTTGGTATTTGTTTCATCGAAGGCGTGTAAGCTTGCCGTTTTGCTCGGGGGACATCCATGAAGCTGGGTATGGGGATCGGGCCGTTCGGGCCGCCGGGAGGCGCTCGGCTCGTGCAGATGGCGCAGGAAGCGGAATCACTCGGCTACGACACCATCTGGGCACCGGAGATCTACGGTGCCGACTGCTTCACGCCGCTCACCTGGATCGCCGCCCACACCGAGCGCATCAATGTCGGCAGTTCCATCATGCAGATCTCGGCGCGGACGCCCGCGAGCGCCGCGATGCACGCCGTGTCGCTGGACTATCTGTCGAACGGCCGCCTGATCCTCGGGATCGGCGTATCCGGACCCCAGGTGGTCGAGGGCTGGTACGGTCAGCCCTATCCGAAACCCCTGGCGCGCACGCGCGAGTGGATTGCGATCTTCCGCCAGATCGTCTCCCGCGAAGGGCCGGTTTCGTTCGACGGGAATCACTACAAGCTGCCCATGCCGGGCGGTACGGGCCTCGGCAAGCCGCTGAAGCTGATCCTGCATCCGGTTCGCGAGCGCATACCCGTCTACCTCGGTGCGGAAGGGCCGAAGAACGTCGCCTTGGGCGCGGAACTGTGCGACGGCTGGATTCCCATGTTCCTGTCTCCCTATCGGATGATGGACATGTACGCGGATGCCATGCGGATCAAGAACAGCGACTTCGAGATCGCTGCGGCGGTGCCGGTCATCGTCGACGACGACGTCGATCGCGCGCTCGGGCAGATCAAGCAGAACGTCGGCTTCTACGTGGGCGCCATGGGGGCGAAGAGCTTCAACGTGCACAAGGACCACATCACCCGCATGGGCTTCGGCGAGGAAGCCGACCACGTGCAGAAACTGTTCATGGCCGGCCGACGCGACGAGGCCATGGCGGCGGTGCCGTCCGAACTGTGTGACGAGATCTCGTTGGTCGGTCCCCGGGAGCGCATCCGTGAACGGCTCCAAGCCTGGAAGGAAAGCCCGGTGACCATGATCAACGTCGGCACCGGCAACCCCCAAACGCTGCGGTTCATGGCCGAAGAACTGCTTTAACGAGGCGATTGATGAGAGACATGAAGTTCGGCGCGTTCCTGGCGCCCCACCACCCGATCGGGGAACATCCGACGCTGCAACTGCGCAGCGATCTCGACTTCGTCGAACACCTCGACCGGTTGGGGTTCGACGAGTTCTGGTGCGGCGAGCATCATTCCACCGGTTGGGAGGTGATCGCCTCCCCGGAGCTCTTCCTAGCCGCGGCAGCCGAGCGAACCCACCGCATCCGGCTCGGTACGGGGGTGGTTTCCCTGCCGTACCACCACCCGTTCATGGTGGCGCAGCGCCTGGTGCAACTCGACCACCAGAGCCAGGGACGGTTGATCTTCGGTTCCGGCCCCGGTGCCTTGCCGTCCGACGCCCATACTCTCGGCGTCGACCCGATGGTGCTCCGCGACCGCCAGGACGAGGCGATGGGCATCATCCGCCGGCTCTTCAAGGGCGGCGACCGGTTCAGCTACGAGTGCGAGTGGTTCAAGCTCAACCAAGCCAAGCTTCAGCTCCTGCCGCTGCAACGGGACATGGAGTTCGCGGTCGCCTCCATGGTGAGCCCGTCGGGCATGACCTTGGCGGGCAAGCACGGCGCGGGCGTGCTGTCCATCGGTTCGACGACCCAGGCGGGTCTGCAGGCGCTGCCCCTGCAATGGAGCTTTGCGGAGGAATCCGCCGCGAAACACGGCCGCTCGGTGGACCGAAGCATGTGGCGCGTGGTGATGAGCTGGCACATCGCCGAGACCCGGGACAAGGCCCGCCAGGAAGCCAAGGAAGGGCTTTTCCGACACAACAACGAGTACACCGTCGGCACGTTGGCCGCAGGCGAGGGAACGATCTTCAAGACACCCGACGAAGCGGTGGACGGGACCGCGTTCAGCGAGGGAAGCGTCGCCGTGATCGGCACCCCCGACGACCTGGTCGAACGTATCGAGAAGATGATCGAGGTCACCGGCGGCTTCGGCGTGGTGATCGGCTTCGTCCACGATTGGGCGAACCGCACGGACACGTGGAATAGCTGGGATCTGGTTGCCCGCTACGTCGTTCCCGAGGTCAACGGCATGCTCGCGAGCTACCGGGAGTCGAACCGGTTTGTGATCGAGAACCGGGAGACCTGGCAACGCGCCGGCATGGCCATCATGACGAAGATCCAGGAGAACGAACGCGCCCGGGAGGCGATGGCGGCGGCTGCGGGACCGGCGACAACGGCGTTGGCGGCGCATGTGAAGACCGGAACGGAGAAGGGCGAAGCGACCGCGGTCGGGAAGGAATCAGAGGTACCATGAAAGTCGCACTTCCCAGTAGCCCCTTCAATCGTGCAGACCTGTTCGAAGCCGCCGGCTTCGAAGTGGTCGAGGGCAGGGTTCGCAGCACGGAGGACTTCATCGAACTGATGAAGGATGCCGACGGAGCCCAGGTCGGCGTTATGCCGCTGACGACTCGCGAAGTGATGGAAGCCTGCCCGAAGCTCAAGGTGGTGAGCCGACTCGGGGTCGGGGTGGATTCCATCGACCTCGACGCAGCTACGGAACTCGGCGTACTCGCCTGCAACGTGCCGGGCGTCAACACCACCGAAGTGGCCGATCACGCCGTCGCCATGCTGCTGTCGATCACCCGCTGCCTTCACGACGCGATCGTCTCCACGCGGCAGGGTCAATGGCGGGAGAACCCGCGCACCACCGGCAACTACGTGAATTCAGTTCGCCGCATCGCCGGCCACGTCGTCGGCATCGTCGGCTTCGGCAATATCGGCCGCGCCTTCGCGAACCGTATCCGTGGATTCGGCCCGGCGGAGATCATCGCCTACGACCCGTACGTCGAACAGACGGTGGGTGATCTCTACGGCGTTCGTATGGTCGAATTCGAGGAGATTCTCGAGCGTTGCGACTACATCACCATCCACTGCTCGGCGACCGCCGAGACCCGGCACCTTTTCGACTCCAATACCCTGGGCAAGCTGAAACCCACGGCGATCCTCGTGAACACCGCCCGCGGACCGATCATCGACGGGACCGCGCTGGCTGCAGCGCTCGAAGCCGGGCAGTTGGAAGCGGCGGCCCTGGATGTGACCGAGATCGAACCCGTAGAGTCCCACGACCCGCTGCTGAGGCTTCCGAATTGCATCGTGACCCCGCACATCGCGGGCTTCTCGCCGGTGTTCCTCGATGAATGTCCGATCCGTCAGGCCGAGAACATCATCCGCGTACTTTCAGGTCAGAAACCCCACGGTCTCGCCAACCCGGAGGTCATCAAGACCATTGCGGTGATGCACGAGACGAATACGGGCCGATGGGCCGGTATTCCCGGGTTTTCGACGGCAATGGCGGTATAGGGGGGCGACATGGGCAAGGTGGCAATCGTCACGGGTGCCGGAACCGGTATCGGAAAACACACCACCCTCGCTCTACTCAAGGTGGGCTATTCGGTCGCATTGGCGGGTCGTCGCCTTGAACTCCTAGAGGAAGTGGCCGAGCAGTCCGGTGCGGGGGATCGGGCCTTGGCAGTTCGCACGGACGTCAGCGATCCGGACTCCGTGGCGGCGTTGTTTGCCAGGACGAAGGAGGCCTTTTCTCGCTTGGACCTGCTATTCAACAACGCCGGCACGGGTGCGCCGGGCGTGCCCTTGGAAGACCTCGCCTTGGACCAGTGGCAGCGCGTTGTGGATATCAACCTGACCGGTTCGTTTCTCTGCACCCAACATGCAATCCGGCTGATGAAGGACCAAGACCCGAAGGGCGGTCGCATCATCAACAACGGGTCGATTTCCGCACACGTGCCGAGGCCGAACTCGGCCCCCTATACGTCCACGAAACACGCCCTCACGGGGCTTACGCGGTCCACTTTCCTGGACGGTCGAGCTCACAACGTCGTCTGCGGCCAGATCGACATCGGCAATGCGCTAACACACATGACCTCGCGCATGGGGCAGGGCATGAAGCAGCCCGACGGCTCGGTGAAGTCGGAACCGACGATGGATGTCGAGAACGTCGCCCAGGCGGTGGTCTACATGGACAGCCTGCCGCTCGACGCAAACGTGCCGTTCATCACGGTCATGGCGTCGTCCATGCCGTATATCGGGCGGGGTTAGTTGGGCTCGCCATATAGGACGCGGACGGCGGGATGTTGTGGATCTCCTAGATCTAGTCCTATACTTAGCTAAGTGTTGAGAAACTTGGTTGAGACCAGTGCGTGTATACAACGTCCACCAGGCGAAAACGCAGCTTTCGCAGCTCTTGGCGAGGGTAGAGGGCGGCGAAGAGATCATCATCGCTCGCCGCGGTACACCCGTTGCCCGGATGGTAGGCTGTCAGCCGACGCCCCGACGTTTGCCTGACGTTCTCAAGGGTCAAGTTGTCGTTTCCGATGCGTTCCTCGATCCTCTGCCGGAGGAGGAACTCGATGCTTGGGATGGAAGATGATTCGTGCGGGCACTCCTGGATACGCATGCCTTGGTATGGTGGCTCGCCGACAGTAGCCGCCTGTCTCGGACGGCAACGGCTTCGATTTCCGATGAAGGCAACGCGATCATCGTGAGCGCGGCCTCGGCTTGGGAGATCGCTACCAAATACCGTCTGGGCAAGTTGCCGGGAGCCGAATTGTTGGCCACGGATATGGCGGGGAACATCAGCCGCCAGGGATTCGAGGAACTGCCGATTACGGTTGCCGACGCCCAACGTGCCGGCGCGCTGTCCGGACGGCACCGCGACCCGTTTGACCGTATGTTGATCGCCCAGGCGTTGGCAAGGGATCTGACCATCATCTCTGTCGACGCCGTCTTCGACCAGTACGGTGTCAGCAGGCTGTGGTGAACGAACACGGCCTCCACTAGCCCGTTTGACGTCGACAGTGATTCAGCTAAGCGCCTTCACGACCTATTCGGACTGATCCAGTTGTGTCGTATTGGCAAGAAACCTCTTGCTGACCACCATCGAAGACTGCCTTCGCTACTAGTGTCACGTCAACCCTCAAACGTCGCGTCAGTGGTCGCCGGAGTGTTCCTC
>JAPPGK010000071.1 GCA_028821405.1 Gammaproteobacteria bacterium | reverse complement strand
AAGTCGCCGCGTGCCGAGACTCGGGCACAACTCCCACAAATCTGCCGTGCACCCCGAACAAGCGGGCGGTTGGCACTACGCGACCAGAGCCGATACGCTTGTCCGGTCACGCAAGGGGAATTTCCGATGTCTGTTGCTACCACCCTCTTCGATCTCACCGGCAAGGTCGCGTTGTTGACCGGTGCCTCCAAGGGCATGGGGCTCGCCATGGCGGAGGGGCTGGCCGAGCACGGCGCCCGGGTCGTGGTTTCCAGCCGCAAGCTCGACCAGTGCGAGGCGGCGTGCAAGCAGATTAACGAGACGTGCCGTGAAGAGATGGCCATTCCCATATCCTGCAACATCGGCTACAAGGACCAGCTTGAAGCCCTTGTGGCGGCGACCCGCGACCGGCTCGGGCCAATCGACATTTTGGTCGCCAATGCCGGGATCAACCCGTTCTACGGGCCGATGTCGGAGATTCCCGACTCGGCCTTCGACAAGATCATGAGCTCCAACGTCCGCTCCAATCATTGGCTCGCCCAGATGGTGGCGCCGGACATGGTGGCGAGCGGCGGCGGCTCGATGATGATTACCTCCAGCACGGGCGCGTTCACGCCGTCGCTGACGCTCGGTACCTACGCCATCTCCAAGCTCGCCGACATCGCGCTGGTGCGCAACCTCGCGCTGGAGTACGGGCCCGCCGGTGTTCGCGTCAACGCCATCTGCCCCGGCCTCATCAAGACGGATTTCGCGCGGGCTCTTTGGGACAACGAACAGGCCAAGCGCAATGCCGAAACGAACACGCCGCTACGCCGGCTGGGGGAATCCGACGACTTGAAGGGCATTGTCGTGTTCCTGGCATCGTCGGCGAGCGCCTACATCACCGGCCAGGCCATTGCCGTGTGCGGCGGCACGCACATGTGGCGGTGAGCCTCCTGGGCTGACGGGCAGTGGCCGTGGCGGAGCAGTCGATCAGACCCGCCGGCGCCGCGCGCGGGTTCATCCTCCAGGCCAGCTACCGCGTCCAAGGCGGCTTGCCCGTCGTCTACCTGTTCGGCGTACTCGAAGGCGGCGGCACGTTTCTCGTTCGGGACACCCGCCAGGTTCCGCACTTTCACATTCGGCGCCCCGATGCCGAACGGGCGTACTTGCTGGGTGCCACCCGCCAGTTCGAGACCGCGAGACGGACCTTCTCGGGCGACCCCGTGCTACGCGTGGATGTCGCCGTGCCGCAGGACACCGTGCCGTTGCGGGAACGGCTCCATCGAGACGGCATCGAGACCTTCGAGGCCGACGTCCGGTTCGCCATCCGCTACCTCATCGACCGCGAGATCCGCGGCGGCTGCGAGATCACCGGGGCATTCGAGGCGGGGGATCGGATTGCGCGGATCTACGACGATCCGCAGTTGCGGCCGGCCGACGTCATACCCTCCCCCTCGGTGCTGTCCTTCGACATCGAGACCGACCCGAAGGCAAGGCGTCTGCTTGCCATTGCGGTCTACGGGGGGGACGTCGACGAGGTCTTTGTCGTCGACCCCGATGGACGTCCGATGCCCGAGCGAGCAAAAGCCTGTGCCGACGAACGGACGGCCCTCGGTGCCTTCGTGGAGCGTGTTCGAGAGGCGGATCCGGACATCCTGACCGGCTGGAACGTCATCGACTTCGACCTCAACGTCTTGAACCGCATCGCGAAACGTGTCCGTATTCCGCTGGATATCGGGCGGGAATCCGGGTCCGTCCGCATCCGGTCGGCACAGGGTTACTTCGGGAGCGGCCAGGCGTCCATTCCCGGGCGGCTCGTGCTCGACGGCATGGATCTCGTGCGCGGTGCGTTCATGCGCTTCGACGACTATTCGCTGAACGGTGTCGCCAGCGAAGTGCTGGGCGAGGGCAAGGTCGAAATGGGTGTTGGCGACGACCGGGCGGCGGACATACTGGCGCGCTACCAGGACGATCTTGAGACCTTCGCGGCCTACGCCCGCACCGATGCCCGGCTGGCACTGCAGATCGTCGAACGGCTCGATCTCGTGAACCTGGCGATCGCTCGTAGCCGGCTGACGGGAATGACGCCGGATCGCGTGTCCGCGAGCATCGCGTCGTTCGACTTCCGCTACCTGTCGGCGCTTCGCAAGCGGCGGATCGTCGCCCCCACCGTGGGTTCCGACGATTCGCGTGTCTCCCGGCACCAGGCGGGGGGCCACGTCTTCGAACCCACCACGGGCATTCACGAAAACGTCTGGGTGTTCGACTTCAAGAGCCTGTACCCGAGCGTCATCCGCACCTTCAACATCGATCCCCTCGGGTATTCGGCGAACCCGGACGCCGATGAGGCTGTCATCCGGGTTGCGCCGGACGCCGCCTTCCGCCGGGACGAGGCCATCCTGCCCGCCATGCTTGACGATCTCTTCCCGCAACGCGAGGAAGCGAAACGCCAAGGTGATGCGGTTGCTTCACAGGCCATCAAGATCCTCATGAACTCGTTCTACGGCGTGCTCGGTACGCCGGCCTGCCGGTTCCACAACGTCGCCATCGCGAATGCCGTCACCGGCATGGGCCGCCACTTCCTGCAATGGTCCAAGGCCTGGTTCGAAGAACGGGGATACGATGTGCTCTACGGCGATACCGACAGCGTCTTCGTTCGTTCTGGGTTGGATGTCGATGGTGCGCGGTCCACGGGACCCCGGCTGGCCGAAGCGTTGAATGGGGCCATAGCCGCCTACACGCGGCATGAATGGCAGGTGGCGAGCCGCTTGGAAATGGAGTTCGAGAAGCTCTACGTCAAGCTTTTCCTGCCGTCAGTCCGGCACGGTGCGTCGGGTGCCCGCAAGCGCTACGCGGGACTGATCGACGGCCATGACGGCGTGGAGTTCACCGGCATGGAAGTCGTGCGGCGCGACTGGACCGAACTCGCCAAGGAAGTCCAGCGCGAACTCTACAAGCGCCTGTTCGCTGACGAGCCGGTGGAGGAATACCTGGAGCAGGTCGCGAAGGCGTTGCGCAGCGGAGAACTGGACGACAAGCTCGTATACCGCAAGGGTTTGCGGAAGAGACCGGCGGCCTACACCGCCAACACCCCGCCCCATGTCGCGGCGGCCCGCAAGTCGGACGACCCGGGTCGAGTCATCTCCTACCTGATCACGACCGCCGGGCCGGAGCCCCTGGACGCGTTGGACCACGAACCGGATCGCGAACACTACCTCGACAAGCAGGTCCGGCCTGTTGCGGAACCCGTTCTCGGCGCATTGGGCCTCGACTTCGACCGGGTGATCGGCGACGACAGGCAGATGATGTTGTTCTGATGGGTTCCATGTGGTGATCGCCAGCGGCGCCCGACCCGGTAGCGGCTTAAGAAGGCTTGCCAGTGACCGATGGCTTGCCCACACTCCGCGCTCTTTTGCGGGGAGTCTCTAATGAAGCTGAAGGACAAGGTGGCGATCGTCACCGGCGCGGGGCGGGGCATCGGCAAGGCGATCGCGGCGGCGTTCGCACAGGAAGGCGCATCGGTCGTCTGCTCGGCGCGAAGCGTTGACGAGATCAATGCCGTCGCGGCGTCGATCGGCGCCTTGGCCATCCCCTGCGACGTGGCGGACGAGGCGGACATCCGCCGCATGGTCGACGCGACAGTCGATGCCTACGGCCGCATCGACATCCTGGTGAACAACGCGGGTGCCGTTGCACGGCTGCCGGTTCACGAACTCCCGGTGGAGGACTGGGACCACGTGATGAACGTCAACCTGCGCGGGCTCTTCCTGTGTACCAAGTACGCGCTGGGGTCGATGCTCGATCAGGGGAGCGGTTGCATCATCAACATCTCCTCGGGTGCGGGCGTGGTCGGTCCGCGCAATCGCTCGGCCTACGCCGCTTCGAAACACGGCGTCATGGGATTCACCAAGACCTTGGTCGCCGAATACCTCTTCCAAGGCATCCGCTCCCACGTCATCCTGCCGGACGCGACGGTCTCGAGGATGCGCAGCGAGGGGTTTCCCAACGAGGATCCGGACTCGATCATCCAGGCCGAGGACATCGCGGACGCGGCGGTATTCCTCGCGACCCAGCCGGCCACGGCACACACGATGGAACTCCGCGTGAGCCAGGGGCTCCGTACGCGGACGAAGTAGCAAGCCTCCGCCGGAGGACGCGACCCCATGCGTGTCGCCGTCATCGGCGCGGGTGCCGCCGGCCTTGTCACGGCCCACGAACTGGGCGCCGAAGGCCACCGCGCAACGGTGTTCGAGCAGTCGCATCAGGTGGGTGGATTGTGGAACTACACGGACGCCGTGGAGGACGACCCGCTCGGACAACGGCCCACACGACGCGTTCACACTTCGCTCTACGAGTCCATGCGCGTCAACCTGCCCCGGGACCTTATGCCCTTCGACGGCTACACCTTTGACGATGCCGGCGGTGGCCGCGACGATTGGCCGCGTTTTCCCCACCATGCCCGGGTGCGCGAATACCTGCATCGGTTCGCACTCGACACGGGCGTCGGCGATCTGGTGCGCTTCGGCCATCGGGTACGGCGCGTGGTGCCCGACGATGGCTGGCTCGTCGACGGCGAGCGTTTCGATGCGGTGGCCGTCTGCAATGGCCACTTTTCCGAACCGCGGGTCCCGCAACTTCCCGGCCTCGCGGACTTCCCCGGGGTGGCTCTGCACAGCCACAACTACCGCCGCAACGACCCCTTCGAGGGTCGGCGCGTGGTGGTGCTCGGATCGTCGGTCTCGGGTGGGGATCTATCCCGTGAGGTTGGGGAGGTGGCCGAGGTGTTCTTTTCGGGGCGTCTGTTCGGTGGCGCGCCGCCGCTCCCTGAGCAGACCCGTCCAATCAAGCGGTGCCCGGGCGTGGCTCGCTTCGACGGTTCGGACGTCGTGTTGACGAACGGCGAACGAATCACGAACGTCGATGCCGTCCTGTTCTGCACCGGTTACTGGTATCGCTTTGGGTTTCTCGGGTCCGATCTTGTGTCGGTTGGCGACAACTGGGTGAAGGATCTGTATCGGCAACTGATCGGCGTCCTGCACCCGACGCTGGCGTTCGTCGGCTTGCCCTTTCGCATCGTCCCGTTCCCGTTCTTCCAACGTCAGGCCCGCTGGTTCGCCCGGGCGCTGTCGGGGCGCTTCCCCCTACCCGCTGCGGCCGAGAGGTGCCGGGCCTATCATCACGAGATTGGCCTGCTTCGGGAATCCGGCGTCGCCGAGCGCCATTTCCATCGCATGGAGGATCGGCAGATGGCGTACCTAAACCAGATCGCCGCGCAATGCGGCGATGAACCGGTGCCGGATTGGTTCGTGGCGCTGTGGCGCGAGCACAACGCACAGGCTCGTCGGTACCCCAGGGACTATCGCGATCGTTCCTTGTCGGTGCGGGGACCAACGACCCTGTCGCGATCGGCCTGACCATGCCTAGCGTCCGGTTTGCCTCGGTGGCCCTGCGGTATGATCCAAGGCTTCGGGAACCATGGAGTCGCCATGGCTGAACGAACCCGAAGAGCGCACGAGATGTTCCTGGGCAAGGCGATTGCCTCCGCGGGACCTGTCGATCACTCCGTCTTCCTTCGCGAGAACCGGCACGAGGAAGCCGTTCTCGGTCGCCTTTCGAGGCGCCTCGGTGTTCCGAACTTCCGGGTTCGGCTGGAACCGGAGTCGGACGGCGGATCGCAGATCGTCCTCACGGAGTTCGAGTCACCCGCGAAGTCGGATGGCCCGACGGGAATCGAGCGCCTCATTGCACCGCTCGACCTCTCGGGCTTCGTCGCCGGGCAGTACCGGCATCCGCAGCCGATGGTCTTTCGCGGCGGCGAGGACCGTTTCTCCGGGCTCGTCACCTGGGACGACCTCAATGACATCGTTTGTTCGAGGAACGTGCGTCCGGCCCTGGTTCACTTGATCACCGACGGTCAGAGAACACCCGACTACCTCTACCAGCAAGACGACCTCGGTCTCGGAAGCCGGCAGCCCGGCGCGAACGTCTCGAAGATCGACAGCAGGAAACTCGCGAATCTGCTGCGCACCGGTTCGACGCTCATCGTCAACGCCATCCACGAATACCACCCGCCCATCGCGCACTTGGCGCGGGAGATCGAAAGCCGTCTGGCGACCTACGTGAACGTGAATCTCTACGCGTCGTGGCATTCGACGCCGGGCTTCGCCACGCATTGGGACGACCACGACGTCTTCGCCATCCAGGTGATCGGCCAAAAGGAGTGGCACCTGTTCGGGCAGACGCGGTACTCGCCGGCCGCCCGTGACAATCAACCGAACGTCGAACAACCCGCGCAGCCGGTTTGGGTTGGCAACCTGACCGCGGGCGACGTGCTCTACATTCCGCGAGGTTGGTGGCACGATGCCCGGGTCGACCAAGCCAACGCGGGCTTGGGCAGCCTCCATCTCACGCTCAACACGCGCGCGGTCACGGGAACCTGGATTCTCCGCTGGTTGGAGTCGCAGTTGCTCGACCACGAAATCTTCCGCCGCAATGCGCCGTTGGCGGCGGATGGGAAGGTGCGGGCCGACTACTTCGGGGAATTGGCGGCGCTCATTCGCGGGACACTCTCCGACGGCTTCGGCGAACGCTTCGAGCAAGACGTCCGCAACGCATGGACGGAGTCGACGCGAACGGCGCTCTCGACGTATATCGAGCCGTGGCAGTCGCCCAATTGGGACAGCTTTGTCCTATCGCTCAAGGGCGGGCGACAAGCAACCCTCGACGTGCGAGCGGAAAGCGAATCCTTTTGGCTCAGGGCAAACGGCATGGTGCGCGAGTTCGACGTGCACTGTTTGGACCTCGTGCGCGCCTTGGCGGAACGCGAGTCGATTTCGGTGGCACAGTTGAAGTCCGCCTACGGGGACCGTTTCCCTGCGGATTTCATAGACGGTTTCATCAAGCAACTGGTCAAGGACGACGCGGTTTTGGCGCGGGAGATCATCGCGTAGGACGGGGCTTGTCCCTGCCCGTATCCGGGGCGCTACGCTGGTCATGTCAACTGCCGCGCAATGAGCTCCCGGAAAAGGCCTGAAACCTCGGCGAGTTCCCTGTACGTGCCCGACTGTACGACCTTCCCCTGCGACATGACGTAGATGCGGTCGGCGTTTCGGATCGTGGACAGCCGGTGCGCGACCACGATGCGGGTGGCCGCGATCTCCGAAATACTCTCCATGACCTTGGCTTGGCTCTTGTTGTCGAGCCAGTTGGTCGCCTCGTCCAGCAGAACGATGCTTGGATTGCGAACAATCGCGGCGGCGATGAGCATGCGCTGCACTTGGCCACCCGAGAACAAACCCGAATGTTCGCCCACGGGGGTGTACATGCCCATTTCCATCGCACGAATGTCGTCGTCCAGCGATGCTTTGCGCGCGGCAGCCCAGGCGTCCTCCAGCGTGGCGTCGCTGGTGATACCGACGATGTTCTGCAGGATCGTGCCTGGCTGCAGGGAACCGTTCTGCGCGACGACACCGATGTGCCGGCGGAGCGCGTGGTCGTCGAGGTAGAGCAGGTTTCGTTCGTCGACGTAGACGGCGCCGGTCGAGGGCCGTTCCAAACCCAGGATCAGACGTAGCAGTGTGCTCTTCCCGGCGCCGGACTCGCCGACGATGGCGACGAATTCGCCGGCGCGCACGTGAATGGAAACGTCGTCGAGGACCGCCAGCCCTTCGTCCTCATAGCTGAAGCCGACATGGTCGAGGCGAATGTCGCCGTGGACATGGCTGACGGGTGCAAGCTTGCCTGAGGCGATGTCGTCGATGGCGGGCTCGAGCAGGGGCTCGGCCTGTTGGACCGCGGGGAGCACGGAGGCGACCACGCCAACCGAACCACCGAGCCGGGTCACGGCGGCGAAGAACGTCATGGACGCCGCAAACACGGCGAGAAACGCCCCGACCTCGATGGATTCGCCGGGGCGCAGCAGAACGAGGGCGAACAGGAACGCGGCGGCGAACATCGGCAGCGAGCCGCTCACAGCCGTGGTCAACGCGTTCAGGCGCTCGACCTTGATCTCCGCCTGTTTCTTTTCGAGATAGCTCCGCACCCAGAACGCGAAAACGGAACTCTCCGCGCCGGCGGAGCGGAGCTTTTCGATGCCGTTGACGAACTGGAACATGTTCCCGGCCAGGGACTGTTGGGCGAGGTGGTGGCGACGTTGCCACTTGATCTGACGCAGCCCGAAGGTGGCGACGATCGCCAGTCCGGCGAGGCCCAGGGCGAGGCTCGCGGTCGCCAGCGTCGGATCGTAGAGGAACAGAAGCCCCAGGGTTGGCAGCAGAAAGAGGATGGTACTGACCGTGGCGGTGACGATTCCCGACAAGCCCTCCCGCAGTTCCTGGAACACGAATGCACGCTGGGCCAATTCGCCGGATTTGAATCCACGCAGGTGCTCCCGGCGCAGCCGCAGCAGCCGATCCCAGAGGGCGCCGGTCATTCGAGCCGTGGCGCGACCCTCGGCGTTGAGCAAGGTCATGCCTTGCGAGACCTGGACGAGGAAGCCGATGATCGCGAGCAGCACGAGGGTGCCGATGGCGAGCATCAACAGGCGGGGGGTTCGCCCGGGAACCAGCCAGTCGACGACCAGTGCGACCACGGCGGCAGGCGCAAAGGCAATCAGCGCGGCGACGACGCCCGCGAGCGCATAGCGCACGATGTCCAACCCCGAGTTCCTGGCCATGAGCTTGAGCATGTCCTTGGGCTTGACCGGGTGCTCGGGAAGCGGACGGACGAACATCCAGGCGAACTCGTGGAGTTTGGCTGCCACGGCACGGGTCACCCGGGTTGTCGAGCGCGTCGTTGGATCCCGTAGTCGGTACCGTCCCAACCGGCGCGGCAAGAGCGCGACCGACGATCCGTCGTGGCGGAAGCCGAGGAGCGCGCCGTTGTCCGCGCGCCACCAGCGGCTGTCGGGATCAAGCCGTACCGGTCTGGCCCTCACCTTGGAGTTGATCGCGACGTCGATGACGGGATCGCCGTTGCGTCCATCTTCGGCGCCCGGGTCCGGGAACCGGAACTCGATGCCTTCGTATTGCCCGATTGACTTGAGCGCTTCGTGAAGCACCGGCATACCGGCTTCCGCCGTGGTGTGCTCGACTAGGCGTTTGAGTTCGGTGCGGGCACGCTCCTCGTCCTCGCGCCGCAGAGTGGAGCGGTCCATCTGCAGGTTCGCGTCGTCGACGGCGGCGAGGATCCGGTTCAGACGTTCGGCTTCTAGGATTCGACCGTGGAATCGGGTGAGTGCTTCGGGTAACCGACCCGCCTGGAGAAGCCCCTCGGATGACTCCGCGACGACACCGTCCGCGGGGTTCGAGAAACGCAGCCAGCTCTCGAGTGTCAGGGGTAGCCATTCGGACGCGTCGTCGGCGGCATCGACCAGGCCGAGATAGGAAGCGCCATCGAGCGACGAGAGCCAGACAACGCCGCGACGCGCGGATACGACCATCCCCGGACGAATGGTCGGCACGTGGTTCCTGCTCACGAACTCATCGGTCCGCGGAACGGGCATGATGTCCCGGACGACCGCGGTCGTGAAGCTGGCCACCCAGTCGTCGACTTGGATAGCGACGGGATACTCGGCACCGGGTCGGATCAGCGCATCGACCGCATGGGGGCGCAACCGGTAGCCGGGCAGACCCTTGGCGCGTAGCTCGAGTTGGCCGCCGTCACCCAGGTCCAGGGGTTCGACGCCGAAAACGAGTTGCCCGACGTTGGCGCGCAAGACGTGCTTGTAGGGGGCGTTGACGATCCCGTCCTTCACGTGCACAAAGAACACATCCACGGCGGAGGATTCGACGCGCCAGGCCGCCCCGCCATCCGCGAGCGAAAATGCACCCCGGTGGGTTTCGCGGCTGATGATCTCCGGCATCCGACGCTCCCGCGGGTCGCCTACTGGGATGTCACCAGGGCGTGGTAGAGCCCTGTCTCGTCGAGCATCAGTTCTTCGTGTTGCCCGCGCTGCACTGTCCTGCCCGCATCAAGTACGAGAATCTCGTCGCTGTCGCGGATCGTGCTCAGCCGGTGAGCCACGATGAGGCAGGCGCAACCCCGCCGGCGTAGCGCATCGTCGATGCGCGCTTCCACCGCGGCATCCAAGTCGCTCGTCGCCTCGTCGAGAACGATCAGGGACGGTCGGGCGAGAAGCGCGCGTGCAATCTCCAGGCGTTGCCGCTGGCCACCGCTGAAATTGCCGCCGCCTTCCTCGACGGGAGTGTCGTAGCCCAGCGGCCGTTTCGCGATCTCGTCGTGGATGTGCGCGTCCTGCGCCGCGTCGACGACGAGGGCATCCGGAACGGTGGGGTTCCACATGGTGAGGTTGTCGCGGACGGTACCGGAGAACAGGTTCGCCCGTTGTGTCACGTAGGCAACCGAGTCGATCGCCACTTCGCGGGGGATGTCATCGCGGGGGTGGCCATCGAAGAGAATCTGGCCGGACCAGGGCCGATGGACACCGGCGATCAGGGAGGCAAGCGTCGACTTGCCGGAACCGCTCGGCCCCACCAGCGCGATTCGTTGGCCCGGCTCGAGGGAAAGGCTGAAGCCCTCGATGATGGGCTCGTGGTGAGGTCGGTAGCCGAACGTGACATCGCGCAACTCGAGCCGACCCGAGAGACGGAGACGGCGACCAATGCTAACCAGCCGATCGGACTTGGCCGGTGCATCCGCGTCGGCCCCCGGGTCGGCATCGAGGACGTCCTGGACGCGCCGCATGTCGGCTTCGAGGATCTGTATGAGCCCCACCGACTCCACGTAGCGGCCGATGGGCAGCAGAAAGCTGCCGATCACGAAGTAGGTGGCGACGACGTCGCCGATGGACATGTCGCCGGCGATGACGCGCATGCCCCCCACACCGAGCACCACCGCGCCGCCGACCATGAGGAAGAGTGGCGGCAGCGAACTGGCGATCGCGCCGAGTTCGGCGGATCGTTGCCGGGAGCCCAGTTCGAGCGCCTGGTAGCCGGAGAAGCGCGTAAAGAAATCCCCCTCGGTACCCGATGCCCGGAGGGTGTCGAGGTTCTTCGCCCCCATCGCGCCGATCCCGGACAACATCCCTTGGCTACGGCGCAGTCGGAAACTCTCGTCCTTGCGTCGGTGGGAGACCCATCGCGCGAGGAGCACGTTCAGCGACGCGACGAGGAGGGCTGTGGCGGCGAGGAGGACATCCTGGAGCACGATCCAGACCAGGTAGATCAGGCTCATGGTGAGTTCGATCATGAGTCGCGCGAGCCGAGTCGTCGCGGTGTTGGCGATGTTGTCCAGCAATCGCGTGCGTGCCGCCAATTCCCCCGATAGACGCTGTGCGAAGTACGCCATCGGCAGGCGCAGCAGCGTTGCCAGGAAGCGTTCGGACTGCGTGACGGCGATACGTATGCTCGCGGCCAGGAGGATTCGTTGTTGGCCCCATACGATGGCGAACAAGGAGACGGCGATGACGAGTGCCCCGCCGATGACCAGCGGTGCCGAAGGTGGCTGGGGGCCGATAGCCGTGTCGGTGAAGTAGCGCAGCAGTTCGGGCAATGCCAGGGTAGGTACCGCCAACAACACGCCGAGGACGAAAGCAAGGCCAATGGGCGTCTTCTGCTCACGGATCCATGGCGCGAGCTGACGGTGCAGCGAGAAGGGTCTCCCGGAAGGTGCGAAGTCGGGACCGGGCCGCACAAGGAGCACGATGCCCATGTAGCGGTTCCTGAAGGTCGCCTCGTCGAGGGTGTAGCGGCCGTTCGCCGGGTCGTTGATGTGGTAGCGGTTGTTCCTGAATCCCTCCAACACCAGGAAGTGGCTGAACTCCCAGAACAGGATCGCCGGCGTGTCGAGTCCCTTTAGGTACTCCGCCGAGCGCTGCCATCCGGTTACTTCGACGCCATGGCCAGCAGCCGCGCGTTGAATGTCGGCAGCGGAACAGCCGTCCCGACTCACGCCGCATGCCTTGCAGAGTTCGTTCATCCCGACCCACTTGCCGAGACTGGCCAGAACGATGCCGAGGCTCGCCGCGCCGCATTCGCTTGCCTGGATCTGCTGGAATACCGGCGTGCTTCGGATCGGACGCAGTCGGCCCCAGAAACCGGCGAGTGCTGATCTCATCCGTTCTCTACTGGCGCCGTTCTTCGGCTGATTGATCCGATGAGCATTTCCATCGGCGTTTGTGATCCGAGCGGAATCCGTAGCCGGTATGTGGAAGGGGCGTCGTGTCCGGGCGCATGGAAGGGTCTCGGTGCAAAATCGAAAACGAGGACGGCCCTGTCGGGGGAGGTCGGTGGTGAGCTTGTTTCGGGCGCGATACGAGCGATGGAACCCACCATGAAGGCGCCGTCGAAGTCGTTCTGGAACACGAAAGCGATCATCCCGGGTTGCAGGCGTTCGCCGTCCCGGGCGGAGACTTCGGCACGCAAGCGGACAGCGTCTTCGAGAACGGGGGAAGAACCGGGTGGGCCGTCGAGACGTTCGGCCTTCAGCCACAGGCTGTGGTCGACAGACCCGAGCGCGAGCCACGCCACCGCGCCGAGAAGAACGATGCCAAGCGCGGCGATGACCAGGGGATGGTGGGGAGTCGTGGATCGCATCGGGTTGTCGATGGGTTCCAACTCGGCGCTGTTCTTGAGCGCATCTTCGTTGAACAGGCGGTTGTGGCCGAAGAGTTGATCCCCCCTCGGTAGCGCGTCGTCCGATCCGCCTCCGGCGTCAGGCGACCGATTGCGCGACGAAGGTGCGGCCGTCGCGCGCACGCTGTCGGTGCGAGGACATCCACGCTCCGGTTGAACCCATGGAAAGCGGTTGGGCACGGTAGCTTCCGACGTATCGTTTGCCGTTGACTGGCGTATCCAGGCGGCAGGATCCCCTCGAAGGGGGCGACTCTATCACGTTGCACCCAACGCGCGCCGTCGCCGGTGGCTCGATCGGGGATGGCACATGAACGTCGCCGGTGTACGGTTTCGGGAAGAGGCCAATGCGCCGCAGTGCCGACGCTAACGGGCCCGGATTCGTTCGTCAGGGGCGACCCACGAGCGTCGCCCCTGCGAGTGGCTTGTGGCGCTAGTTGTCGTGGAAGATCGGATGTTGGGTGTAGTCGGTGTCGCCGCCCCCGGTGCCTTCGTTGGCGTCGTCCGGATTTC
The DNA here is from genome assembly GCA_028821405.1 of Gammaproteobacteria bacterium. GTDB lineage: Bacteria > Pseudomonadota > Gammaproteobacteria > Pseudomonadales > Azotimanducaceae > VXYL01. The sequence continues at coordinate 2,214 of JAPPGK010000071.1, read as the reverse complement.
CGATGCCGCCACTGATCACACGCATTTCTTCCATGCTCAATTGGGGATCGGGTGGGAGCACGAGGTGTGACGTCGACCTCGAGTCCTCGACCACCTTCAATACCATCCCTTCCGGGACCTTGAACCCGTATTCGTCCTTCAAGGTCGCTTCCGGGTCGGACAGCAAGCGAGCGCGGAAGTCTTGGTCTTCTCCCGCCCTCGACAGCAAGTGTTCGAGCATCTCGGTCGCTTTCACGTCGTACCCCTTAAAATCCGTTGGGGAACCTCGCAACCTACCCCAAGGGAGCGCGCCGCACAACGGCGTCTCATGCTTCAGTTTGAATTGCCCGTCCGTTTCCGGTAGCGCTTCGGGCGATTCGGCTTCGCGGCGCGGGCATCGACCAAGTCGACGATCCAGCCCGGTTCGCGCACGACCTCATCGAGCCCGGCTTCCATGGCCGGCGTTGCCTCCAGCGCTGGGTGTACGCGGCAGAAGTTGTAGTGCAGTGCATAGAGATTGATCATCGCCACGTGCTTCTCGAGCCGGCGTTTCTGCGAGTTGGTGGGGATCGGCGGGGCAATATCGGATGGGCCCGTCTGGCTGGCGCCCGCGGCCTGGGTGCCGGAACCTCGGTAACCCGACAAGTCGTTCGCCGATAGCTCGGGATTCTCGGTTAGCCTGCTACGCACGTCGCCGAGTAGGACAGCGGTGGTCTGGCGGCTCTTGTCCGCCACGAGATAGGACACGATCAGTTTGCTGTCCGCATCGATGGCGGCGAACGTCCACGTGTTCCCCGACTCCCGGGCCATGGCTTCGCCCGGGATCGCGTAGCTGAACGCCCAGGTCTGGCTGCATTCAATTCGGCGGCGACCGGCGATCCCACGTACGCGTTCATCGTGGCAGGCCTTCGCCGCTTCGCCCACATCGTTCAAGAGCTTGGCCACGGTGTTGATGCTGACGTCGGCGAGCCGGGCGATGGAACGCATCGAGGTTCCGTCGACCAGCATGGCCAATATGGCGGCGCGTTTGGCGTTGGGTAGACGGTTCATCGGCCCTCGTGGGTTCCGGCATGGGGGTTCGGTTGGTTCATGCCCCACCCAGGGCAATGTCCTTGTGGGGTCGGGGACCCCATCGGGCAACGGCCGCAAGCATCGTGATCCGGCTGGGCCGTCGTCCGGTCATCGGCACGGCTCGGTAGTCGGTCCTTGGGCCGGGAAGGGATTTCACGATCGTCTCGTCGGCTTGGCCGGTTGCGATCCTCATGCTGAGGACCGCGTTGGCGATCACGGCAGGCGGTCGCTTCTCTCCGTTAGGGCCTATCGGCATGGCTTCAAGTCCTCGCCAGATCGCGCGGCACAGCATAGCCGCTGCGCCTGGTGCGGTCCCGGCTTGAGCGTTTCGGTCCAGTATTCCCCGACGCGTATGTTAATCGCCTGCGGCTTAAGCTGCTGCGGCGGCATTTGGGGATGCGTCGATCATTGTTTCGAGCCGTGGCCCACAGCGGTCTGCTAGTGTGCCGCGTCACAATTGAGTTGGTGTTTACGGAGGCCCGTTGTCGTCCCGATAACGTGCCTCGGGGGCTTCCGGGGGCGGCACATCGTCGCTTCATCGACGCTGTTCCCAGACCAAGCCCCTTCGGACAGTTCAACGTATTTGTGACACAGGAGACTAGCGCCCGAATCGGTAGCGGAGCTTGACAAGCAGCGCTTCGCGCTGCGGCTCGTCGAAGGCGTCGCTGGCGAGATCGGCGAAGCTCCGGTCGGTGGACGGCTCGGACAGCGAGCCGTTGCGGTTGTACACCACGAAGAGATCGGAGAGCGGCGCGATCTGCCAGCGGTAGCGGACCTGTACCGTCGCCCTGCTGATGGCGAACCGATCAGTTCCGATTCCCCTCGGTACGAGGTTGCCGCCCGGGTCGATGATCAATCGCTCTGTCCCGCGGGCCTTGAGCCCCGTCCATTCGGCTTGGATACGCAATTGCTGACGGGCGGTGAAGAACGCATCGAATCGAAGGCGGGGCGACCATTGCTCGGTCTCGAATGCCTCGAACTGCCGGTGGTGCTGCCAGAGTACCCAGGCATCTCGATTGATGTAGATGAGCCCGGGGGAAATCGTCAGCCGAGAGACCGGCCGCCAGGTCGTGCTGATGTTCGCTTCGAAGAACCACCCTCCCTCGGGCTCGGTGCGGGCTTGGGCGCCGATGAAGGAGTAGAGACGCTTGGACGTATCGCTTC
>JAPPGK010000118.1 GCA_028821405.1 Gammaproteobacteria bacterium | reverse complement strand
GGCTACGCCGCGCCGCCGCGAAATGACCTCATCTCACAATCGAGACGTGCACCCGAGTGGCAGGACGCGTCAAAACGCGGCACCCGGCGCTTCGCATGCCAGCGCGTGCTGTCGGCCCAGGAGTTCCTCTACAGCGCCCGCAACTCAGTGCTGAGCAACAAGCGCGCCTACCTCAATGCGGTCGTCGCCATCTACCAGGCCCTTGGCGGCGGCTGGCGGAGCGATCGGTCGGGACGGGGCTAACGTGCCCTACGGACGCGCTTCGGGGACAATCCGCAGTGTGACCTTCTGCCCGTCCCGCAGGACCACGACGTCCACGGGCTCGCCGATCTTGATCGCGTCGAGGGCGTAGGTGTAGTCGTAGATGTTCGCGATGGTCGCCCCGGCGAACTCGACGATCACGTCGCCCCCCTGCATCCCCGCGCGGTCGGCCGGCCCACCGCCCCGGACACCGGAGATCGCAACGCCAGGCCGATCCGTTGTGTAGTCGGGGATCGTACCGAGATAGGCGCGCAGGCTGTCCCGGTTCCCGCGGGCGCTCGTCGTGACCTGCACTTCGGCGTAGTCCGGTCGCTGATTCCTCGACACGGTGTCGTTGACGATGGCCGCAGCGAACGCCGCGATCCGCCGCATGCCCGGATAGTCGAGCGTGTCGGAGTCGTCGGTTGGACGGTTGTAGTTCTCGTGGCTGCCGGTGAAGAAGCTTAAGATTGGGATGCCCTTGGGATAGAACGCCGTGCTGTCGGTGGGCAGGTAGGGATCGTCGAGCAGGGACAGGTTGAAGCCGGCGGGTACGTTGCGTCGTTCGATGATGCCCCGCCAAACCCCCGACGAACCGACGCCTTGCAGGCTCAGCTTGTTGTCGCGCAGGCGGCCGACCATGTCGAAGTTGAAGTAGGCGGCGATGTTCCCGAGAGGCAGCGGCGGCGCCGCGACGAAATGCGACGAGCCGATCAGTCCCAGTTCCTCTCCGGACCAGAACGCGAATAGGACGTTCCGCCGGCGCTCTTCGCGCTCAGCCAACGTGCGCGCCAGTTCCAGGGCCACGGCGACTCCCGAGGCGTTGTCGTCCGCCCCGTTGTGGATCTCGCCCTCCTCGTCCTTGCCGGCCAGCGAACTCGCATCGCCGCGTCCGATGTGGTCGTAGTGCGCGCCGACGACGACCGTCTCCGCCGCGCTGTCGTCGGTGGCGGGAAGCCAGGCAAGCACGTTGCGATCCCTTGCCTTGATCCGCTCCACGCCCGCGCGAATCGCGACGTCGACTCCATCAAGCGGGAACTGCCCGAGGAAATGGGGATTCTCGATGTCCAGTTGCGTCTGGGTCTCCTCCAAGCTCTTGCGCGTCCCTGCGAACAAGGCATCTGCCACGGCACCCCTAACGGACGCCGCGACGATGCCGGAGCCGGCGAGGCTGTTGTCGAACGTCATCGGGATCAGCTTGCCGGCGTTCGGGGAGTTGGGGCCGGCGACCACGAGAATGGCTTTCGCCCCACGGTCCCGGGCTATCATCGCCTTGTAGCGCAGGCCCGCATAGCGGTTGAGTTCCGCCCGTCGTTCAGCCGCGACACCCTCGGGTACGTAGCGCAGAACGAGGACGATCTTGTCCGTCACATCCAGGCCGGCGTAGGAGTCGTAGCCGTTGGCACCCGGTACCGCCAGGCCGTAGCCGGCGAACACGACCTCCCCCTGCACGTCGGCGTTGGCGGTGAACGAGAGCGGCCGGAAGTCCGTATCGACTTGGTAGGTCTGGGATACGTCGCCTGTCTCGACGCGAAGCGCATTGGCTTCGAGGAGGATGCGGCGGTCCGCAGTGAACCCGAAAGTCTGGAAGTAGGTTCCATCATCGCCAAAGGGTTCGAGGCCGATCACCTGCGACGCGTCGGCGATGTACTCCGCTGCCACGCGGGCGCCTTCCGAACCGGTCATCCGGCCTTCGAGTTCGTCCGACGCCAGGTATTCCACCGAGGCCCTGAGTCTGGATTCCGCATCGTCGGGCGGCGGGCTTGCCGCGCTGCGGGTCGGCGAAGACGCCAACGCCGCCACGGCGGCGGCGTGGTCCCAATCGGCCAGGAACAACTGCGAGCCGCCGCTGCCCGTGCGGTTCGATGTCCAGCTTAGCGACTCGCCATCCGGCGAGAACACCGGCAGGCCGTCGAATCCGTCGGCGTGGGTAACGCGGACCGGTTCGCGCTTCCCCGCCGCGTCGACCAGGAACAGTTCGAAGTTGGCGAATCCGTGCTTGTTGGAGGCGAAGACCGCGTACTCGCCGGTGGGGTAGAAATACGGCGCCCAGGACATGGAGTCGAAGTCGGTCAGCCGACGCTCGTCGGAGCCGTCCACACGCATGGTGTAGACATCGGCGTTCATGCCGTCCTCGTCGAACCGGCGCCAGATGATGCGTTCGCCATCGGCCGAGAAGAACGGACCGCCGTCGTAGCCCGGGGTTTTGGTCAGCCGCGTTTGATTGCCGCCGTCGGCATCCATGATGTAGATCTCGCCGAAGTAGGCGGGATCGGTTTCGAGCCGTTTGCGATCCTCTGCGGTGAGATCGTCCGCGGGATAGGCGCTGCGCAACGACGTGAAGACGATCTTCTCCCCGTCCGGCGAGTAGGAAGCCTCGGCGTCGTAGCCCGGGGCATTGGTCAACCGCTTGAGACGGGATCCGTCCCGGTCGGCCGAAAAGACGTCCATGTGCACGTCGTAGTCCCAGTCGTAGCGGCGCTCCTGGCCTGACGCGCGGAACTCGATCTCCTCGCGCTGACGGGATTCGGCTTCGGGGTCGAGGTGCGTGGACGAGAAGAGCACGCGGTTCGTTCCGGGGCGGAAGAACGCGCAGGTGGTCTTGCCGATGCCCGGCGAGATCCGGTGGGTGTCCCCGGTGGTGAGATCCATGTGGTAGATCTGGAAGAACGGATTGCCGGGCTCGCGCTCGCTCTGGAAGATGAGCGCCGTGCCGTCCGGCGCGAAGTAGCCTTCGCCAGCGCGACGACCCTCGAACGTAAGTTGCCGCGTGTTGGTGAGGAGTTGCGCCTCGGCGTCGACTGCGGCTGTCGGCATGGCATACAGCGCCATTGCGGCGAGAACGAAGGTGGTCGGCAGCTTCACAGCCATGGGCATCGAGGGCGAAAGGGGCGCCAAGTATAGAGCCTTGCTCAAAGCGCTCGGCTAAAGGGCCAAGGTGTAGGAGATTTCCTACAGACACGCGCCTGGGGAAGCGCTAGCGTGAGGTTCTTGGCCGGGCGCGGGATGCCATAGACCCCGAACCCGCCACTCAATAGAATTCGCGACAAGAGGACACCCGGATGGCGAGTCCACGCAGTACGATGCCCGCCTTCGACACCCACAAGGCCGTCAAGGCCCTCCGTCATGCCGGTTTCGACGACGAGCAAGCGGAAGCCGTCGTCGACCAGATCAACGGCGCAGTCACAGAGAACCTCGTCTTCAAGGCGGACCTAGCCGAGACAGAGCGGAACTTGGCCGCGAGGATCGACGCCACCAAGGAAGACCTGGCCGAGACGGAACGGAAATTGGCCGCCAGGATCGACGCCTGCGCCACCAGGGAGGAACTGGCCGAGACGGAACGGAAATTGGCCGCGAGGATCGACGGCTGCGCCACCAGGGAGGAACTGGCCGAGACGGAACGGAAATTGGCCGCCAGGATCGACGCCACCACGGGCGAACTGGCCGCGAGGATCGACGCCTGCGCCACCAAGGAGGATCTGACCAACTACGCCACCAAGGAGGAGCTTGCACAACTCGAGCTTCGCATGACGGTCAAGATGGAAGCCCTCACAGGCAAAATGCTGAGGTACATGGGTGGGGGTCTGGCCCTAGTCGTGGCGTTGATCAAGGGGCTCGACCTCCTCGTCGGCTAGCTCCGGGCGTCAGTGCGTCGAACCGTGCCCAAAGATCAGTCAGGTCGACGACTTGCCCTGATCGCCTCGACTCATCGATCTTCATGGCCGTGAGGCCGGCTTCCAGCGCATCGATCACGGACACCGGTAGCGCGGCGCCATGGTCCAAGTGGCGTGTGATGTCGGCTGCCATCTTTCCTTCGGCCCCGTAGTGCTGCGAGACGTCGTCGCCCTTGTACGTCGCGTCGAATACGCATTCGCCGGAGACCGCCCGGTGGGCCTTGAGATAGGCGCGCACGAAGTCGCCCTCGGCCATGCCCTCCGTACCGATCACGCAGAACCGCCGGAACGCGTCCGGCGTGTGAACGTTGGTATGGAAACAAAGCCGGGTTCCGTTTCCGTATTCGACCAGTGCCACCTGGTTGTCGACGATGTCGGCGTCCCCGGAGAACGAGCTGTCGGCGCTTCGCCAATACGACGGCCAGCGGTGATAGACCCGTTCGCCATCCAGATCCTGATGCTGTTCCGTGAAGAACGAGCAGCCACCAAAGCTAACGACGCGCCGAGGGCGTGACCGTACAAGCCCCGCGTAGAGGTCGATGTCGTGGCAGCACTTCTCCAGCATGAATCCGCCGCTCAAGTCGGTCTTGCGCCGCCAGTCGCGGAAGAAGAATGCGCCGTGGGCCGGGGGGATGTGTTCCGATGCTTCAATGCTGACGATGCTGCCCAGCGCCCCGTCGTCGACCAGCCGCGTGAGATCCGCATAAAGCGGTGCATAGCGCAAAACCAGTCCCACCATGACCCTCTCGCTGCCGTGTTTCTTCAGTTCGCGGAGCAAGCGGAACGTCTGCTCTTCGGACACGACCACCGGCTTTTCGCAGAACGTCCTTATGCCCGCGTCCAACACGGTGCACAGCTGATCGCAATGGAAGACGTTCGGGGAGCCGATCATGACCAGATCGAGGGTTTCGGCATCCAGCATCCGTTCGAGGTCGGCGTATCCGCGCAGTCTCCGAAAGCGATCCGCATCCATGCGCCTGACACCTGCGGGCGCCGGGTCCACGTACGCAACCACGTTGAAATCGGGAATGGCGCGGCGAAAGACCTCGGCCAGGTACCCCATCCGGTCGCCCAGCCCACACAAGCCAACCTTCATCGGTACTTCCTCCTGCCCGACCGCCGCGTCAATACCATAACCTCGACGGCCATATGGTTGTTTGGCCGCTGGTTTGCCGTCCATCACCGCCTCAATCGGCTACGCTACGGTCCTCGGCGCTCCACAAACTTCGGGTCACCACCATGAACGCACGCACTGCCAACGCCCTCCGCGGTCTCCTTTGGACCGTTGCCATCCTCGCGGCACCGGCGATCTTCGCCGCCACGACGTCCGCCACCGTCAGCGGCTACGTCCGCACCAGCGACGGCGAACCCATCGCCGCCGCTCGCATCGACATCGTCCACATGCCATCGGGTACCGCCGCTGCGGCTACGGCGGCGGACAACGGCGCTTTCTACCAGTCCGGTCTAAGGGTCGGCGGCCCCTACGAGATCCGCATCTCCGCGGGTGGCTACCGCGACCGCATGCTGGAAGCGGTCACGCTGAAGCCGGGGACGCAGCCACCTCTCGCCGTCATGTTGACTGCCCTCGATGTCGAGGAAGTCGTCGTGACCGCGAGCCCCTTGATCTCCGAGCGCGACCTGAACAACGGGGTGGGATCCGCGTATTCCGCTGACGACATCGCCAACCAACCAAGCGTGACCCGCGACGTGATCCGCACGCTGCTGCGCGACCCCCTCGCCCAGTCGAGGGGCGAAGGCAATCTCTCCGTGGGGGGCGTCAACCCGCGTTTCAACGGACTCGCCATCGACGGGTCGCTGCAACAGGACGACTTCGGCCTCGGCACCAGCACGTACGCGACCAGCCGCTCTCCCATCAACCTCGATGCCGTGGAGTCCGCCACCCTCGTCGCGTCCGACTACGCCGTCACGGCGTCGGGCTTCACCGGCGGTCTCGTGAACATCACGACGAAGTCCGGCACCAACGAGTGGGACGGCGCGGCGTTCTACTACTTCCACGGCGACGAGCAGGTCGGGGATACCTACGACGGCGATCGCACGTTCGCGCCTGCGGCGTTCGAGGAGAAGGAGTACGGCCTTTCGGTCGGCGGGCCGCTTCTCGCCGACCGGCTCTTCGTGTTCTTCTCCTACGACGAGTTCGAGGCTGTGGAACCGGTGAACTTCGGCGGCTTCGACGCGAACAACGGGATCCAGCCCGGGTTCTTCGAGGCGCTGCGCGGGGTCGTCATGGACGTCTACGGCTACGATCCCGGCGGACGACCGGCATCCGCCTCCCTGCCGGAAGCCTCCGAACGCACTTTGGTCAAGCTGGATTGGAACTTAAGCGACGCCCACCGGGTATCGTTCACCTACCAGAGCAGCCAGGAAACCGGGACGTCGGCCGGCGCCGACCGGCTCGCCTCGGCCTGGATCGACATTCCCGTGGACCTCACCGCAACCACGCTCCAGCTATTCTCCGACTGGAGCGACCGTGCCTCGACGACGCTGCGCGTGAACCGCAAGGAGTTCTTGCGCGGCCAGAACTGCCGGGCGCAGGGTGTGGGCGCCCTGGAATTCGACAACCTCGACGCAGACGGCGTCGCGGGTTCGCCGCTCGAAGGACTCATTACCGGCAGCGTCGACCTGATCGCCGGGTGCGACCGCTTCCGGCACGCCAATGCGTACGACGATGAACGGCTCCAAGTGTACGGCGCCTTCGACTACCTCCTCGGCGACCACATCGTGCGCGTCGGCATGGAGCATGAGACCTTCGACCTGTTCAACCTGTTCGTGCCGAGTTCGAACGGCCGCTTCGTGTTCCGCGACTTCGCAGCCATCGTCGGCCGCACCGCGCGGGTGGACTACGTCAACGCGCCGTCGAACAACGCCGACGACGGCGCCGCCGCCTGGGGCTACAGCCGGACGACGTTCTTCGTTCAGGACACCTGGCAGCCGCGGCAGCATCTCGAACTGACGGCCGGGCTGCGCTACGAGCGCTACGCCCAGGACGACCGTCCCGCGTTCAGCCAGCCGATCCAGGACACCTACGGAATCCGCACGGACACGGGTCTCGACGGTCTGGCCCTACTCATGCCGCGCGTGAGCTTCCGCTGGACCGGGCTCGACCGCACCGTGGTGAGCGGCGGCATCGGCCTCTTCTCGGGCGGCGATCCCAAGGTCTGGACTTCCAACACCTTCCAGGTGCCGACGGTCTTCTCCCGCGTCACGGCGAGTGGCGTTTCACCGACATCGGTGCCCGACGAACTCCGCGCGGCGGTTGCGGCGGGAAATCCGGTGGCCATCGACGCCATCGCGCCCGGCTTCGACGTGCCCTCGGATTGGAAGGCGTCGCTGCGCCTCGAACGGGATCTCGACCTCGTTTTCGGGAGCCTGAACCTCGGCACCGGATACACGTTCACGGCGCAAGCCCTGACGACATGGACGGGCGACGGTTTCCTGTGGACCAACTACGCCCAGACCCGGCTCGCCGCAGCCCAGCCCACCGGCGTCGCCCCAGACGGCCGCACGATCTACGCGGACCTCGACGACCTGCGGATTCTCAATCTCGTCGCGCTCGGCAACCACGGCGAAGGCAGCAGCAGGATCCTCACGGCGGCGCTCGGCAAGCGCTACGACAACGGCCTCGACTTCCAAATGAGCTATGCATGGCAGGACGTCGAGGCCGTCACCGAGGGCTTCTCCTCGCGCGGCATCTCCAACTGGCGGAATATCCAGGACGCCGACCGCAACCGCCCGTCACCCCGCACCTCGCCGCACCAGGTCACGCACTCCGTGAAACTGAACCTGGGCTACGAACGCGCGTTCGGTCCCGGATTCCGCGCTCGCGCGGACCTGTTCGCCCGCGCCTGGTCCGGCGACCGCTTCACCTACACCTTCGACATCGACCGCAGCAACGCGCTTTTCGGCCGCGCCGGCGCCGGGGAAAGCCCGTACGACAACAATCCGCTCTACGTCCCGAGCGACCGCAACGATCCCGCTGTCGTGTACGCGTCCTCGTTCGATCAAGACGCCTTCTTCGCCTACGTCGCCGACAACGACATCGGCGCAGGCATTCACGCGCCCTACTCCGAGGATCCCGGGATGAACCAGGTCTGGGACGTCCGGCTGCGTCTTGAGATGCCGAGCATGGGCCTCCTCGACCAATGGGTGGGCGAGAACCACGTAAGCCTTGTGCTGGACGTCGAGAACGTTCTCAACCTGCTGAACGACGAGTGGGGCACCTACGAGGCGGGGCCCCGCTTCAACCAGGCGGCCATAGTCCGAGCGGATCTCGTCGGCGCCAGCGACGTCGCCTCACTCGGCGTGGATGGCGCACCGGCACTGACGGGCGATACGCCGCGGTCGAGGTGCCGGCAACAGAGCGACTGCCTCTACCGTTTCAACCGCTTCCGCAGCGTCGCCTCGGCGTTTCCCTCGGCATCGCGGTCCGTCTACCGGATTCGGTTCGGCATCCGGATCGACATGTAGCGGACGGGCTTGTCCCGTCCCGCGCTGGGCGCTGGGTCAACGCCGGATCTTCCGCAACTCCTCCAGCGTCCGCTGCTGGGCGGTCGCCGCCGCCAATGCGGCCTGGGCCATGCCGTAGTCCATCTCCGCAGCCGATTCCGACAGGGCGCGCTCCGCTTGCTGCTGGGCTTCAAGCGCGGCGGCTTCGTCGATATCACCCGCACGAAGCGCGGTGTCGGCTAATACGGTGACAACGCCGGGCTGGATCTCCAGGAAGCCACCGGAGGCGTAGAACACCTCCTCGTCGCCGTTCTCGTCGCGGAGCTTGACGGGTCCGGGACGTATGCCGGTCAAGAGCGGCGCGTGGCCCGGCAGGATGCCCAGTTCGCCGATGGTGCCGGTGACAGAGAGCGCGGCGATCCGGCCCGAGAAGATCTCCTCCTCGGCGCTGACGATGTCGCATTGCATGGTGGCGGCCATGGTTGATCTCCCGTCTCTGGCTATGCCGCTTCGGCCAAGGTTTCGGCTTTCTTGCGGGCGTCCTCGATGGTGCCGACCATGTAGAACGCCTGCTCGGGCATGTCGTCGCACTCGCCGTCGAGAATCGCCTTGAAGCTGCGCACCGTGTCCTCGCGGGTCACGTAGTCGCCGGGTTGGCCGGTGAACTGCTCGGCGACGAACATCGCCTGGGAGAAGAACTGCTGCATCTTCCGGGCCCGGTAGACCAGCGCCTTGTCCTCTTCGGATAGTTCGTCCATGCCGAGAATGGCGATGATGTCCTTGAGTTCCTGGTAGCGCTGCAGGACTTCCTGGGCGCCGCGGGCGACGTCGTAGTGCTCCTGGCCGACGACATTGGGATCAAGCTGGCGGCTGGACGACGCCAGGGGGTCCACCGCCGGATAGATGCCGAGGTCCGTGATGGCGCGGCTCAACGTCACCGACGAGTCGAGGTGCGCGAACGTCGTCGCCGGCGACGGGTCGGTGTAGTCATCGGCAGGAACGAAGATGGCCTGCACCGAGGTAATCGAACCGGTCTTGGTGGTGGTAATGCGTTCCTGCAGGGCGCCCATCTCGGCGGCAAGGGTCGGCTGGTAACCCACCGCCGACGGCATCCGACCCAAAAGGGCCGAGCATTCAGTACCGGCGAGGGTATATCGGTAGATATTGTCGATGAAAAGTAGCACGTCACGACCCTCGTCGCGAAACTGCTCCGCAAGGGTGAGACCGGAAAGTCCAACTCGGAGACGGTTGCCCGGGGGCTCGTTCATCTGACCGAACACCAGCGAGATCTTGTCCAGGACACCGGCGTCCTGCATCTCGTAGTAGAAGTCGTTGCCCTCCCGGGTCCGCTCGCCAACGCCGGCGAATACCGAGAGGCCGGAATGCTCGATGGCGATGTTCCGGATCAGTTCCAACATGGTCACCGTCTTGCCGACCCCGGCACCACCGAACAGGCCGACCTTGCCGCCGCGGGCGAAGGGACACATGAGGTCGATTACCTTGACGCCGGTTTCCAAGAGTTCGTTGCCGCCTTTCTGATCCTCGTAGGTCGGCGGCTTGCGGTGGATGGGGAGATTCTCCCGGGAGTTGATCGGACCCTTCTCGTCCACCGGATGGCCGAGCACGTCCATGATCCGTCCCAAGGTCTCCTCGCCAACCGGAATCGAGATCGGTTCGCCCGTGTTGGTGACCGAGAGGCCCCGGGACAAGCCTTCCGACGAGCCCATGGCGATGCAACGGACGATTCCGTCGCCCAACTGCTGCTGGGTCTCCAGTGTCAAACCCGTTTCCGAGACGATCAGCGCGTCGTAGACGCTGGGAACCTCTTCCCGGTCGAACTCGACGTCGATGACCGCGCCGATGATCTGGACGATGCGTCCGTTTGCCATGCTTCTATTTCCTCAACCTTTCCGATAATTGACGGGCGCCCCAAACGGGCGACGGCGCGCCCTGCGGGCGCGTTAGCGTCGCCCCTACACTGCCGCCGCGCCGCCGACGATCTCCGAGATCTCCTGGGTGATCGACGCCTGTCGGGCGTTGTTGTAGAGCAGCGTCAGTTCCTTGACGATCTCCTCCGCGTTGTCCGTGGCGTTCTTCATGGCGATCATCCGCGCCGCCTGCTCGCACGCCGTGTTCTCGATAACCGCCTGGTAGACCAAGGATTCGATGTAGCGCTGCACCAGCCCCTCGATCAGTTCCCGGGCGTCGGGTTCGTAGATGTAGTCCCAGCGGTGGCGGAACTCGGCCGCCTCCATCGGCGGCAGCGGCAGAAGCTGACGCAATACCGGTCGGTGGGTCATCGTGTTCACGAACTCGTTGGAGATGATGTCCAACTGCTGGATTCGACCCTCTGCGAATCCGTCGAGCATCACCTTGATGCCGCCGATCAAGTCGGCGAGTTCGGGCGTCTCGCCGATATTGCCCATGGTGGCGACGACGTTGCCGCCCACGGACCGAAAGAACTGCGCGGACTTGTTGCCGATCAACGCCAGCTCCGACTCCTTGCCGTCGTCCCGCCGCGAAGACAGGTTGCGGATGAGCTCGCGGAACAAATTAACGTTCAAACCGCCGCACAGACCCCGGTCCGTGGACACCACGATGTAGCCGATGCGGCTGACCTCGCGGGTCGTCATGTAGACGTGGCGGTATTCCGGCGCGGCGTTCGCCAGGTGGCCGATCACCTGCTCGATGCGCTGGCTGTAGGGCCGGCCTTCCTGCATGCGGTCCTGGGTGCGGCGCATCCGGCTCGCCGCCACCATCTGCATGGCGCGCGTGCTCTTCTGCGTGGTCTGAACACTCGCGATCTTTTTCTTGATCTCTTTGCCGGCGGCCATCGGTTACGTCTCGCAACCAGGTGTTGCGGTGATTGAACACGGGCGACCACAAGGGTCGCCCCTACGCGTGCTTGTCTCTACGCCGGCGGACATCGGTGATTACGAATAGCTGTGGCTCGCGGCGAACTTGTCGAGCGCGGTCTTCATGTAGTCGACGATCTCGTCGTTGTGATCGCCGGAGGCGGTGACCTCGGCCATCCACTCGGCGTGTTCGGCGTTCATGTAGGCCAAGAGGTCGCGTTCGAAATCGAGCACCCGGTCGACGGGTACGTCCACGAGGTAGCCTTCGCTGGCGGCGAACAGCACGACGCCCATCTCGGCGACCGTCATCGGGGCGTACTGCTTCTGCTTCATCAACTCTTCGACCCGCGCGCCGTGGTCGAGTTGGCGACGGGTCACCTCGTCGAGGTCGGATGCGAACTGGGAGAACGCCGCGAGTTCCCGGTACTGGGCAAGTGCTAACTTGACGCCGCCGGAGATCTTCTTGATGAACGGCACCTGCGCCGCGCCGCCGACCCGGGACACCGAGATGCCAGGGCTCATGGCCGGGCGGATGCCGGAGTTGAAGCGGTCGAGTTCGAGGTAGATCTGTCCGTCTGTGATGGAGATCACGTTGGCGGGCACGAAGGATGACACCTCGCCGGCCTGTGTCTCGATGATCGGCAGCGCCGTTAGCGAACCGGTCTGGCCCTTCACTTCACCGTTGGTGAAATCCTCGACATAGTCGGCGTTGACCCGGGCGGCGCGCTCCAGAAGGCGCGAGTGGAGATAGAAGACATCGCCGGGATACGCCTCGCGGCCCGGTGGTCGGCGCAGCAGGAGCGAGATCTCGCGGTACGCCCAGGCCTGCTTGGTGAGGTCGTCGTAGATGATGAGCGCGTCCTCGCCACGGTCGCGGAAGTACTCCCCCATTGCGCAGCCCGAGTAGGGCGAGATGTAGAGCATCGGCGACGGGTCGGACGCGCTGGCCGCGACCACGATGGTGTGGTCCATGGCGCCGTTTTCCTCGAACGTACGCACGATGTTGGCGATGGTCGACATCTTCTGGCCGATGGCAACGTACACGCACTTGACGCCGCTGTCCTTCTGGTTGATGACCGCGTCCACGGCGATGGCGGTCTTGCCGATCTGCCTATCGCCGATGATGAGTTCCCGCTGGCCGCGGCCGATGGGGACCATGGCGTCGATGCACTTGATGCCGAGTTGCACGGGCTGGTCGACCGTCTGCCGGGCGATGACGCCCGGGGCGACCTTCTCCACCGGGGACGACGATGACGCGTTGATCGGCCCTTTGCCGTCGATGGGGTTGCCGAGCGCATCGACGACCCGGCCCAGAAGTTCCGGGCCCGTCGGCACCTCGAGGATGCGCTTCGTGCAACGCGCGGTCATGCCCTCGGAAAGGCTCTCGTAGTCGCCCAGCACGACACAGCCCACCGAGTCGCGCTCGAGGTTGAGTGCCATGCCGAACAGGCCGCCGGTGAATTCGATCATCTCGCCGTACTGCGCTTCGGCGAGGCCGTGTACGCGGACGATACCGTCGGATACGCTGACGATGGTGCCCTCGTTCGCCGCCTGGGCGGACACGTCGAGGCTTTCGATACGGCCGCGGATGATGTCCGTGATTTCGGCCGGATTCAGTTGCTGCATTGCTTGACCTCTTCTCAAATCCTTCAATTGCGCTGGAGCGACTCGATCAATCGGGTGAGCCGACCGCGGACGGAGCCGTCGATGACCGTGTCGCCGGCGCGGACAACGGCGCCGCCGACCAACCCCGGGTCAACCTCGACCTTGACGCTGACCTCCTGGTCGAAGCGCTCTCGGAGCGCCGTGCTATAGGCGTCGACCTGACGGTCCGTGAGTCCGACAGCTGCGGTGATCTCCACGTCGAGGGTTTTCTCCGCTTCGGCTTTCAGCGCCTCGAACTGGGCAGCGATCTCGGGCAGCAATTCCAGGCGATGGTTGTCCGCTAAGACGTTCACGAACCGCCGGCAGTGGTCGTCGATCTCCTCGCGCACCAACTCGACCAGCCGGCGCGCCTTGACGGCGGGCGCGAGCGACGGCAGCGCAACGAGATCCTTCACCTCGTCCGTCTCAACCGCACGGGCCAGCAATCCAAGCATCGGCGACCATTGCGTCATGCGCCCGGCCGACCGCGCAAGGTCGAACACCGCGTTGGCGTAGGGGCGGGCGAGTGTGGCGATCTCGGCCACTTCCTTTTCGTCCCCTATAGCTCCGCCGCGACCCGCTCGAGCAGGGCGTCGTGGCGTTCGCGGTCGATGGACGCTTCGAGGATGCGTTCCGCGCCCAGAACCGCCAGATCGGCAACCTCGGCTCGCAGCGATTCCTTGGCACGGTTGACTTCCTGGGCGACATCCGCTTGCGCCGCCTTCAGGATCCGCTCGCGTTCCGATTCGGCGTCGGTGCGCGCGTTATCGATCATCTGCGATGCTTGGCTCCGGGCATCGTCGACGATCCCCCGGGCCTCGTTGCGCGCCTCGTTGACGATTTCCTGTGCCCGGGCCTCCGCGTGCTCTAGGTCGCGTTGCGCCTTCGCCGCCGCCTCCAGGCCATCGGCGATGGTCTGCTGGCGTTCGCGCATGGCGGCGATCAGGAACGGCCAGATGAACTTCCAGCAGAAGGCGACGAAAACGAAGAACGCAATCGTCTGGCCGATCAGGGTGAACGTTATGTTCATGTCCGCTCCTCCCGAAGACGGGTGCCAAGCACTAGGCGGCGACCACGAACATCACGTAGAGAGCCACGCCGACGCCGATGATCGGCACCGCGTCCACGAGGCCCAGGATGATGAACAACTGGGTTCGCAGGGTCGGCAGCAGTTCCGGCTGGCGCGCGACGCCCTCCATGAACTTGCCACCGAGTACTCCCACGCCGACGGCGGCGCCGACGGCGCCGAGGCCAATCATCAGGCCGGCCCCGATGTACAAGAGAACTTCCATCTCCATGGTGTGTTTTGAGACTCCTATGGTTGGTTGCTAGTGGTCTTCCTCGACATCGTGCGCTTGGGCCATGTACACGACCGTCAACACGGCGAAGATGAAGGCTTGCAGGGTGATGATGAGGACGTGGAACACCGCCCACGCCCATTGCAGAACGCCGCCGAATACGCCGATGAGGATGCCGCCGTACATCAGCGCAATGAGGATGAAGATCATCTCGCCGGCGTAGAGGTTGCCGAAGAGCCGCAGTCCCAACGAAACCGGTTTCGCGATCAGCGTGACGCCTTCGAGAATGAGATTCACCGGCGCGAGGTACCAGGGGAAGGGGTGGCACAGCAACTCCTTTAAGAAGCCACCGAGCCCCTTCTCCTTGATGCTGAAGAAGATAATCAGGAGGAAGACGGCGAATGCCATGCCTAGGGTGATGTTCGGATCCGTTGAGGCGACGACCTTCATGTAGGGGATTCCGGACAATTCGGCCGCCTTCGGAATCCAGTCCACCGGTACGAGATCCATGAGGTTCATCAGGAACACCCATACGAAGATGGTGAGCGCCATGGGCGCGATCAAGGTGTTGCGGTGTTGGAAGATGCTGCTGGTCGTGTCGTCGATGAAGTCGACGATCATCTCGACGGCGTTCTGTGTTCCCTTGGGTACGCCCGAAGTCGCCCGCTTCGCGACGATTCGGAACACGGTACAGAACAGGACACCCAGAGCCAACGACCAGAACATCGAGTCGACGTTGATCGCCCAAAATTTCATTGCGGCGATCTCATCGGCGTTTTCCGCGAAACCCCAACCGTCCTCGGGATGCTTCCCGAACGTCAGGTTCGTGAGGTGGTGCTTGATGTAGCCGCCGGCGTCTTCGGCCATCGGAGTTCTTTGTTTCCCGTCAGTCCTGCGGTTTCGAGCCGCCTCTTTCCGCGCCCGTCGTGCCAACTACCAGCGGCGACGCCAAGGGTGCCATCAATGTCGCGATGAGACCGACGAAGAACCCGAGGCTACCGGCCCCCAAAACCGCGAGAGCCACAACCAGGAGCGCCACCATGAGCCCCATCTTCACCAGCCATCGACCGAGGAACTTGCCCCCTTCGACGACCGCTTCTTGCGCCGCATCCTGCCCGCCGCGTCCGGCACGACTCGCCGCCCACGCGAAGTACGCGTTCGGCAGAAGAGCCACGAGGCCACCCAGGAACGCGGACTTCGCCTCGGCCACGCTCCAAGCCAGCGCAAGCGCCGTGACAACCACGGTGACAGCCGCCTGCAGGGCCACTACCCGGACCGGCGTTCCCCAACGTCGGCCGTTGCCGGCTGGCGTGGTCACGTTCACCGACCGCGCTCGCCTCGTGCAGCGTATACGCGCCGCCTACGACCAGCGACGATCCGGGGTTCGCAAAGGGCGCGCATTATACGGGCTGACTTGGGCTGTCTTCAAACGCGGAATCGAACTCGGGTGCACGGCAGATTTGTGGGAGTTGTGCCCGAGTCTCGGCACGCGGCGACTT